>DATFGT010000052.1:0-4985 GCA_035249175.1 Rhodanobacteraceae bacterium
CTGAGATCCTGCGCGTCCACGCCGAGCGTGCCGCGTTCCACCTTGCCGTGCGCGATCAGCTGCTTCATCACCTCCGCAGCCAGGTCGGTCGGGATCGCGAAACCCAGCCCCGCGCTCGCGCCCGAAGGCGAATAGATCATCGAATTGATGCCGACCAGCTGGCCGTCGAGATTGACCAGCGCGCCGCCGGAGTTGCCCGGATTGATCGAGGCGTCGGTCTGGATGTAGTTCTGCACGCCGCTGCGGCGCAGGTCCTGGCGCTGCAGGCCGGACACGATTCCGGACGTCGCCGACTGGCCGAGGCCGAACGGATCGCCCACCGCCACCACGAAATCGCCCACGCGCAACTTCGAGGAATCGGCCAGCGGCAGCGCGGTAAGACCGGGCGCCTTGATCTGGATCACCGCGAGATCGGTCTGCGGATCGGCCCCGATCACCTTCGCCGTGTACGACTTGCCGTCGGTGAGCGTCACCTTGATGTCGTCCGCGCCCGCGATCACGTGGTTGTTGGTGAGGATGTAGCCGTCCTTCGCGTTGACGATCACCCCCGAACCCAGCGACTGCTGCACCAGTTCGCGCGAGGGCGGCACCGCGGGCAGCCCGAAGAACTGGCGCATGATCGGATCGCTGAAGAACGGATTCACCGCCACCCGCCGGTGGCTGGTCGAGGAAATGTTCACCACCGCGGGCGACACCTTCGCCAGCATCGGCGCCAGCGAGGGCAACGCCTGTCCGTTCACGGCAACCGGAAGCGTTCCGGCCGCGACGGGCGGCGGCGCGCAGGCCAGCACCAGCACGGCAGTCGCGATCAGGGCGGGCAGGCGAACGGCGAACGTCATGGCGGCTCCTCGGGCGCGGAAATGAATCCCGGCATTATCGGACAGCCATCGTCGCGATGGCGTTCACGCCCTCCGGCTTCCGGTCTCCGCGCCGCCCTGCTCGATCTCGCGAATTTTTTTTCGCCAGCCCTTTACAGACCCGCCGGGTCAGCGTAGGGTTGGATTCCGCTCGTGATCACAACATCTTGTGTCTTGGGCTGTCGATTGGCCCAAGAGTTTGGCTTCAAGACGGCATCGGGCGGGGGGACAAGCAGATGGTGATCGAATGGTTGGGCGGAGCATTGGCAAGCATCGAAACCGGTGCGGCACCGCCTTCTCGATGAAATCGGACCCTTGAACGCGACGCCAGAACGGCGTGGCGGCAAGGGATAGTCGTCGGCATCCGGGCATCCAACAAGAACCCGGAAGACACGGAGGCACATGACAAGATGGGTACGGCGCGGGCACAACAGATAGCGCGGGCGGTCACGGAGGTTCCCCTGCAACCGGCATCCCTGGACATCTGGGACAAGAAATATCGCCTGAAGACCAAGCAGGGTGAACCGGTCGATGCGACCGTGGACGACACCTGGTCGCGGGTCGCGCGCGCGCTGGCCGACGTCGAGACCACGCTGGAGCTCCGCGCCAAATGGCATGAACGTTTCCTGTGGGCGCTGCGCCACGGCGCGATTCCGGCCGGGCGCATCACCTCCAACGCCGGCGCGCGCGAGCACAAGCCGGCCACCTCCACGATCAACTGCACGGTGTCGGGCACCATTACCGACTCGATGGATGACATCCTCGAAAAGGTCCACGAAGCCGGGCTGACCCTGAAAGCCGGTTGCGGCATCGGCTACGAGTTCTCGACGCTGCGTCCGCGCAACGCGTATGTGTCCGGCGCCGGCGCGTACACCTCCGGGCCGCTGTCGTTCATGGACATCTACGACAAGATGTGTTTCACGGTGTCCAGTGCCGGCGGCCGCCGCGGCGCGCAGATGGGCACGTTCGACGTCGCGCACCCCGATGTGAAGGAATTCATCCGCGCCAAGCGCGAGGACGGGCGGCTGCGCCAGTTCAACCTGTCGCTGCTCGTCACCGACGGCTTCATGCAGGCGGTGGAATCCGACGCCGACTGGCCGCTGGTGTTCCCGGTGCATGTCAAGGAAAAGGACGAAATCGATCTCACGGACGAAACCAAAGTGATATGGCGCGAGTGGCCCAGCCACGACAACTACATCGTGCGCGACGACGGCCTGGTGGCCTGCAAGATCTACGGACACCTGCGCGCGCGACACCTGTGGGACATGATCATGGTTTCGACGTACGACTACGCCGAGCCCGGCTTCATCCTGATCGACCGCGTCAACGAAATGAACAACAACTGGTGGTGCGAGCACATCCGCGCGACCAACCCCTGTGGCGAACAGCCCTTGCCGCCGTACGGTTCGTGCCTGCTCGGCTCCGTGAACCTCACGCGTTTCGTGCGCGATCCGTTCGGGCCCAAGGCGCATTTCGACATGGACGAGTACCGCGAGGTGGTGAAGGTCTTCACCCGGATGCTCGACAACGTGGTCGAGGTGAACGGCTTGCCACTGGCCAAGCAGCGCGACGAGATCGTGTCCAAGCGTCGCCACGGCATGGGCTTCCTGGGCTTGGGCAGCACCCTGGCGATGCTGAAGCTGCGCTACGGCTCGGACGAGGCGGTGAAGTTCACCGAAGACGTCTCGCGCGAAATGGCGCTGGCCGGCTGGGAAGTGGCGCTGGAACTTGCCAAGGAAAAAGGTCCCGCGCCAATCCTGACCCAGGACTACACCGTCACCGGCGACATGCTGCGCAAGCGCCCGGAGATGGCGCACGACGGTTACAAGCCGGGCGACTCGATCCCCGGCCGCGTGCTGCACGCGAAGTATTCGCGCTACATGCAGCGCGTCGCGGACGTCGCGCCCGAGCTGGTGGAACAACTTGCCGAAACCGGCGCGCGCTTCACCCACCACACGTCGATCGCCCCCACCGGCACGATTTCGCTGTCACTGGCCAATAATGCCTCCAACGGCATCGAGCCGTCGTTCGCGCACAGCTATTCGCGCAATGTGATCCGTCCCGGCCGCAAGACCAAGGAAAAGGTCGAGGTGATGAGCTACGAGCTCCTGGCCTACCGCGCGCTGATCAACGCCGACGCCAAGCCGGGTTCGGACGAACCCAACGAAAAGCTGCCCGACTATTTCACGGCAGCCGACGACATCAGTCCGATGCAACACGTGGACATGCAGGCTGCGGCCCAGAAATGGGTGGACTCCTCCATCTCCAAGACCGCCAACGTGCCGACGGATTATCCCTACGAGGATTTCAAGGACATCTACTTCCACGCCTACAAGAAGGGGCTGAAAGGCTGCACCACCTTCCGCTTCAACCCGGCCGCCTTCCAGGGCGTGCTGGTGAAGGACGCGGATCTTGCCAACACCACCTACCGGTTCGAGCTCGAAGACGGAAGCGTGGTCGAGGTCAGGGGCAACGAGGAAGTCGAGTACGACGGCGAGATGCACACCGCCGCCAACCTGTTCGATGCCTTGAAAGAGGGTTACTACGGGAAGTTTTGAATCGAGCGATCGACAAGCTGCATTCGGAGATGCCGTTGTGGAAAGTCAGGCCATGGATGGCCGTTCTGATGGTCCAAGGCCGAAGGCGCTGCAGTTGAACGAAGCGAACGCCAAGGCAGCGATCATGGACGATCGCACGAAAGGTTGATCACGGACGATCGCACAAGTAACACAATGAATGCGCGCACGTGCTTTCATTGTGTGAGAATGCGTCCACGGCGACGCGCGTCGCCGTTCGAAGTTGCAACCAGTGGTCCACTGTCAACGATCCATCCGGAGGAGCATCCGATGAGCAACGAAACCACGTTCCCGTGGAGCATCACCGAAGAACCCGCGGCGCCTGTCGCGCCTGCCCCGGCCGCACCCGCTGCCAAGAAACCGGCGGCGAAGAAAGCCGCCAAGAAACCGGCCGCGAAAAAGGCTGCCAAGAAGGCCGCGAAGAAGCCTGCCAAGAAAGCTGCGAAGAAAGCTGCGAAGAAAGCCGCAAAGAAGGGCGGCGCCAGGAAGGCAGCCAAGAAAGGTGCACGCAAGGCTGCCAAGAAGGGCACGCGCAGGGCCGCCAAGAAAGGCGCACGCAAGGCCGTGAAGAAGGGCGGCGCCAGGAAAGCCGCCAAGAAGACCACCAAGAAGGCAGCCAAGAAGGGTGGCGCAAGGAAGGCTGCCAAGAAAGGCGCGCGTCGCAAGAAAAAGTAATCACGCTGCAACCAAGGCGCCGGCCCTCGCCGGGCCGGCGTCTTTTTTTGAAACACGGAACGTCCGGACAACCCGTCAAACCGCCTCCGTTCCTGACCGCTCGCTCTCCCGCCACCCGCCCCCGCGCACGCGGGAACGCCTGCGAACGGCGGCCCGGCCCCAAGACCGGAGCGAAGCGAACGCGCGCGAAGCGCGGGCACCATGGATGGCGCGAGTAACCGTCACGACGCAACAAGCTCAAGCATTCACCGCAGGAACGCACGCCATGACCGTACGCATCAACAAGAAGATCAAGGGCTACCAGGTGCTCGGCAACGAGGCCAAGGCCGCGCCGGAAACGCACGTGGAAAGGGCGCAGGCCGAGGTGCCCGCCGCGCCCGAGTTCAAGGTTATCCAGATGCACGAGAAGCTCGAGCGTCCGGAAATCCTGGACGGGGCGACCTACAAGATCAAATCGCCGCTGTTCGAGCATGCGCTGTACGTCACCATCAACGACATCGTGCTGAACAAGGGCACCGAATTCGAGATGCACCGCCCCTTCGAGATCTTCATCAATTCGAAGAACATGGATCATTTCCAGTGGATCGTGGCGCTCACCCGCGTCATGTCCGCCGTGTTCCGCAAGGGCGGCGACGTCACCTTCCTCGTCGAAGAACTGAAGGCCGTGTTCGACCCGCGCGGCGGCTACTTCAAGGCCGGCGGCGTGTACATGCCATCCATCGTGGCCGAACTCGGCAATATCATCGAGACACATCTGACTGCGATCGGCCTGCTCAAGGGCGCTGAACTCTCCGAGGCGCAGAAGCAACTGATCGCCGAAAAGCGCGCCGCCTACGAGCGCAAGAGCGCAAAAAAAAACTCTGAAGTAAACACCGCC
>DATFGT010000053.1:0-8819 GCA_035249175.1 Rhodanobacteraceae bacterium
TACGCGGCGACTTGCTGTTCAAACTGGGCCGCCACAACGAGGCCAGGGCGGAATTCGAGCGCGCGGCATCGCTGACCGGCAACGCGCGCGAATCGGAACTGCTGCACCTGCGCGCCGCGGCGTGCGGAGATGCGTAGATGGCCTCGCACCGAATCTCTCGCTCATCATTCCGGGGCGGTCCGCCTTCCGCAGGCTTCGTCATTCCTGAGCGAGCCACCTTCCTCATGCTTGTCATTCCGGAGCGGGCCGCAGGCCCGAATCTGGAATCGGTTTGCAGTTGGTGCGTGCCGCCACACCGATTCCGGGTTCGGTCTGCGATAAAACCGCAGACCGCCCCGGAATGACGGACAGACATGGTTGGGATTCACAGGTTCCGGGATAACAAGCAAAACCAGATTCACGACAGGAGAGTAGCGATGGCCTACATGCTGTTTGTCGCCGAACCCCGCGGCCAGCGCGCCGAGCGCACCGAGGAAGAGGGCAAGGCGGTCTACCAGCGCATGCTGGATTACGCCGATGACTTGAAGGAGCGCGGCGTGCTGCGCGCGTGTTCGTCGTTGCGCAACGACTCCGAAGGCCAACGCCTGCAAGTCCGCGCCGGCAAGCGCAGCCTGCGCGACGGCCCCTTCGCCGAAGCCCGCGAGATGATCGGCGGATTCTTCCTGGTCGATTGCGCCACGCGCGAAGAAGCGGTGGAACTCGCAGCGATCTGTCCCGCTGCCGAGTGGGCGACCATGGAAGTGCGCGAAACCGGGCCGTGTTATCTGGGCTGACGCACGCCCGGTCTTTCACGACAAGCGGTGCATGAATTCAGCGGCGCGCAGCGCCCAGCAGCCCGCGCAGCGGGATGACGCTCGGCTGGAGTGAATTGTCAAGCCTCGGACTCGTGGCAGACGACTCGATGTTGTGCCCATCCGGGCCAGTGACGAAGGCCGCATAGTATCGTCCCGTGTAGTTCGGGCGCAGCCCGGGGCGCGACGATTGCATCACCCACCACAGCCAACCTTGGAAAGGTGACCCCGAAGGCTTGACTGGCCTGTCTTGCTTTTGTATATTACCATCACGTTATACAAAAGATCAGTTATGCAAGCTTCAGAACGCCTCGACCTGACCTTCGCCGCTCTGTCCGACCCCACCCGCCGCGCCATTTTGGCTCGGCTGGCGACGGGGGAGGCCACCGTGACGGAACTCGCCGAGCCGTTCGAGATGAGCCAGCCGGCCGTTTCCAAACATCTGAAAGTCCTTGAGCGCGCCGGCCTCATCTCCATGGACGTCGATGCGCAACGGCGTCCACGCAAACTGGAACCGAAGCGATTGCGGGAGGCCGTGGATTGGATCGAACGTTACCGCGAGATCTTCGAACAAAACTACCAGCGCCTCGATGCATTGCTCGAAGAACTCCAAGCCAAACCGTCCAGGCGCAAACGAACGAAAAGATAGCGCGGACATATCGGCGCGCTGTCCGCTCATTCGCCCTCCGGGCGGCGTGCAGTCACGATGAAGTACCAAGGAGAAGACAATGCCCAAGCCCGCAGAAGTCATATTGCCGAGTGATCGCGAAGTTCGCGTCACACGTACGTTCAATGCGCCCCGCCAATTGGTGTGGGATGCGCATATCAAGCCCGAACTCGTGCGGAAGTGGCAGGGCTATGGGGGCTGGGATATGCCGGTGTGCGACATGGATGTCCGCGTCGGCGGCAAATACAAGTGGCAGTGGAGAAACAGCGAAGACGGAAGCCAGTTCGGCTTCTTCGGCATGTTCACCGAAGTCAACGGCCCGTCGAAGCTTGTCCACGAGCAATACTACGACCCGGGCGACATGGACTTCGCCATGCCGGCTGGCGATCCCTGCATCGTGTCACTTGAACTCAGTGAGCAGAACGGCGTCACGACGCTCGTCTGCAATTTGACGTTCGCCTCGAAGGAGGCGCGTGATGGTGCGGTTTCCACCGGCATGACCGACGGCATGGAGCACAGCTACACTCGCCTCGATGAAATATTCAAAGCTGCAGCGTGAAGGAGGAGACGTCGGCCAGGGTTTCTCCCAACCTCCGGTAAGACGACAAGCGACGAAGCGGCAGCGTCCCACGCCTCGAAGGTCGAGCCGGGCAGGCACATCGGCCGTCTCAATATCGGGGCGAGTATTGATCACCGTGACCGGGAACCCCGACCTGAGGGTTGCGTCGTGTGCGATGCGAATTTCCCAACGAATCCACGACTTGCACCCCCTCGTGTCGCCTAATTCTGCCGCCTAGTCCGGCTGTCTTTCCCCAGGCGCGGATGCCTGGCGCAATCTTCCCACCCGCTACACGTGTCCGCAAGCAAGGCTGTTGGTGCCAGCAGACTCAGCGCTTGTCACCCGGCCCGGCGGGACTGCCTTTGTCGAACACGACGCGCCATACGCCCGGCGCTTCGCGGCGCCAGATCGAGTTGAAACGGCTGACGACTTTGCCGCTTGGATCGCGGACGAGGCCGGTGCTCAGCGCCAGCGTGCCGGATTGCAGGACTTCCACGCGATCGGGCTCCCACGAGAAGGGCGGCACTTTGCCTTCGAAGAATGGTGACCACGCCGCGAGCACTTCTTTCTTGCCGCGCAGCACGCCGGTGCCGTTGAAGAAAATCGCTTCATCGGAAACGTGGCTCGCGAACGCCGATGCATTGCGATCGGCCATGGACTTGGCGAACGCGCGTTCCGCGGCGAAGACCTGCTGCTGCGGTGAGTCGGGTGCCGGCATGGCGACTCGCCACGGGGCGGCGATCAGCGCCAGTGCCAGCACGAGGCGTTTTGCAATGCCGGAGATGGGGCGAAGGCGAAGGTCGATGCGGTTCATGGCGCGCTCTGGTCGGAAGCGGATGTCGGGGAGCATACTTCGCGAAGCCGCCGCCCGATACGGCGGCGCTTGGCGTGGCGGTGAAACTGCATGCCGGGGGGTCAGCGCGCGGATTCGAAGGCGTCATCCGGTAACGCGAGGAATGCGAAGCAAGGCGTGCCACGGTCCTTCCAGTGCTTGCAGGCATCGTCAAGTACCTCGCAGAGCATGTCGAAATCGCCCTCCGATTCAGTGCGCAGATCGTCAGCATGGTCGAACAACCACGCGTAGCCGCCTGCATTCGGAAGCCATTCGAGATCTCCGAGGCAGTCGGACAACGCGTCCCAGTTCGCGCCGAACGTTCTGGGGAATGCCAGCGCAGAAGCGACACGTTGCAAGAGGTCGGGCTTGTCGCGGCAGCCGGCCAGGCTGATGCGCCGCACCAAATGGCCTTCTGCGTGCGCGGCGGCGTCGAGCGCATCCAGATCGGTTTCGCCGACGAGGTAGGCGGCGTTTTGGGCCGTGTTCGTGAGGTCGATGGTCGCGCTCATCGCGGCACCGTGAACCTGCGGAAGCTGCGGTAGTGGTCGTCGGTGTAGTAGTAAACGACCGGCGGATTGCCGCCGGTGATGATGCGGCGTGCGCCGCGATCGCGCGCGCCCGGCGTCTCCACGGTGTACTCGTGGTAGTAGCCGCGCGGCTCTGCTGGAAGCAGGTGCTCGTAGTTGCCGAATAGTTCACCGTCTTGTCGATGCGGGAACGGGCCGCCGCTCGCGATCAGCGCCAAGGTGTCGCGCGCCTGGGGCGGCAGGAACGTCGGCAACGAAGCGGGCGACGGCGAATGCGCGGCCATGTCATCGGGAGCGCTGCCCGGTGCCGGTGCGGTCGTCACGGTGGGCGGCGGAGCCGGCGCGCGCGCGGCGCGTTGCTGCACGTACAGATACGCAATCACCGCGATCAGGATCACGACCGGCAGCAGGGTTTTCCAGCCACGTTGCATCAGTAAGCCCCGTGGCTTGCCAGCATGGTGGCGATCGCGTCGAGGTCGGATTGCGGTGACGGCTGGATATTGCGGCCGAACTCATCGGTGGGTCGCAGGTAGCGGTTCAGCAGCAACGAGAACGCCAGTCGCTCACCGGCCGCGTCGGTGACGAAGCCCGACAACGTGTAGACGTGCGTCAACGTGCCGGTCTTGGCCTGCACGTTGTCGGTGGCCGGGCCATCGCGCATGCGGTATTGCAGCATGCCGTCGATGCCCGCGACCGGCAGCGCGTCGCGCAACACATTCGCGAACGGCTGCCTCGCGAGCCACGCCAGCAATTTCACGATTGCGGCGGGCGTGACCAGGTCTTGCCGCGACAAGCCCGCGCCATCTTCAAATGTGGCCTCGCCGTTGTGGACGCCGATGCGCCCGAGGAACGCACGCATCGCGCACAATCCCCAGGCCGCGCTGGTCTGCGGCGGCTCGATACGATCCGCACATACGCCTGCGCGGGCGGTCGCGACGCCGACTTGTTGCAACAGCATCTGCGCATAGCGGTTGTCGGAATGCTTCAGCATGTGCACGAGCAGTTGCGACAGCGGCGGCGAAGTGATGCTGGCGATTTCGATCGGGCGGTTTGCGAATGCAGCGTCCGCTTCCGGCCAGTGCAGCACTCGCACCTGGCCATCCAGTGCGATGCCGCGCCGGGCCAACGCGTCATGCAACAGGTTGGCCGCGAACAGCGCACCATCCGGCGCCGACAGCGTGAAGGTTCTTCGCGGCTGATTCGCGCGCAAGCTGCCGCTAGCGTACAGCACGTCGGAGCCCGGCGGCCGGTAGAGATTCAGCGGCGCGGCAGTGCCGGTCAGGTTGACGACGCGCATGCCGGAATCCGAGGGATCGATCGCGACCATGCAGCAGCGCGCGCCTTCGCGGACCACCTTCACATGCACCACATTGTTTTGCGCACCCAATGCGCTCGCCTGTGCGCCGTAGTCGGCCTGGAGGTCCAGCGCTTCCCAACCCCCGCCGAACAAAGGGCCGGCGAAATACGTGTCGTCCGCGATCAGGCTTCCATGTACGCGCCGCACGCCGCGCGCGGCGAGCGCTTCGGCGAGGCGATCGGCCCAATCCGGTGATGCGTGGGGATCGCCCAGCGAAGGATCGCCGCCACCATAAAGAACCAAATCGCCCGCGAGTGTGCCTTCGACGCGCGGTGCTGCCGTTGCATACAAAGTGGTCGAAAAGCGGGCGTCGGCGCCCAGCGTTTGCAACGCGAGAGCGGAAGTAAACAGTTTGGCGTTGGAAGCTGGCAGGAACAGGCTGTGGGCATTGCGCCTGTACAGGGTGGCGCCGCTGTCCAGCGAAACCACGTCGATGCCCCACTGCGCATGCGCGAAGCGCGGCTGCGCGAGGTAGGCATCGATGCCATCTGATAGCGTGGATGGCACGAGGCGTGGGGAAGCTGCGCTCGGAACCGCCGCCGCGGGGGGCGGCGACGTCGTTATTGCGCGGGAGACGGGTGCAGGTTTCGGCGGCGGCGCGCTGGCACAGCCGCCCAGCAAGCTGGCAGCGAACAGCGCGGCGACGAAGCGTTTCACGTGATGCGTCCCTGCAGCGCCATCGCCGCCGCGGGATTGCGTGCCTTGGCAGCGCTGATGAAGTTGATGAACACGTCGCGCTGCTGCACGCGTTGCGTTTTGTTTTCAGCCGACACCCGCGGCAGGTCCTTCGGCTCGCCGCCTTCGCGCCATGACCGTGCGCGCGCGGCCCACGCACCCAGCTCGTCCGCGGGATAGCCGTCGCGTTCCGATTCGCGACTGCGCATCAAGCGCGCGTACACGAAATCGCCGGTGAGGTCCGCGAAATTCGGGTACTCGGGAGAGTCGGTGAATACGCAGGCGGCGCGGCGCGCGCGGGCCAGCTCGAGAAATTCTTCGCAGAGGAAGCTCGCGTTCCGCACCTCCAGCGCGTGCCGCAACGGGCGCCCGTTCAACTCATGCGGCAGCAAGCCCAGGAAAGCCGCGAAATCGTCGTGTTCGAACCGGCGCGATGGCGGGAATTGCCACACGATTGGACCGAGGCGATCGCCGAATTCGGCCAACCCCCCGAACAGGAAGACGCGGATCAGCGCGCCGGCGCCGGCGAGCTTGCGCACCTCGGCGACCTGTCGCGGCGCCTTCAGCGAAAACACGAAACCCGGCGGTGTCTCGTCGCGCCATTTGGCGTACACCTTCGGTGTCTGCGCGCGATAGAACGTGCTGTTGATTTCGAGCGTGGCCAGATGGCGGCTGGCGAATTCCAGTTCGCGACGCTGCGGCAGTCCCTTCGGATAGAAATTGTCCCGCCACGGCGGGAAATTCCAGCCGCCGATGCCGACTTTGATGTGCGCCTTGCGCGCATCGGCCAGCTTGTCGGCGATGGGTGGATCCGATGCCTTCATGCGACGTGCGCCGCCCACGGGTCGTAATCGCCGAATGACCACAGGTGGCCTTCGGGATCGCGGGCGCTATAGCCGCTGCCGCCGTAGTCCTTGGTCTCGAGTTCGTCCACGATCTCCGCGCCCGCAGATTTCGCCCGCGCGTAATGGGCCGCGCAATCGGCGACTACCACGTAGCACGCCTGGGTTTCGCGGCCGCCGATTTCGTCCGGTTGCGCCATGCGTTGGCCCCATGCCGAAGCATTGTCCGCTGACCCCAGCATGACCATGCCATGGCCGAACGTCAGTTGCGCGTGTTGCACAACGTCGCCATCGGCGTACACCGCGTGCTTCTCGAAACCGAACGCCTTGCACAGCCAGTCGATCATGGCCAATGCATTGCGGTAACGAAGAAAAGGAATCACCGTTGCGGTAGTGGTTTTGGCGGGCGACGACATGATTTGCTCCTGTGCGGATTTGATCGAGGGTCGCATCGAGTCTAGCCAATTCGCCCCCGAACCTGTACCGGCCTGCCGCAACCCTCTTGCCAAGTTTCAAGGACTGGCGCATCTTTGCGCCTGCTGGTCCACTGCCAAAGGAGCCCGACATGAAAGGTCAAGAGAAAAAGAAGGAAACCAAGAAGAAGCCGCAAAAATCGCTGAAGGAAAAGCGTGCGGAGAAACACGCCAAGAAGGTCGACCGCACCTGAGGATGGCGGCCATCTGCGCCGCGCGGGATCAGGCGATCCGCGCGGCGTGCGTGTAGATGTTCATCGATTCGTCGCGTGCGAACGCGATCAGCGTGATGCCGGCGGCATCCGCGGCTTCGATCGCCAATGACGTGGGTGCGGAAATTGCCGCGATCACGGCGATTCCCGCGTGCGCGGCTTTGTGCACCATTTCCCAGGATGCGCGCGAGGTGATGGCGAGGAACCCGCTTGCGACGGGTGGCGCGCCGGATGTTCGGGCGAGCGCCCCCACCAACTTGTCCAGCGCGTTATGCCGGCCCACGTCTTCGCGCACGATCGCGGGATGGTTCTTCGGGACGAAGGCTGCGGCATGTGCGCCGCCGGTCAGGGTGTTGAGCGACTGCGCTTGCGCGAGTTGACGCATTCCCCCCGCGATGGCGGTGCGATCCAGGTTCGGCCCATTCGCAACTTCGGGCGTGGGGCGCACGGCTTCTTCAAGTGATTCGATGCCGCACAACCCGCAGCCGCTGCGTCCCGAGAGGCTGCGTTTGCGCTGTTGCAACGCATCGAAACGTTCGCGCGGAATCAGTCCTTGCAGGCTTATGCCGCGCTCGGTTTTCAGCACGTCCACCAGCTCGAATTCGCCCGGGCCTGCGACGATGCCTTCGGCCAGCGCGAAGCCGAGTGCAAAGTCCTCAAGATCGCAAGGCGTTGCCATCATCACCGCGAACGGCACGCCGTTGTACACCAATGCTACGGGCGCCTCGGCGATGACCTTGTCCGGAACTTGTTCGCGCCCCTCCGTCCCGACGCGCAATACACCCAATTCGCGGAATCCATCTTCGCGTGGTCCGGCTTGAACGCGGGGCAGGGCAGTGGCCATGCGCCTACTCTATTGACTTCGATTCCGCCGTGCCCAGCACCGCGCCGGGTGGCTTGGACGCCGGCCGCCGCGTCAACAGTGGATGCATGAACACCGCCCCCAGGATGATCGCGACGCCGGCGTAGAACCACGCATCCAGTTGATGCTGTTCCCCCAGCAGGATCACCGCCAGCACGATCGCGTACACGGGTTCCAGATTGGTCGCGAGCTGCACCGTGTACGCCGACAATTTGCGCAGCACCTTCATCGCCAGCGCGAACGGCAGCAGCGTGCAGGCGAGCGCCAGCGCCAGCAGCAGCAGCGCGTCGCGTGCATCCGGCAGCACGAACGAGCCTTCCGCGTGCCAGGCGGCCGTCACCAGCGTCAGGAACAGCGTGCCCGCGCCGAGTTCAAGACAAGTCGCCGTCAGTGAACTGGCGCGATCGGCCACCCGCTTGTTGAAGGCGCCGAAGGTCGCGCACAATGCAGCCGACACCACGCCCACCGCGATGCCAAGGCGCATGTCCGCCGGTACGCCGCCCACCACCAGCGCGACGCCCGGCACCACCGCCGCGCCCAGCAACAGTTCGCGCGGCTCGAACTTGCGCCCGACCACCGCCGGTTCGATCACGGAAAGGAATACCGGCGCCAGCGCGATGCAGGTGGCGGCCACCGAAGCGTTGGCGAGCTTCACCGCCGAGTAGAACGTCAGCCAGTGCAGCGCCACCAGCACGCCGATGCCCGCGTAGGCCGCGACGCGCCGGGCGGGCATCGCGCGCAATTCGCGCCACACCTTCGGCACCAGCAGCAACGCCAAAGTCACGATCAGCATGCGCCACCACACCAACTGCAGCGCGGTCAGCGTGATCAGCTTGCCGAGGATGGCGGTGAAGCCCCACAGCACCACGCAAAAATGAAGCTGCCATTGCGCCTTGGCCTGCGGGGTCATGGGAGGTGCGTCGGAGGGAACGGGCGCACAAGAATAACGCGCGCTGCGCCGGCGCAAGCGTCAGCGTTTTGTCGCGGGCTTGCGCATGGCTTCGATCACGCCGCGGCAG
>DATFGT010000054.1:0-35477 GCA_035249175.1 Rhodanobacteraceae bacterium
GAAGTCCGCACGATCAAAGGTGGCCGAAGCCTCCGCGCCGCAGCGCTCGCGCGGTTTCACCACCATGTCGGGCATGCACTTGAAATGCTCGATCTTCAAGCCCAGCGGACGCGTGACGCCGTGCAGCGTGAGTTTGCCAACCACCCGCGTGGGTGCGCCATCGACGAAACCCGCAAGCTTGCCGTCATAGGTCGCGGTCGGATATTTCGCGGCATCGAAGAACGCGCACTGCGTCTGGCACAACGACGCCGGAATCACGTCGCGCAGCACCATCTGCCTCAGCGGCGGATTGCCGAAGTTGATGCTGTCGATCTTCGTGACGATGTGGATCGTGCCCGTGTGGTTTGCGCGATCCAGCGTGATCGTGCCGCTGCTGTGATCGAACTTGCCGCGCCAGGTCGAGAGGCCCATGTGGTCGGCGGCAAAGCTCGGATAGGTGTGATCAGGGTCGATGGTGAAGTGCACGGGTGCGGCCGCGGCGCTGCCGCTGGCGAGCAATAACACGAGAATCGGAAGGCGCATTTTTTCTCCGGCGCGAGTGGAAGGCGGCTGGGTGGCGGAAGGATTTTCGTCTTGCATGGCTGCGACGAGCGATGCGCCGCGGATCGACAATTCGCGCCGCGCGCCGCGTCAGTGGCCCTTGTGCTCCGTGCCGTATTCGTCGTGCCGGCGCCACCATTGGTATGGTTCGGTCTGCGGCCAGCCTTCCGGGGAATCTTCCCAGGTTTCCTGGCGGCCGTATGGCGTCAGATCCAGCAACGACCACACGGTGCCGACTGCTTCCAGCCCGCGCGCGCTGACGAAATAGGTACGGAACACCTCATTGCCGTCGCGCAGGAACACGCTCAGGCCCGGCGCCTCGCCCTGATCGGTGGTGGCGCCCATGTCGTGGTTGAAGTCACTGCCTTCCGACGAACACCACGGCCGGTCCCAGCCCATGCGCTTGCGGAAATGCTCGATGTTCGCGAGCGGCGCCCGCGATACCAGGGCGAGCGACGTGTCGCGCGCGTGCAGGTGCGAGGGGTGGCACAGGTAATCCACGAACATCGAGCAGCCGGGGCAACCGGCGTCGGGCCAGCCATGCACCGAGGGCGCGAACATGAAGTGATAGACCAGCAACTGGTGTCGGCCTTCGAACAGGTCCACCAGACGCGCTTTGCCGTGCGGTCCCTCGAAGACGTAATCCTTCTCGATGCGCACCATCGGTTGTCGACGGCGTTCGGCGGCCAGCGCGTCGCGCGCGCGGGTCATCTGTTTTTCCTTTTCCAGCATCCGGGCCTGCGCGGCCTGCCATGCCTGCTGCGGAACGATCGGCGGTAGTGGTTTCATGACGGCGCCTTCGGCTTATTGCGGCCGGTTGCAGTTGATCATCCAGGGTGCGCCGTAGCGGTCGGTGAACATCCCGAAGCGCAATGCCCATGACGCTTCGGCGATCGGCATCGTCACCTTGCCGCCTAAGCTGAGCGCCTTGAACAGGCGTTCCGCTTCCGCGGGTTCGTCGACACTGACCGATACCGCGTTGCCGTGGATGCCGGGGTAAGGGTCCGGCGTGGGGCCGCACCAGTCCGAGCCCATCAGGATGGCGTTGCCCGCTTCGAGCCGCACGTGCGCGATCAGCTTGCGCGCCTCGGGCGGCAGGTTTTCCGTGCCGGGCATTTCCCCCATCGTCACCTTCATCGTAACCTTGCCGCCGAGGCACTTTGCGTAAAAATCGAACGCTTCCGCAGCGTTGTTCTTAAAGAAAAGATAGCTGACGATTTGCATGCTGGCTCCCTCGATGGTTGTTGTGGGGTGTTCGTCTGGACGACGAATGGGAGTACGCAAAATCGACCAACGTTCGCGACAGCGTTCAGGCCACTTCCGCCAACCCCGGGAATGGCTCACGCCAGGCACTCCGTTCATTCAAGCGATCGTGCCAGCGGTTGGCCGCGTGGAATTCATCCGGGGGACGCGGACACGCCCGGCATCGACATCGCCCAGGCCGAAGCGCGGCTTGATGATGTATTCGAATGCCCGTAGCAGAATGCAAGGGCGGGGCTTGCAGCGAGGCAGGATGCCGGGTGCGCAAGCTGCGCACCTCCGGCGCACCACGGTGGATTACCGGGACGATACGTACTTCTCGCGCCGAATGTGCTTGATCGGCATGCCGAGTTCCTTCAACTGGGTGAAGGTGGCGTCGATCATGTCGGGATTGCCGCATAGATATGCGATGTCGTGTTCGGGGTCGGGCTGCAGTTCGGGCAGCACGTCCTGCACGTGGCCGCGGCGATCGTGCGGGCGCGGTGCCGCGCGTGCCCCGCGCGACAGACAGGCGTGGAAGGTGAATTCCGGATGTTTTTGCGCGAAGGCTTCGAATTCCTCGCCGTACAAAAGTTCTTCTTCGTTGCGCGCGCCGTACAACAAAGCCACGCGGGTGCCACGCTCGGCGATGAGTTTCTTGATCTTCGGCAACATCGCTCGGTAGGGCGTGACGCCGGTGCCGGTTGCGATCAGGAAGTAGCGCCGATTGGTGTCGTCGTCCATCAGGCAAAAGCGGCCGTACGGACCGCTGGCCTCGACGCTGCCACCACGTTCAAGGTTGCCAAGCAACCTGGTCGCGGCGCCGCCCTCGACATACGAAATTGCCAGTTCCAGTTTGTCCACTTCGTCGCCCTCGGCCGGCGTGCCGACCGAATAGCTGCGCTTGGTGGGCTTGCCGTCGTCGTAGTTGAAATGGATTTGGACGAACTGGCCGGGCGTGAACTTGAACGGCGTGCCGTCGGCGCGTTCGAGCGCCAGGTGCCGCACTGTGGGCGCGAGCATACGGCTGTCGGCAAGTTTGAGTTGGAAGTGTTCGATCATCATTCGTGACAGTCTGGCGAACCGGCGCCAGCGTAGTGGTTGCGAAGCGCCAAGACCGTGCCGTTCGGCATGGGGTCGCGCAAGCGAAACTTCTATAATAGGGGATGGCTGCCGATTCCGCTGTGCCGAATCCCTCTTCGAATCCACCCGTGGCGGAACCCTCCGGCGCCGTCCCGGCGCTGGAAGTCATCGCCCTGCGCAAGACCTATTCCAGTGGCGTCCAGGCGCTGAAGGGCGTCTCGCTGAAGGTGGCGCAAGGCGATTTCTTCGCGCTGTTGGGTCCGAACGGCGCAGGCAAGTCCACCCTGATCGGGATTCTCTCCTCGCTGGTCAATCCCACCGCCGGCGACGCGCACGTGTTCGGGTTGTCGATCCACGCCGATCGCGGCGGGGTAATGCGACAGATCGGGCTGGTGCCGCAGGAAATCAACTTCAACCAGTTCGAGACGCCGTTCGAAATTTGCGTGAACGTCGCGGGGTTTTACGGCATTCCACGCATCGTTGCCAAGCCGCGTGCGGAGAAATACCTGCGCGAGCTGCGCATCTGGGACAAGGCGTTCCAGCCCACACGGATGATGTCGGGCGGCATGAAGCGGCGATTGATGATTGCGCGCGCGATGATGAACGAGCCGCGCCTGCTGATCCTGGACGAACCCACTGCGGGTGTGGACATCGAGATCCGTCGCTCGATGTGGCAGTTCATCACCGGTATCAACCGCGCCGGCACCACCGTGATCCTGACCACGCATTACCTGGAAGAGGCCGAGAAGCTCTGCCGCAACATCGCGATCATCGACCATGGCGAAATCGTGGAGGATACCTCGATGCGTCGGCTGCTTTCCAAGCTGGACGTGCAGTCGTTCGTGCTCGACGTCACCGGTTTCGAAGGCGCGCTGCCGCAACTCGACGGCGTGAAGCTGACGCGCATGGACGACCAGACACTGGAAGCGGAAATGCCGAGTACGCATGACCTCAACGCACTCTTCGCCGCGCTGACAGCACACGGCATCACGGTGACCTCCATGCGCAACAAGACCAATCGCCTGGAGGAATTGTTCGTGCGATTGGTGGAACGCAATGGCGGAGCATCCGCGTGAACGACCTTGCACAGTCGCACACGATGGAAGTGCCGGTATATTCCGGTTCCGCGCGCACCCGCGCGAACCTGGTGGCGCTCGGCACCATCACCCGCCGCGAAGTACGGCGGATGCTGCGGATCTGGACCCAGACGCTGGTACCGCCTGCGATCACGATGACGCTGTATTTCGTGATCTTCGGCAAGGTGATCGGCAGTCGCGTGGGACCGATGCACGGTTTCAGCTACATGCAGTACATCGTGCCGGGCCTGGTGATGATGAGCGTGATCAACAACGCGTACGGCAACATCACCTCCAGTTTCTTCGGGTCCAAGTTCGGACGCTACGTCGAGGAACTGCTGGCCTCGCCGATGCCGAGCTGGGTGGTGCTGACGGGCTATGTGTCTGGCGCGGTGCTGCGTGGCCTGCTGGTGGGCGCGATCGTGCTGGGCATCGCGCTGTTCTTCACCTCGCTGCACATCGCACATCCGCTGGTGGCGATCACCACCGTGATCCTGGGCGCGACGATTTTTTCGCTGGCGGGTTTCATCAACGCGATGTTCGCCAAGCGTTTCGATGACATCGCGATCGTGCCGACTTTCGTGCTGGCGCCACTCACCTATTTGGGCGGCGTGTTCTACTCGGTCAACATGCTGGGCTCGCCGTGGCGCGAAGCGTCGCTGGCCAATCCGATCCTGTACATGGTGAACGCATTCCGCTTCGGGATCCTCGGCATCGGCGACGTGCCGGTGTGGGTGGCCTACGTGGTAATGCTGGCGTTCGTGGTCGCGCTGGGCGCAGTGGCGCTATGGTTGTTGCGCAGGGGCGTCGGTCTTCGCTCCTGAGCTGGGCGGCGTAAGATCGCCGCATGAAGGCCGCGCTTGCCGCCGTGGTGATCTTCGTGTGCGCCACCGGGTGCACGGATGCGTCGGCGCAGGTCTATCGGTGCACCGCCGCGGACGGCAGCCTGAGTTATCAGGATCGCGCCTGCCCGCAAGGGCAGGAGCAGGAGATCGTGGATGTGCCGAGCCATGCACCGCCGGGTCATGTGCCGCCGTCCGTCGCTGCCGTGGCGACACCCGCGGCCGGCGCGAGCGTGTCGGCAAGGCCGACGTATGTTCCATCGTCTTCGCCATTGCCGACAATGTACGAGTGCCTCGGCGCGGTGAACGGCAAGCAGTACCTGACGCGTTTGCCGCCGCCGCCGTACCTTGCGCCGCTCGGCGTGATGGGCTACCCGCCGCAATCGTTGTCGCAAGCCTATGGCGTGCGCGGCGGAGCGGGGATGTCGGCGCCCGAATTGTCGACGCCCCGCATCGGCGGACCACGCATCGCCACCGGCATGACCGAAGTGCAGGATTTCTGCTTGCCGGCGACGCAAGCACAGGTGTGCAACTACGTGCAAAAGGAATACGACGAAAATCATCGCAAGCTGCGCATGGCGATGCCGCACGAGCAGCCACCGCTCGAACAGCGCGAGCAGCGACTCACGGCGCAGTTGAAGAATTGTTGAGTCGCCTCAAGCCGTCAGCGTCAAGCTTGGCATCGGCGCGTACTTGCGCTCGTGCGCCAGCAGCCAGCGCTTGGCGGGAAGTCCGCCGCCATAGCCGGTGAGGCCGCCATGGCTGCCGATCACGCGGTGACAAGGCACGATGATTGCCAGCGGATTGGCACCATTCGCCGCGCCCACGGCGCGCACCGCGCGCGGTCGGCGGATACGGCGGGCGATGTCGGCATAGCTCACGGTTTCACCGTAGGGAATGGCCAGCAGCGCACCCCATACTTCGAGTTGAAACGGCGTGCCTGAAGGGTGCAGCGGCAACTCGAACTGCAGGCGCTTGCCCGCGAAGTATTCGCCGAACTGGCGAGCGGCCGCGTGCAATTTGGATTTGCTGCGTTCGCCATCCGACGGCGGAGGCGGCGCAGCACCGCCATGCGGCAGCCCGACCTCGGTCAGTCCCGCGCCGTCGCTGACCAGCAGTAGCGGGCCGATGGGCGATTCGATGTGGTCGTAATACGGCACGTCAGAATCCGTAGTTCAAGAAACCGCCATCGACCGCCAGGATCTGGCCGGTGATGTAACTGGCCGCTGGCAGGCACAGGAACGCGACCGCCGCCGCGACCTCCTCGGGTTCGCCGATGCGCGCCATCGGCGTTCGATCCAGCACCTCGTCAAGATAATCGGGATCCGAAAGCGCCTCGTCGGTGCGTCGCGTGCGGATGTACCACGGTGCCACCGCGTTGACGCGGATGCCGTCGTCCGCCCATTCGCAGGCGAGGTTGAGCGTCATCTGGTGCAGCGCGGCCTTGCCCATGCCGTAGGCGACGCCGGTGCGCACGTGGACTGCGCCGGATACCGAACCCACGTTGACGATCGCGGCATTGCCGTGTTGCGCAAGGCGTGGATGCGCAAGCCTGCACAGGTCGAATGCGGAGACACTGTTCAAACGGAACACCTCTTCCAGATCGCCGGGTTCGTAATCCAGCGTCGGTTTTTTCAGGTTGCCACCGGCATTGTTGACCAGCAGCGACAGCGGCACGCCGAGATCCGAGATCCAGTCGAAGATCGCAAGGCGATCCTCGCCGTCGCCGACATCGGCAGGGAAGCTGCGCGGATCGCTGTCGGGAAAATCTTCGCGCAGTTCTTCGCAGGCCGATTCCAGTCCGGCTTCGTCGCGTGCAACCAGCAGGGGCTGCGCGCCCAGCGCGGCCAATTCGCGCGCGCAGGCCAAGCCAATGCCGCGGCTGGCGCCGGTGATGAGACAGGTCTGGCCGTCGAGGCGCCAGCGACCGGGGGATGCGTTCACGCGCAGGTTCCGTGGATCCTCCGCTGAAGCTTACCGCAGCTTGCAAGCTGCCGCCCGCCGCGCGACACTGCGCCCCATGCTGCGCACCCTCGCCATCGTGTTGTCGGCTGCGACGCTCGCCGCGTGCAGCTCGCATACTGCGCCGGACACGGCCGCGGTTTCGGCACGCCCAGCTTCAGCGGCCACGAACGTTCTGGCCGGTACGCCGATGGCCGCCTACGGCCATGATCTGAACAAGGCGAAGAACGTCCAGAACGTCGTCAACGAGCAGGCGAAGAAACAAGCCGCCGCGATCGACGCTGCGACCGGTTCCTCGGGCTGATTCCCTGGAAAAAGGCAAGGCCCCGGCGCTTGCGCGCCCGGGCCCGCCTTGGCCGCATGCAGCGGCGAAAAGGATCGTCAGAACCTCACTTCAGCCTGCGCAGACAGCAGACCGGTGGACAGGTTGATGTCGCTCTTCTTGGCGCGATAGTAGTCGTAGCCGACACCGATGCCGAAGCTGCGGCTGAAGTCATAACCCACGCCCAGCCCGCCGTAGTAGCCATCGGAACTGCGATGGGTGCTGATCGGCGTGATGTCGCGGGTCATGCCGTCGCCGCTCCACCCATACAAGCCGGTGCGTGCGGACACGTACCAGTTGGGATTGAAGTTATATTTCGCGTTGGCGCCCACGATCCAGCCGTGCAGCGAAGCCTTGTTGTTCGCGACCACAGGCTGCGAGTTGAACACGTTCTTGACGCGGATGTTGCCGAGATCGTTGTAGCCGACCTCGGGACCGACCGCGAGGCCGTTGCCGAGCGCCCAGCGATAACCGCCGCTGATCTGGTAGCCGGTATCGCTGCCGCTGTTCTGGCCGCTGCCAAAATAGCTGTGGCCTGCGTTGCCGTTGATGAAGAACCCGCTGTCGGCGCCGGTCGTGTTCGTGGCGTCCTGCGCGAAAACGGGTGCCGCCGCGAAAGCCGCGGCGATGGCAAGGACGATTGCAGTGTTGCGCATGATTGTCTCCACTTGTGGTTTTTTTCACGCACGCAAAACTTTTGCGTGCGCTTGGCCACTGAGACTGGGGGCAATCGGCAACGTTCGTTAAGGTTTTGCTAGCGCCTCAGGCGTCGTTCATCGCATGCGTGAAAACGGCTTGTGAATGCACGCGAAACTTTTTGCATGATGCGCGGTCTTCCGCGATCAAGCGATGCGGCGACCATCGGTGGCGTCGAACGCGTGCAGACGCGACGGATCGAACCCCATTCGCAACACTTCGCCGGGCGCGGGCAGGCTCTGCGGCGGCACACGCGCCACCAGTTCCATGCTGCCCCATCGCAGATTCAGGAACATCTCGTTGCCGACCGGCTCGACCACTTCGAGCGTCGCGTCGAATTGCGCCCCCGAGGATTCCGGTGTGGGCGCGCAGTGCAGGTGTTCCGGACGCAGGCCCAGCACGATCCCGCGTCCGCGCATTGCTTCCAACGGCGAGCCCGGGGCCTGCCAACCGTCGAGCGGCAGACGGGCGCTTTCCATTTCCAGCGCGCCGGCATCGTCGCGCAAGCGGCCACGGAAGAAGTTCATCGCGGGACTGCCGAGGAAACCCGCGACGAACATGTTCGAAGGCTCCGCGTACAGGCGCATCGGCGTGTCGATCTGCTGGATCTCGCCATCGTTCAACACCACGATGCGCTGGCCCAGCGTCATGGCCTCGATCTGGTCGTGGGTCACGTAGATCATGGTCGCGTCGAGGCGATGGTGCAGCCGTGCGATTTCCACTCGCATCGCCACGCGCAATTTCGCGTCCAGATTCGAGAGCGGTTCGTCGAGCAGGAACACCTTCGGTTCGCGCACCAGCGCACGGCCCAGCGCGACGCGCTGCCGCTGGCCGCCGGAAAGACGGCGGGGAAGTGTGTCCAGCAGTTCTTCGAGACCGAGCATCCGTGCGGCTTCGGTGATGCGCTGTTCGATTTCCGCGCGCGGACGACCGCGCAGTTTCAAGCCGAAGGCGAGGTTTTCCGCAACGGTCATGTGCGGATATAGCGCGTAATTCTGGAACACCATCGCGATGTCGCGTTCGCGCGGCGCCAGGTTGTTGACCACGCGGCCATCGATTTCGATGGTGCCGGAGGTGATGGTCTCCAGTCCGGCGATCGCGCGCAGCAGCGTGGTCTTGCCGCAACCCGACGGTCCCACCAGCACCAGCAGTTCCCCGGTCCCAACGGTGAAGCTGGCGTCGGCCACCGCGGCCTTGCCGTTGTCGTATACCTTGCGGACATGGTCCAGGCGGACGGTTGCCATGTGTTCCCCTCCAGTTCCGCTGGCGAGCATCGGGTGGTGCGGCAATCGTATGCCGTCCCTGACGGCAGGAGCACGTTATCATGCCGATGTAATCGTTTACATCATTGGAGTTTCAGCCGATGGCCGATAACCCGGAATCCTCCCAGGTGCCTTTTCCCGCAGGGTTCCTGTGGGGTTGCGCCACATCGGCCTACCAGATCGAAGGCTCGCCGCTGGCCGATGGCGCGGGCATGAGCAACTGGCATCGCTTCGTGCATACGCCGGGTCGCGTGCGCGATGGTGATACCGGCGACATGGCCTGCGACCACTATCGACGCTGGCGCGAAGACATCGCGCTGATGCGCACACTGGGTATGCGCGCCTATCGCTTCAGCATTGCGTGGAGCCGGGTGTTGCCGGAGGGCCGCGGACGCGTCAATACGGAGGGCCTCGCGTTTTACGATCGCCTGGTCGACGCGTTGCTGGAGAACGGCATCCAGCCGATGATCACGCTGCACCACTGGGATCTGCCTGCCGCGCTGGACGATCGCGGCGGCTGGCTGAATCCGGACATCGCCGGTTGGTTCGCCGATTACGCGCGGGTGATGTTCCGCAAGCTGGACGACCGCGTCGGCCTGTGGACCACGATCAACGAGCCATGGGTGGTGAGCGACGGCGGCTATCTGCACGGGGTGCTGGCGCCTGGTCATCGCAGCCCATACGAAGCGCCGATCGCCGCCCACAACCTGTTGCGCGCGCACGGGGCGGCGGTGCAGGCGTATCGCGCCGAGGGGCGCAACAACATCGGCATCGTGGTCAACCTCGAACCCAAATATCCGGCTACCCAGCAAGCCGACGACCTTGCCGCCACCCGGCGGGCCGATGCCTACATTAATCGGCAGTTCCTCGATCCCGTGTTCCTGGGGCGCTACCCCGAGGAAATGCGCGAGGTGTTCGGTGATGCGTGGCCCTCATGGCCCGACCAGGACATGGCGCAGATTCGACAGGCCATCGATTTCGTGGGGGTGAACTACTACACGCGCAGCGTGGTACGGCACGACCCGCGCCGGTGGCCGCAACGGGTGAGCGGCGCGCCACGGAAGCATGCGACCCACACCGAGACCGGTTGGGAGGTCTATCCGCAGGGCCTTACCGACGTGTTGAAGTGGGTCAACGCGCGTTACGGTCGTCCGCCGATCTACATCACCGAAAACGGCGCGGCGTTCTACGACCCACCCGTCGCCGAGGCGGGGCGCGTGGAAGACCCGTTGCGCGTCGCGTACCTGCGCGCGCACCTGCGCGCCGTGCAGGCGGCGGCGCGACAGGGCGTCGACCTGCGCGGTTATTTCGTATGGTCGCTGCTGGACAACTTCGAATGGGCGCACGGTTACAGCAAACGCTTCGGCATCGTGCACGTGGATTACGCGACCCAGCAGCGCACCCCGAAGGACAGCGCGCGCTTTTATGCCAAGGTGATCGCCACGCACGGCGCGGCGTTGGAGACGGCGCTTGCGTAGCCCCACATCTCCGCGCAAAGCTACGACGTTGGGTTTCCCCGGAGCACGCTTCGGGTTCAATCCAACCTGCGCTTTTCAGCCCTTGACGCTGCCCAGCAACAGCCCGCGCAGGTAATAGCGTTGCAGCGCCAGGAACAACACCAACACCGGTATCACCGTCACCACCGCGCCGGCCATCATCAGTCCCGAGTCCTGCACGTATTCGCGCGACAGCGACGCCAAGCCTACCGGCAGCGTGTAGTGTTGCTGCCCGGTCAACGCGATCAGCGGCCACATGAAATCGTTCCATGCGGTGAGGACGGTGAACACCGCCAGTGTGACAAGGATGGGTTTCAGCAGTGGCAGCACTATTTGCATGAAGATGCGCAGCTCGCCCGCGCCATCCATCCGCGCGGCTTCCAGCAGTTCGCCGGGGATGCTGCGCGCATATTGCCGGACCAGAAAGATGCCGAACACGCTCACGGCCGCGGGCAGGATCACTGCCCAGTAGGTGTTGACCAGGCCGACGTACTTCAGCAGCAGGAACAGCGGCAGCATCGCGACCTGTGCCGGAACAACCAGCACGCCGATCAGCGCGCCGAATATTCTTTCGCGTCCCGCGAAACGCAGCTTCGCAAATGCATAACCGGCAAGCGTGTTGCAGGCCAGCGACAAGAAGGTGATCGACGTTGAAATGATCAGGCTGTTCGCGAAATAACGGCCCATGCCCGCGTGTGCAAACAACTCGCGGTAGTTGGCGAGTGTCGGGTGCAGCGGCAGCATCGGTGGCGGCAGGGCGTTGGCTTCGCCCGGCTGCATGAACGACACCGACAGCATCCAGAACAGCGGGAACAGCACCAGCGCCGTGCAGGCAATCAGCGCGCCGTTGACCAGCCACGCTTGCACGCGTGGCTTCATGGCGCATTCTCCCGGCCTTCGCCGAAGCGCCACATCAACGCCGTCGCCGCGAACATCACCAGGAACAGCAGGAATGCCACCGCCGAGGCGGTGCCCATGTTCCACCACTTGAAGCCTTGGTCGTACATCAGATACAGCACGCTCACGGTGCTCTGCAGCGGGCCGCCTTCGGTGATCACGTAGGGCTCGGCGAACAACTGGAAGTAACCCGAGACGGTCAGGATGCCGACCATCAGCAGGATTGGGCCAAGCGCCGGCAATGTGATGTGCCGGAATTGTCGCCACGCGGATGCGCCGTCGATGCGTGCCGCCTCGTAAAGATCAAAGGGGATCGCCTGCAGCCCGGCCAAGAGGATGATCATGTTGTAGCCGAAGTTCTTCCACACCGCGAACAGGATGATCATTGGCATTGCCCAGTGCGGATCGCCCAGCCAGTCGGCCGGCGGGATGCCGAGGTGCGCCAGCACGAAATTGACCACGCCGAATTGCGTGTTGAAGAGGTAGCGCCAGATCACCGCGACCGCGACCACCGTGGTCACTACGGGCGCGAACAGCGCGGTACGAAAGAATGGCTTGAACCGCGCGGCGGTCGCGTTGAGCAGCAGCGCGGTGCCGAGCGACGCCAGCATCGACAGCGGCACGCCGATCACCACGAAATACAGCGTGTGTCCCAGCGCTGCCCAGAACAGCGGGCGGTGCAGCAGGTCCCAGTAGTTGGCGAGCCCGATGAAACGCAGGTTGCGGAAATCGGCGAGTGCGTACAGGTCGTAATCCGTGAGGCTCAAGCCCAAACCGGCGAGCACCGGCAGCAGAAAGAACACGCCCAAAACCAGCAATGCGGGCGTAAGGAACAGCCACGCGACCGAGACGCGGTTCATGGTGCGCGTGCCCGCGCATATTCGTATTCGTGCGACAAAACCCAACGCCGCTTGGCCAGGATCTCATCGGCTTGCGCGTCCATTTGCGCCGCGGCCTGGTCGACGGTCAGTTGTCCCGCGACGGCGCGCGCGGCGACCTGCTGCATCATGTTGACGATCTGTTCCCATTCCGGCACCTGCGGCGCCGGCCGCATATGTTCGAGCTGGATGCGAAACGCGCGCAATTTCGGATCACTCTTCAGCACCGGGCTGTCCCACGCCGAACGCCGCGCAGGCAGGTCGCCCAGCAACTCGTAGAACCGCCTCTGCACGTCGGGCCGCGACAGGTATTCGATCAGCTTCCACGCGGCGTCCTGGTGTTCCGAATGGCGCAGGATCACGAGGCTGGAGCCGTACGCGACCGAATCGCCGGGGCCGTCCGGTCCCGGCAGTTGCGCGGTGGACCATTCCGATTGCCGCGACTCAGGCAGGCGCTTGCGGAATTCGCCGATGTTCCACGGCCCCGACAGATAGAACACGAATTCGCCACGCCCGAAGGCCTGCCACGGATTGCTCACCTGTATGTTGGTCCAGGGCGGCACGTCGCCGCGCTTGAACAAGCCCACGTAAAATGCCAGCACGCGTTCGAAGGCCGCGCTCCGGAAATTGCCGTAGCGGCCGCCGTCGCGCAGCAATGGCATGTGTTGCTGCAACGCCAGCGCCAGCAATTGATCATATTCGTTGGTGGGGAGCAACGCGCCCCAACGCGTCCCGTGGCTGTTCGCCCGAATCGCGCCCATCTGTGCCTGCCACTTGGCCCAATTGCGCGGTGGCGCATCGAAACCCGCTTCGCGCAGCAGGTCGACACGGTAGAACAGCAGGCGCGTATCGACGTACCACGGAATCCCGTACAGCGTGCCGTCGATCACGTTGGTCGCCCACGCGCTGGCGAAGTAATCGTTTGCGCGTACCACCTTCGATTCCGCAATGCGCGGCTGCAATGGCGCCAGCGCGCCCAGCGCTGCGAATTCGGCGATCCAGGTGTTGCCGATCTGGGTGACGTCGGGCAGCGAACCGCCTGCATAGGCGGTCAGCAGTTTTTCGTGCGCGGCGGTCAGCGGGATCTGCTGCACACGCACATGAATATCGGGATTGGCTTGCTCGAACGCGGGCAATAATTGGGTCACCGCCTCGCCTTCGCGGCCGATGGTCCAGAACTCCAGTGTGGAGCCTTGCTGCGCCGACCAGGCGCAGCCCGTCAGAAGCACCGTGGCAAGTGCCGCGATCGCCATGTTCAGGCAGCATCTGGCGGACCCGTGTTTCATCATTTTTCCGTTCGCGCTGAGCGTAGCGAACGCAGCGAGCGAAGTCGAAGCGCCCGCAGAAAAGCTGCCCTTCGGCCGTGGCGTTTCGCGCCTACTGCCCGGGCTCGATCCAGGGACGAACGGCTCCCGGTTCCGACAGCCAATGTACTCAGTGAACCGATGCGGACTGACGCGCGGTGGTAACCGTACCGTGCTTCCGTTGCAGCCAGCCACCACTGAAGCCGGCTCGCTCGAGCCCACGCCGGATATAGGGGTTGCGATGCATCACGCCCCACACGAAACCGGAGCGGTAGTTCTCGATCATCAGCAGGATGGGCCCTTGGTCGATGCCGAGGTACTGGTCATCAAACCAGCCTTCACCCGGCACCACGTGCCCGCTGCGCAATGGCACGTCCAACTGGAATGTCGGGTTGAAGGCATCCACGAAACCGTACTTCGAATACAGCCATTTGCCGTAGCGGCTGTACATCGCATTGATTGCCGGCAATACCAGTTCCGGTGCGAACACGATCGAGCCGATCGCCGCGGTGGGCGCAATGGTGCCGTCGTCGATGATGTCGCCGACGTCGGCGCCGCGCGCAAAATATCCGTAGAACTTCAGGCTGGTGCCATCGGGCCGCTGCCAGGTGGTGTCGCCCGGTCCGTCGCAGGCGGTCAACCCCCAAATGTTCCCGTCGTATCCCGCGAAGTGGCCGACAGTCGCGATCGCGTAGGCGTGTTGCCCGATCACCGCGCGGCGGCCGTTCTCGAAATAGTCCATGCCGCGTGCGCGCATATACGCGTCGCGGATGCCGCGAAAATCGATCCATGATTCGCTGTACTGGTGACCGAACAGCGGCGCGAAGCCGATGTGTGGTTCGCCGCCCATGAAGCTGCCCCAAGTGAGTTTGTATGTCGACGTCCACGCCTTCCATGCATCGGGCTCAACCGCATGCGTCGGCGAGCCCAGCGCGAGGATGTACAGGATCTTCGCCTCGTCGTAGCCTGTCCAGTCGTTTGGAATGAACTTGCCCCCCGGCGTCCAGCCCATGCTGACCAAAGGCGGGCGCGCCTGCGCCCAGTTCCAGTCCACGTCGCGGTACAGCTTGTCGGCAAGCTTGCGGATTTCGCGTTCCTGCGGATTGTCCTGGTCAAAATACGTCTGGTCGAACAACACGCCCGCCATCAGCAATGTCGTGTCGATGGTCGAAACCTCGACCCAGCGGCCATAGCGAAGGCCGGTCTGCATGTCGAGGAAGTGGTAGTAGAAGCCGTGGTAACCGGAGTCGCCGTCCTCACTGTCGCCCTGCGGCGCGTTGGCGAAGAACTTCAACGTGGCCAGCACGCGCTCGCGCGCCTGCTCGCGGGTGATCCAGCCGCGCTCGACTCCTATCGGGTACGCCGTCAGGGCGAATCCCACCGCGGCGATGCTGGAGAAGTAATCCCTTTCGGGGTGCGGCGGCCAGTGGTCGGGCACGAGTCCATTCTTCGGATTGGCCGTTTGCCAGAAGAATCCGAACGTGCGGTGCTCGATATCGTCCAGTGACGGCGACGCGGTCGGCTGCACGGCATTCGCCGCGCCGAGGTCCACGGCCTGCAACGGATTGATTCTTGCCGCGGCCTGCACGGGCGCGGCTGTCAGCAACGCCAGCAGCAGGAAAAACGTGGCTGTGCCGGTCTTGCGCAGCAGGGTCGCTGCGGTGAAGCGTCGTCTCATTGCGTTCCCCATCTCGGCGATCGCACCACCGCGGAGGTCGGCGCAAGACCGGCTAAACGTTGCATCGCGTTTTCCCCATTGGACCCTCCACTGTGTTTGACGCGCCGCGATCGCCGTCACACGGCGGCGCAATGCCGTGCGATGAATTGCTGGTGCATGGGCATGGCATCGACGCATGCCGCGATCACGCGCTCGACGCCTTCCATCAGTTGCCGCAGTTCGGCATCGGAAAGCTGGTCGACTGCCGGATGCCATGTGCGCGGCAGGATGCGCTGGCCGATCATCACCTCCACCCAACTGGTGAGCGCGAACAATTCCTCGGCATTGCGATAGAAGCGCCCGCTGTCGCGGAACAGCCGGATGTTGTCGGCCAGCGGTTCGGGGATGTCCATGGTGCGGCAGTAATTCCAGAACGGCGTGTCATCGCGCTCGGTGGCGCAGAAGTGCAGGACGATGAAATCGCGGATGCGCTCGATTTCGAACGCCGTCTGCGCGTTGTAGCGGTCGATCACCGTCTGGCTGAAGCCGCGGTCCGGGAACAGGTTGACCAGTCGCGCAAGACCGGACTGGATCAGGTAGATCGCGGTGGACTCCAGCGGTTCCAGGAATCCCGCGGCGAGCCCGAGCGCCACCACGTTCTTGTCCCAGGCTTTCCTGCGCTGCCCGGCGGTGAAGCGCAGCACCCTAGGCTCGCCGATGGCGTGGCCGTCGATCTGTTTCAACAACGTGGCCGCGGCTTCGTCGTCATTGATGTAGTTGCTCGAATACACATAGCCATTGCCGGTGCGGTGCTGCAGCGGGATCCGCCAGGTCCAGCCCGCTTCGCGCGCAGTGCAGCGCACGAATGGCGTCGGAGGTCCCACGGGCTCGCAGGCGAGCGCGACGGCGCGATCGCACGGCAACCAGTGCGACCAGTCCTCGTAGCCGGCATGCAAGGTCTGCTCGATCAGCAGGCCGCGGAAACCGGAGCAATCGAGGAACAGGTCGCCCTCGACGCGCTCGCCGCTTTCAAGCACCACCGCCTCGACGAAACCGTCCTCGCCGCGCAATTGCACATCCACCACCTTGCCCTCTGTGCGCCGCACACCGCGCTGCTCGGCGTAACGCCGCAGGTATTTCGCGTACAGCCCCGCGTCGAAATGGTAGGCGTAGGCGATGTCCGCCAGCGGCGATTTCGGTGGCGCGTCGGTGGCCGACACCATGAATTTGCCGAGCGGGCCGGCCTTGGTATGCAGCGAATATTCGCCAAGGTCGGCCGCGATGCCCTGCTGGCGTGCCTTGATCCAGTACTGGTGGAACGGCAGCAGGTCGAGATCGTGGCCGATGGTGCCGAAGCCATGGAAGTAGCGGTCACCGATGCGCGCCCAGTCCACGAACTCGATGCCGAGCTTGAAGGTGCCCTTGACCGTCCGGACGAACTCGGCTTCGTCGATCTGAAGCAACTGGTTGAACAATTTCAGGTGCGGCACGGTGGCTTCGCCCACGCCGACCGTGCCGATCTGTTCGGATTCAATCAGCCGGATCGAACGGCTGCCGGGAAACACCCGCGCCAGTGCGGCTGCGGCCATCCAGCCCGCGGTGCCGCCGCCGACGATCACGATGTCGTGGACCGGTGAAGCATTCATGCTGCTCGCTCGCTGCAGTCGGTGCCAAAAAAAGGCGAGCCCGCGGAGAGTGTCGGACCCGCCTTCCCATGCATGCAGTTTGGGTGACGTGGGGACGCGGTACTACCACCTCACTCCCATCGTGAATTTGAACGTGCGCGGTACGCCGGTGATGTTGCCGGTGGTGTTGTACGACAGCGGGTAGTACGTCGGATACATGGTGCTGACGTCGATCAGGTTTTTGTAGTTGAACGCGTTCAGGATGTCGAGACGCAGGTACCAGACTGTGGTGCCTGCGATCGGGACGTTCTTGATAACCGCGAAATCGACGTCGCGGTAGCCGAAGATCGGACCGCCGAACAGGAAGCGCTTTCCGCCCGACGGAATCCCTGCGGCAGGCAGGTTGTTAGCGCCGTTCGGAGCGGTGTCAGGATAGATGTAGGAGATGAATCCGTTGTTGGGCGTCGGCGTCGCCAAGGTCAGTTTGCCGGAAAAGGTCAGGCCCCACGGCCCATCCACAACGGCCGTCGCGACCAGTCGATGTTTTGGTGCGGCGTTGGAGGTGATGAAGCGGTAGTCCTGGATGGTTGCCTGGTCGAACGCGTAATGTTGCGTAATGTCCCGATTCTGGTCGGCGTTGGTGTAGGTGTAGGCGATGGTCGCGCCCCAGTGGGATTCCAGGGTGTAGGGCTTTTCCAGCGACAGCAGGAATTGCGTACTCCGGGTCTCGATGCCGTTGTTCCACAGGATCAGCGAGCCGTAGCCAGGTACACCTTGGCCCCATGGCTGGCCGCCGTTGAACCAGAACGAGCCATCGGGATAGCGGTTGCCCAGCGTGGCGGCAAGGCCGTCGTAGCTCAGGTTGCGGACGATCGTGGCGCTGGTATTCCAGTCGCCCAGCGTGTTGCGCATGCCGATGCTGAACTGGTCGGAGTAGGGCACCTTCAGCTTGTTGGTGAACATGTCCACCTCGAAGCCTGCGGTGCTGCCCGCTGTCAAGGCTTGCAATGCGGACACGCTGTTCGCGTACGACGGATCCCACGGGAAGCAGGGAGTGCCCTTGCACACTTGCGTGGCACTGCTGAAATAGATCGTGGGTTCCGACAGCGCGAATTTGGTCTGTTCGAGTTGCAGGTAGTCGTAAAGGTCGCGGTCGTAGGCACGGCCCGCGCCGCCGAAGATCACGTGCCTCTCGTCGCCGTTGATGTCGTAGGAAAAACCGAGGCGTGGCTGCCACTCGCCCTTGTAGGGGCTGCGGTTGCTGCCGTTGCTGATGTAGTCATTGATGTTGATGCCACCGAGCCGCAGGGCATCGGCATAAGTTTCTCCGGAAGTGGGCTGCGGGTTTCCGGCGCCCTGTGCAGGATACGGGGCATTGAGCGCGGTGACGACGTTGCCCGGCGTTACCCAGTCGAGGTAGGACGGGTTGCGTTCCATGTCCCAGCGCACGCCGAGGTTGAAGGTCAGGTGTTCGTTGACAGCCCAGTCGTCCTGTATGTAAGCGCCGAACTGTTTGTCCTTGGACCGCACGAGGGTGTTGAAGCCGGGATTGTTCAGGGGCAATACGGCCTGGTACGGGTTCGGATTGGTGCCGGCGAAAGGTTCGACGTCGTAGAACAGCTTTGCGGTGTTCGTGGTGGCGTCTGCCGCAGTCAACTCGACGTCTTTGTATTTGATGCCCATCTTGACCGTATGGTCGCCCAGCCAGTGCAGGTCGGTGAGGGTCAGGTCGTCCTTGAAGCCGGGTCCCTTCTGGCCCTTGTTCTGTTGCGCCCGCGGATCGGCCGCGCCGGTTTGCAGGATCGTCGCATTGTTGGTGGGGCCGAAGGTGTAGACCTGGCCCACGCCGCTGATGAGTTGCTGCGGAACGTTGAACGCGTTTTCGTAAGTCAGCAGGAATTCGTTGTACCAGGCGTCGGCGCTGTGCTCCCAGTACAACTCGTAGCGTTTGTCGGTGTTCTTGACGTCGATGCCGGCGGAAGCCGCGGTCGTACCACCGACATTGCCGATCGCGGTTTCCCTGCGATTCTGCGCGCGCAACTCCAGTCGGTCGCTGTCGGTGATTTCCCAGTCGAGTTTTCCGAAGAACAGGTTTTCGAAGAACGGCAGGTTGGCCGGACCGAGTTGTGCCTGCGCGTCGGCCGGCAGCAGGTCGGTGATGTCGGCGACCCCGGGGACCACTGCGATCGGTGTGTTGAATCGTTTCACCGAATTGGTGATGAAAAAGTGCATCTTGTCCTGGATGATCGGGCCGCCCAGTGCAAAGCCGTATTCCTTGCTTTGCGACGGAGTCTTGGTGCCGGACGCTTTCTCCGACGGTGTCATGTCGCGGTAGCTGTCATCGGTGTAGTTGCCGTACACCTCGCCGTGGAACTGATTGGTGCCGGACTTGGTCACGGCGGTCACCGCGGCACTGGAAAGCTGGTCGTATTCGGCCTTGTAGTTGGACGTGATCACCCGGTACTGGCCGATTGCGAGTTCCGGGAAAGGGTTGCCCTGGGTTGCGAACTGGCCGCTGACGCCGCCTTCCTTGACGTAGCTCTTCTGACCTACGCCGTCGATGTACACGTTCACTGAACTGGTGTTCTGCGCTCCGCCCTGCAATGAGGTGTTGCCGTTGGGAGCGGTGGTGAAGATCATGCCCGGCACGATGTCCGCGAACTCGAGGAAGTTGCGGGTGGTCTGGGGCAGCGTCTGTATTTGGTGTTGTGACACGATACTGCCGACCTGCGAAGTCTTGACGTCCAGTAGCGGCGTACCAACGACCTGCACGGCCTGCAGTGTTTGCGGCGCCGCCGTGGTGGGTGCGACGGCCGAAAGGTCGAGTGTCGAGGTCGACGCCACCGACAGCGTGACCGTCTGGCCGGTGCCGGGGCCGGCATCGACGTGCCAAGTGCCCGGCTGCAGGCCCACCAGCACATAGCTTCCGCCTGCGGAGGCCTTGGTGGCGCGCACCGCGCCGGTCGCGATGTTGCGCGCGGTGATCTGTGCATTGGGCGGCGCCGTGCCGCGCAGGTTGGCATTCGCCGATTGCGCCCAGACCATCGTGGGCAACGACAACGTTGAAGCGACGGTGCTTGTGATCAGAGCCGTCAGCAGCTTTTTCCGCAGCATCGTTTGGTGTTTCATGTCCCCTCCAGCGTGCATGGGGTTGTCAGGTTTATGTGTGAATCGACTCGTGCTCTCCAGCGGTTGCTTTCGCGGTCGACCCGCACGAGGCGCGTACTACCACCTCGCAGGCCATGGTCGTCACGTCTGCCTCCGGTGTCTCCATCGTTTGCATCTGCATCACCAGCCGCTCCAGCGCGGCGTGTCCCAGTTGCGCGATCCGCACGTGCACGGTGGTAAGGGGCGGATGCGTGTAGCGGGCGATCGGGATGTCGTCGAAACCCGCCAGCGCGATTTCGTCAGGCACCTGCACGCCGGCTTCGTTGAACGCCGACAGGCAGCCGATTGCCATCATGTCGTTGGCGGCGAATACGGCGTCGGGACGCTTGCGTCCCGACAGCAACGCGCGCCCGGCGTGATAGCCGGATTCTTCGCTGTAATCGCCTTTGAGGTAGCGCGCGGTCGCGCCGTGCTGTGCGGCGACCGTTTGCTCGAAACCTCGGCGGCGCTCGCGTGCGTCGCGGTTGCCTTCGGGCCCTTCGATGAAAGCAAGCTTGCGATGGCCGAACGCGAGCAGGTGCTGCGTCATCGCGCGGGCGCCCCCGATGTTGTCGATGTTCACGTGCGGACGGCGATGCTCGCGCGGCGCACTGTCGAGCAGCACCGCGGGCACGGAATCGGCCAGGTGCTTGCGCAGAAAGGCGGCGTCCACGTGCGGCGACATGATCAGCACGCCATCGACGCGGCCCTGCATGGCGCGCAAGGCGACGGCGGCTTCGTCCGCGTCGCCGTGTGAACTGGAAACAAGCAGGTGCAGGCCGTGCGCGCGCGCCGCGAGGTCGATGCCGCGGATCAGCTCGGAAAAGAATTCGCCGAAGAGGTCCGGTAGCAGCGCGCCGACCGCCTGGGTGCGACGGGTGACCAGGCTGCGGGCAGCGCCCATGGGCACGTAACGCAGGCGCGTGGCCTCGCGCTCGATGCGCGCGCGCGTGGCCGGCGTGACGTCGGCGCTGCCATTCAATGCGCGTGACACGGTCGCCACTGAAACCTTCGCCTCCCGGGCAACGTCCTTGATCGTCACCACACGCGGTCCCCCCTGCGGCCTGACTTCAAAGGGTGCCCCGAAAATTCCGGTGCGCCGGTCTATACGGAATGTAAACGTTTTCATTCCGGGATGCAAACGTTTTCAGGTTGCCCAGCCCAAGCTTCAATTGGCGCGGTGGCACAGCCAGCCAGTCGGAGCGGCTGTCGTGAAAAGTCAGGCCATGGATGGCCGTTCTGATGTACCTTGGCCGGAGTCGGTAGTTCGCGGACTTCGGCGCGGCGACGCGGCGATCAGGACGATCGCACACCCATGCGCGCGCGTTGTTCCAGCATGGCTACCGCCGGCAACGTCTTGCCCTCCAGAAATTCCAGGAACGCGCCACCACCGGTCGAGATGTAGGACAACTTATCTTCGATGCCGTACTTGTCGACGGCAGCCAAGGTGTCGCCGCCGCCTGCGATCGAGAAGGCCTTCGAATCGGCGATGGCCCGCGCCAGGGTTTCGGTGCCGTGGCCGAACGCATCGAACTCGAACACGCCGACCGGGCCGTTCCAAACCACCGTACCGGCTTCAGCGATCAGGTCGGCATAGCGTTGGGCGGTCTCGGGGCCGATGTCCAGGATCATTTCGTCGTCGCCGACCTGGTCGACTGGCTTCACGGTGGCGGGCGCGTCGGCGGCGAACTTCGGCGCCGTCACGACATCGCTCGGGATCGGCACGTCGGCACCACGCGCATGGGCACTGTCGATCACCTTGCGCGCGGCGTCCAGTAGGTCGGCCTCGAACAGGGATTTTCCGACCTTGTGGCCCGCCGCCGCAATGAAGGTGTTGGCGATGCCGCCGCCGACGATCAACTGGTCGACGCGCTGCACCAGGTTCTGCAGCAGGTCGAGCTTGGTGGAAACCTTGGAGCCCGCGACGATCGCCAGCAACGGGCGCGCCGGATCCTTCATGGCCTTCCCCAGCGCGTCCAGTTCCCCCGCCAGCAGTGGACCCGCGCACGCGGTTTTCGCGAACTTCGCGACGCCGTGCGTGGATGCCTGCGCGCGGTGCGCGGTGCCGAAGGCATCCATCACGAACACGTCGCAGAGCGCAGCGTATTTCTTCGCGAGCACCTCGTCGTCGGATTTCTCGCCGACATTCATCCGGCAGTTTTCCAGCAGCACCACTTCGCCATTCCTGGCTTCGACCCCGTCGAGGTAATCGCGTTGCAGGCGCACCTCGGTCCCCAGTTGCTCCGACAGCCATTCGGCGACGGGTTTCAAGGATTGCGCCTCGTCGAACACGCCTTCCTTGGGCCGGCCGAGATGCGACATCACCAGTACCGCGGCGCCCGCGTCGCGCGCGGCGCGGATCGTCGGCAGTGCCGCATCGAGCCGCTGGGTGGAGGTGATCTTGCCGTCCTGGATCGGCACGTTCAAATCCTCGCGGATCAAGACGCGCTTGCCGGAAAGGTCGAGATCGGTCATGCGGATGAAGGTCATGGACGGCTCCAACGTCGGCTGCAGTGGCGAGCTTTGCATTGTCGGGGGAGCGCTGTTCGCCCGCAAACCCATTAACCTTGACCGTTTGAATTGCAGAGGAACCCGGCATGACCGACACGCGCACCCTGTACAGCTATTGGCGATCCAGCGCCGCTTATCGCGTTCGCATTGCGCTGAACCTGAAGGGCCTCGACTACGCGATCGCGCCGGTGCACTTGGTACGCGGCGGCGGCGAACAGCACCACGACGAATACCGCGCGTTGAATCCGCAGCAACTGGTGCCGACGCTGGTGGATGGCGGCAACGTCGTCCGCGAATCGCTCGCGATCATCGAATACCTGGAGGATGCCTATCCCGACACGCCGCGACTGTTGCCGCCGGGCGCGCTGGCGTGCGCGCGGGTACGCGCACTGGCGCAGACGGTCGCGTGCGACATCCATCCGATCGGCAACCTGCGCGTGCTGCAGTATCTCCAGCGCGAACTCGGCGCGACCGATGATCAAAAATTGGCATGGTCGCGGCACTGGATCGAGATCGGTTTCGACGCGATCGAGGCGATGCTGACGGCCGACCCCCGCAGAGGCGTATTCTGCGAGGGCAATGTGCCATCGATGGCCGATTGCTGCCTGATCCCGCAGGTGTACAACGCGCGGCGCTTCGGCGTGTCATTGACGCACTATCCGACCATCAATGCGATCGATGCGGTGTGCCGCAAGCTCGAAGCCTTCCGCCTCGCCGCACCGGAAGCGCAGGCGGACGCGCCCGCCGACACTTGCGCCTGATCCGGCAAATCAGCCGACGAACGCGCGCGCGTTGCGGAAGATCCTCATCCATGGCGAATCCTCGCCCCATTCGCGGGGACGCCAGCTCATCTGCACGCTGCGGAACACGCGCTCCGGGTGCGGCATCAGGATCGTGACACGGCCGCTGGCGGCGGTGAATCCGGCCAACCCGTCGGGTGAACCGTTGGGGTTGTAGGGGAAAGTTTCGCTGGCCTTGCCGCGGTTGTCGACGAAGCGCACGCAGGCGGTGGCCTTGCCCACCTTGCTGCCTTCGGCAAACACCGCACGGCCTTCGCCATGTGCGGTGACCACCGGAATGCGTGAACCGGCCATGCCGCGGAACAGGATCGAACCCGCGTCCAGCACTTCCAGCGTTACCAGCCGTGCTTCGTATTGCTCCGACGCATTGCGTGCAAACGTGGGCCAGTGCTCGGCGCCGGGGATGATGGATTTAAGGTGTGCCAGCATCTGGCAGCCGTTGCACATGCCGACCGCGAATTTCGACTCGTCCGTGAAGAACGCCGCGAATTGTTCGTGCAGGTCGTCGTGGTGCAGGATCGACGCGGCCCAGCCGCGCCCCGCACCCAGCACGTCTCCGTATGAGAAGCCTCCGCACGCGGCAAAGCCCGAAAAGTCTTCCAGCTTGTGGCGACCCGTGACGAGATCACTCATGTGCACGTCGATCGCGTCGAACCCCGCGCGCGTGAACGCGGCTGCCATCTCGACCTGGCCGTTGACACCTTGTTCGCGCAGCACGGCGACGCGCGGGCGCGCGCCCTTGGCGATGTAAGGCGCGGCGACGTCATCGGCCGGATCGAAGGTCAGCTTCGCGCTCAAGCCCGGATCGTTGTCGTCGCTGCGCCATTCGCGTTCGGCGTCGGCGCTGGCCGGGTTGTCGCGCAGGCGCTGCATCGCGTGGCTGGTTTCGTGCCATGCGTCCATCAGCTTGCGCCAGTTCCATTTGGCGACCGTTTCATCGCCGCCGTACAGCTTGATGCCGAGCTTGGCCTTGGGCCGCGCGATCACCCGCGTCATCCCGGCGAGGCCTTGGGCTTCAACGATCGCCGCGAACGCATCATGGTCATCGACGCGAACCTGCACCACCGCGCCAAGTTCCTCGTTGAACAGTGCGCGCAGCGCGCTGTCGGCCCAGCCGTCCAGGAAAATTTCGAGGCCGCAGTGGCCCGCGAACGCCATTTCCAGCAGCGTCACGATCACCCCACCGTCGGAACGATCGTGGTAAGCGAGGAGGAGATTCTTTTCGCGCGCGGCGCGGATCGTGTCGAACAGGTTGCGCAGGCGCTCCGGGTTTTCAAAGTCAGGGGGCACACCGCCGCCGCGTTCATAGGCTTGGGTCAGCACCGATCCGCCGAGGCGATCGCGCCCGGCGGCCAGGTCGAGCAACCATAATTCCGTGTCGCCCGCATCCATCCGGATTTGCGGCGTCAACGCGCCCCGTACGTCGCCCACGCGCGCAAAAGCACTGACGATCAGCGACACCGGCGCGATCGTGCGTTGTTCGCGCCCGCCGTCGCGCCACAGCGTGCGCATCGACAGCGAATCCTTGCCGACCGGAATGGAAATACCGAGCGCGGGGCAGAGTTGCAACGACACCGCCTGCACGGCATCGAACAGCGCGGCGTCCTCGCCCTCGTGGCCGATCGCGGCCATCCAGTTCGCGGACAGGCGTATTTCGTCGAGGCTCGTGACGGGCGCGGCAATCAGGTTGGTGATGGCTTCGCCCAGCGTCATGCGAGCGGAGGCCGCGCCGTCCAGCACCGCGACCGGCGCGCGTTCGCCCATCGCCATCGCTTCGCCGGCGTAACCTTCGAAATCGGCCAGCGTAAGTGCGCAGTCCGCCACCGGTACCTGCCATGGGCCGACCAACTGATCGCGCGCGCACAGGCCGCCCACACTGCGGTCGCCGATGTGGATCAGGAACGCCTTGTCCGCGACGGCAGGCATGCGCAGCACGCGATCGATGGCGTCGTCGAGGCCGATGCCGGTGAGGTCGGGAATGATGTCGAGCTGCGGCGTGACCCGGGTCGCGTCGCGCTGCATCCGCGGCGGTTTGCCGAGCAGCATGGCGAGTTCCATATCGATCACGCGCGGGTCGCGCTTCGAGCTCACCCTCAGGCGTTGCTCTTCCGTCGTGGTGCCGACCACCGCGAACGGGCAGCGCTCGCGCTCGCAGAGCGCGCGGAACCTGTCGAGGTCCGCGGGCTTCACGCCCAGCACGTAGCGTTCCTGCGATTCGTTGCACCAGATCTGCATGGGCGAGAGTTGCGGATCGTCCAGCGGCACCGCATCCAGATCGATCTCGCCGCCCACGCCGGAATCGTGCAGCAGTTCGGGAATCGCGTTCGACAGGCCGCCCGCGCCGACGTCGTGGATCGCGACGACCGGGCTCGAGTCGCCGAACGCGCAACAGGCGTCGATCACTTCCTGGCAGCGCCGTTGCATCTCCGGGTTGTCGCGCTGCACCGAGGCGAAATCCAGCGCTTCGCTGGACGCGCCTGCGGCCATCGAGGAAGCCGCGCCGCCGCCGAGACCGATCAGCATCGCCGGTCCGCCCAGCACGATTACGTGATCGCCCGGCGCGAGCTTGTTTTTCTTCACCAGCATCGGCCGCACGTTGGCGACGCCGCCGGCCAGCATGATCGGCTTGTCGTAGCCGTGGCGCATGCCGGGTTGGCCGGTTTCGAGTTCGAATGTACGGAAGTAACCGGCGAGGCACGGGCGTCCGAATTCGTTGTTGAAGCCGGCGGCGCCCAGCGGCCCGTCGCGCATGATCTCGAAGGCGCTGGCGACGCGCGGCGGCAACGGGCGTTCGGCTTCCCACGGCCGCGGCAAATTCGGAATGCGCAGGTGCGACACGGAGAAGCCGGTCAACCCGGCCTTGGGTTTGCCGCCGCGCCCCACCGCGCCTTCATCGCGGATTTCGCCACCGGCACCGGTGGCCGCGCCCGGCCACGGCGAAATCGCGGTCGGATGGTTGTGTGTTTCGACCTTGATTGCGTATGGAATTGCTTCGGCATGGGGGCGCCAGACGCCATCGGCATCGGCAAAGAAGCGCGCGCCTTCCGAACCCTCGATCACCGCGGCGTTGTCGCTGTATGCAGACAACGTGTACGCAGGCGACACCTTGTCGGTGTGGCGGATCATCCCGAACAGTGTCGCGTCCTGCGGTTGACCATCCACCGTAAAGTCGGCGTTGAACACCTTGTGCCGGCAATGCTCCGAGTTGGCCTGCGCGAACATCACCAGTTCCGCGTCGGTCGGATCGCGGCCGAGCTGGGCGTAATTCTCGGCGAGGTAGTCGATCTCGTCCGGCGCCAACGCCAAGCCCAGCGCGTTGTTGGCGCCCTGCAGGGCGGTGTGCGCGTCGTTGCCCAATGCAACGGCCGACAGCGGCGCGGATTCACCACGCAGGAAAATCTCGCGCGCATCGCTGAGCTTCAGCAGTACCGACTGCGTCATCGGATCGTGCAACGCGTTGGCGACGGCCGCGAACACGGGGTCGTCCGTGTCCGGGAGTTTTTCGATCAGGAACGCAGTGCCGCGTTCGACACGCGAGACGTGGATGCCGACGTGGTGCACGATGTCGGTAGCCTTGGACGACCATGGCGACAACGTGCCCAGCCGCGGCACTACCCACAGTGAGGCGTCCGCGGGTGGGGCTTCGGTGGCGTCCAGCACTTCCGCGAGGCGTTGGTGCAGGGACGGGGACAGCGGCGATTTCGATTCGACGAAATACACCTGCCGCGCGCCGCGCACGCGCACGCCCTTGGCGATCGCGCCGAGGCGCTGGTTGAGTCGGTCGAGGCGGAAATCCGACAGGGCGCTGCGCCCGTCGAGGACGATCATGGCGATGGGGGAACCGCGGCCGGAGGGAGCGGAGTATTTTAGCAGCCCGGCCGAAGGCGCTGAACCCTCCGCGCCGACGAGCAGAGGTGGCGCCAAAGATCAGTTCGAGGACGAGTGGACGGCCTGTAGGCGTCGCAACAACTCCTGCGGGTCGACGTACCCACCCAGCACCACGCCGTTGTCGGCGATGATGGTGGGGGTGCCGTCCACGCCGAGGTCCATGCCCAGATTGAAGTCGTGCGCGACCGGCGATTGGCATGTCGCGGAAGGTGGCTGCTGGCCCTCGAACGCCCGGGTCAGCGCCGACTGCCGATCGGAGGCGCACCACACGTTGGTGGCCTTCTGCGCCGACGGGGTGCCCAGCCCGCTGCGCGGCCAGAACAAGTAATCCACGGCTATCCCGAGCTTGTTGATCTCGGCGATGTTGGTGTGGAAGGCACGGCAGTACGGACAATCGATATCGGTGAACACCGTGACCGTGTATTTCGGATTGGCGGGCGCGAAGCGGATCATCCCGGCGGGTGACAGTTTCGCGATGGCTTCGCGCCGCAAGCGGTTCATGGTCAGGCTGTTGAGGGGCGTGCGGGTCGCGATGTCGTAGGCGTCGCCCTGGATCACATAGCGCCCGTCGCCGGTCATGTACAAGACCTGGCCTTGCGAGACGACCTGATAAAGCCCCGCGATCGGCATCGGCGCGACCTGCTGAACTTTCGCACCGGGGGCCATCTTGGTGACCGCGGCGGTGATGGCATCGCGCACGGCGGGCGTGACGGAGCTGGCGGCAGCCGGTGTGGCGCCCGCATCGGCGATCACGGCGTGGTGGCCGGACGAACAGGCACTCGCTGCGAGCACGATCACGGCAAGCGCGCAAAAAAGTTTCAGCATGAGATTTCGAAACGCGCCCTGGCGCGCGGGCGGAGTCGGGATGCTAGCACGCGGCGCGGCCCGAAACCGTGCGTCGGGTACTCAGAACGTCAGCCACCAGCATCCGCCAAATTCGGTGACGCCGAAACCGCGCGTGCCACCTTCCGCAGTGGAAATTTCGAAGCCGGTGGGCGGTGGCAGCGCGGCGTTGGCCGCCCCGGTGGAAGCGTCGGGCGGTGAATCGGTGCCGCCGAAGGGTGGTCCTGCCGCGCGGGCGATCGCGATGCCGGTCAGCGGCTGCTTCAGCCATTCCGCCAGCGAACGCAGTGTGTTGCGTGCAGATGCCTGGTCCAGGCCGCGCCACAGGATCAGCCCGGCGAGTCGATTCACGTCATGCGTGGCGAATGCATTGCCGATGGCTTGGCGGAGCGCCTGCGGCGACGCTGCGCAGGCGCCGCCGAGTGCATTGCCTGCCGCGCCGGCGTTGCTGGAGGATGGCGCCGGGTTGCCGCACGGCTGACCGGAAAACACCGGTTCGCCGTGGGCGCCGATGCAGTGGTAGATCTGCGCGTGCGCCAGGGGCGCGCAGGCCAGCAGTGCGAACAGGCACAGGATTTTTGGCAGCAAACCCATCGTGCGAGTGTAGGGCGGGTCTTGACCCGCCACTGCGCCGGCGTATGCCAACGGCGGGTCAAGACCCGCCCTACGCCGCACCGTCGAGGCGCCGCAGCACCGCGGTGGTGGCGCGCGCGCGATTCAGCGTGTAAACGTGCAATCCCGGCGCGCCTCCGTCCAGCAGCCGTTGGCACATCGCTGCCACCACGTCGGCGCCGAATTCGCGGACCGACTCCGCGTCGTCGCCGTAGGCGAGCATGCGCTTGCCGATCCAACGCGGAATCTCGGCACCGCACATTTCCGAGAACCGGCGAAGCTGCGCGAAATTCGCGATCGGCATCACGCCCGGCACGATCGGAACCCGGACGCCAGCCGCGCGCGCGTCATCCACGAAGCGGAAATACGCATCGGCATTGAAGAAGTACTGCGTGATCGCGCCATCGGCGCCGGCCTCGACCTTGGCCTTGAAATGCTTGAGGTCGGCCTGCGCGTGATCCGATTGTGGATGGCATTCCGGATAGCATGCGACCTCGATATGGAAATACCCGTCGTGTTCGCGGCGGATGAAATCCACCAGGTCCGAGGCGTAACGGAAATCACCCGGCGAGGCCATGCCCGAAGGCAGGTCGCCGCGCAGTGCGACGATGCGCTTGCAGCCAAGTTCGCGATAGTCCGCGAGCAACGCGCCGATTTCCTCGCGCGAACCGCCCATGCACGACACGTGCGGCGCCACCTCCAACGCATGTGCCTCGCGCAGGTGCCGCACCGTGCGGGGCGTATGCGTCAACGTCGATCCACCCGCCCCGAACGTGACGCTGACGAATTCCGGCGCCAGCGCTTTCAGTTTCGGCAACGCGCGTTCCAGCTGCGTACGCTGCTCGTCGGTCTTGGGCGGGAAGAATTCCAGCGAAATCGGGATCATCGGCTGCCGCATCCTTATATCTCTCTATCAAGATAGAGAGAATGGTTGCGGGATGCAACGGCCAAACAAAAACCGCCGGCGGGTGCCGGCGGTTTCATGTAGGGCGGGTGACAACCCGCCGTTGATGCATCCACAGGCGGGATCCGCTTCGCTCCTCCCGCCCTACCGCAGGCGCAGAGCGTTACGCGGCTTTCTTCCACTGGCCAAGCGCGGCCAACCCGTTGTCACGCGCGCGTTCGACCACGATCTTCTGCGCGGCGACGAAGTTGCCGTCCATGTCCTTGGCCCACAGGTGCAACGCGGCCTGTTGCATCGCGCGGCCGTAGGAGAATGACAGCGGCCACGGGTGGGGGCCGAGGCGGTTGATGGCGTTCAAGTGCGCGGTAGCGTCCTCGTCGCTCTGGCCACCCGACAAAAACACGACACCAGGCAGCACCGCCGGCACCGCGGACTTCAAGCACAGGATGGTCGATTCGGCGACTTCCTCGACCCCGGCCTGCTCGGGACAATCCTTGCCCGACACCACCATGCTGGCCTTCAGGATGGTGCCTTCCAGCATGACGTTGTGTTCATAAAGCGCCGCGAACAGCGAGCGCAGGGTGGCTTCGGTGACCTCGTAGCAGGTCTCGATGTCGTGGTCGCCGTCCATCAGCACTTCGGGCTCGACCATCGGCACGATGCCGGCTTCCTGGCACAACGCGGCGTAGCGTGCCAACGCATGGGTGTTCGCGTCGATGCATGTGCTCGAAGGCATCTCGTCGCCGATCGTGATGACTGCGCGCCACTTGGCGAACTCGGCGCCCAGCTTCACGTATTCCTCGAGCCGGCCGCGTAGGCCATCGAGACCTTCGGTGACCAGTTCGCCCGGAAAACCGGCCAGCGGCTTCGCGCCCAGGTCCACCTTGATGCCGGGGATGATGCCGGCGTCTTTCATCACCTTCGTGAACGGCACGCCCGCCTTGGTGGATTGGCGGATGGTCTCGTCGTACAGGATTGCGCCAGAGATGTGCTCGGAAAGTCCCGGCGCCGTCAGCAGCATTTCGCGGTAGGCGCGGCGGTGTTCCTCGCTGTCAGGCACGCCGACGGCATCGAAGCGTTTCTTGATGGTGCCCGAGGATTCGTCGATCGCGATGATGCCCTTGCCGGGCGCGACCATCGCCTGCGCGACGGCTTCCATTTGGTCGATGCTCATGACGGTGTCCCGCTGGTGTCGGTGGACCGCCAAGTATAGGCGAGCAGGGGATTTTCTGCCTTTTGTCCCCGCGGCGCGAATCGAAGCGGAGTTTGTGGAAAATCAGGTCACGGAACCCCCGGCCACGGACGGCAGCTTTGGCCGTTCTGGTGTCTGTTGACCGAAGCCGGGACCCTCGCCTTTCGGTTCAACGGAGCAGCGATCAGGGATGATCGCCCTACCGATAGCCGTTCGGGAAGTCCTTGAGCACGCAGGCATCCGTGATCTGCTTGCGCGCGGCAGGATCGGCGGGCAAGTTGAACGGAATGATGATGTAGGTGAACACGGGCTCGCGCCCGACGTTGCTCGCACCCGGAACGTAGTGCATGTCCTTGACCGCGCTGGCCGCCACGGTTTTCAGGTCGCCCGCGGGAATGGTCTTGCGCACCACGATGTCGCGGGTCACACCGTCCGAGCCGATCAGGTAGGTGACTGCCGCGCAGGTTGGCTTGCTCAGGTTCACGCCGCTGTTGGGCACGTCCACGTTGAGCGAGGTGTTGGTCATCACCCAGTAGTTGCCCAGGTCAGCCGGCTGCGCGACGCGAATGTTGGGACTGATCGCCGCCGGGCAGGTGGCTGAAACGGCCAGCGCAACGATGGCGAGGATGATCTTGTTCATGGGAGGAGAAAGCCGCCGCGGGACGCGAGCGTGCCGCGCATCATAAATCCCGCAGGCTCTCGGCGATTCCATCTGCGCCTACGCTGAGCAGTTTCAAGGTATTGGTGCCGCCGCCCCGCCCGGTGTGGTCTCCATGGGTCAGCAGCACGCGGTCGCCTTCGACCAGATCACCGCGCTGGAACAGTTGCCGCACGGCTTCGCGTACCACCAGTGCGGGATAGGTGTCGTGGCCAGCGAACGGGATCGGCCGGACGTCGCGCAGCAGCAGCATGCGACGGCGCGCTTCCGCGCTGGGCGTCAGCGCGTAGATCGGCACCGAGGAACGATAGCGCGACAGCCATTGCGCGGTGGTGCCCGACTCGGTCAGCGCGATGATCGCGCGTATCGGCATCTGCGTGGCCAGGAACATCGCGGCCATCGCCACGGCCTGATCGGTGCGGTCGAGACGGTGGGTGAGATTGGAGATGTCCTCGGTGGGTTCGAACTGCCGTTCGGCGCCGAAGCAGATGCGATTCATCGCGGCGACGGCGAGGTCGGGGTGCTTGCCGGCCGCCGATTCCTGCGACAGCATCACCGCGTCGCTGCCGTCCAGCACCGCGTTCGCGACATCGAGTACCTCGGCGCGGGTCGGGATGGGCGATTCGACCATCGATTGCAGCATCTGCGTCGCAGTGATCACGGCGCGGTTGCGCGCCAGGGATTCACGGATGATTTTCTTCTGCAAGCCCGGAAGTTCGGCGTCGCCGATCTCGACGCCCAGATCGCCGCGCGCGACCATCACCGCGTCGGACGCGTCGATGATTTCTTCCAGTTTTTCGATGGCCTCGGCGCGTTCGATCTTGGCGACCAGCCAGGCATTGCCTCCGGCCGCGCGCAGCAATTTGCGCGCTTCCTCGATGTCGGCAGCGGAACGCACGAATGACACCGCGAGAAAGTCGGCGCGAAGTTGTGCCGCCAGCTTGATGTCGGCGCGGTCCTTGTCGGACAGCGCGCCCAGCGACAGCCCACCGCCCTTGCGGTTGAGGCCCTTGCGATCGGACAACTTGCCGCCCACCGCGACGCGGCAATGGATTTGTTCGTCCTCGATTTTTTTGACTTCGAGTTCAATCAGGCCATCGTCCAGCAACAGTCGATCGCCCTCTTTCACGTCCTGCGGCAGGCCGAGGTAACTGACGCCCACGCGCGTGGTATTGCCCGGTGGTGCGTCGGCGCGGCAATCGAGCGTGAATTCGGCGTCGGTTTCGAGCTGCACCGGTCCGTTGGCGAATTTTTCGATGCGGATCTTGGGCCCCTGCAGATCCGCCAGCACGCCTACCTCACGATCCAGCTTCGCTGCCGCTGCGTGCGCTTCGCGCGCGCGTCGCAAGTGATCCTCGGGTTTGCCGTGCGAAAGATTCAGCCGCACCACCGCCACGCCTTCGCGCAGGATGCTTTCCAGCATGCCAGGCGGGTCGGTAGCCGGGCCGAGGGTGGCAACGATGCTGGTGCGGCGGGTCTTGTTGTTCATCCCATCACGCTAGCATGTTTTTTTTGCGATCATCCATGATCGCTGCGCCATGGAATCTTTCGGCTTCGATACTTGGTCCGAACTGGAAACACCAGAACGGGCATCCATGACCCGACTTTTCACGAGGCGTGCGATCATTCGTGATCGCTGCGTCGCTGCAATCCACCGCAGCTTGCAGGGTCCGGGACCCACCAGCTTCAGAACGCCCTTCCATGGGCTGACTTTTCACAACAGCTGCTTCGAACTTCGTCGCCCGGAAAACTAGAACTTCGGCTTTTCCGGCGCCTGTTGATAGCGCTCGACGGATTCGCGGATCTCCTCGCGCGCGGCGGCGGCGTCGCCCCAGCCCGAAACCTTCACCCACTTGCCGGCTTCGAGGTCCTTGTAGTGCTCGAAGAAATGCGCGATGCGGTCGCGCCAATGCTGCGGCGCGTCGTTGATGTCGCGGATGTGCGCGTAGCCCCTGAATACCTTGTCGCCGGGCACGACGATCAGCTTGGTGTCGTGGCCGGCCTCGTCGTCCATGTTCAGCATGCCGACCGGCCTGCAGCGCACCACCGAGCCGGCGATCAGCGGAAGCGGCAGCAGCACCAGCGCATCCACGGGATCGCCGTCGCCCGAAAGCGTGTTGGGGATGTAGCCGTAGTTGCAGGGATAACGCATCGGCGTGGACAGCACGCGATCGACGAAGATCGCGCCGGAGGCCTTGTCCACCTCATACTTGACGGGTTCGGCGTCTTTCGGAATTTCGATGACGACGTTGATGTCGTCCGGCACGTGGTTGCCGGCGGGGACGAGGTCCAGGCCCATGGGAATGTCCTTGCGAAAAGCCGGCCATTTTACGCCAGTCGCAAATGTTCCATGCAGCTCCAACGAAAAGCCCCGCGTGGGCGGGGCTTTCGCAGCCGTGGGGAAACATGTTTTGGTCAAGCCGTTGTTGTGAGAAGTCAGGCCAGGGAAGGCCGTTCCGATGCTTGGAAACCCCGAACAGCACCGGTTGAGCGTGCCTTCAGGACGATGCCGTGATCAGGGACGATCACATCAGCTTGTCCCACAGGAAATCATAGGCCAGCGCATGCATCGTCGCCGCCTGGGCATTGTCCGCGCCGGCGCCGTGGCCACCCTCGGTGTTCTCGTAGAACCACACGTTCTTGTAGCCCATGGCTTCCATCCTTGCCGCCATCTTGCGCGCCTGCGCGGGGCCAACGCGGTCGTCGCTGGTTGTTGTATAGAACAGCACGTCTGGATAATGCACATCGGGTTTGACGTTCTGGTACGGCGAAAAGGTCTTGATGAAGTCCCATTGCTTGGGATCGTCGGGGTTGCCGTATTCGGCGATCCACGACGCGCCCGCCGACAGATGCGTGTAACGTTTCATGTCGAGCAGTGGCACTTCGCACGCGATCGCGCCGTAAAGCTGCGGGTACTCGGTGAGCATATTGCCCATCAACAAGCCGCCGTTGCTGCCGCCTTCGGCGCCAAGGTGTTGCGGAGAAGTGACGCCGCGCTTGATCAGGTCTTTCGCGACCGCCGCGAAATCCTGGTACGCCTTCGGACGATTGGCTTTCAGTGCGGCTTTGTGCCACCCGGGACCATACTCGCCGCCGCCGCGGATATTGGCAATCACGTACACGCCGCCGCGTTCCAGCCATGCGCGGCCGATCGTGCCGGAGTAGTGCGGCGTCAGCGAGATCTCGAAGCCGCCATAGCCGTATTCCAGCGTGCGATTGCTGCCGTCGAGCTTCATGTTCTTCGGCGCGATCTCGAAGTAAGGCACGCGAGTCCCGTCTTTCGAAGTCACGAAATGCTGGCTGACCTCGAACTTCGAAGCATCGAAGAATGCCGGTTCCTGCTTGATCACCTTCGCGGGCTCGCTGCCAAGCACGCCGCGCTCAAGCGATGTGGGCTGGAGAAAACCCGAAATCGTGAGCCAGTATTCGTCGGAGTTGTCGGGGTCGGTGCCGATGATGCCGATGGTGCTGAATTTCGGAGCGCTGGGCAGTGCTTTGCGCGTCCATGCGCCGTGACCCGAAGCTGGCGGAGTCAGCAGATCGATCCGGCTCTTCACATCGTCCAGCACATTGATGATCAGGTAGTGTCGTGTCGCGGCGTAGCCGGCCAACGAGCGGTGCGCATCCGGCGTGAACAGCTCGGTAAAATCGCGCTTGCCTGCCATGAAGTCGTCGAAGTTCGTCGCGATCAGCGCGCCCGCGGGCCAGGTTTTGCCGCCGACGTTCCACGGCGACTTGGTCTGTACCAGCAGCCACTGGCGGTGCGCGTCGGCATTCGCGTCGCTCGGCACGTCCACCTTGACCAGCTTGCCATCCTTGCGCTGCAACATTTCACTGTGGAAGAAATCCTTGGCGACCGAGATGAAATCGCGTTCGAAACCCTTGGTGCGATCGTGCGAGGCGAACACGCCGAGATCGTCCGGCGTGCCCTCGTACACCACCGTCGCCGAAGAGAGCGGCGTGCCGCGTGTCCATTCCTTGGCGATGCGCGGGTAGCTGGACTTTGTCATCGAGCCGGGACTGAAATCGGTACCGAGGAAAAT
>DATFGT010000055.1:0-17737 GCA_035249175.1 Rhodanobacteraceae bacterium
TCCGAAGAGGTCGGCCTGCAGCTCGAGAAGGCCACCGTCAAGGATCTCGGCCGCGCCAAGAAGATCATCGTCACCAAGGAAAACACCACCCTCATCGACGGCGCCGGCGACACCAAGGGCATCGAAGGCCGCATCAAGCAGATCAAGGCGCAGATCGAGGAAACCACCTCCGACTACGACCGCGAGAAGCTGCAGGAACGCGTCGCCAAGCTGTCCGGCGGCGTGGCGGTGGTCAAGGTCGGTGCCGCGACCGAAGTCGAGATGAAGGAAAAGAAGGCGCGCGTCGAAGACGCCCTGCACGCCACGCGTGCAGCGGTCGAGGAAGGCGTGGTGCCGGGCGGCGGCGTGGCGCTGGTGCGCGCGGTGCATTCCATCGCCAAGCTGAAGAGCGACAACGAAGACCAGGAGCACGGCATCGTGATCGCCCGTCGCGCCATGGAAGCCCCGCTGCGCGAAATCGTCGCGAACGCCGGCGAAGAGCCGTCGGTAGTGCTGAACAAGGTTGCCGAAGGCAAGGGCAACTACGGCTACAACGCCGCAACCGGTCAATACGGCGACATGGTCGAGATGGGCATCCTCGATCCGACCAAGGTCACCCGTTCGGCGCTGCAGAACGCGGCCTCGATTGCCGGCCTCATGATTACCACCGAGGCGATGATCGGTGAAGCGCCCAAGAAGGAAGAGCACAACCACGGCGGCGGTGCCGGCGGTGGCATGGGCGGCATGGGTGGCATGGGCGGCATGGACTTTTAAGTTATCCGACGCCGCTTCGCGGCGACGGATCAACTCGGCTCGTTCGAGCGTCCAGAAGCCGGACTCTCAACTCGCCGAAGATCCAAAGCCGTTCGCCCTGAGCGTAGCCGCCGCGCAGCGGCGAAGTCGAAGGGCACCGGAAGTACCAAAAGCCCCGCGAGCGATCGCGGGGCTTTTTTGTGTCTCGCGCCACTGTCCTCGCGCGATGATCGCGATCCTGAAAACCTTCGCGCGTGTGGTGTTCACGCCGGTGCACCTGAAACGCACGCTGCTGATTGCGTTCGTCGTAGGCAGTTGGCTGAACCTTTTCAACCATGGGACGCCCTGTTGCACGGCGTGACGAACGCGCCGCTCGCTGCAAAACTGGCACTGAATTACCTGACACCGTTCATTGTTTCGAATGCGGGCCTGGTGGCGCACCGGCGGCTCTGATTCCATGCGAGTGTGATGGCTTCATCCTCAAATCCGGTGGGCGCATCATCGGTTGGGGGAATTGCTGGAAGGCCTGTTTGATCGGCAGCACAAAAAACTTCCCCCCGGATCGCTTCCGGGGGGAAGTTGTTCAGGACGCCTGTGCGACCGGCGTTGGGATCGGGCCGGTCGTCGATGTCGTTATTGCTGCTCGCTACCTGATGAGGGAGGAGCCTGGTTCTGGCGATGTCGGTGATCGCTCGTGGAGTGGGTTTGCGCAGCCGCGTGACCGCTGGCAGAGGCGCCGGCATGGCCGCTGGCATTGATGCCGTTCACTGCGCTGCCGCCCGAACCCGCGGTGCGGCTGGTGGACTGGACCGCCCTGTTGGCAGCCCCCCGCCCGGTGCCACTGACACCGCGTCCGGCATCGCCGGCCTTGCCCGCAGTCGCCGCGGTATTCAGTCCGGCGCCGGCCATGGAACGCATGCCGGCATTGCCACTACCATTTGCCGAATCACCAGTGATGTTGCCGTCGCCGTTGGCCGCGCCGTTGGCATTGCCGCTGGGGTTGATGCCGTTCACCGCGCTGCCGACAGAACCCGCGGTGCGGTTGGTGGACTGGATCGCGGTATTGGCCGTGTTGCGCACGGTGCCGCCGACACCGCGGCCCACTTCGCCGGCTTTGCCCGCGGCCGCCGCGGTGTTCAACCCGGCATCGGCGTGGGCCGAATCGGAGGCCTGCGCATTGCCGGTGGGCGTGGTGGCGGAAGCCCCGGCTTGCTGGTTGGCGGCCACGCCCGCCTGTGCATGGGTCGAACGGTCCGCAGCCTTGCGCAGCTTGTGGGTCGTGCGCCGCGTGAACCGATCGCTCTGTTGATCCATCTGTTGCGCGGTCTGCATGGTTTGTGGCACAGGGTTGGGCAGCATCTGATGGGCATTCGCACCCAGGTTGCCCGTGACTTGGCCGACGCCGCCCAGATGTACTTGGGCGAAGGCGGGCGCGGCAAGCGCGCACGCGGCAGCGATGGACATGGCGAACAGAGTCTTGCGCATGGAATCCTCCGAGGAAACAGCGTGCGTCAGGCGCACGGTGTTCTCGAACCTAGTCACGCCAACCCGACCCGATGCTGAATCTGGTTGGAGCGATTCAGGATGCAGACGAGTTGCTGAATTTCCGCGCAATGTTTACCAAGCCGTTCAGCGCGCCGACGCCGGTTGCGAGGGCGCCGCGGGCCGGCACATTCCACGCCATTGGCAGCACGATGTGAAACTGCGCGTTCGGCGCGATGCCGCGGTTGTATTCGATCGCCGCCGCCGCGATCGCGCTGGCGCCATCGGCGTGGTCCAGCGTGCCGAAGATGTAGAACTCGTTATGTCGGAATTGCACCGGCTCGGGATCATCGGTGAAGAATGGCGGACCGGCGCGACATGGCGTGGTGCAGGCCAGCGCCAGGACGGCCAGCCAGATGCTCCCGAAGCTGGTGGCCGTAGCGGGTGACATGGCTTTCACCACGCCACGATAATGCGATCAATGCACCGCACCGCCGCCGGCCAGAGGCGACGGCGCTTGCCCATGCTGCCCCTGCGCCATCGCCGCCGCCTTGGGCCACAGCTTGTCCAGCTTGTCCTTCAGTCGAAGGTCCACGATGTTGCGCATGCCTTCGTCGAGATGTTTCTGCTCGACGTTTTCCGGCGCGACCGGCGCGTCGTAGGCGCGGGTGAGCCCGGCGAGTTCGGGCGCCACCAATCGCGTCAGTGCGAAGTACGCATCGCCGTCGATGCCGGCCTCCTTCAACACCATGCCCGGCAATTCCCACGCTGCCGCGTTCTGTCTCACCGCGTGGTCCATGTGCGCGGTGTCGACCAGGATGTAGGGAACCGTCTGCGTGAGAAATCCCTGCCCGTTGTTGAAACCGGCCTGCTGGAACGCGGGCACCAGCGCGGGCAGGTGGTCGCCGAAGAACAGGACCACCGTCCGGCGCTTGCGTTGCGCCAGCGTGTCCACCAGTCGCCCGAGCTGCTGGTCGGCGTGCTGCATGTGGTAGATGTAATTCTGCAACTCCAGTTTGGCCTGCCGGTCGGTGACGGTCGCAGGCACCGGAATCGCATCGCGCACTTTCGTGTCGATGCCGGGGCTCTGGTCGTACGGTCCATGCGCCTCGATGCTGATGCCCAGCACGAAGCGCGGCGCGCCGGAATCCGGCAACTGGCGCAGCAGTTCGTCGGTGAAGGATTTGTCCGCCATGTACTTGCCGTCGTTGATCGAATCATCGGGCGGAAAATCGGCAATCGAAATGAACTTGTCGAAACCCAATTCCTTGAATGCGATGGAGCGATTCCAGAAACCGGGATTGTTGCCATGCACCGCGAGCGTGGTGTAGCCGTTGTCCGCAAGCAGACGCACGATGCCGGGAATTTTCTTCTCGTGGATCTGCAGGTACGGGAACTGCACTTCCGGGAAATAGCGCAGCGACAAGCCAGTCAATACTTCGAACTCGGTGCGGATGGTGCCGCCGCCGAAGGTGGGCACGTGCAGCCAACCTGAAATGCCGTGCTGTTCGAGGCGGTGCAGGTTGGGTGTGAGGTCGGTGCCGGGCGGATAGCCCTTCATGATCGTGGGATCGAAGAACGACTCGGACAGGATCACCACGATGTCCGGTTTCTGCGCGTTGGCGTCAAGCGGCGGACTCGTTTGCGCCGCGACCGCGGGTTCGTAATGCGCCATCAACGCCAGTGCAGCCGGCACGTCCGCCTTGCGATGCTGCGAGCCGAATTGCAGGTGGAACAGCAGCAGCGAACCGATCAGGCCATCGTGCTGGCGGGTCGCGATGGGCGACCACGGCTGCATCCCGAGCAGTTGCTGGTTGTAGACGGTGCGCCAGAACGGCATGCCCGCGATCAGTGAGCCCAGCGCGGCGAACAGCACCACCGACGCGATGCCGCGCCCGCGCCGCGGGTGCTTGCGCCAGACCGGCGGTTCGAAGCGGAACCACGCGACCAGCCCGCCGATCACGATGACCGCCACCACGATCAGTAACACGATGTGCGGAAGGTAACCCGAGAGCAGTTCGGCGCCCCCATGCTTGAGCTGGCCCAGCATCCGGAAATCCGCCGGCATCAGCGGAATCGCGAGGTTTTGGACCTTCAGCACGTTCACGCCGTAGATAAGCGCCTGTATCCCGAACGCCAGGGCGAAAGACCAGAGCGCGCGGCGCGTCCACGCGAGCAAAGCGAATGCCAGCAGCAAACCCGGCAGCGCATTGCCGGCCAGCCGCCACGGCGCGTTCCACCATGCCACCCAGAACGGGTAATTCCACAGGGCGCTCGGCACGGTGTCGGGGAAGCCGTCCAGCCATGCGGTGCACAGCGCGAACGCCACCGCAAGCGCGACGATCAGCGCGATGCGGGCGGCGAGCGGGTGGGGTGCCAGTCGGGGCGTGGAAGCGGGTGTCATGCGGACGGCTGGTGAGGGATGATCGGAAAAGCCTACCCGACCTCGGATGAACGTTTCAGGGAGCCACAAGTTGACGGGACGGCTCGCAGCGGCTGTCGTGAAAAGTCAGGGCAGGATGCCCGTTCTGGTGTTTCATATTTTGAGATATTCATGTGCACCCGCACCCTTCGGCGATGCAGCGATCATGGAGGATCGCAAAAACATGTGAAAGCCAGGCGACGGAATGCTTGGCCACGGACGGCAGCTTTGGCCGTTTCGGTGCGCATCTGCCCAAAGGCCGACTCGTCTGCCGGCGAGCGCGGCGGCGCGGCGATCGGGGATGATCGGACGACAATGCATAATTCCCCGATGTCCTCGTTACCGTCCGCGCTGGAACACTTGGTTGCCGAACGCTACACCGAGCTGGCTGCGTGTTGCCGCGCCGCCGGGGTGGCGATGCACGACGATGCCGGGGTGGGCGAGCGCGTGCGGCGCCTGCTGCTGGCCAGCGATTTCGCGTTCGAAGCGCTGCGCGCCGAGCCCGCGATGCTGACCGCAGCGGGCCTGGAGCGCCTGCGCGACCCCGCGCCCGCTTCGGCGCGGGCGGATGCGTTGAAGCATGCTGCCGATCCGTTCGTCGCGTTGCGGCGCTTCCGCCGCGCCGAAGCGGTGCGGCTGGTGTTTCGCGACGTCAACGGACTCGACGAAATTACCGACACGCTGGCCGGCACCACCGATTTGTACGAGGCGCTGATCGCCCATGCCTTGCATCATGCGGAAAGCGCGGCGCGCGCGCGCCATGGCACGCCGCGCAATTCCGGCGGCTCACCGCAATCATTGGTGGTGTTCGCGCTGGGCAAGCTGGGCGGCGGCGAGCTCAATTTTTCCTCCGACGTCGACCTGGTGTTGGCGTACGCCGAAGGCGGTGCAACCGACGGCGCGCGTCCGATCGACAACGCCGAGTTTTTCACGCGGGTCGCGCGCGAATTCGTGCGTTTGCTGGCCGATGTAACCGCTGACGGAATCACCGCGCGCGTCGACCTGCGCCTGCGGCCGTTCGGCGATTCCGGCCCCGTGGCGGCATCGTTCGCGGCCATGGAGCAGTACTACCAGCGCGAGGGCCGCGACTGGGAGCGCTACGCGTGGATCAAGGCGCGGCCGGTGGCGGGCGATCCCGCGGCGGGCAAGCGCCTCCTCGAAACGCTGCGGCCATTCGTCTATCGCCGCTATTTCGACTACACCGCGCTGGCGGGGTTGCGCGACATGAAGGCGTTGATCGATGCGGAAGTCGCGCGGCGCGATCTTGCGGATCACCTGAAGCTTGGCGCCGGCGGCATCCGCGAGATCGAATTCGTGGTGCAATTGCAGCAGTTGATCCGTGGCGGCCGCGACGCCAGCTTGCGCGCCCGTGGCTTGTTGCCTGCGTTGGATGCCTGCGCCGCGCGTGGCTACGTGTCGCAAAAGCGCGCGCGCGAATTGCGAGAGGCGTACCTGTTCCTGCGGCAACTGGAAAATCGCGTGCAGATGTTCGGCGATCGCCAGACGCACGTGCTGCCCTCCGAACCGACAACGCGCGCGCGTATCGCCCGGTCGCTGGATTACCCGGACTGGCAAGCGTTGACCGCCGCGCTGAATCGGCAGCGTGAAAAGGTCACCGCGATTTTCGCGGACGTGTTGCAACCCGAGGGCGGCGCTGGCCACGCCGATGGGCGCACTACGGCTGGCGATGGTGCGCGGCTGTGGCAGCGCGTGCGCGAGGACGGACTGGAACATGCCATGCTGAGGGCCGCGGGCTTCGTGCCGCCCGAAGCCTGCGCCGATGCCTTGCGACAAGTGGCGGGCGTACGCGGTCTCAGTGCGCGCGGCGCGCGACGCATCGAGCACCTGATGCCCGACCTGATCGACGCGGCGGCCGCAACCTCGGCACCCGCTGATGCGCTGGTGCGGCTGTGCCGATTGGTGCAGGCGGTGGCGCGGCGTTCGGCCTATCTCGCATTGCTGCAGGAACAACCGGCCGCGCGTGCGCGCGTGGCGGCGCTGTGCGCCGAAAGCGCTTTTCTTGCCGAAGACGCCATCGCGCAACCGCTGCTGCTCGATGATGTGCTGGCGCCGCGGGTGAACTATCTCGCCCATGGCGCGGCGAACATGCGCGCCGAACTCACCCGGCAGCTTGCGGTGCTGCAGGGCGGCGACGCAGAGGCGACGCTCTCGGCGATCGCCGAATGGCGCGGCAGTTACCGGATGCGCACGGGCCTTGCTTTCCGCGATGGCGCCGCCGATGCGACGGTGACCGCGCGTTCACTTGCGGAACTGGCCGACACCGTCATCGGCGCGGTGCTGGATCTGGCCGAACGCGAATTGATTGCGCAGCACGGGCGTCTCCCCGGTGACTGCAGCGGAATCGCGGTACTGGGCTATGGGAGCCTCGGGGGCGAGGAACTCGGTTTCAATTCAGACCTCGACTTGGTCTTCGTGTACGACGCCGCACGTGGCGAGTCGATCAGCGATGGCGTACGACCGCTGGATGGGGCGCGCTGGTACGCACGTCTTGCGCAGCGTGTGGTGCACTGGTTGTCGGCGCCGACGCGCGGCGGGCGTCTTTATGAAGTCGACACGCGGCTGCGGCCGGACGGCGGCAAGTCGTTGCTGGTTGCGAGCCTGCCGGCGTTCGTCGCCTATCAACGCGAACGCGCGTGGACCTGGGAACAGCAGGCGCTGGTGCGCGCGCGTGCGGTGGCGGGGGATGTGGCATTGGGCACGGAATTCGCCCGCCAACGCGGCGAGGTGCTCCGTGCGCCACGCGATCCGGCGCAGGTCATCGCGGACGTCTGCAGGATGCGCAGCGAATGGCGCAAGCAACGCGATCGTTCCGATGCCGCCACGCTCGATTTGAAACAGGGCGCCGGTGCGTTGCTGGACATCCAGTTCCTGCTGCAGGGATTGGTATTGCTGCACGCGCACGTGCAGCTAGGGCTCGCCGCGCGCGGCGACACGCCGCACCTGTTGGCTGCCTGCGCAGCGGCCGGAGTGCTTGCTGCAGGGGATGTCGATGCGCTGGCCATCGCACACTCCGAACTACTGTCGCGGGCCATGTCGGCGACGCTTGCGGGACAGCATCGCGTGGTGCCACGGGACCTGGTGCTGGATGCGCGCTGCAAGAAGGTGCTGGACGTGGCGCGCCGCGCGGAGTTCGACTTCGGCGCCGCCTGACCGCGCGATCGCGACATGATTCAGAGGCCCGATTTGGTAGGGCGGGTGACCACCCGCCTGGGCGGCGCATCCCCCGGCGGGATTGTTCGCACCATCCATGATGCTCACCCCTCGCTTACGCTTCGTTCCAGACGAATTTGTCGCTGCGCTACTCGCGCCCTGCACGCCCTGTTTGGTAGGTTGGACTTCCGCCGATGAAGCTCGCGTCAGCCCGACCTGCAGGGGTTGCACACACGACGTGCGGCAACCGGGGCGGCGCCTGCGGCGCGCGGGTGACGGAAAAGCTACGGTGTGCGCGCAGCCATCCGGGCGCGCAGCTCGGCCGCGACGGCTTGCGTCTCCCGCAAAGGCGCCACCGCGCCGCGTGTCTCTCCTGCATCGGTGAGCAGACCGCGCTCGCGCAGCGCGTCATGGAAGCGCGCGATCTTTTCCGGCAAGGGTTCGGTCGCCACCGTGTGTACCGGTACGCCGACGGCGCAGGCTTCGGACAGCATGTTCACCGAGTCGGGCGTGACCACGACGTGGTCGGCCCAGCCCAGCAGACCCGGATAGGGATTGGTCCCTTCGCCGTACCAGAAGGTGCCCGGGATCTCCGCGATCCCGTCGCGGAGCTGTTTCGCGAATGCCGCCGGGGTGCGTCGCGAGCCGGTGGCCAGCACGCTGCCTGTTTTCGCAACCGCGCGCGTGGTTGCCAGCAATTGTTTGGCCAGCGCGTCGTCGAACTCGATTCCGCGTCGGGGGCCGCCGACCAGCAATGCAACGCGCGGCCGCGGCAAAGCCTCGAAATCGGGAAACGCCTCCCGGCCTGAGGCCAGCCAGCCATCATCGATCGGGTGCAGCGAGCCCAGCGTATGCAGCACGTTTGCGCCTTCGAGCCGGTCATGGCGCGGCGCGATCACGGCATCCCAATATCGAGGGTCGATGCGCGGGTCGAGGACCTGCACGGTGTAGCAATCGCCAGCGGACAGGTCGCGCAGCATGCGCGTCAGCAGCGCTGCACTGCGGCCGCATCCGATCGCGACATCCGGCCAGGGTGCTTCGAAGCCCGCCCGGTCACGCGGCGCCAGGGCCAGGCGTCCGCCCGGGATGCGTCGTGGTGCGAACCACGCCCACGGCGCGCGCAATGGCAACGTCAGGACGCGCGCAGACACGCCCATTGCGGAGGCGAGTGCCAGCGCCTGGCGCTCGTTGCCGGCAGCGCCGTCGCTGATGACCCATGCGTTTTGGGGCGGGCGTGGCATGTGGTTGCGCGAGTAAATGTCGCGTGATTATGCGGGAGATTGCGCGACGGATAGACTGCTCAAGCAAATGAACGCCGCGCTGGAACATCGCCCCTTGAGTCAAGGGGCTGTCGAATCGCGCAGCGGTTCGACGGGGGTTGTGGGAGCACGGTCTTTTCGGGTGCGAAACAACCCATGGCGTTCTGGTCATCAAGGGAGTCGAGCATTGTTGAGCACACCCGAAATCGCCGTTCGTTTGTTGCTGGCCGCGGTGCTGGGCGCGGTGATCGGCTTCGACCGCGAGCGTCATACCTGGGCGGCGGGCCTGCGCACGCACATGTTGGTGTGTCTGGGCGCGGCGCTGGCGATGATCGTTTCGGCGTTCGCGTTCTCGGACATCCTGCAGCATTGGCCGCGCGTGGTGCTCGATCCATCCCGCATCGCCGCGCAGGTGATCAGCGGCATCGGCTTTCTCGGCGCAGGCACCATCATGTTCATGCATCGCGAGAACGTGATCCGCGGGCTTACCACCGCGGCAGGTCTTTGGACGGTGGCGGCGATCGGGCTGGCGGTCGGGGGCGGCATGTACGCAGCGGCGGTGATCGCGACGGCGGTCGCGTGGGTGATCCTGGCGATGCTGAAACCGCTGGAGCGCCGCTTCGCGCTCCGCAAAACGCTGCCGCAGGTGCGGGTACGCTTCGCCAGTCGCGCGTCGCTGGCCGCGGTCGAACAGGTGCTGATGGGCCGCGAGCTTGCGGCCAGCACCGTCGTCACCCGGCGCATTCCCGACGATGGCGACGAGGTGACGGTGGAATTCGCACGCAGTTTCGAGCGCGCCGCGCTAGGGCCTCTGGCCGATGCACTGCGCGCGCTACCGGGCGTCGAAGGGGTGTCGCTGGACGTCACCTCGCGCGCAAGCTGACGCGGGACGTCGACGCGCTGCGCTAGAATTCTCGTTCATTCAAGTCGACACCGCTTGGCGGCGCGGCTTAATTCCCAACGGTCTAATGGATTTCCAAGCATGTCTTCCCAGCCTGCCTCATCCTTCCCCGTCGGCGAACCCGCCAACGCCAAGCGCCGCTACGAGGTGACCGAAGCCGACCTGCCGCTGGCCTGCCCGCTGCCTGAGATGACGCTGTGGAACTCGCATCCGCGCATCTACCTGCCGATCGTGGATGACGGCGGCGCCAGTGTGTGCCCGTATTGTGGTGCCGAGTACGTGCTGAAGCGCGCCGACGCTCCGGAATGACGTACCGCGCCAGACAGCTTGCGCGCCGACGCTGCCGGTTCTTCCGGGCGTCCAACGAAAACAGGTAGGCCTGGGTTTCAATCGGGGCGCCGCGTCCGCCGTACGTGGGCGCATTTCTTGCATACCTTTTGGACATGCCCATTGCCCTCGTCCCGCAGGGACCCGTGACCGAGCCCGCCGCCACGCCGCGCCCTTTGACCGTCGTCCAGCTGCTGCCGGCGCTGGAGAATGGCGGCGCCGAGCGCTCGACGCTGGAAGTCTCGCGCGCGCTGGTCGCGGCGGGGCATCGCTCGGTGGTGATCTCCACAGGCGGGCGCATGGTCGAGCGGCTGGAACGCGAGGGCGGCGAGCACGTCGTGCTGGATGTCGGCTCCAAGTCGCTGCGCAGCGTGACCAAAATCGGCGCCCTGCGCCGCGCGCTGACCGAGATCGGACCGGACATCGTGCACGCCCGCTCGCGCGTACCCGCTTGGTTGGCGTGGTTCGCGCTGCGCGGCATGCGCCCGCGGCCGCATTTCGTCACCACCGTGCACGGATTGAACTCACCCGGCCGCTGGAGCGGCATCATGACCCGCGGCGATCGGGTGGTCGTGGTGTCGCAAACCGTGCACGATTTCGTGCTGAGCCATTACCCGCGCGTGAACGCCGCCCGGCTCACCATCATTCCGCGCGGCATCGATCCCGATGCGTTTCCCTACGGCTATCGGCCGGACGACATCTGGCGCGACCAGTTTTTCGGCGAATTCCCGCAGCTCGCAGGCGCGCCGTTGCTGACGCTGCCGGGGCGCGGAACTCGATTGAAGGGGCACGCGGACGCAATCGCGCTGGTCGCCGGTCTGCGCGAGCGCGGCGTGGACACGCGCCTGCTGCTGCTGGGGGTGGTCGAGGCGGGGCGCGAGGCTTACCTGCGCGAATTGCAGACGCTGGCGCATGCGCGCGGCGTCGCCGACATCGTGGCATTCTCGCCGCCGCGCAACGACGTGTGCGACGTGTTCGCGGTGTCCGATCTGGTTCTGCAACTCTCCAACAAACCGGAGAGCTTCGGGCGCACCGTGATCGAAGCGCTTTCGCTGTGCCGGCCGGTGCTGGGCTATGCGCACGGTGGCGTTGGCGAATTGCTGGCGGAACTTTATCCCGCGGGCCGCGTGCCCGCCGGCGACGTGGACAAGTTGATCGATCGTGCCGCCGAGCTGGTGGGTCGTGCGCCGCCGATTCCGCCGATGCAGCGTTACCGGCTTGCCGACATGCAAGGCTCGGTCCTGGCGCTGTATCAGGAACTGGCGACGGAGCCGCGCGCATAGCTGCATAAAAAATCCGGTTCGTCCCCGGCTGAGAGCATGCCGGGGCAGGCTCTGAGCGTAGGCGCGCCGCGCCGAAGTCGAAGGGCGGGCGTTTCGACTTCGTTCGCTGTGCTCACTACGCTCAACGCGAACGGTCCATTTGGATCGATGCACGGCTCATTCGCCGCTCCGCTTGGCTGCGCGCCGTCGACCGGCGACAATGGGGGCTTGTCCTCAGCAGGCCCAGCCGTCCATGTCCGACACCCCCAAGATCATCTATACGCTCACCGACGAGGCGCCGTTCCTCGCCACGGCTTCGCTGCTGCCGATCATCGACGCGTTCACCGATTCCGCGGGAGTGAACGTGGAGACGCGCGACATTTCGCTGGCCGGGCGCATCCTGTCGCAATTTCCGGACGTGCTGAAGGACAACCAAAAGGTGTCCGATGACTTGGCCGAGTTGGGCCGTCTGGCGCTGGAGCCCGCCGCCAACATCATCAAGCTGCCCAATATTTCGGCGTCGCTGCCGCAGATGAAAGCCGCGATCCGCGAATTGCAAGGCAAGGGCTACGCGCTTCCCGATTATCCCGACGAGCCGAAGCACGACGCCGAGAAGGACATCAAGGCTCGCTACGACAAGGTCAAGGGCAGCGCAGTGAATCCCGTGTTGCGCCAGGGCAACTCCGATCGCCGTGCGCCCCCGTCGGTGAAGGATTACGCGCGCAAGCACCCACACAAGATGGGCAAGTGGAGCGCCGATTCCGAAACCCATGTCGCGCACATGGAATCGGGTGATTTCTACGGGACCGAAAAATCGGCGACATTGGTCAAAGCCGATACCTTGAAGGTCGTGCTGGATGGCGCCGACGGCAAGCAGCGCGTGCTGAAGGAAGGCATCAAGGTTCAGGCGGGCGAGATCGTGGATGCCGCGGTGATGTCGCGGCGTGCGCTGGCCGCTTTCATCGATGCGCAGATCGCCAACGCGCGCGCGTCGGGCGTGCTGTTCTCGGTGCACTTCAAGGCCACCATGATGAAGGTGTCCGATCCCATCATGTTCGGCGTGGTGGTGGAAGAATTCTTCCGCGACGTGCTGACGGCACATGGCGACGCATTGAAGCAGGCTGGCTTCAATCCCAACAACGGGCTGGGCGATCTCTACGCCTGCCTCGCGAAACTGCCGGAAGACCAGCAGGCCGCGATCAAGGACGACATCGAAGTCCAGTACGGCAATCGCCCGAAACTGGCGATGGTGGATTCCGACAAGGGCATCACCAACCTGCACGTGCCGTCCGACGTCATCATCGATGCGTCGATGCCGGCGATGATCCGCGACTCGGGGAAAATGTGGAACGCCGAGGGCGAGCGCCAGGATTGCAAGGCCGTGATCCCCGATCGCAGCTACGCCGGTATCTACGAGGTGATGATCGAGGATTGCAAGGCCAACGGCGCGTTCGATCCGGCCACGATGGGCAGCGTGCCCAACGTCGGCCTGATGGCCAACAAGGCCGAGGAATACGGCTCGCACGACAAGACCTTCCAGATGCCGGTCGACGGCGTGGTGCGCGTGACCGACCAGGACGGCACGGTGATCTTCGAACACAAAGTCGAGGCCGGCGACATCTGGCGCATGTGCCAGACCAAGGACGCACCGGTGGCCGACTGGGTGAAGCTGGCGGTGTCGCGCGCGCGCATTTCCGCGACGCCCGCGCTGTTCTGGCTGGACAAGCATCGCGCGCATGACGCGCAGGTGATCGCCAAGGTTGAGCGTTATCTGAAAGATCACGACACGTCGGGCTTGGACATCCGCATCCTCGCGCCCGAGGACGCAATGCGGCATTCGCTCGCGCGCATCCGCGACGGCGAAGACACGATCTCGGTGACCGGCAACGTGCTGCGCGATTACCTGACCGACCTGTTCCCGATCATGGAACTCGGCACCAGCGCCAAGATGCTGTCGATCGTGCCGCTGATGGCGGGCGGAGGTTTGTTCGAAACCGGCGCCGGCGGCTCGGCGCCGAAACACGTGCAGCAGCTCGTGGCCGAGGGTTATCTGCGCTGGGATTCGCTGGGCGAATTCCTGGCGCTGGGCGCCTCGCTGGAACACCTCGCCCGCGCGTACGACAATCCGCGCGCGAAGGTGCTGGCGCAGGCGCTGGACAAGGCGATCGGGCGTTTCCTCGAAAACAACAAGTCGCCCGCGCGCAAGATCGGAGAGATCGACAACCGCGGCAGTCATCTCTATCTCGCGATGTACTGGGCACGCGCGCTGGCCGACCAGCAGGTCGACGCGGAGCTGGCGAAGCGCTTCGCCACGCTGGCCGACAAGCTGGAAGCGGCCGAAGTCGCGATCGTTGGCGAATTGAACGGCGCGCAGGGCAAGCCGGTGGCACTCGGCGGTTATTACCAGCCCGACATGGACAAGGTGAGCGCGGCGATGCGGCCGAGCGCGACATTCAATGCGGCGCTGCAAGGGTTGCGCAACGCTGTCTGATGAACTGTGCGTACGGGGAGGCCTGCAATTTCATTGCAGGTCGAAACCGACTGCGTCGGCAGGATTGTCAATGCGAACGCCGAACACGGCCGAAGGTGGCCAGCGCCAAGGATGGCGCGAGTCAATCCGCGCCTTGCCTCCAGCATCGCCCGGATCGCGACACCACATCTTCCGGGCATGCCCGACGTCCCGCGCTGCATTATCGTGGGCGCGCTCTTGACTCGCCCGCTTGCCATGCCCCAATCCCTTCGCACGCATTTGATGGCGGTCCTGCGGTCGCCGCTGACACCGATCTGGCTGGTGATCTTCCTGCTGCCGTTCGGGCGTGCCAGCGAGTTCGGCACGCTGCTGTGCATGCTGGGGGCGATCATTCTTTTCTTTCGCGACCGCCGTGCGCTGACCGCTCACGCCGGTGCGCGGTTGCTGTTGTGGTTGTGGGCCGCGTATTTTCTGGCCGCGCTGATTTCGGCGCCGGGCGCAATCGACGCTGCCCGCAGTTGGAACAGCGTGGCCGCGTACCTGCGCTTCGCGCCGTTCGGCATCTACGTGTGCTTCGCGGTGCGGCGCGAATCGCGCTTGAATGCGCTGTGTCTCGCCACCGGCATCGTGGTCGCATTGTGGGCGCTGGATGCGTGGGTGCAGGCGTTGACCGGCTACAGCCTGGGCGGGCACGCCGAGATGCAGCGGCTTTCAGGCATCTTCGGTGCGGACAACTTGAAACTCGGGCCGGTGCTGGCGTCGTTGTCGCCGTTCATGCTGTGGGCGGCCCGGCGGCGATTCGGGCGCACCGGTTTGATTGCAGCGATGCTCTTCCTGCTGGTGCCGATCCTGCTGGCCGGTTCACGCGCGGCGTGGGTTACCTACGGCGTCGCCCTGCTTGCGTTCTTCTGGGTCGAGGCGCGCACGCCATGGCGTTTTATGGTGTGGATACTCGCGGCCTGCGTGGTGTTCGCGGTGGCGATGGGCATGGCGTGGAAAACGTCTTCGCGTTTCGAGGCGCGCATGGACCGCACGATGGTTGCGTTGCACGACAGCCGTCACGCGATCAATTACGCGTCCAGCGGCCGCATTGACATCTGGCGCGTGGCGGGAAAAATGATCGCCGCGCATCCCGTCGTGGGCGTTGGCGTGCGCGATTTTCGCGAAGCCTACCCGCACTACGCGCCGCCCAATGACCATTTCGTCACCGAGGAAGCCTGCGGGGTGGGCGAGGGCGCGTGCCATCCGCACCAGATCGTGCTGGAAGTGGCCGCCGACACCGGTGTGATCGGGCTGCTGTTGTGGCTCGCGGCTGTGGGGCTGGCGTTGCGTGCGTGGCGAAGCGTGGGACCGGATGCGCGGCGTCGCGCGTTTCCGGTCACGGTGGCGCTGGCGGCGACGATGTTCCCGCTCAATACACACCTCGCGTTCTATTCGGCGTGGTGGGGATTATTGTTCTGGTGGCTGCTGGCGCTGTGGTGCGCGGCGCTGTACACGGACGTGCCGGACGACGCGCCCGTCAAACTGCCGCGTGTACGAATGAGGAACGTCGCGGATGGCGCGTGAAAAATTCTCGCTGGTGATCATCACGTACAACAACGCCGGCACGCTGGAGCGTTGCCTTGCCGCGGCGAACTTTGCCGACGAGATCGTGGTGCTGGACTCCGGTTCCACCGACGCGACGGTCGAGATCGCGAAGCGCCACGGCGCGCGCGTTGCAACGCACCCCTTCGACGACTACGGCCCGCAAAAGCAGCGCGCGATCGACATGGCCAGTCACGACTGGATATTGAATCTCGATGCCGACGAAATCCTGTCGCCCGGTACGCGCGATGTAATCGAGCGCGCGCTGGAAAACCCGCAGGTGGCCGGTTATCGCCTGCCGCGTCGCGAACGGATGTTCTGGGGCGTGCAGCATCCGTGGAGCCATCGCAATGGCCACTTGCGCCTGTTCGACCGCCGGCGCGGACGCATGAACGCGGTGCCGGTGCATGCGGCGCTGGAAGTGGACGGGCCCGTCGAAACCCTGCAGCGCGCGGATTTCGTCAACATGGGTGACGACGACATCGCGGCGCGTGTCGCCAAGATCAACCGTTATTCGTCCGGCATGGTGGCCGACAAGCTGGCACGCAAGCAAGGCTTCAGTGGCCCGATGATGCTGGTGTATCCGCCGATCTTCTTCGTGCGACAATACATTTTCAAACGCTACTTCCTGTCCGGCTGGGCGGGCTTCGTCGCCAGCGTGCTGGGATCGTTCTACGTGTTCCTGAAGTACGCCAAGTTGCGCGAAGCGCGCGAACGTGAAAAACGTTAATAAACGGGCAGCGCGCCTTCCGGGCGGGTCTTGAACCGCTTGTGCGCCCACAGGTATTGCGCGGGCGCCTCAAGCACCATGCGTTCGATGGCGGTGTTGACGCGCGCGGTGTCGGCGACCACGTCGTCGCTGGGAAAATTTTCCAGCGGCGCTTCGAGTCGCAGCGCGTAACCACCTTCCGGCGTGCGGCGGTGGAAGAACGGCATCACCGCCGCGCCCGAGAGCCGCGCAAGATGATGCGTGGCGGTAATCGTCGACGCCGGGACGCCGAAGAACGGCGCGAACACCGAATCCTTGCCGCGCATGTCCTGATCGGGCGCGTACCACACCGTGCCGCCGCGCTTCAGGTACTTCACGGTCGCGCGCAACTGGTCCTTGTCGAACATGGTGTCCGCGTAATGAAGGCGCGCACGCAACACCATATATTCGAACACGTCCGAGTCCATTCGCCGATACATCCCGGCGATGCGGATGCGGCGCGAGATCAACCGCGCGCACAATTCCAAGTGCGAGAAGTGGCCGCCGACCAGCAGCACACCCCGGCCTTGTGCGCGCGCAGCTTGCAGGTGATGCAGGCCATCGATGTCGACGTGCATCCGCGCGAGCTTCGCGTCGGACGCAAACCACCCCAATGCGAACTCGCCCAGCATCCGGCCCATTTCGCGGGTGGCCTCGCGGCGCAGGGCCTCTCGCCGCGATCCATCGAGCTCCGGAAAGCAAAGCTTCAGATTGCGCGCGATCACGTGCCGGCGCGTGCGCAGCAACGGCGAGGCCGCGGCGCTGAAGGCCGCGCCCAGCGCGAGGATCCAGCGTGCCGGCAACCACACCACGACGCGGATGAAGCCGATGCCGATCCACGCCGGCCAGTGGCGCGGCGCAAGCAGCTTGCGTGGAAACGGCGGTGGGACGGACATGGCGGGCGATGATAGCAACCGGCGGCATTTCGGTAGGGCGGGAGAAGCGCAGCGCATCCCGCCGTGAATGTTCCGACGGCGGGTTGTCACCCGCCCTACAGAGCAAGGCGTAGGGCGGGAGAAGCGCAGCGCATCCCGCCGCTTAGATATGGCCCGACGGCGGGTTGTCACCCGCCCCTACGGTGCATCGTACCGAAGGGGATAGGTGCGTCATCAACCCAGCATCGCCGCAATCTTCGCCAGTTGCGCGGCCGCGACGTCGCGGCGCACCTGCGCGTCGGCTTCGGGATCGGCGCCGTCGCGGTGGAGTTCGGCGGCGGGCAACTCATCGAAAAAACGCGACGGCTTTTGCTTGAACACCTGCCCGTAGCGACGCCCCTGCGCGCTGTACGACAGATGCAGCAATTCCTTCGCCCGTGTGATGCCGACGTACAACAGCCGCCGCTCCTCGTCCAGACGACCTTCATCGATCGCGCCTTCGTG
>DATFGT010000056.1:0-30659 GCA_035249175.1 Rhodanobacteraceae bacterium
CGGCAGCTCCATGCCCTTGGCTTGCTGGATTTCCTTGAAGTTGTCGTAGGTGAGGTCGATGGCGCCGTCGTAGAAGCTGTTCGGCCGCCACTGCACCGTGGCCAGCACGCCGCTGCGCTTCATCATGTCGCTGATGCCGTAGTTCTTCGAGCCACCGACCACGTAGTCGCCATTGGCGTCGGTCGGATAGCCCCAGGGCGCCTGGTGTTCGATCTGCGACGGATTGTGTTCAAGATCCACGCCCAAGGTGACGCCCAGGGTGTGGTCGGCAAACTGGTCGACCCAGACGCCGTTGACGTTGTAACCCTTGTCGCTGACGCCCGGGCCGTCGGCCAGTTGCGACATGCCGTTCCAGATGTAGCGGGCGTTGATCGCCGCCACCGGCGCGGGCTTGTCCAGCGGGCGGATCGTGTGCATGTCCACCGTGCCGGCGAGACCCTGGCCGATCAGATCAGCTTCGGGACTCAAGTGCACCACCACGTTGTCGAACCAGCTCGACGGGTATTGATCGAATTGCACGTCGCGGTTGTTGGAAGTCGAAACCTGTTGGCCGCCGTTGACCAGCGCGGTCGAAAAATCTGGACCCAGGCCATGGATGGAGAGGACCTGCGGGCGACCGTCCACGGTCTGCACCGCCAGGCCGGGCAGTCGGCCCAAAGCGTCCGCGATGCTGACGCCCGGCAGTTTGCCGATCTGCTCGGCCGATACAGCCTCGACGATCGTGTTGGCGTTGCGCTTCAGCGCAGTTGAATTCTCGAGACTGCTGATGAACCCGTTGACCTGCACGGCCTGCAATTTGGTGTATTGCGGCTTTTTGGCCCCTTCCTTCTTCTTGCTTTCCTTCTTGCCCTGCTCGGCAGGCTGCTGCGTACGTGTGCTGGAGGCGGACTGGTCCGCCTGGGATTGAGCCTGGTCCTGTGCACCACTGGCGGGTGCGGTGGCGGCGAAAGCGATGTTGGCGCAGGTGGCGAGGCCGATGCCCGCGGAAATCAGCGCCAGAGTCATCATGTTGCGTTCGAATTGCATGGTGTCGTCCCCAGTGATGATCATCGTTGTGCGTGCCGCGGGCTGCGCCGCACGTGCGGACTCGCGCACGGGGCGCGGGGTCGTGTTTGCATGGTAGGGGCCTGCTTTCGCGGCGGAAGCGCGGCGCATACGTATTCATGCCGCAACCACGACAAGGGTGTTGCGATGCAGCACGCATTGGTTGGAACCTCTTATGATTCTGACTGCGCTGCGCGAATTTCAGTTTCTGCAACGTGCGACGCGTGCAACGGATGTGCCGCGCGCGTGCATGTGTCGCGTCCGCGCGGGACTCGCATGACGCACATGCAACATCCGTGAATACGTATGCGCGCCCCGATGGGGTGGGTCGCCCCTGACGTTAAGCTGGACGCCGTTCGCAGCCGACCGCAGAAATCGGTGCGTCGCACTTGGGGTTTCTCGATGTCCGATGTCCAGTGGTGGCGTGGCGCCGTCATCTACCAGATTTACCCGCGCAGCTTTCTCGACACCGACGGCGATGGCGTGGGCGACCTGCCCGGCATCATCGAACGGCTCGATTACGTGGCGTCGCTGGGCGTTGACGCAGTGTGGATCGCGCCGTTCTTCAAGTCGCCCATGGCCGATTTCGGTTACGACATCGCCGACTACCGCGCGGTCGATCCGTTGTTCGGCAACCTCGATGACTTCGACCGGCTGCTGGCGAAGGCGCACGCGCTGGATTTGAAGGTCATGATCGACCAGGTGCTCAGCCACACCTCGGCCGAACACGCATGGTTCCGCGAAAGCCGGCAAAGCCGCGGCAATCCGAAATCGGACTGGTATGTATGGGCCGATCCGCGCGAGGACGGCACGCCACCCAACAACTGGCTATCGATATTCGGTGGCGCTGCGTGGCAATGGGAACCGCGCCGCCAGCAGTACTACCTGCACAACTTCCTCACCGAGCAACCCGACCTCAATTTCCACAACCCCGACGTGCGCGCGGCAATGCTGGACAACCTGCGCTTCTGGCTCGACCGCGGCGTGGACGGTTTCCGGCTGGACTCGATCAACTTCTGTTTCCACGACGCGCAACTGCGCGATAACCCGCCCAAGCCGAAGGTCCAACGCGCGGGACGAGGCTTCACCGCCGACAATCCATACGCCTACCAATACCACTACTTCAACAACACCCAACCGGAGAATCTGGCGTTCCTGGGTGAACTGCGCGCGCTGCTCGATCGCTATCCGGGCGCCACCACGCTTGGGGAAATCGCCTCGGAGGATTCACTGGCGACGATGGCCGAATATACCGCCGGGCATCGCCTCCACATGGGCTACAGCTTCGAACTGCTCACCGACGATTTCAGCGCCGCCTACATCCGCGACACGGCGCGTGCGCAGGAATCGAAGATGACCGAGGGCTGGCCTTGCTGGGCCATTTCCAACCACGACGTCGAACGCGTGCTGTCGCGCTGGGGTGATGGCCATCCTTCGGCGCCGCTGGCCAACCTGCTGACCGCGATGGTGTGCTCGCTGCGCGGCTCGGTGTGCGTCTACCAGGGCGAGGAACTGGGGTTGACCGAAGCCGAGGTGCCCTTCGAAGCCTTGCAGGATCCTTACGGGATCGCGTTCTGGCCGCAGTTCAAGGGGCGGGACGGCTGCCGCACGCCGATGCCATGGACCACTGCCGCGCAGGGCGGCTTCACCACCGGCGTGCCGTGGTTGCCGGTGCCACAGGAACATCTTGCACTGGCGGTGTCGCAGCAGGAAATCGACGGCGCTTCGACGCTCAATGGTTTCCGCACCTTCATGACCTGGCGACGCGCGCATCCGGCACTGCGCACCGGCGCGGTCCATTTTCTGGAAACGCCCGAGCCAGTGCTGGCGTTCACGCGCGAAGCGCCGGGCGAAACCCTGCTGGTTGCCTTCAATCTTTCCGACAAGACGACCGAGTTGACGCTGCCCTCCATACCCGGCGCGCAACTGCTGCGCGGTCACGGCTTGCACGAAGGCACCCTGGACGGAGAGCAGCTTCGCCTGCCGGGCCATGGCGCGGTATTCGCGTCCGTGGAGGGCGGCGACAAGCCGGGTTGAGGGTGCCCGCTCGGCAGCATCGCGTGAATTTGGCTAGCATCGTAGCCTGCGATCGTGCGATCGCGGCGCCCGAAGGCCGTCTACGCGTGCACAGCAAGAAACGGATCACCTCATTCGACATCGCCGAAAGGGCCGGAGTTTCCCAGGCCACGGTGTCGCGCGCGCTGCGCGGCGACCCCTCGGTAAGCGAGGAGACCCGCAGGCGCGTGGAAGCGGCCGCGGCGACGCTCAACTACACCGTGGACAAGAACGCGTCGAACCTGCGCGGCCGGCTGACCGGCACGCTCGCGCTGCTGTTCTTCGAGGACCCCACGCCGGACGATTCGCACATCAACCCGTTTTTCCTGTCGATGCTGGGCTCGATCACGCGCGCCTGCGCGCGACACGGCTACGACCTGCTGATCTCGTTCCAGGAACTCTCGCGCGACTGGCACGCCGACTTCGCGGAAAGCAAGAAGGCGGATGGCATCATCCTGCTGGGTTACGGCGATTACCTGACGCACACCAGCAGGCTGGAAAAACTTCGCGCACGCGGCACCAAACTGGTGAGTTGGGGTGCGGTGATGCCCGACCAGCCCTGCGTCACCATCGGCTGCGACAATTTCAGCGGTGGTCGCAGCGTCACCGAACACCTGCTGGACCAGGGTTGCCGTCGCATCGCCTTCCTCGGCGACGCGTCGCGGCACTTTCCCGAATTCCAGGAACGCTATCATGGCCATCTGCAAGCCTTGCGCACGCGCGGCATCATGCCCGACGACGCGCTGCAGGTGGACGCGGAAAGCTCGCAGCAGGAAGGACGCCGGGCGGCGGAAACCCTGATGGCACGCGGCGAATCCTTCGACGCCATTTTCGCGGCAAGTGACCTGATTGCAATCGGCGCGATCGGCGCGCTTTCGGCGCATGGCATCAGCGTGCCCTTCGAAGTGGCCGTGGCGGGTTACGACGACATCCCGATGGCCAGCTTCGTCAATCCGCCGCTCACCACCGTGCAGCAGGACACCCGGCGCGCCGGTGAAATGCTGGTGGACAGCCTGCTGCGCCTGATCCACAACGAACCCGTCGAAAGCAGGGTGCTGCCTATGAAACTGATGGTGCGGCGTTCCAGCCTGTGGCAGGACGTGGCCCACGTCGAACACGCGAACAAGGACTGAGGAAAGATGCAGAAGCTTGCACTGATCGGCGACATCGGCGGCACCAATGCGCGTTTCGCGCTGACCGATCTCGCGGCTGACGCGCCGCGGATTCTCAAGGAACAGACGCTCACCGACGCCGGCTTCCACAGCCTGCGGGACGCCGCGCACCACTACCTGGAATCGACCCACGCCGAACCGGCGCGCGCCGCGCTGGCGGTCGCCTCGCCCATCGAAGGCGACGACATCACCCTCACCAACCGCGACTGGTCCTTCAACCGCAGCACGCTGCAACATGCACTGCGTCTGGATGACCTGCAACTGATCAACGACTTCGCCGCGATCGCCTGGGCAGCCCCGCATCTCGCCGCCAGTGACCGCATTCCCCTGCACGGCACGCTGGCGACGCCGCCGAAAGGACCCGTGACCGTGATCGGGGCCGGCACCGGCCTCGGCGTGGCCCTGCTCACGGGCTCTTCCACGCGAGGCTGGCACGTGGTGCCCACCGAAGGCGGTCACGCCAGCTTCGCGCCCACCGATGACCAAGAGCGTGAGATCGCCGAATGGCTGGGCGTGCGTCACGGACGGGTTTCCACGGAACGCCTGTTGAGCGGCCACGGCCTGTCGAACCTCGACGCCTGCCTGCGCGGCATCGAGCCGGTCGCCGCGCCGGCGATGCAAACCGGTTCGCGAAGATCCAAGGACGTGGTCGATGCGGCATTGGCGGGAGAGCCGGACGCCGTGCGCGCGCTGCAGCGTTTCTGCCGGATCTACGGCGCGGTGGCAGGTGACGCCGCCCTGCTGCACGGCGCGAACACCGTGATGATCGCGGGCGGGGTGGTGCTGCACTTCCTCGACTTCTTCCGCGCCAGCGATTTCATGGACGCCTTTACCGCCAAGGGCCGCCACGCCGACTACATGCGGCGCATGGCCGTGCAGGTGATCACCCACCCCAATCCCGGCCTGCTGGGCGCCGCGGTTGCGGCGCGCGCGACTTCGGGCTGAATCGGCTGCCGCCGGCTTTACGCAATCAGGGTTGACGAAAGGCCACGCGGCGGCTGCGCCGAGGGCAACTATTCATGCCTCGACCTGTGGCACGTAACGCCTACGGAAGGCATCGATTTCTGGAATAGCTTTCGCGTACGGCGCGCTGCTGGATCGCCGCATGGGGCGCGCTGAGCACCGTAGGTCGGGTTGAATCCGGAAACGTGCTTTGGGGAAGGCCCACGCGATACGCCGATGACATTTGGCTTGCGCCGCTAAAATCGGTGTCAGCCCAACTACTGCAGCAACGCCTGCTCGCGCACGCGGTGGATTTCGTCGCGCAGGCGCGCGGCTTCCTCGAATTCCAGGTCCTGCGCGTGCTTGTACATGCGCGATTCCAGTTTCTTGATGAGCGCCGCGGCGGCGTGCGCGTCGAGCACGGAGTAATCCGCGGTTTCCTCGGCAACTTTGCGCGTGGATTCCGCCAGTCCCCTGCCGCGGCCACGTCCGCGACCACGCGATGACGGTTCCTCGCGCGCGCCTTCCATCACGTCAGTGATGTTGCGGACGATGGTGGTCGGCGTGATGCCGTGTTCGAGGTTGTATTCGACCTGTTTGTCGCGGCGGCGGTCGGTTTCGTCGATCGCGGCCTGCATCGATCGGGTGATCGTGTCGCCATACATGATGGCCTTGCCGCGCACATTGCGCGCGCAGCGGCCGATGGTCTGGATCAGCGAGCCGGTCGAACGCAGGAAACCCTCCTTGTCGGCGTCGAGGATCGCGACCAGCGACACTTCGGGCATGTCGAGTCCTTCGCGCAGCAGGTTGATGCCGACCAGCACGTCGAACTTGCCGAGCCGCAGATCGCGGATGATCTCCACGCGCTCGACGGTTTCGATGTCCGAATGCAGGTAGCGCACGCGCACGTCCTGCTCGGCAAGGAAGTCGGTGAGGTTTTCGGCCATGCGCTTGGTGAGCGTCGTGATCAGCACGCGATCGCCCATTTTCACGCGCTCGTGGATTTCACCCAGCACGTCGTCGACCTGAGAACGTACCGGCCGCACTTCGACTTCCGGATCGACCAGCCCGGTCGGGCGCACCACCAGCTCCACCACGCTGTCGCCGGATTGCTTGCGTTCGTACGGGCCGGGCGTCGCCGACACGAAGATCGTGCGCGGTTCGCGCTGTTCCCATTCCTCGAATTTCAGCGGACGGTTGTCGAGCGCGCTCGGCAAACGGAAGCCGAACTCGACCAGCGTTTCCTTGCGCGAGCGGTCGCCCTTGTACATCGCGCCCAACTGCGGGATCGTGACGTGCGATTCGTCAACCACCAGCAGCGCGTCCGACGGCAGGTAATCGAACAACGTGGGCGGCGGCTGGCCCGGCAGGCGCCGCGTGAGGTGCCGCGAGTAATTCTCGATGCCCTGGCAGTAACCGACCTCGTGCATCATTTCCATGTCGTACAGGGTGCGCTGTTCCAGGCGCTGCGCTTCCACCAGCTTGTTGGCGCCGCGCAGCACCTCAAGCCGCTGCCCCAGTTCTTCCTTGATGGTGTCGATCGCGTTCAGCACGCTTTCGCGCGTGGACGCGTAATGGGTGGCCGGATACACCACGCAACGCGGCAGTTTGCGCAGGATGTCGCCGGTCAGCGGGTCGAACATCGAAATCTTCTCGACCTCACCATCGAACATCTCGATCCGAAGCGCTTCGGTTTCACTCTCAGCCGGGAAGATGTCGAGGATTTCGCCGCGCACGCGATAGGTGCCGCGACGCAGCTCCATCTCGTTGCGGGTGTATTGCAGTTCGGTGAGCTGGCGCAGCAATTGACGCTGGTCGACGCGATCGCCGATCGACAGGATCAAGCGCAGCGACAGGTAATCTTCCGGATCACCGAGGCCGTAGATCGCCGACACCGTGCCGACGATCAATGCGTCACGACGGGACAGCAGCGCCTTGGTCGCCGCGAGGCGCATCTGTTCGATGTGGTCGTTGATACTCGCGTCTTTTTCGATGTACGTATCCGACGACGGGACGTAGGCCTCAGGCTGGTAGTAGTCGTAGTAGCTGACGAAGTACTCGACCGCGTTGTACGGGAAGAACTGTTTGAACTCGCCGTACAACTGCGCGGCAAGAGTCTTGTTGGGCGCCAGCACCAGCGTCGGGCGCTGCACCGCGTGCACGACGTTGGCTATCGTGAAGGTCTTGCCCGAGCCAGTGACGCCCAGCAATGTCTGCGCGGCAAGGCCCGCGTCGAAGCCTTCGATCAGTTTCGCGATCGCCTGCGGCTGGTCGCCCGCCGGCTGGTACGGCGCGACTAGTTCGAACCGTTCGTTGTCGTGTTGCGGAAAACGCTTTTCATCCATCCCGGCATTATACGTTTGCCTGCTGACAACCCTTGTCAGCATTGTCTTTCGCGCCGATTGTCAGGTAACCGCCTGGACCGGCTGCCGAGCCCAATGCGCGACTCCATGCACGCGCCCATCCGCAGGAGTAAGCTCCGCGCGTCCATTGCGAGGGTTGGCGAAATGACGCTCCCGAACGCTGTCGAGACGCCTCGGAGTTTTGACGAAGACGCATGGGACGACCTCCTCAATTACATCGAGGAGCACCGAGTCATTCCGATCATCGGCCCCGACCTGTTGCGCGTGCAAACCGACAGCGGCCTGCGCCCCCTGTACGTCTGGCTCGCCGAAAAGCTGGCGGCGCGGTTGTCGGTCGACACGGCCGAACTGCCACAACCGCTCACGCTCAACGACGTGATGTGTTCCTACCTCGGCCAGCGCGGGCGCCGCGAGGAAGCCTACACGCGGCTGCGCTCGATCATGCGCGAAGTGCAATTCGAACCACCCATGCCGCTGCGGCAGCTGGCGCAGATCACCGATTTCGACCTGTTCGTCACGACGACGTTCGATCCGCTGCTGGAAAACGCGGTCAACCTGGAGCGCTACGGCGGCCAACCTTCCACCGAAGTGATCGCCTACTCGCCCAACCGCGTCGCCGACCTGCCGTCCGAACGCGCCGACCTGCGTCGCAGCGTGGTGTACCACTTGCTCGGACGGCTGTCCGCGTCGCCGACCTACGTGTTGTCGGACGAGGACATGCTGGAGTTCATCTGCGCGCTGCAGTCCGAACACCTGACGCCCGAGAAACTCTTCCACGAGCTCGAGCACAACCATTTGCTGCTGATCGGCAGCGACTTTTCCAACTGGCTCGCGCGATTGTTCCTGCGCATGGCCAAGCGCAAGCGCCTTTCCGATCCGCGCGACGTCACCGAAGTGTTCGCGGACGACCACACCGCCAAGGACGAACGCCTGGTCGCGTTCCTGCAGCAGGTCAGCGTACGCACGCGCGTGTACGGCGGGGCGGAAGCCTTCGTCGCCGAACTGCACCAGCGCTGGAGCGCGCGCCAGCGGCCAATGCAAGCGTCACCGACTTCCGGCGCACCGCAACGCTTCCTGCCGCCGGCGCGCGAAATGCCCGAGAACGCGATCTTCATCAGCTACGCGCGCGAAGACCTGCCCGCGGTGCAACGTTTGAAAGCGGGCATGGATGCAGCGGGGCTCACCACCTGGTTCGACCTCGACCGTCTCGAAGGCGGCGACGACTATGATCGCAAGATCCACGCCAACATCGCGCGATGCAGTTTCTTCGTGCCGGTGATTTCGGCCACGACGCAGCGCCGCCACGAAGCCTACTTCCGTCGCGAATGGAGTTACGCGGTCGATCGGGCGCGCAACATCGCGGAAGGCGCGGTGTTCATCCTGCCGGTGTGCATCGACGACACGCCCGAAGCCACGGCACTGGTACCGGAACATTTCAAGGCGGTGCACATGACGCGCCTGGCGGGCGGCGAACCCACGCCGGAATTCCTGCGCCGCCTGCAGGAATTGCTCAGCGGGAGGCGCGCATGAACGACATCAACCGCGCCGACACGGTCACGCTTGACCCGGAAAATCCCTGGCTCGGCCTGTTTTCCTATTCCGAGGAAACGCGCGCGTATTTCCACGGCCGCGACGAGGAAGCCGCGGAACTCGCGCGGCGTGTGCAGCGCAAATTGTTGACGGTGTTGTTCGGCCAATCCGGACTCGGCAAGACCTCATTGTTGCGCGCGGGCCTGGTGCCGCGCCTGCGCGGCGCGGATTTCTGCCCGGTTTACGTGCGCATCGACTACGCGCCCGAATCGCCCTCGCCTTCCGAGCAGATCAAGCAGGCGATCTTCCGTGCCACCGCGGAAGCGGGCCACTGGACGCGGCCGGGCAGTTCGATCGAAGGTGAATCGCTGTGGGAGTTCCTGCATCACCGCGAAGACCTTTTGCGCGATGCCGATGGCCGCACGTTGATTCCCCTGTTGATCTTCGACCAGTTCGAGGAAATCTTCACGCTCGGGCAGGCGGACGACGCGGGCCGTTTGCGTGCCAAGCAGTTCCTCGAAGATCTCGCGGACCTCGTCGAGAACCGTGCGCCGGAGGCGCTGGAAAAACGTCTGGAGGAAGACGACGAAGCGGCAGAGCAGTTCGATTTCGCGCGCGCCGACTACCGGGTGCTGATCGCGCTGCGCGAAGACTATCTCGCGCACCTCGAGAGCGTGAAGGACATCATGCCGTCCATCACCCAGAACCGCATGCGGCTGGCGCGCATGAACGGCGCACAGGCGCTGAGCGCGGTGCTGAAGCCCGGCGGCAAACTGGTATCGCAGGAAGTCGCCGAATCCATCGTGCGCTTCGTCGCCGGCGGTTCGGAATTGGCCAATGCGGAGATCGAGCCGTCGTTGCTCAGTCTGGTCTGCCGCGAACTCAACACGGCGCGGCAGGCGCAGGGCCGCAAAGAGATTTCCGCCGACCTGCTGGCGGGCTCACGCGACACCATCCTCTCCGAGTTCTACGAGCGTGCCCTCGCCGACCAACCGGTGGGCGTGCGATGCGTGATCGAGGACGAGCTGCTGACCGAATCCGGTTATCGCGAAAGCCTCGCCGAGGAGCGCGTGCGCAAGGCGCTGGATGCCGCGGGCGCGTCTTCCGATGCGTTGCCCACGCTGGTGAATCGGCGGCTGCTGCGCATCGAAGAGCGCCTCGACATGCGCAGGGTGGAACTGACCCACGACGTACTGTGCGGCGTGGTGCTGGCCAGCCGCAACCAGCGTCATGCGCGCGAAGCCCGCGAGACCGCCGAGCGGCAGCTCGCCGAGCAGCGCGAGCGCGAGGCGGACACCCACCGCACATTGCTGCGCACGCGCCTGGTCGCAACCGTCTGCGTGATACTGCTGGTACTCGCGGTCATCGCCGCGATTTTCGGTTTCGTCGGCATGCACCGCGCAAAGACCGCGCAGGCCGAGGCCCAAGCCTCGCGCACGCACGCGGAAAATCTGGTGGGCTTCATGATCGACGATTTCTACAATGAGCTCGCACCCACCGGCCGGCTCGGCACGCTGGGCATGCTGGCGCAGAAAACCGTGGACTACTACGACGGCCTGCCGCCGGCGTTGCTCACCCCGGAAACCGAAATCAACAAGGCGATGGCGCTGGTGCGGCTGGGTTCGGCCCAGGATGCCAGCGGCAACCAAAAGACTGCGAGCAAGAACTTCGGTGAAGCCGAGGCGATTTTCGAGAAGCTGCGCGCGGCGGGCGACGCTGGCGAACCCGTGGTCTATGGCCTCGCCTCGATCTTGTACAACGCAAATTACGGATCCGCCGTGGGCGGCGGGAGTTCGGCGCCAATGGACCAGGCCGCCGCTTTGCTGCGGCCGCTCGTCAACGGTGCCAATCCGTCGCGCCGGGTGCGGCAACTTTACGCCGATACCTTGAACATCATCTGCCTGAACCAGCGGCCGCAGCAGGGCTTGGCGACTTGCGACGAAGCGCTCAAGACGCTTGCCGGCCTTGGCGCGCTGGATTTGTCGGACCTGGATGCTGCGGCCTCCTGGGCCGATACCGCCGACACCAAGTCGGGGGAGTTGCAGGCACTCGGCCGGATCGAAGAGGCGCAAAAGCTGGAGCAACAGGTGTTCACCATGACCGAAAAGGTCCTGGCCCGCCGGCCCGGCGATCTGCACTCGCTGGAAGATCGCTTCTTTGCCGTGAAGCGGCTCGGGGACCTCGCTGCCGGTCGGCACGATCCAGTGACGGCGGCGAAACATGCGGACGAGACCGTGCAGGCTGCCAGGGATTGGGTGCGCTTCGATCCGTCCAGCCTCGATGCCTGGGCCAGGTGGGCGCAGGCTATGGCCCAGGTTGCGACGTTCCAGTATGAGCGTGGTGAGGTGTCTGCTTCCATCGCCACTGCGAACACCGCACTGGCGCTGGCCCAGGATCCGCACAGCCCCAAACGCCTTGCCGCCGCGACTTGGTACATTCGATTCAATCTGGCAAGGGCTCTTGCGGAGAGTGGCGAAGCGGCGGCGGAGCAGTCAGCGCGGACCGCCGTGCAAGAGCTGCAATCGCTGGTTGCGGATCGGCCATCCGATTCCCCCCAGCGCCGGCTTGCGGCGACAAACCTGCCGCTCGCACTCGGGGACATCAAGCTGAGTCAGGGTGCGCTGCAACCCGCGTTGGCCGAGGCCACCGCGGCGCGTGCCGCAATCGAGCCGATCGAAGTGCCGGCGACGGACGCCGGTGCAATCCGCTGGAAGAACCAGAATCTGGCAGACAGCCTCAACGTCGCCACGCGGGCGGCCATGCAGCTCGGGCGCTACGCACAAGCAGAAGCTCTGGCGCGCCAGTGGTTGGCGATCATCCCGAATGCGGCAGCCACGCAAACCGATCCGAAGCCGCGCGAAGCGCGCGCCCGGTTCGTCCTCGCGCAGGCGATCGCGATGCAGGGTCGCCACGACGAGGCCCAAGCAACCCTGCAACCTGCGATGGCCTGGTACCGGCAAGAACAACAAGCGGGCGCGACAGGCACATCGTTCCGCCACGATTACGCCTACGCGCTGTACGTCGATTCCCTGATCGCGCCCGCGGGCAGCAAGCAGCGCGACGCCGACCTCGACCAGGCCGCCAAGTTGCTCGCCGGGGCCTCACCGGAAGCGCAACGACTCAACTCGATGCGCCACGTTTCCGGGCTGATATCAAAAGCCCGCACAACGGCACACGCCTGAGTACACGGGCGAAGGCAACGCATCAGCGATCTTTTGTCAGCCGTCACCCAATCAAGCTCAACGCAGCGAGACCCGACCATGAGTGCCATTGAAATCAACGTCGGTCAACTGGGCATCCGCTACCTCGTCGATGGTTCACAGAATGGGAGCATGGGCATCTTCGAATTGACCGTACCGCCCGCCTCGAACGTCCCGCCCCCGCACAGCCATTCGAACAACGAAGAAATCGTCTACGTCCTTGAGGGCGCGCTGCGCTATACCGTTGGCTCCGATACACGGGATCTCGCGTCCGGCCAGACCATGCACACGCCAAAGGGCACGGTGCACGGGTTCTCGAATCCTTTTGATGGCACGGCTCGCGCCCTGATCATCCTGTCCCCAGACATAGGCGCCCAATACTTCAGGGATGTGGCTGCGGTGGTCAACGCAGCCCGCCCGCCGGACAAGCGCGCGCTGGTCTCCATCATGAGCCGGTACGGACTCGTCCCATCCGTCTCGAAGTAACGCCCTCACATCCTGACGCGCAGCCCGCGCCGTCGATCCCGGCGATTGACGGGCGGAAGACACAGGCGCGCCTACATCGAGGGTAGGCGCCTGCCGACAAACACCGGCGGCGCATACTGCTGCCGCGACTTTTGCGCATCGCCCAGACTGTTCCCTTCACCCAGAGGGGAACGATCATGGCTCATCACGAACGCGCGGTGCATGGGTTCACCCTGACGGAATTGCTGATCACGCTGGCGATTGCGGGCATCCTCGCGATGATCGGCGCGCCGGCAATGGGCAGCCTGCTCGCACGCACACGGGACGCCAGCATCGAGAGCTCGATCGCGGGCGGACTGCGCAATGCGCGCAATGCGGCGGTCATGCAAAACGCACGGGTGCTGGTATGCCCCAGCCTGGACGGCCGCCGATGCCATGCCGGCGCTGACTGGCAGCACGGCTGGATCATCGCGCAGGACACCGATCACGACGACCAGCCCGATGCGGGCAAACCGGTGATGGACGTGCAGGCAGCGATGCCCGCCGGCACGCGCGTGATCACCAGCGCCGGGCGCACGCGAATCGATTTTCAGCCGAGCGGCAGCGCAGGCGGCAGCAACGTGACCTTTACCATTTGCCACGCGCGCGAACACGATGGCAAATCGGTGATCGTGGCGAATTCGGGCCGGGTGCGGGTGGCGAGCGCCGATGCCGCACACCTCAGGGCATGTCTCGCGGGGATTCGATGACGCGCGGTTCCCGCTCGAAGCGGCTTTATCAATCCCAATCGACGCGGCTTTTGTGAAAAATCAGGCCAGGGATGGCGTTCTGTTGCCCGTAAACCGAAACGGTAACGCGTAAACAATTGCGCAGCGATGCAGCGGTCACGGATGACTGCAATACTTGTAATACGCGATGCCGTAATCCTGGAATGCACGTTCGTTGCGTGTTCCCACATGATCGATGACCACACCTGACATGGTGGTCGCCTGCACGCCATCGAGCGAGCCGCTGTCGTGCAGCGCGGCGTATTCGCTTTGGTCCAGGTTCACGGCGCCCGCCAGCGCATCCTGGAAATGAATCGCGCGTGCGGCGTCGCGCCAGCCAGGAACCACGCGTGCCGGGATGGCTTCTGCCGCATCGCCGCTGCCATAGCCGAGCAGCAGCAAATCGCGGTCATCGAGTTCGAGATTGCGCGCCGCGGCATCGTCCAGACCCGCCGCCAACCACGCCGGCAGCGCCGCGGTGTAGAGGTTGCCCAATTCCATCATTGCATCGGAACCCGTTTGCAACGTGCGCTCCACCATGCGTTCGTAGCCGCTGCCCTTGCGAAACACCTTGAGCAGCGCCGACGCCGCCGGGTATGCGTCCGCCGGCAGCGCATCTCCCGCGCAGCCGTCGACGCCGGTTCGCCACTCGCGCATCACGTCGTCGCGCGACACGCCGGCCGCTGCGCAATAGCCGTCCAGTTCCCGTGCGGCCTCGGAATCCCCCTGCGCGGCGTCGTGGCCCAGCGCCGCCAGACAAGCCATGGCCCACGCGTTGCGGGGCATGCGGTGATACGGCCGGTGCATGAACACGGCGGCCAATCCACCAAGGTATCCGGCGCGGGGCCCGCCGCGCCGCGCGAACATCGCATCCAGTGCGCGCAGCGTTGCATCGGTATAGCAATCGGTCGAATATTTTCCATTGAACACCGGCAGGTCGCGCAGGCGTCCGTGCATGCCGGGTGTCTGACCGGCGAAGCGCAGGAATGGCTTGCGGAAATCCAGCCCGCGATATTCCGACGCACTGCCGGCCAGCGCCAAATCCAGTTCCAGCAAACGCGGTGTGGTTTCCAGCAACATCGCGACCGCGCCCGCGCCCTGGGTCGGTTCGCCACTGCTGCCACGCGCGTATTCGGCGATGTCCGCACTCACCACGATCGCCTGGCGGTCGCGACCATCACAGGCGAGGTAACGCAAGCCGCCCTTCAGCGCATACACGCCGCCGAGACAGGCATGCTTGAACTCCGGCACCTCGCTATCGCGCGCCAGCGCAGCGATGCCTTCAACCGCCAGCGCCTGATCCACCAGCCCCCGCACGATCACCGCGCCCGCAGCGTTGTCGACGCTGGATTCGGTACCGAGCGCGAGATAGCCGATGCGGCGTGGGTCGACGTCGTACTGCCCGATCAGCCGCAGCACCGCGTTCGCGGCCAGCGTGTAGATGTTCTGGTCGGGACCGGGCATCCGGAATGCGTGGCCGACGACGGCGTGCGTTTTCGCCGCATCATTGCCGGTCCACTCGCACCATCGTTCCAGGTCCACCCGATACGGCGGCACATACACCGCCATGCCGCTGACGCCGACGGGAGGATGCGCTGGAAACGGGCTTGCTGCCACGGTGCGGGCTTCCTATTGGGAGGATGAAGCGTGAGTATGCGAGAAAACCGCGTCCATGCCACGTGAACGACGGCATGGCGTTCGTGACAATCCAAAAAAACAAGGCCGACGGAAATCCGTCGGCCTTGCGATTGACTGGCGCCCGAAGTAGGACTCGAACCTACGACCCCCAGATTAACAGTCTAGTGCTCTAACCAGCTGAGCTATTCGGGCAAGTTTGAAGGGTCGCCAACGCCGCATGCCGGACCAGCTGGGCCATTCGGTCAGCGAGCCGTGCATTATCGTTGGAGCTTGGGAGGCTGTCAAAGACAGGGTCCATGAGATATCAGCCCACGGATGGCTGACAACGAAGCGGGTTCTGGGACTTGCATGACGTTGCCGAAACCGTCATGCCCGGCGCAATGGTTCTGACCAAACAAAAGTCGGCCGATCGCGACGCGAGCGGAACCGCTTGCCTGGATCGTTGCACGAACTACGAGCTCGGGATGAGAAGTACCTGCCCCACCTGAATCCCGCCCCCGGTCTGGATCTTGCTGGCGTTGGCCGAACGCAGCGCGCCCATGCTGACTCCATATTGCTGCGCAATGCCCGACAGGGTTTCGCCACGCGAGACCTTGTGCATGTCCTGGACATCGGCGTCGGCCCGGGTGATTTTTTTCGCGGAAGCGATCAGCGGAGATGGATTAAACACCTTCGCGCCCGCGGCGGCCTTGCCGTTGGCTGCAACCTCGACGGCCGCACTGACCGTCAGGTGCAGACGCTCGTTGCGCTGTTCCGCGAACCAGGTACCGGGCGGCGGCGTGGTTTCGAAATACTGCTGCACGCCCGTCAACACCGCTTGGGCCAACTGCTTGCGGTCCTTGCCGTTGTCCAGTCGGCGTTCATCGCTGCGATTGCTGATGAACGCGGTCTCGACCAGGATCGACGGCACGTCGGGCGAACGCAATACCACGAAGTTCGCGCCCTGCACCGTGTTGCGATACAGCGGCCCGATCTTGCCGAGCGCGGTCAGCACCTCGCCGCCAACTTCGTGCGCCGCGTGCATGCTTGCGCCCTGCGACAGATCCAGGAGCACCGAGGCCAGCATGTGGCTCTTGTCGTCCAACGACACGCCGCCGACCAAGTCCGAAGCGTTTTCGCTTTTGGCCAGCCAGCGACCTGCTTCGCTCTGTTTGCCGTGCGTCGACAACACCCACACCGACGCCCCGCGCGCATCGCAGTAATCCGGACAGGAATTGGCATGGATCGACACGAACAGGTCGGCCTTGTGCTCACGCGCGATCTGGAAACGCTTTTCCAGCGGCACGAAGTAATCGCCCTTGCGGGTGAGCACCGCGTGCATGCCGGGTTGCGCGTCGATCAGCTTGGCCAGATCCTTGGCGAGTTCCAGCGTGACGCTCTTCTCGAACGTGCCGCCCTGCCCGCGCGCGCCGGGGTCATCGCCGCCGTGTCCCGCGTCCACAGCGATCACCACCGGACGCGGTTTGCCGTGCGCCACGTCATCGTCGATCGTGCGCACGATTTGCGAAGGCTTGCTGCTGGGCGTGCCGAGGTCCACCACCAACCGGTAGCCGTATTGGCCGGCTGGCGTCAGCAGGAAACTCTTGGGGTGCGCCGGGCCATCGAGGTCCAGCACGATGCGCGCCTTGCCCTGGAAATGCCCAATGCGCATGTCCTTGACTACGCCCTTGCCAGGCTTGGCGCCCACGCCCTTGCCGAACGCGCCATTGTCGAGGTCCAGCACCACGCGGTCGGGCTTGCCCAACTGGAACAGCCGGTAATCGACCGGTGCGGACAACTCAAAGATGACCCGGGTGGAATCCGGCCCGCCCCAGATGCGCACTGCCTTGACGGTGCTGGTGGCGGACGCAGCCGAAGCCCCCGCGGCGCATGCCAGCGCCCCGCAGATCACCGCAAAAACCGACAGCCATGGGCGGATCGTCCCCCTCATGGTGCTGAATTCAACCGCAAGACGCAGCGAATTGCAAGCACTTTTCCCTTTGTTATCCGTGGGCTGCAGCGATTTTATCGAGAGAAATTCAAAAAGTCGCGCCAAGTGAACATCATGGAGCACTCATTTCGCTGGTGGCGCCGACAACCGCCATCCAGCGGCGGCCACGCGTCGAAGCTGGCGTCAGGTAACCGCGCCGTGCTGCGCCATCGTGTTCCAGCGCAACTTCCAGATCGGGTGCCGGCAACGCGCCTCCACCGCGCTCGGGCCATTCGACCAGCACAATGGTTTCCGGTGCGTCCAGTTCGTCCAGCCCCAGCCATTCCAGTTCGCCCGCGTCGGCGATTCGGTACAGATCGAGGTGAAAGGCATCGCGACCGTCCAGCGCATACCGTTCCAGCAGGCTGTAAGTCGGACTCTTGACCCGCTCGCCCACGCCGAGCGCGCGCAACAGCGCGCGCGCAAAGGTGGTCTTGCCGGCGCCGAGTTCACCGCGCAGGAACACGACGCCGCCATCCAGCACCGCGGGTGCCAAACGCCGCGCCAACGCCATCGTCGCGGATTCGTTGGGCAGCGACACCGCCAACGTTTGGGCGGACTCAGCCACGACCATTCACCAATGCGCGCAGATAGGGAAACAGATCCGATGCCAGCAAGCCGCGCTCACCTGCGCGTGCCGCAAGATCGCCCGCGCGCGCGTGCAACCCGACGCCGAGGCACGCCGCATCCCACGTGTCGAGGCCTTGTGCCAGCAATCCCGCAATCACGCCGGTCAACACGTCGCCCATGCCGCCCGATGCCATGCCGGGATTGCCCCACGGGCACACCGCGGTGCGGCCATTCGCGTCCGCGATCAAGGAGCCTGCTCCCTTCAGCACCACCACCGCGCTGTATTTTTGGGCAAGCCTCCGCGCAGCGGCGAAGCGATCCGCCTGCACGTCGGCGGTCGTCACCTCCAACAGGCGCGCGGCTTCGCCCGGATGCGGCGTCAGCACGACGTGTTCCGGCAACGCGCGGGAACGACCGGCGAGCAGGTTCAAGCCATCGGCGTCCAGCACCGTGGGCTTGCCCGCGTCCAGCCCTGTGTACCACAAACCCTGTCCCCAGTCGTCCTGTCCCAGTCCGGGCCCGACAGCAAGCACGCTTGCGCGCGCCAGCAGTGGTTCCAGATTGCGCGGCACATGCACGCCCTGCGGCATCAGTTCCGGGCGCGCACTCAGAACCGGGCCGACATTGGCTTCGCGGGTGGCGATGCTGACCAGTCCCGCCCCCACGCGCGCGGCGGCTTCGCCGCACATGCGCACGGCGCCCCCCGCGCCAAGATCACCGCCGATGGCAAGCACATGACCGTACCGCCCCTTGTGACTGTCGCGTGGTCGCGGCGGCAACGTCTGCGGCGCCAGCAACATCGCATCGGCTTCGGCATGCGCGTACACCTGCGAGGGAATAGCCAGCGTCGCGAGGCTGCGCTCACCGCATTGGTCGGGACCATTTGCCGTGAACAGCCCGCGCTTCCATCCCACGAAGCAAATGGTCGCGGTTGCCCGCAGGCACGGCTCGAACGCGACACCCGTGTCCGAATCCATGCCGCTCGGCACGTCCAGCGCCAGCACCGGTCGGAATTGGGCATTGACTGCCGTGATCAGCCTCGCCGCATCGCCGGCCGGCGCGCGATTCAGGCCGGAACCGAACAGCGCGTCCACATACACATCGGCGTCCGGCAGCTTCTCCGTCACGGACGACATTTCCCCGCCGTCGCCCACGAAGCGTTCCCGCGCGAGCGCTGCATCGCCCGATGGCTGGCCCGGCAAAGCGATCACGCTCGCCTGCAGGCCTGCCGCGCGCGCCAGGGCGGCCAACAGGAATCCATCGCCGCCGTTGTTGCCAGGTCCGCACAACACGCACAAGCTGCGCGCCTGCAGCCAGCGCCGCCGCAGCGCATCGAGCGACGCGCGCGCCGCGCGTTCCATCAACTCGATGCCGGCGATGCCGTCGCCGATCGCGGCCTGATCGAGCGCACGCACCTGTGCGGTGGTGAAAAGTGCGGACTGCGGGTCGAGGTTCGCCATCGCGTGATCCTACAATGTGGACATGCAAACGGGCAGTGGAGCCATCGCCGACGACATCGATTTCACCGCGCTCGCGCAGCGGATCAAGGCGTGGGGCAAAGAACTCGGTTTCGCGAAAATCGGCATCACCGGCGTCGACCTGCGCGAAGACGAAGCGCGCCTGCAGGCGTGGCTGGAACAGGGTCGCCACGGCAGCATGGATTACATGCAACGGCACGGCAGCAAGCGCAGCCGTCCGGATGAACTGCAACCCGGCACGGTGCGCGTGATCTCCGCACGCATGGATTATTTCCCGCACGACATGAACGCCGACGCTGCATGGCAGACGCTCGCCGATGGCGAGCGCGCATACATTTCGCGCTACGCGCTCGGACGCGACTATCACAAGCTGATTCGCAGTCGCCTGCAGAAACTCGCCGATCGCATCGCTGGCGAAGTCGGTCCGTTCGGCTATCGCGCCTTCGCCGATTCCGCGCCCGTGATGGAAAAGGCACTGGCGCGCAACGCCGGGCTTGGCTGGGTCGGCAAGCACACGCTGCTGCTGGATCGCGACGCCGGTTCGTGGTTTTTCCTGGGCGAGCTTTACACCGATCTGCCGCTGCCCACCGACCAACCGTCGACCGCGCATTGCGGCACCTGCACGCGTTGCATCGACGTGTGTCCGACGCAGGCGATCATCGGTCCGTACCAGCTCGACGCTCGCCGCTGCATTTCCTACCTGACGATCGAATCGAAGGATGCGATTCCCGAACACCTGCGCCCGCTGATGGGCAACCGCGTGTTCGGTTGCGACGATTGCCAGCTCGTTTGTCCCTGGAACAAGTTCGCGAAGCCCACCCGCGAGGAGGCTTTCGCGCCGCGTCACGGCCTCGACGGCGCCAAGCTGGTGGAACTGTTCGCGTGGACCGAAGCCGAGTTCCTGAAGAAGACCGAGGGCATGCCGATCCGCCGCGCGGGCTACGAAGGATTCTCGCGCAACGTCGCGGTGGCGCTCGGCAACGCGCCGCATTCGGATGAAGTGGTGGATGCCCTCAATGCACGTGCCAATGATCCATCGCCGCTGGTGCGCGACCACGTGGCGTGGGCACTGGCCCAGCAGGCGCGCAAATGCGCAGCCAGCCGAAACGTGTAAACCACGCTCGATTTCGCCGCCGGGGCGGCACGCAGCATCCGTATTCCGGTTCTGGGCCTACTTGCTACATCCATGCGGCTCGCCCTGCGGGCCTCTCCCGAGGGGAGAGGGAAAACCATCATGCCGTCAGGCGACCGCCATCTGTTTGGGGATGGAATGGTTCGTGCGCGCGATGTGGTTGTTGGCGTCGACGTAGACCAGGTTCGGCTGATGCTGCTCCGCCTCGACGGCGGTCATCGACACGAATGCGGCGATGATCACGAGATCGCCCGGCTGGGCCCGGTGGGCGGCGCTGCCATTCACCGAAATGATCCCGCTGCCTTCTTCGGCGCGCAGCGCATAGGTGACGAAGCGCTCGCCGTTGTTGACGTTCCATGCGTGGATCTGCTCGTATTCGCGGATTCCCGCGGCATCCAGCAGATCGCCGTCGATCGCGATCGAGCCCTCATAGTGCAGCTCAGCATGAGTCACGGTTGCACGATGGATCTTCGCCTTGAGCATGTTCAGTTGCATGAAGTCCTCTCCGGCTTCCCGACTGCCGAGTCCGCGCATTATACCGCCTGAGGGGTGATTTGTTGCATCGCACAAGGCGGGGCGGATCGCAAAACGCTCAGTCGAATGCCACGTTGTCGATCAACCGCGTGTTGCCCAGCTTGGCCGCGACCAATGCCATCAGGCCGCTCCGCTCGTCCGCGCCGGAAACGCCAAGATCTTCCGCACGTCGCACCGCGGCGTAATCCGGCGCGAAGCCTGCGCGTTCCAGCCTGCGCACCGCCGCGCCCTCGATGGCCCTGATGGCATGACCTTCCGCGAAGGATTCGCGCATCCACTGCAGGGTTTCATGCAATTGCGGCGCACGCGTGCGCTGGTGTGCATCGAGATAGCGATTGCGCGACGACATCGCAAGGCCATCCGGTTCGCGCACAATCGGTGCCGCCATGATCTCCACCGAAAAGCCCAGGTCACGCACCAAGCGCCGCACCACCAGCAACTGCTGCCAATCCTTGGCGCCAAACACCGCGAGATCGGGTTCCACCATCAGCAACAATTTCGCCACGACCGTCGCGACCCCATCGAAATGCCCCGGCCGGTGCGCGCCTTCCAACGTGTCGCCGACCTCCGGCACGTGGATGCGCAAGGCGTGGTCCGGCCCAAATGGATACACCGTCTCCACCGTCGGCGCGAACAACAGGTCGCACTGGTGCTCGACCAGCCCCACGCTGTCTTCGGCCAGCGTGCGGGGATAGCGGGTGTAATCCTCGTTGGGGCCGAACTGGATCGGATTGACGAACACGCTGACCACCGCGCGATCGGCGTGACGGCGCGCCAACTCGACCAGCGAAAAATGGCCCGCGTGCAGATTGCCCATGGTCGGGACGAACGCGACGCGCTGGCCATCCTTCTTCCAGGCCTGCACGACCGCGCGCAGCGAACGAGGGTCGGCGACGGTACGCATCGTTATCCCGCGATCTGTTCCGGGCCGGGAAACCGGCCCGCCCGCACATCGGCGGCATACGTGCCGATGGCTTCGCGTACGGAGCCGCGTCCGGCGAGAAAATCCTTGCTGAATTTCGGCCGCCGACCCGGGGTGATGCCCAGCATGTCGTAGCACACTAGCACCTGACCGTCGCATTCCGCGCCGGCCCCGATGCCGATCGTGGGGATGGATAACCCGCGGGTGATTTCACCGGCCAGCGCCGCCGGCATCGATTCCAGCACCAGCAACTCGGCGCCGGCATGCGCGACGGCGCGCGCCTCGGCGCGCAGGCGCGCCGCTGCATCGTCGGACTTGCCCTGCATCCGGTAGCCGCCCATCTTGTGCACCGACTGCGGGGTGAGGCCCAGATGCGCGCACACAGGAATCTCGTGTGCGACCAACGTTGCGATCACCTCGCACGTCCATTCGCTGCCGCCTTCCAGTTTCACCATCGCCGCGCCGCCTTCGGCCATCAGCCGGGCGGAAGCCGCCAGCGCGATGGCCGGATCGCGGAACTGCATGAACGGCAGGTCCGCGATCAACAGCGTGGCGGCAAGTCCACGCGCCACCAGCGAAGCGTGATAGACCATCTGGTCCAGCGTCACCGGCAAAGTGCTGGCGTGGCCCTGCACCACCATTCCCAGCGAATCGCCGACCAGCGCCACATCCACGCCCGCAGCTTCCATGTGCGCCGCGAAGCTGGCGTCATAGCAGGTCAGCACCACGATCTTCTCGCCGCGCGCCTTCATCGCGCGCAAGCCCGGAACGGTCACGGGTTTGCGCCTTGGCGCGTCGGCAGACTGGACGTACATGCGGCGCTCCTGGGAAACGGCGGATTATCGCGGTTCCACGGTCCGCCGCCAACCGGGGTTGATCGAAGCGGCCGTTGTGAAAAATCGGGCCATGGATGGCCGTTCTGGCGTCGATGGGCCAAGTACCTGGTCGGTTGCGACGCGCTCGTCCGGAGCAGCGATCATGGGTGATCGCATTCATGCGCCTCGCAAATCGCGCATCCGGAAACCCGTTGCGAACAGCGCGGCGGCGTAGGCCGCGCCACCCGCGGAGACCAGCGCCACCAGCTTCCAGATACGGGTGAAAATCCGCTCATGGGTCCACTGCTGCCATGGCCAGAACCACAGCCCGAGACCCACCACGATCATCAGCGCTGCGCAGGCCAGCCCGATCCGCAGCCAGTGCCGCGCCCAGCCGGGTCGCGGGCGATAGCTGCCGCTGCGTTTCAGGTACCGCCACAACAACGCAAACTGCAGGTAGTTGGAAATCGAACTGGCCATCGCCATGCCCAGTTGCAACCCGGGTACACGCGCGATGCCTTCCAGCCACGGCAGGTGTTTCACACCCGGCGCCGCCCACAGCTCGAACAGCAACGCAATCAGGGCAAAGTTGGCGACCATGTTGACGATCAGCGCGATCACGCCCGCACGCACTGGCGTCTTGGTGTCTTGGCGCGAATAGAACGCCGGCAGCAGCGTACGCGTCAGCGCGATCGCGGGCACACCGGCAGCCAGCCCCATGATCGCGATCGCCGTCATGTGGCTGTCGAACGCGGTGAACTGCCCGTTCTGGAAACACGCCGCCACCGCCGGTTCGGCCAGCAGCAGCAGACCGCACATCGCGGGCAGCGCGATCAGCAGCGTGGTCCGCAAGCCCCAGTCCAGCGAACGCGAAAAACCCTCCCGGTCGGCGCTGACGTGGTGGCGCGACAGCGCCGGCAGGATCACAGTGCCCAGCGCGACGCCGAACACACCCAGCGGCAATTCCAGGAAGCGCGTCGCCTGCGCCAGCCAGGTCTGGGAACCCGTAATCAGCAGCGATGCCACCGCGGTATCGAGCAACAGATTGATCTGCGCCACCGACGAGCCGAACAGCGTCGGCACCATCAATCGCATGATCTGTCGCACGCGCGGGTGATTCCAACCCCAACGCGGCAATGTCAGCAGATTGAGGTTTCGCACCGACGGCAGCAGGAACAGCAACTGCAGGATGCCCGCGATCAGCACCGCCCAGCCCAGTGACTCGATCGGCACCGCGAGCTGTTTCGCACCCCACAGCGCGCCCGCGATCAGGCACAGGTTCAGGATCACCGGCGCCAGTGCCGGCAGCGCGAATTTGTTGAAGCTATTGAGGATGCCGCCGCACAGCGCGGTCAATGACACGAACAGCAGGAACGGAAACGTCAGTCGCAGCAGCTTGATGGTGAGGTCGAACTTGTGCGGCTGGTCCAATGCACCGGGCGAGAAACCGGTCGCCACCTGCGGCGCAAAAATGATCCCCAGCGCCACGATCACCAACAGCACGCCGCCCAACGTGCCGGTGACGCGCGCGGTCAGTTCTTTCAGATCGGCGTGGCTGCCGGTTTCCTTGACCTGGGTGAACACCGGTACGAACGCGGTCGAGAACGAGCCCTCCGCGAACAGCCGGCGCATGAAATTCGGCACCCGAAACGCCACCCAGAACGCGTCGGTGGCGGCGCTGACGCCGAATACGTGGGTAATGGAAATGTCGCGCGCCAGACCCAGCAAGCGCGAGATCATGGTCATGCTGCTGAACGAAAACACCCCGCGCAGGAGGCTGGGCGGGCGGCTCATACCACACGCCTCGCCGGCGAACGGCCATGATTGACTATGAGTGGCCGCGCGGCGATACTATTCGGCTTGATTTTTCCTGAATTGCTTGGAGTCACCCCGTGGCAAACATCCAGTCCGCCAAGAAGCGCGCCCGCCAGGCCGAAATGCGCAACATGCGCAATACCAGCCAGCGTTCGATGCTGCGCTCGTCGATCCGCAAGGTGCTGAAGGCCATCGAGGCCAAGGACAAGGCCGGCGCCGAAGCCGCCTACAAGGCTGCCGAGCCGGTGCTTGACCGTTACTCCAGCCGTGGCCTGATCCACAAGAACAAGGCCGCGCGCCACAAGAGCCGCCTCACCGCGCACATCAAGGCGATCGCCTGAGCCATCTCCGCTCGTGGTTTTGAAAAAGCCGGCGCCAGCCGGCTTTTTTGTCGGCCAAACAAACGGGACGCGGGGTCGAGCGTGGTGTCCTTTCCAGTTCGTGGTGCAAGTCCCGATCACCCTGCGCCTTCTTCAGCGGCTGATCTCCGCTCATCGAAAAACCGCTGTGCGGCAAGGCAAACCTCGCGTGTATTCAACCGCTCCGTCGCCGAAATCGCGAACCATGGAGCCTGCCACTCCAGCCGCGCGATGATGTCGCGCGCGTTCGCGTCGCGTTCCTCGGGTGCCCACAGGTCGATCTTGTTCAGCAGCAGCCAGCGCGGTCGCTGGAGCAATTCGGGATCGTGGCGCTGCAGTTCGCCCTCGATGATCCGCACCTGCTCGATCGGGTCGGCGCCATCCAGGGGCGCGACATCCACCAGGTGCAGCAGCAGGCTGGTGCGCGAGACATGCTTCAGAAACTGGATGCCCAGCCCGGCGCCTTCGGCCGCGCCTTCGATCAACCCCGGAATGTCGGCCACCACGAACCCCTGCGACGGACCCACGCTGACCACGCCCAAGTGCGGCTGCAGGGTCGTGAATGGGTAATCCGCGACCCGAGGCGTCGCCGCCGACACCGCGCGGATGAAGGTGCTCTTGCCGGCGTTGGGAAACCCCAGCAGGCCAACGTCCGCCAGCACCTTCAATTCGAGTCTCAGCTCGCGTTCCTCGCCCGGCGTGCCGGGGGTGAAGCGGCGTGGCGCGCGGTTGGTGGAACTCTTGAAATGGATGTTGCCGAGGCCGCCCTTGCCGCCCTGCGCAACCAGTAGTTTCTGGCCATGCGCAGTCAGGTCGCCGATGACCTCATCGGTATCGACGTTGATGACAGTCGTGCCGACCGGCACCCGGATCGTGGTGTCCTCGCCGCCGCGGCCATACATGTCGCTGCCCATGCCGTTCTGGCCGCGCTGTGCCTTGAACTGGCGCTGATGGCGGAAGTCGATCAGCGTGTTCAGGCCTTCGTCGGCGACCAACCACACGCTGCCACCCTCGCCGCCGTCACCGCCGTTGGGACCACCGAACGGAATGAACTTCTCGCGCCGGAAACTGGCGCACCCATCGCCGCCGTTGCCGGCCTGCACTTTGATGTTGGCTTCGTCGACAAACTTCATGGTGACCTACAGCGATGAAACGCGTGCAAGCGTAACAAGTTGTCGTCATCCCGGCGAAAGCCGGGACCCAGCGCCTTTCTCTGCAAGATCAGAGTCGCTGGGTTCCGGATCGCGGTTGCGCCGCGTCCGGAATGACGCCGGATTTTAATTGACTGTTCAAATGAAAAGCCCCGCTCGAAGCGGGGCCTTCCGAATAGCGTTGTCGGATCGCGTCAGCCCGCGACCACGTTCACCGTGCGCTGGCGCTTGGGGCCTTTGATCGAAAACTCCACCTTGCCGTCGACCAGCGCGAACAGCGTGTGGTCGCGGCCCAAGCCTACGCCCACACCCGGGTGGAACTGGGTGCCGCGCTGGCGGACGATGATGTTGCCGGCTTCGACGGCTTGGCCGCCGTACAGTTTGACCCCGAGGTATTTCGGGTTGGAGTCGCGGCCGTTGCGCGAAGAACCTACGCCTTTTTTGTGTGCCATGGCGGCTTCTCCTTACTTGCTGCCACCGGCGATGCCGGTGATCTCGATTTCGGTGTAGTGCTGCCGGTGGCCCATCTGCTTGCGATGGTGCTTGCGGCGACGGAATTTCACGATGCGCACCTTGTCGGCGCGGCCGTGGGCGCGCACCTTGGCGGTGACGCTGGCGCCGGCGACCATCGGACTGCCGACAGTGACGCCCTCGCCTTCGCCGACCAGCAACACCTGGTCGAAGGTAACCGCGGCGTCGGGCTCGACATCCAGTTTTTCGACGCGAAGGACTTCGCCCTGCATCACGCGGTACTGGCGACCGCCGGTAAGAATGACTGCGTACATGGCTTCGGCTCTCTGGTTCTGTCGTTATTCTGGGTCGATAGAGCGCGATCCAGTGCGCTCGAACCGTCAATTCTAGCGTGATTTCAGGGGATTGGGCAAGCTTCTCCCCTCTCCCTCCGGTAGAGGGTGGCGCGAAGCGCCGGGTGTGAGGGTTCGGCCTCGCGCACACTTGATGACTGCGCAAGACTCGAACCCTCACCCCCGGCGCTACGCGCCCGGCCTACGGCCGCCTCTCCCGGAGGGAGAGGGGAGCAAAGCGCAACCATCGAAATACGGCCCCGCGCACCCCACATCGGGCGGGTCGCTATAGTAACGGGCTTTGTCGCACGCATTCCCATGGACACCATCCGCATCCGCGGTGCCCGCACCCATAATCTCAAGAACATCGACCTCGACCTGCCGCGCGATCAACTGATCGTGATCACCGGTCTGTCGGGTTCGGGCAAGTCGTCGCTCGCCTTCGACACCCTGTACGCCGAAGGCCAGCGTCGCTACGTCGAGTCGCTGTCGTCCTACGCCCGGCAGTTCCTTTCGATGATGGAAAAGCCCGACGTCGACCACATCGAGGGTCTGTCGCCGGCGATTTCCATCGAGCAGAAATCGACCTCGCACAACCCGCGTTCGACGGTCGGCACCATCACCGAGATCCATGATTACCTGCGCCTGTTGTACGCGCGCGTCGGCACCCCGCGCTGCCCGAATCATGGCACGCCACTGGCGGCGCAAACCGTCAGCCAGATGGTCGACGCCACCCTCGCGCTGCCGGAAGACAAGCGCTATATGCTGCTGGCGCCGGTGGTGCGCGAGCGCAAGGGCGAGCACGTGCAGGTGTTCGAGCAGTTGCGCGCGCAGGGTTTCGTGCGCGCGCGCGTGGACGGCACGGTGTACGACCTCGATGCCGTGCCGGCGCTGGGCCTTCGCATCAAGCACACCATCGAAGTGGTGATCGACCGTTTCCGTCCCCGCGCGGACTTGAAACAGCGCCTCGCAGAGTCGTTTGAAACCGCGCTGCGTCTGGGTGAGGGCCTGGCGATCCTGGTCGATGTCGACGACGACAAGGCGCCAGAACAACTGTTCTCATCGCGCTATTCCTGCCCGCTGTGCGACTACTCCCTGCCGGAGCTGGAGCCGCGGCTGTTCTCGTTCAACTCGCCGGTGGGCGCCTGTCCGAACTGCGACGGGCTGGGCGTAACCCAGTTCTTCGATCCGGCGCGCGTGGTCGCGCATCCGGAACGCAGCTTCGGCGAGGGCGCGGTGCGCGGTTGGGACCGCCGCAACCCGCACTTTTTCCAGATGATCCGCTCGCTGGCCAAGCACTACCGGTTCGACGTGGAAACGCCTTGGCAGGGCCTTCCGAAGAAAACCCGCGACGCGATCCTGTTCGGCTCCGGCGAGGAAAAGATCGAGTTCCGCTATCTGGGCCACGGCAATGGCTCCGGATTCACGCGCAAGCACGGTTTCGAGGGCGTGGTGCCGAATCTGGAGCGCCGCTGGAAGGAAACCGAATCCAACATGGTGCGTGAGGAACTGGCGCGCTTCATCAGCGAACGGCCGTGCCCCGAATGCCATGGCGAGCGCCTGAACCTTTCTGCGCGCAACGTGTTCGTGGGCGAGAAGAACCTGCCGTCGCTGTCGGCGCTGGCGATCAGCGACGCACGCAGCTTCGTCGATGGCTTGCAACTCGCCGGTTGGCGCGGCGAAATTGCCGAACGCATCGTCAAGGAAATCCGCGAGCGCCTGCGTTTCCTGATCGACGTCGGCCTGGATTACCTGACGCTGGATCGCAAGGCGGACTCGTTGTCCGGCGGCGAAGCGCAGCGCATCCGCCTCGCCTCGCAGATCGGCGCGGGCCTGGTTGGCGTGATGTACGTGCTTGACGAACCGTCGATCGGCCTGCACCAGCGCGACAACGAACGCCTGCTCGGTACGCTGACGCGCCTGCGCGACCTCGGCAACACCGTGATCGTGGTCGAGCATGACGAAGACGCAATCCGCCATGCCGACCGCATCGTGGACATCGGCCCCGGCGCGGGCGTGCACGGCGGCGAGGTGGTGGCCGAAGGCAAGCTGGACGACATCCTGAAGGCGCCGCGTTCGCTGACCGGGCAATATCTTTCCGGCCGGCGCAGTATCGGCGTGCCGCAATTGCGCCGCCAGCCCGATCCCAAGCGCGTGCTGAAACTGAAAGGCGCGCGCGGCAACAACCTGCAGCGCGTCGATCTGGAAATTCCCGCCGGCTTGTTCACCTGCATTACCGGCGTGTCTGGCTCGGGCAAGTCGACCCTCGTCAACGACACGCTGTTCCGGATCGCAGCCGTGGAATTGAATGGCGCGTCCACGCAACCTGCACCGTATGAATCGATTGAAAAACTGGACCTGTTCGACAAGGTGCTGGACATCGACCAGTCGCCGATCGGTCGCACGCCGCGTTCGAATCCCGCCACGTACACCGGCGTGTTCACGCCCTTGCGCGAACTGTTCGCGCAGGTGCCCGAGTCGCGCGCGCGTGGCTACCAGGCGGGCCGCTTCAGCTTCAACGTCAAGGGCGGCCGCTGCGAAGCTTGCGAAGGCGATGGGCTGATCAAGGTCGAAATGCACTTCCTGCCGGACATGTACGTGCCGTGCGACGTCTGCCATGGCAAGCGTTACAACCGGGAGACGCTGGAAATCCTGTACAAGGGCTACACCATCGCCGATGTGCTGGACATGACCGTCGAGCAGGCGCTGGAAGTGTTCGCGCCGGTGCCGCAGATCGCGCGCAAGCTGGAAACCCTGATGGACGTTGGCCTTGGTTACATCAAGCTGGGCCAGAGCGCGACCACGCTGTCGGGCGGCGAAGCGCAGCGCGTGAAACTGTCCAAGGAACTGTCGCGCCGCGATACCGGCAACACGCTGTACATCCTCGACGAGCCGACCACCGGCCTGCACTTCCACGATATCGAGCAACTGCTGCGCGTGCTGCATCGACTCGTGGATGGCGGTAGCACGGTGGTCGTGATCGAGCACAATCTGGATGTCATCAAGACCGCCGACTGGGTCGTCGACCTCGGCCCTGAAGGCGGCGCGGGCGGTGGGCGCATCATCGCCACCGGTACTCCGGAAGAGATCGCCGCAGCGCCGAATTCGTACACCGGCCAATTCCTTGCACCGGTGCTCGAAACAGCCACAACATCGAAATCCTCACGCAAGAAGAAGCGCGCATGAACGCGCTGCAACGACAGCGCGGCTCATGCTTCTTGCCGTCATTCCGGGGCTGCCTGCGCTGTTTGCGGGCAGAACCCGGGATCCATTTTTTCGAGCCCGACAATCAAAACTGGATTCCGGCTTCCCTCGCCGACAAGACCGGCGATGGCCCCGGGATGACGAAGAGAAAATCTGCATGACCGACAACAAGAAAACCGTAGCCAAGCGGTCCCAGCGCAAACGCGGCAAGACCAAGGCCGCATCCGGGACAGCCGCGCCTCGCACGAATGCGCCGATAACCGCTGCATCCGTGCCAACGCGCACAATCGCCGTGATCCCCCTGCACGTACGCTGGCGCGACCTCGACGCGTTCAACCACGTCAACAATTCGTCGTACCTGACATTTCTGGAAGAAGCACGCTTGCAGTGGCTGCGGAACGTGCCGGGCGATTGGTTCAACGAACATGCGATGCCCGTGATGGCCGCGGTGGAACTGCACTACCGCAAGCCGATCGAATGGCCGGCCGAGATCGACGTGCTGTTGAGTTGCGAACGCCTCGGCAATTCGTCGATGACGATCGGCAATCGCATCGTCGACCGCAACGATCATGCATGCATCTACGCCGACGGCAGCGTGGTGATGGTCTGGGTCGATCCCGCGACGGGCGCTTCCGTTGCTCTTCCCGACGCGATTCGCAACGCCTGTACCTGATCTTGCGATCATCGGCGATCATCATCAAAGAATCGCTCGCAGGCACGGACGATTCGAA
>DATFGT010000057.1:0-6152 GCA_035249175.1 Rhodanobacteraceae bacterium
GCATCGAATACGTGGGCGACGGCTACATCAACGATGCGCAGCGGATGGGCTGGCTGCAGCGCGTGATGATGAAAGTGTCGCCGTTCTGAAGGACAACCTCGTGATCGTCAGTCGTGGTTTGGACAAGCTGTTCGGGTCGGCGCGCAAAAGCGCGTTGTGGTTGCTGCTGGCCTTGCTGGCGACGACGCAGGTGCACGCGCAGACGCTGCGCGAACTCGCCGACTTCGCCGGGGTGCGCGACAACGCCCTGGTCGGTTATGGGCTGGTGGTGGGGCTGGACGGCAGCGGCGACCAGACCATGCAGACGCCGTTCACCACGCAAAGCCTGACCAACATGTTCTCGCGGCTCGGCATCACCGTACCGGCCGGCACCAACATGCAATTGCGCAACGTCGCGGCGGTGATGGTCACCGCGACCCTGCCGCCGTTCGCGGCGCCGGGCCAGCACATCGACGTGGTGGTGTCGTCGGTCGGCAACGCCAAAAGCCTGCGCGGCGGCACCTTGCTGATGACGCCTTTGAAGGGTGTCGACGGCAGCACCTACGCGATCGCACAGGGCAACCTGCTGGTCGGTGGCGCGGGCGCGAGCGCCGGGGGTTCCAGCGTGCAGATCAACCAGCAGGCCGGTGGCTCGATCAGCGATGGCGCGATCGTCGAGCGCAGCGTGCCGCTGGAACTCGGCCGTGACGGCGGCGCGCTGGCGCTGCAATTGAAGCGCGCGGATTTCGGCACCGCGCAGCGTGTCGTGGATGCAATCAATAGTGCGATGGGCCGGCAGGTGGCGTCCGCCGAAAACGCGCGCACCATCCGGGTCGACGGTCCGCAAGACCCGAACCAGCGTGTCGATTTCATCGCGCGTATCCAAGGCCTCGATGTGACACCGGTGGATGCGCCGGCGCGTGTGATCATCAATGCGCGCAATGGTTCGGTGGTGCTGAACCAGCGCGTCACGTTGCAGCCGGCCGCGGTCGCGCACGGCGACCTGTCGGTGGTGATCAGCACCGAAAATACCGTGAGCCAGCCGGCGCCTTTCAGCAATGGCAAGACCGCGGTGGTGCAGAACAGCAACATCAACATCACCAAGCAGCGCGGCAGCCTCAACGTGGTGAAGGGCGCCGACCTGATGCAGGTTGTGGATGCATTGAATGCACTGGGTGCCACGCCGCAGGACCTGATGTCGATCCTGGAAGCACTGAAGGCGGCGGGTTCGCTCAATGCCGACCTGGAGATGATGTAGTGGCCGTCGGCTCGCTCGACGCGGCGCGATTCGCGCTGGACGTGAACGGGCTGGATGGCCTGAAGCGGGCGGCCGCCAAAGATCCGCAGGCGCAGTTGAAGGAAGCTGCGAAGCAGTTCGAGGCGGTGTTTCTCGGCCAGATGCTGAAAAGCATGCGAGATGCCGGCGTCAAATCCGATCTCACCGACAATCGCCAGATCCAGTTCTACCAATCGCTGCTCGACCAGCAGCTTTCCCAGAACCTGGCCGGCAAGGGCACCGGCATTGCCGAGATGCTGGTGCGCCAGTTGTCGCGCAACAAGGCTTCGCAGCCGCAGCCCGAAAGCGATGCCGCGATGGCCGCGCGCCTCGCCGCGATTCCGCGCGGCACGCCGCGTTCGCTGGAAGGCATGCCCGCCGTCGCCGCCATGAACGACGACAGCGATGGCAGCCAGGATGAAGGCATGATCGCCGCGGTGGTGGCGCAAATCCGCGCCGCCCAGATTTCGGCCAAGGCGGACGTGCCCACGGCACCTGATGCCGTGGCGGGCGCCAGCGCACCGGCTTCCACGCCAAGTGCCACCGAACCGTCCGACGCGGGCGAGGGCAATGTCTACACCCGTTTCGTGAACCGCTTCGTGGGCGCCGCGCGTGCGGCGGCGCAGATGAGCGGCGTGCCGGCCCGGTTGATTCTTGCGCAGGCCGCGCTGGAAACCGGCTGGGGCCGCCACGAGATGACTGCCGACAGCGGCGCCAAGAGCCACAACCTCTTTGGTATCAAGGCCGGCGGAGGCTGGAGCGGCGCCACCGCCAACGACGTGACCCACGAATACGTGGCCGGCCGCAAGGTCGGCGTGCGCGAGGCGTTCCGGGCGTATGGCTCCTACATCGAATCGTTCGTCGATCACGCCAAGCTGCTCGGCAACAGCGCGCGCTACGCCGCGGTGCGGCAGGCCAACAGCCCGGAGCAGGCGGCGCAAGCCCTGCAGGATTGCGGCTACGCCACCGACCCGCGCTACGCCGACAAGCTGATCGCGATCATGCAGCAGATCGGCCAGGTAGTGCTGCGGTAAGCCGGCAGGACGTCGAATTCACAATCGTTCAAGAAATCCCGCGGACTGCCGATAACGTCAACAGAGCTTGGAAGGAAAACCGACAGTGAGCATTTTTTCCATCGGCTTGAGTGGTCTGAATGCCGCGAGTGCCGCGTTCAACACCGCCAGCAACAACATCAGCAACGTCTATACCCCCGGTTACAACCGGCAGGTACTGGACCTCGCCGAGTTGCCGGCCGCGCAGGGCGTGGACGTGCAGGGCGTCCAGCGCCAGTTCGACAGCTACATCGCGCAGCAGCTCAACAGCGCCAACAGCAAGAGCAGTGCGCTGGACACCTACCAGACCCAGGTCAGCCAGATCGACAACCTGCTGGCCGATCAGGATTCCGGCCTCGCGCCGCTGATGCAGAAGTTCTTTTCCTCCGTTTCCGATCTGGCGAGTTCGCCGTCCGATCCGGCCGCGCGTCAGGGCGTGATCGGCACCGCCGACACGCTGAGCGCGCAGTTCCGTTCGTTCGACAGTTACCTCTCCGACATGGCCTCGGGGCTGGACGGTCAATTGCAGGACGAAGTCACCCAGATCAACAACACCGCCAAGCAGATTGCCGGCCTCAACACACAGATCGCCTTGGCCAAGGCCAAGCAGGGCCAGGCGCCCAACAGCCTGCTCGACCAGCGCGACCAGTTGGTGGCGGACTTGAGCAAGCGCGTGAACGTCCGCGTGTCCCAGCAGGACAGCGGCAGCTACAACATTTCCTTCGGCAACGGCCAACCGCTGGTCAGCGGCGGCAAGCAATTCGATCTGGCGACCATGCCTTCGGCCGCCGATCCCACGCGCACTTCGATCGGTTATCGCGATGCGGCCGGCAACCTGGTCGAGATGCAGGATTCCACTTTCAGCGGCGGCACGCTTGGCGGCCTGCTGACGTTCCGCGATGAAACGCTGAATCCGACCCGCAACAAGCTCGGCCAGCTCGCGGTGTCGTTCGCCGAAGGCATCAACGCGGTGCACAGCGCCGGCGTCGATCTCAACGGCGACGCCGGTGGCGACATGTTCGCGATCGGCCAGCCGAAGGTTTATGCCAACAGCCGCAATACCGGCACCGCCACGCTCGCCGTCGCGTTCGATCCCGCGAATGCGAGCCAGCTCACCGCCGGCGACTACGACGTGCGCTACGACGCCGCCAGCGGCAACTTCAAGATCACGCGCATCGACACCGGCGAAAACACCACCGCCACGCTCGACGCCAGCAACCAGTTGAGCTTCGGCGGCGTGAAGGTGACCGTAGACGATCCCACCAAACTGGTCGACGGCGATCGCTTCCAGGTGCAGCCCACGCGCATCGCCGCCGCCGGCTTCCAGAACATCATCGGCGATCCGGCGAAGATCGCCGCCGCCGATACCAGCGGGGGCAGCGGCAACAACAAGAATGCGTTGGCGCTGGAAAACCTGCAGACGCAATCGCTGGTGGGCGGCACCGCCAGTTTCAACCAGGCTTACGCGTCGCTGGTCGGCGACGTCGGCAACCGCACCAACATCGTGCAGGTGAACCTGAAGGCTCAGCAAAGCCTCAGCGACCAGTTGACCGACGTGCAGCAGTCGCAATCCGGCGTGAACCTGGACGAAGAAGCGGCGAACCTTATCCGCTACCAGCAGTACTACCAGGCCAACGCGAAAGTGATCCAGACCGGCTCCACCATCCTCGACGCCATCCTGGGCTTGCGGTAATCGATCGGAAAAACAGTCATGCGCATCAGCACCCAAACCCTTTACGCCCAAAGCATGCGTTCGATGAACCAGCAGCAGGCGGACCTTTCGCACGTCGGCCAGCAGATCGCGTCCGGCCAGCGCGTGATGCGTCCGTCGGACGATCCGCAGGCCGCGTCGCGCGCGGTGCAGGTCAGCCAGGCACAGGCGATCACCAGCCAGTACACCGATTCACGCGTCAGCGCGCGCAACGCGCTGTCGATGGAAGAGAGCGTGCTCAATAGCGTGGGCGACGCGGTGACCAGCGCCAAGACGCTGATGCTGGAAGCGGCCAACGGCACGCTCACCGATGCCGACCGCGCTTCGATCGCCAGCCAGTTGCAGGGCATCTACCAGACCGTGATCGGGCAGGCCAACTCCACCGACGGCAACGGCCGCTATCTGTTCGGCGGTTACCAGGACAAGTCCGCGCCGTTCGTGACGGACGCTTCCGGCAACGTGCAATACGTCGGCGACACCAACACCCGCCAGCAACAGATCGATGCCTCGCGCCTGATGTCGGTGGACGACAATGGCGTCAGCGTCTTCCAGAGCGCGCAGGGCGCATCGGGTTTCATGGCTGTCGCGGTCAAAAGCGACGGCACCGCCAACGCGGGCAGCGTCACCATCAAGGGGCCGGAGGTCGTCGACACCAGTGATCCGGCCTACGGCACGCCGTTCAAGATCGCGTTCGCGGTGGACGCGAGCGGCAGCGCCACCTACACCATCGAGGACACCACCGGCGCCGTGCTGCAGCCGCCCCAGGCTTATACCTCGGGCCAACCCGTGACGTATGGCGGGCAGTCGCTGACCCTGACCGGCACGCCCGCGGATGGCGACGAAATCAAGGTCGACCAGGCGAAGAATTTGAACCCCGACCTGTTCAAAACCTTCGAGAAGGCGCTGGCCATCCTGAAGCAGCCCGTGGACACGCCGGCCAAACAGGCCGCGCTGCAGAACACGCTTGGCAACGCAATGACCGAGTTCGACAACAGCCTCGACAACGTGTTGATGGTGCGCGCCTCGGTGGGTTCGCGCCTCAACGAGCTGGACGTGGTGGACAAGGTCGCCAGCAACCGCCAGCTCAACTACGCGCAGACCAAGTCCGACCTCGTCGACCTCGACTACAACACCGCGATCTCCGAATACAGCCTGCGCAGTGTGGGCCTGCAGGCCGCGCAGAAGGCGTTCGTGTCGATGAAGCAGATGAACCTGTTCGATCTGCTGTAAGCGCGGTCTGCCTTAGGGCGCGGCAGGAATCAGCTTCGCCGATCACCCGGATTTAGCGGCGCGCGCAGCGCAACTGCCGGGACGATAGTTATAACCGCTCGCGCCCTTCTGTAAACCAACTCTTGGCCAGGCGTATGAGCAGCAGCCGTACTGCCGCCAACTGTATTGCGAACTGCGCAACTCTTTACACGCCTGAGCTGCTGCCGGCTTCACAGACACCGAGTTCAGGTGTGATGATGAAGCCAGCAGCAGCTCAGGCAACCGTTCGTCACCGCTACGCACTGATGCAACTGGCAATTCAATCCGGCAATCAGCATGGCCTGAAAGCTCAAGGCAAGGCGATTGTGTTCACTGTATTGACGAGGAGTCTCTTGCGGAGTTGTTAGGTGCCAATGCCGCAAAAACAAAGCACAGTGCTGCAGCGGCAGGAAGAGCGACACCCACAAAGAAACCGGCCAACGAGAAAGCCCATGCGGCATCCGCTGCCGCTGCAAGAGCTAACAGTGCGATCAAGATGCGTACGCGCTGAAGCGAAAACGCCAAGACGAGGCCAAAAGCGGCAAGGATGACGAGGTGAATGGAGAAATGTGCCCATAGACCTGGCACAACATGCTTAAGGAACCCCGAGGAGTTTGACCTGGAGATTGCATGATTGACTTGGGAATAACCTAAGCCATGGAGCACACCCGTTACGAGCAACAGGACGCTGCCGGCAACGCAAAAAAATGTAGTGGCTCGAATCATTCTTTGGGCATCAACGCCTGAATTTAGCGGCGCGCGCAGCGCGGAGAGTTCCTACGCAAAAGTGGACACCGGTGGTCAAACACATTGGGCTTCGAACTCCGCCGGAGAACGATACCCCAATGACGAGTGCAAGCGGTAGCGGTTGTAGAAATCGATGTAG
>DATFGT010000058.1:0-75266 GCA_035249175.1 Rhodanobacteraceae bacterium
CAACCATGTCGAACGAGACGCCCCCGGGACGCCGGCGCTGGCTGAAACGCGAGGCCATCAGCCTCGGCGACGTCGCCGTGCAGGTTTTCTCGGTGGTCATCGGCATCCTGTTGGCCCTGTTCATCAACGATCAAGTGACACAGCGCAAGCAGCAGGCCGGCGTCGATGAGGCCATGCGCGCAATCCGCGCGGAGCTTGCGCAAAATCGCATGGTGGTCCGGAACTACGCGGCGCACATGTACCGCATGGTGGACGCAATGCAGGATTCGCCGAAGAACCGCGACAAACCGCCGCAAGCCTGTTATCTGTGGGACCAATGGAACGGGCTCGGCGGATTGGTGCCCCTCGACGCCGCCTACCGGACGTCCATCGCGACGCAAGCCCTCGCCAACATGCCGTTCAAGCAGGCACAGATCGTGTCGCAAATATATGGCTACCAGCGTTACGCCTTGAAAGGCATCGAGCTCGACACCGCGATCCTGATGCAGCCACACCCACTGGGCTTTTGCGCCGGGATCGTCGAGGAAATCGGCAAAAATGCCATGCAACTGGACGCCTTGTACGGCAAGCTGATCGGGCCTGATGCGGCACGCCTGCCCGCGCCACCGGCTTCACATTGACCCTATCGCCGTACCCGTCCCTGGCATGAACGCCGCGATGCCATGGCACGGGCCTTCCGTGCGAACGTCGCGCCATCTGCGTAAACTGCAGGACACCTCGACCATCTGGCTTACCAGGACACCCAGCGCGTGAACGATCCTCGTCCTTCGACGGCGGCACGTCTTGCAGCGCTACGCGACCAGGCCGAACGGGTGTATCGCTCGCATCACGCGCGCAAGAGCGCGCTGATCGTCGCCATCGTGCTGGTCGTGTTCGGCCTGCTGGGCTTTTTCGCCGCGCCGCCGATCATCAAGAGCCAGCTGCAGACGCGGCTGACCGCGATGCTCGGCCGTCCCGTCAGCGTGGCCCGGGTGCACCTCGACCCGTTCACCCTGCGCCTGCAACTGGACCGATTGCACATCCCCGACCGCGACGGCCGTTCGCTCTTCGTCGATGTGGACGAGATGGTCATCAACGCGTCGTGGACGTCGCTGTTCCGCATGGCGCCGGTGCTGGATGAACTGTCGCTGCAGCATCCGCAACTGCACATCGCGCGCACCGCGCCGCAGCAATTCAACTTCTCCGACATCCTCGCCCGACTCCTGAGCGAGCCGTCCAGGCCGGACAGCAAGCCCGCGCGCTTCGCGGTCTCCAACATCAGCGTGCACGACGGCAATGTGGTATTCGACGACGTGGTGACGCACGCCACGCACCGCATCGACCACATCGAACTCGGCATCCCGTTCATCGCCAACCTGCCGCGCGACACCAACGTGTTCGTGCAGCCGCTGCTGGCGATGAATGTGGACGGCAGCCCGCTCCGCATCACCGGCCAGACCAAGCCGTTTGCGGACAGCCGCGAATCGGAGATGGCGTTCACGCTGGATCATCTCGACCTGCCCCGCTACCTCGGCTACGTGCCCATGTCGTTGCCGGTCGCGATCCCGCGCGGCCAACTGTCCGGAAAACTGGAACTGCATTTCGTGCAGGCGAAGTCCGGACCGCAGGTGCGCCTCGGCGGCGTGCTGCAAATGGACGATCTCGCGCTCGCCACGCCCGGCGGCGCGCCCATCCTCGAGATGACCCACGCCAGCACTGCGCTGGCCGACGTGGAACCGCTGTTGTCGCGCTACCGGTTCGGTGCGATGCAGCTGGACGGTCTGGACCTGCATTACACGCTTCGGCCCGGGGGCCACAGCAACCTCGATGCGCTGCTCGGAAACGACAAGGCCACCGCCGTATCCGGGCCACCAACCGACCTGCGCATCGCCGCACTGACGCTGCAAAACAGCCGTCTCGATTACACCGACGCCAGCGGCAGCAAGCCCGCCACACTGGCGCTGGAAAACATCCACGGCAGCTTGCGCGGCGTGTCGCTGCTCGCCGCACCGCCAGCCACGCTCGACCTCGCCGCCCGACTCGACGGAGGCAGCGTGGGTCTCGACGGCAAGCTGGATCTGGCGAGCAGTCGTTACCGGGGCAGGCTGACCGCGAAGGCCGTGGCGCTGGCGCCGCTGTTGCCGTTGGCACCACCGCTGCTGAACGCCGAACTCGCCAAGGGCACGCTCGACGTCGATGGCCAGATGCAGGCGGACTGGAGCAAGGCCCTCGACATCACGCTGCAACCGGCCAGCGCGGCGATCAACGATCTCGCGCTCAGCCGCAACGGCCGCACTCCGATCGCGTGGCAGTCGTTGCAAGCCGGCATCAAGCGCTTCGATCTCGCCAGCAGTACGGCGCAACTCGACCAGCTCACGCTGCACGGCCTGCAGATCGATGCGCGGCGCCTCAACAATGGCAGCATCGACCTCGTCGATGTGATCAAGTCCGCGCCTTCGCGTGGTTCGGGCAAGACAAAACCGTCGCCCGCATGGCACTGGAGCGTCGCGCACATCGGCGTCGATGACGGCACGTTGGCGTTGACCGACCCACGGATACCGGGCAGGCGCGGCCACGTCGTCCTCAAGGCCGACAAGTTCGGCATCGACGACGTATCGGATGACCTGCGCAAACCGGTGAAGCTGGATCTCGCGGGCGGCATCGGCGGCGGCAGCTTCCGTGTCGAGGGCCGCGTGCGGCCGCAACCGCTGGACGCCGAACTGCGCGTGCACGCCAACCGTCTGGATGTGGCCTCGCTGCAATCACTGGTCAGCGTGCCGCTCAACGTGACCATCGACAGCGCACACCTGAGCGCCGACGGCCGCGCCAGCTATCGCGCGCACGATCCGCAGCCGCTGCTGAACTACCGCGGGCGCCTGACATTGAGCCGGGTGCGCGTGCAGGACAAGCTCACCGGCGAGGATTTCCTGCGCTGGAACACGCTGTCCGCCGGTGGCCTGAACGTGCGAATGGGCGAGGACGTGCCGCATGTATCCGTGGACGGCCTGGCGCTGGACGATTTCTACGCGCGCGTGATCATCAACGCGAACGGACGGCTGAACGTGCAGGACGTGGTGGCCAACCCGGCCGCGGCGCCCGTCTCGGTGACGGAAGCGCAAAAGGCCCCCGTCGCGCAGGCGCCCGTGCCCGCGCCGCAGGCATCGGTGGCGCAGGCCCCGCCCGCTTCCGCCGGCACTGTCGCGGCGCCGCGTGCCGACATCCGCATCGGCGGAATCACGCTGGCGCGCAGCCATTTGAACTACACCGACAACTTCATCAAACCCAACTACACCGCCGACATCACCCAGCTCGAAGGCAAGATCGGCGCATTCGGCAGCGCCGGCGGGCAGCCGGCCGACGTGAGCCTGCAGGGTCAGCTCGACGGTAATTCGCCGGTCAACATCACCGGCACGATCAACCCGCTTGCGCCGGTGGCTTTCCTGGATGTGAAAGGCAATGCCGAGGGCGTCGAACTCACCCACCTGTCGCCCTACTCGGACAAATATGCCGGCTACCCGATCACCAGCGGCCGGCTCACGATGGACGTGCACTACATGCTGGACAACGGCAAGCTCAACGCCGACAACCACATCTTCATCGAGCAGCTCACCTTCGGCGATCCCGTCGAGGGTCCCGGCATCCGCCACCTGCCGGTGAAGCTGGCGGTGGCGTTGCTGAAAAATTCGCAAGGCCAGATCGACGTGCACGTGCCGGTGACCGGTTCTCTGGACGATCCGCAGTTCAGCGTGGGCAGCCTGATCTGGCACGCCTTCCTCAACCTGATCGGCCGCGCCGTCACCTCGCCGTTCCGCCTGATCGCCGCGGCGATGGGTGGCGGTGGCAAGCAGCAGGACCTTGGCTACGTCGCATTCGCGCCCGGCTCTGCCGTGCTGGACGCTGCGGCGCAGGCAAAGCTCGCGCAGATCGTGAATGTCCTGCAGCAGAAGACTTCGCTGAAACTCCAGATCACCGGGCGCGTCGATCCGAAGTTCGACGTGTCGGGCTTGCGCAAGGTGACGGTCGACCAGATAGTCCGGAGCGAAGCGGGCGACGACGTCGACATCGCCAAGCTGACGCCCGACGAGTACGACAAATACCTGAAGAAGGCCTACAAGCACGCGAAATTCGCCAAGCCGCACAATCTTATCGGCTTGACCAAATCGCAGCCGCCCGACGTTATGCGCAAGGCGCTGGAAGACATCGTGCCGGTGGATTCGGACGCACTGCGCCACCTGGCCGAGCGCCGCGCCGATGCGGTGCGCGGCTGGCTGCGCGGCAAGCTCGACGACAAGCGGGTATTCGTGTCGGCACCCAAGCTGGACGCCAAAGGCATCGACGACCAGGGCAAGACCACCCGCGTCGATTTCGGCCTGCAGTTGTGACGCCCGGTTCTCCGCGGCGCGCGAAAGCCCCACAATAGGCACTTCCCCACCGCGGAATCCCACCATGAGCTACCCCGACCAGGCGCGCTACGCCAGCGAACTCCAATCCATCCGCGACAGCGGGCTGTACAAGGACGAGCGCATCATCGCCTCGCCGCAGTCGGCGGAGATCACCCTGGCCGACGGCCGCAAGGTACTCAACTTCTGTGCCAACAATTACCTCGGACTCGCCGACCATCCGCGCCTGATCGAAGCCGCGAAGAAGGCACTGGACACGCATGGCTTCGGCATGGCCTCGGTGCGCTTCATCTGCGGCACGCAGGATCTGCACAAACAACTGGAACACGACATTGCACGGTTCTTCGGCACCGACGATGCGATCCTGTATGCCGCCTGCTTCGACGCCAACGGTGGTTTGTTCGAGCCGCTGCTGGGCGAGGACGACGCGATCATTTCCGATGCGCTGAACCACGCTTCGATCATCGATGGGGTGCGCCTGTGCAAGGCCAGGCGTTACCGCTATGCCAACGGCGACGTCGCGGATCTTGAGAAACAGTTGCAGGCGGCCGACGCCGCGGGCGCACGCACCAAGCTGATTTCATCGGACGGCGTATTCTCGATGGACGGCGTGGTCGCACCGCTGGACAGGATCACCGCGCTGGCGAAGCAGTACAACGCGCTGGTGCACATCGACGAATGCCACGCGACCGGTTTCCTCGGCAAGACCGGGCGCGGTTCGGCCGAAGTGCACGGCGTGCTGGACAAGATCGACATCTTCACCGGCACGCTGGGCAAGGCGCTGGGTGGCGCGGTCGGCGGCTTCACCACGGGACGCCGCGAGATCATCGGCATGCTGCGCCAGCGCTCGCGGCCGTATCTGTTCTCCAACTCGTTGCCGCCGGCGCTGGTCGCCGCGTCGATCGAAGTGTTGAAGATGCTGGACGAAGCCGGAAGCCTGCGCGAGAAGCTCGCGGAGAACACGAAGTATTTCCGCGACGCCATGACCAGGGCCGGTTTCGAAATCAAACCCGGCAATCACCCGATCGTGCCGGTGATGACCCACGACGCGAAACTGGCGCAGGCGATGGCGGCCGGCCTGCTGGAGGAAGGCATCTATGCGATCGGATTCTTCTTCCCGGTGGTGGCGGAGGGCAAGGCCCGCATCCGCACCCAAATGTGCGCGGCGCACACCCGCGAGCACTTGGACCGCGCGCTCGCGGCGTTCACCAAGGTCGGGCGCAAGACGGGGCTGCTGAAGGCCTGAGCGACAGCCCCGCGCGTCTCCACGCAGCACGCTTGTCATTCCGGTTCGACGCGCATCCGCGCGTCGAACCCCGTGCCGTTATTGAGTTCTCAGCAGTTCGATCCTGCCGATCGCCCACAAACCGTCGTGCGGATCGCCGGTGGCGAACACGCACAAGGTGTGCTGCCCGGATGTTGGCGAGATGTTCGCGGTCAACGTGGTCTGCAATTGCGTTTGCGCGGCTTGAGCCAATGGCAGCGTCGCGAGCAGTGGCCCGTCGCAGGAATCCTTTCGGATCTGGAACTCGCCGGCCGCTGTTTGCTTCGACCGGGTGACGACACTCGAGTCATCCTTCCACAACGCAAAATTCCACGGCAGGTTTCCGACTGTCAGCGCAATGTGCTTGACGCCGTCCAGCGGTGCATCTTTCCATAGCCAGCACATGTTGGCGATGTCCACGCGATAAACCGGCCGCGGCCCGTCGAGTGGTCGATCGTCTTCCAGCCGCAGCACGATCTGCGGCTTTCCACAGGTGCCAAGCTGGTCGCTGTTGCGGGTCAGCAGCGCGGCTGCGTCGATGACTTGCGTGCGCGGCGCGGCAAGTTCGAAACCATCGCTGGCGAATGTGGCGGCGCGCAAAGTCGTCGCCTTGTCTGCCGGGAATGACAGTGGCCCGGTGTAACGCGTCGAAGCATTCGTCGGCGCGCCACCGTCCGCCGTGTAATGGATGGCACCGAAACCCGTCTGGTTGGACAGCGTTACATCGATGGTTCCATGCGCGCCCGCGCTCAACGCGAACGCAGGCGCGAACGCGCTGTCGGCGTAGTCGACGCCGAGTGCGCGGTAACGCGCAAGTTCCGTCGGCATGCGTGCGAGGAATCCCCGCCAGTCGTGCGCGGATGCGGGCGACCATGCGACTTCCGCGAGCGCGGCAATGCGCGGGAACACCGCGTGCTGCACGCGCGCAAACGTCGGCATGTACTCCGCCCACAGGTTCGCCTGCACGCCAAGAATGTGTTGGGCCTCGGCTGCGGTCGTGCCGCCCGGCACCGGGTTGTAGTCGTACACGTCCTTCAGCGATTCCACGCCGGGCCGGCCGGGCGGCTCGTCGTGCAGGCTGGATTGGTAGTGATCCAGATACAACGTCGGCGATGACGCCATCACCACGTCATGTCCCTGCTGCAGCGCCTCGACCGCACCCACGGGTTCGTGCCAGGACATGATCACGGCCGATGCTGGGACGTTGCCATGCAGAATCTCGTCCCAACCCACCGCGGTGCGCCCATGCTTCGCAAGGTAATTGGCCACCTGCGTGGTGAACCACCCCTGCAACTGCTCCATGTTTTTCAGCCCGAGTTTCTGCATATGCGCGCGCACTTCGGGCGACGCTTCCCACTGGTCCTTGGCGGCTTCGTCGCCACCGATGTGGATGTATTTCGACGGGAACAGCGCCATCACGTGATCCATCACGTCGTCGACGAACCTCAGGCTGCGCGCATCGGGTTTCAGCAGCCAGGTGTTGATGCCCCAGTTGGTGGAAACCTCCGGGCGTTTGCCGCTGACGCCGAGCCACGGATACGCCGCGATCGCCGCCTGCGCATGGCCGGGAATGTCGATTTCCGGCACGATTTCGATGAAGCGTTCGGACGCGTAGTGCACGATCCCGCGCACTTCGGCATCGGTGTAGAAGCCGCAATACGGTTTGCCCGGATCACCGGTGAGCGCCGCATCCGGTCCGACCGCCCTGCGGCAGGCTCCGACCTTCGTGAGCTCGGGATATTTCGGAATTTCGAGGCGCCAGCCCTGGTCGTCGGTCAGGTGCCAATGCAACACGTTCAACTTGTTGAGCGACATCCAGTCGATCAATTTCTCGATGTCGGCGACGCTCTGGAAATGCCGCGCGGAATCGAGCATCAAGCCACGCCACGCAAAGCGCGGATGATCGACGATGACGCCGTCCGCGACCTGCACCGCCCCCTTCGCACCATCCGGTGTCAGCAGTTGCCAAAGCGTGACGCTGCCATAGAACAATCCGCGCGGCGTGCGCGCCGTCACTTCGATGCGGCCATCACCGATCGTGATCCGGTAACCCGCATCGCTTGCGACATCGGCATGCGTGTCGAGACGAAATACGATGGCGGCGGCAGGCGAATCCGCGTCTTGCCGCGTTTCCACGCGCAGGTGCAAACCGCGCGTGCCGGCGACCAATTCGGCAAAATGCTCCGCCACCGTGAGCGCTTGCCCGTCGCCTGCGGCCTGCACCAGTACGCGGTCGCCGTCGGACACGCGAACCGAGCCCTGTGCCGCGGGATGCATTTCGGCCGGTTGCGGCAGCGGCGACCACGCGGGTACTGGCGACGGAGCCGCAACGGCGACGCCGCTCAGGGCGAGAACGGCAGCAGCGAGGACCGACAGCAAAGCCATGCGCATGGAAATTCCTCGGAGTATGTCCGGAAAACGCAGGATATCTCCATATGTTCAGATGCAGGCCGCCGTGGAGGGGACCAAAAAAAACGGGCCGGGATGCCATACCGGCCCGCAACGCTGGAGAGCGACTCACTTCTCCCGATGAAACCGGTTGCCCTCGACGCGATGCGCGCTTCGCATGCGCAAGCTTCGGGGCTTGAATCGACGATGCCGGCGGCACGCAGGTCGCCGGCATCACGCTTCACTACTGCTGCGGCTGGCCCTGCTCGATGCCTTCGCCGCCAACCTTGAACTCGACGCGACGATTGCGCTCCCGGCCAGCCTCGGTCGTGTTGGTGTCCACCGGGTTGGCCGCGCCGAGGCCCTTGACCGCGGTGATGCGGCTGGCGTCGACGCCGTGCGAGGTCAGATACGCATCGACGATGCTGGCACGCCGCTCGGACAGAGCCTGGTTGTACTTCTCGCTGCCCCTCGAGTCGGTGTAACCGTCGATCTCGACCTGGACCTGCGGATAGCGGTTCAAGGTATCCACGGCCTGGCCCAGGATCGCGATCGAGTCGGACGCCGGCGGCTTCAACGTCGGGCCGATGCTGGTTTCACCCGGTTTCGGCCGGTCGAACTTGAAGTTCACGCCACGCAAATCGATGACCACTTTTTGCGGCGGGGGCGGGGGCGGCGGCGCAACCGGCGGCGGGGGCGGTGGTGCGGCTGCCGGCAGTGGAGCCTGCGACCCGCTCCCGAACTTGAAGTGGGCGGTGAGGTAATACTGCCGGCCGTTCACGTAGAACGCCTCCGGAGCCGTGCTGAATCCCAGCCCTGCCTGCGCGCCATTGATGTAGTAGCGCAGCTTCGGGTTGTTGAGGTTCATTGCGTCGAACGAGAAGCTCACGTGGTCATTGAGCTTGTAGCCCGCCGAGAATGACAGGTAACCCTGCCCCTGTTGCCAGTAGGGCAGCAGCGGCATCCCGGCGCCCGAGTTGCTCATCACGCCGTCGTAGAACTTGGAACGGTAGGTGTAGTTGAGCCGGGCATTCCAGTGCTCGCTCTCGTAGAACACCGACGCGTTGAAAGTGTTCTTCGAGGTGCCGAACAGCGGACGATTGCCGGCCGCGATGTTGTTGCCGGGTGTGCCGTCGGCGTTGTAAAGATAGGTGCCGCCGGACGAGTGCCCGTTGGCGTAGGTGTAGTTGAACGATACGCCGAAGTGCTCGCCGATCGGCTGGATGTAGTTCAACGACACGCCCTTCAAGGTGCCGTTGACGTTGACCGGGATGCTGACCAGATACTGGCTGTAGATCGGCGCGTGCGATGGATTGTCGCCGGCGCCATTGTTGGTCAGGTAATTGTTGAGGTAGGTGCCGGTCGTCGAGCCGTAGTCGTAATAGTTGCTCAGGTCCATCTGGTACACGCTGGCCGCCAGCAGGCCGCGCTGGGCGAAATACCACTCCAGCGACGCACTGAAGTTGGTGGAGAGGATCGGCTTCAGGCGGGGATTGGCGCCACTGCCGGAGCCGATCTCCCCTTGCACCGTCGGGTCGGTCAAGCTGAGGAAGCCGGCCAATTGGTTGTAGTCCTGGCGTGTCAACGTCTGCGAGGCCGAGAACCGGGTCAGCAGGCTGCCATCCTGGTTCAGGTCGAACTTCACGTTGAAGCTCGGCAGGATCTTGTTGTAGCTGTGCTTGTAGTAGTTCCAGTACCAACCGTTCGGGTAGAACGCCGAATTCAGGAACGGGCCAGAATGGGTGGGTTCCTGGATGCCCGGGCTGGTGTAGCCGATGTTCTCGTCGGTGGACACATAGCGCAGGCCGGCATTGGCGGTCCAGTGTTCGCCGGTGAAATTGGCCTGGATGTAGGCCGCGCCGTTCTTCTCGGACATCGAGTAGATGTCATTCGGATAGAAGCGCGAACTGGTGTCACCCGTGACCTTGCGGTTGGCATACAAGGCGTTCAGTTGCGACAGTTGCGCGGGCGTCCAGAACCAGATGTTGGCCGGCATCTGGCCCACGCCGACATTGCTGGCAAAATCGCCCGGATAGTTGCCGCCGGCCGACGGATAGATGCTGGGGTTATGGAGGCCGAACTCCACGGCGGACGCGAAGTTCGGCCCTTGCGCGACCGCCGTCGGGCTGTCGTGGTCATGCTTGGCGTAACGCACGCCAAACTCCAATGACGACAGCGGACCGGCGTTGTCGAAATCGTATTCACCGTCAGCCTGGAACCAGCGTTCCTTGTCCACCACGTGCACGTCCTGGTCACCGAAGATCCAGTCCAGCCCCATCGTCGCAGGATCGAATCGGGTGTTGTCGCCGCTCATCGCCCAGTTGAGCGGTGCACCGGCGCCATTCATCGCATAACTGGCGGTCGATCCATACCCCGTGTCCATTTCCATCACGTCCTGGACCGGGGTGTTGCCGGTGCCACGGGTGGTGCCGAGCTGGAACTTGAACCCGAGGTTTTGGGTGGCCTGCCAATCCGTATCCAATGTGACGAACTGGCTGGATTCGCTCTCGCCCGGACGCGAGATCATGTCGTAGATGCCCTGTGAAATCGCGGGATCCCCGGGCAGGCTCGCACTGGTCAGGATGTTGTCCTGGATGGTACCCGTCACCGCCTGCTTGGGAAGCTGGTCGCGCGTGCGCAACATGTAGTTGCGGTTGTAGTCGGTGGCATCCAGCTTTGAGTAGAACGCATCGAGATTGAAGGTCAGGTTGTCGGTGGGCCGCCACTGGATGTCGACCGTCCCGCCCTTGCGCTTGCGCGTCTGGGTGAACAACGCTGCGCCCGGCAGGTTGGGATAGAACACGCCGGTGCTGGCACTGCCGGGTCTCGCCGCAGACAAGCCCAGCGAAGTGGCCGCCGCCGACCCGGTCGGGATGTAGGAATAGCCTAGAATCTCCTGCCCCTCGCGTTGCAGCGAGCGTTCCTCGTAGAAAGCCTGGAACATTACGCCGAACGTGTTGGAAGCGTTCTTCCAGTTGAGCAGGCCGTTGAATTGCGGTTTGGTATCTCCCGGAAGGTCGGCGTAAACGGCACCAACACTGCCCTCGACGGAGAACTGCTGGCTGAAATCGAGTGGCTTGCGGGTAATGATGTCGATGGTGCCAGCCGCACCGCCCTCGAGCAGCTTGGCTTCCGGGGTCATGTGCACGACGACCTGATTCACGACTTCGGAAGGCAGCATCGCGAAGCTGACGCTGCGCGTGCCGCCGCTTCCGAGGATGAACCAGTCGCCGGACGCGACGGAGTGTCCGTTGATCGTGGTCAACGTCAGCGAAGGCGCGCTGCCGCGGATGCTGGCGCGGTCGGCTTCGTCGAAACCACCTTCCGAGCCGGCCGCGTCGGCGATGTTCACGCCCGGCAATTGCGCGATGGTGTCGGCCACGTTCTTGGCCGGCAACTTGCCGATGTCCACGGCGGACACCACCTCGACCTGCGAATTGGCCGCCTTCTTGGTTTCCAGCGACAGCGCCTGCGCGGCACGTACGCCGACGACCTGCACGGTCCCCAGGGTCTGCGCGGTCTGTTTCTGCTCAGCGGCCTGCTTGTCCTTGGCGGCTTGCGACTGGTCGGTGTTGTTGGTCTGGTTTTGCAGCGAGGCGTTCTGCGCCTGGGCAGCTGCTGCGAACAACAGCGCCGTGGCGATGCTCGCCGAAAGCATGCTCTTGCGAAATTTCATGACGTACCCCTCTCTCGCTCACCAGGTGATGGGTGCCGAGGCACCCGAAATGTGTTGAGGAAAATTCGTTACGCCGCCGTACCGTCTCCCATTGCACGGCGGCGCGTGGGACTTCGCATGTACGTGTCGAAATACCAGTGCGCGGCGCCCATCACGCCGTGACGGCCGTGTTCGATCAGGCGCACCGGCACGCGCTGCAGGAATTCGCGCATGCCGCCTTTGCCGAGGAAGCGCTGCACGAAGCGGCTGTGCTGCAACAGCTTGCGCATTTCCGGCAGGACGCCGCCGGCCAGGTACACGCCGCCATCCGCCATGAACGCCATGGCCAGGTTGCCCACGAAACTGCCGAGCGCGGCGCAGAACACGTCCACGGTTTCTACGGCATCGGCGTCGCTGCCCGCGCAGGCCGCGGCGGTCACCGCTTCGGGCGTCGCGAAGCGCGATGGCCGTCCACGCAGCGCGCACAAGGTCGTGTACAGCGTCAGCAAGCCCGGCCCCGACAGGATCCGTTCGTAAGGCACGTAGCCGCCATTCGGCGCCAGGTGGGCCAGCACTTCACGTTCGCGTGCGTCGCCCGGCGCGAAATCCATCTGCCCCGCCTCGCTGGCGAGCACACGCACGCCGGCCGGACTCGCCAGCCGCACCGCCGCACCCAATCCGGTGCCTGGTCCCACCACCAGCGCCGGGCCATCCCCGCACGCATCGGGTCCGCACAGCAACAGGCTGCCGGTGCCCTTGACGTCGTCGAGTGCGTAGCCGAGCGCTTCGAAATCGTTGAGCAAGGCGACGTCATCGAACGCCAGTGCGTCGCGCAACTGCGACAGGCTGACCCGCCATGCCAAGTTATCGTTGACGATGGCATCGTCGATGACCTGCCCCGCGCAAGCGATCACGCAGCGCCGCACCGGCAGCGTGGCGTCGCCCTCGACGAACGCCGTGAGCAATTCCGGCAGTCCCGGAAAATCCGCGCAGGCGAACTTGCGATAGGCCAGCACCTCGAACTCGCGCTTGCCATCGGTGGCGGCGCGCATCAGCGCAACCCTCGCATGGGTTCCACCCACATCCGCAGCCAGGAACGGCTGCGTGTGAAGGCCGGCATGCTGGGTCAAATGACTGGCGGCCACATTCATCCTGCTCTCGGGCAATTCGAACGGGCGCCAGTTTGGTCATGATTGACAACGTTGTCAATTTGCGATGCAACAATCCAAACCGGGGTAACGTTTGCGTTGCCTGATGCGGATATTCCCAATAAAATCGCGGCCTTTGCTGCCCAGGCAATGCTGCGTCGCATCAAATCCATTCTGCCGCAGGAGGCCTGTTTTTTGACAATCGGGACATGCGATACTCGACGCAAGACACAGATATGACAACGTTGACCACTCCATAATCCCGTCGCCGTCGAGGCACTCGCACAGGCTCGCCCATGACCACCACCACCGCACCGCAGCAGTCGCATTACGTGATGTCGATGGCGATCATCGGCATCCTGTTCTTCATCTTCGGATTCGTCACCTGGCTCAACTCGTCGCTGATCTTGTTCGTGAAGGTCGGGTTCAACGTGGACAACGTCGGGGCCTTCCTGATTCCGATGGCGTTCTATTTGTCCTACTTCTTCCTCGCGTTGCCTTCGGCCGTGGTGCTCAAGCGGACCGGCATGAAAAAAGGCATGGCCCTGGGCCTGCTGGTCATGGCCATCGGATCCGTCCTGTTCGCTTTTTTCATGGGTGGCTACAGCTACGTCGGCGCGCTGGTGGCACTGTTCGTGATCGGCGCCGGCCTGGCATTGCTGCAGACTGCCTCCAATCCGTACGTGAGCATCCTCGGCCCGATAGAGAGTGGCGCCAAGCGTGTGGCGATCATGGGGATCTGCAACAAATTCGCCGGTGGTGTCGCGCCGTACGTGTTCGGCACCCTGCTGCTCAGCGGCGCTGCAGCCTATGCCGAGAAGATCAAGGCCGCCACCTCGCCGCAGGCGCGTTCGCTGCTGCAGCACGCGTTTGTGTCGCGCGCGGTGATGCCCTACGTGGTAATGGCGATAGTGCTGACATTGCTGGCGGTGTGGGTGGTGTTTTCCTCGCTGCCGGACATCAAACCTGACAGCCACCGTCAGTCATCGCAGGGCCAAGGACTGCGACGCAGCATCTTCAGCTTTCCGCACCTGTGGCTGGGCGTGGTATGCCTGTTCATTTACGTGGGCCTGGAGGTGATGGTCGGCGACGGCATCGTGATCTACGGACAGGCTTCGGGGCTGCCGCTCGATATGGCCAAGCACCTCACGTCCTGGGTCATGGTCGGAATGCTGATCGGCTATCTGGCGGGAGTGGGTCTGACGCCGCGATTCATATCGCAGCAACGCTATCTGGCAATTTCGGCAGTGCTGGGCGTGCTGTTCGCGTTCGGCGCATGGCAGACCCATGGCACGTTGTCGGTGGGCTTTGTCGCGGCGCTGGGATTTGCGAATGCAATGATGTGGCCGGCGATCTTCCCCCTGGCCATCAAGGGTCTGGGAGACCGCACCGAGTTTGGCTCGGCGCTGCTGATCATGGGCATCGCGGGCGGCGCGCTGATCCCGCAGCTCTTCGTGCACCTGGAAGAAGTCATCAACTTCCAGTTGGCATTCCTGGTGGTGATGGTCCCTGGCTACCTCTACATTCTGTTCTATGGTGTGTCGGGGCACAAAGCCGGGCAAACCGGACGGACGGACGCGATTGATTCCGCCACCGCAACGTCCTGAAGCCGGACAGGCAACGCACATCGTGCGACCATTCCCACGGTCATCAATCGAGGAGCCTGCATTGGGAACCGCCACCATCCGGGATGTCGCGAAACAAGCCCGGGTCTCGCTAAAAACGGTATCGCGGGTGATCAACCGCGAAGATTCGGTACGCGCGGAGACCCGCGATCGGGTGCTCCGCGCCATCGAACAGCTCGGTTATCGACCCGACTTGTCCGCACGCAGCCTGCGCAGCGCCAAGGCCTACGCGATCGGACTGGTTTACGACAATCCCAATCCCTACTACATCATCGCCGTGCAGCAGGGTACGCTGGCCGCCTGCCGCGAAATGGGATTCGGTTTGCAGATCCACCCTTGTGATTCGCGGGCGCCCAAACTCGCCGAAGAGTTGCGCGACCTCGCGCACCGCTCCCGGCTGGCCGGCCTGGTGCTGGCACCGCCGATGTCCGAACGCATGGCGCTGCTGCGCGAACTGGCGGCGTACAACATTCCGCTGGTGCGCGTCATTTCGGCCGCCGAGGACCCACGTGACGGTTTTCCCTGCGTGTTCGTGGACGACCGCGACGCTGCCTATGCGATCACCGCCTACCTGATCCAGCTCGGCCACGTGCGCATCGGTTTCCTGTGGGGCGGCAAGCAGCACCGCTCCAGTCCCGAGCGCTACAAGGGCTATGAAAAAGCATTGCACGACTACGGCGTACCTCTGCAAGAGGAACTCGTGCTCGAAGGCGACTATTCGTTCGATGACGGCTTCCGTGGCGCGCGCCGCTTGCTCGGCCTGGCCGAACCGCCGACGGCGATATTCGGTTCCAACGATGAAATCGCGGCCGGCGTGCTGGCGGCCGCGCGCGCGGCAGGCCTGCACGTCCCCTACGACCTCTCCGTGGCCGGCTTCGAAGACAGTCCATTTTCGCGCCATTCCTGGCCGTCACTGACCACCTCGCGGCAACGCACCGAATTGATCGCGGAACATGCCGCGCGATTGTTGATCGCGCAGATCCACGGCAACGATGTTGAAAACGAAGGTTTCAGTCCCGAACTTGTGGTGCGCGGTTCAACCGCCCCGCCTCGGCCACGACAATGAAGGAACCATGCGCCACAATGTCTTCACCCGACGCCCTCGCAATTCAACCTGAATCCACCGCGTTGCACCGGGAAGCGGCTGCCGCAGCCGAAACCGTTGCCAGACAACTCGAACGCAACGATGCCGGCGTGCGCGAACTCGCGGCGAAATTGCGCGACGACCCGCCGCCTTTCGTCGTCACCTGCGCGCGCGGCAGTTCCGATCACGCCGCCACCTACGCCAAGTACGTGATCGAAACGCAAACCGGTTGTGTGACGGCCTCGGCGTCGCCGTCCGTCGAATCCATTTACGCCGTGCCGCTGAAGCTCCAGGGCGCGCTGTATCTCGTCATTTCGCAATCGGGTGCAAGCCCCGACCTGCTGCGCAGCGCCGAGGCCGCGCGCGATGCCGGCGCGCACGTGGTCGCCCTGGTCAATGCGGAAAATTCGCCCCTGGCCGCGCTCGCGGAAACCGTGATTCCACTGCAGGCCGGACCGGAAAAAAGCGTCGCGGCCACCAAGAGTTTCATCGGTTCACTGACCGCCATCCTGCACCTGACCGCGCACTGGCGACGCGACACCGCGCTGCTCGGAGCTCTGCACAAGCTGCCGGAACAGTTGCGCCGCGCATTCGCGCTCGACTGGTCGCCGCTGGTCGACGGCCTGCGCGACATGCGCGACCTGTTCGTGCTGGGCCGCGGCTATGGCCTCGCCGCAGCGCAGGAAGCGGCGCTGAAATTGAAGGAAACCTGCGCGCTGCACGCCGAGGCCTTCAGCAGCGCGGAAGTTCGCCATGGCCCAATGGAACTGGTCGGTCCGCGCCTGCCGGTGCTGTTGTTTGCGCAGCAGGATCACGCGCTTGCGGGTGTGCTTGCCACCGCCGATGATTTCCGTCGGCGCGGCGCCGATGTGTGGACGGCAGCGCCCCTCGCGACCGGCCACAACGCGCTTCCGATCATTGCGACCGAGCACGCGATGTGCGCGCCCATCCTCGCGATCCAGAGTTTCTATCGCGCCGTCAACGCGCTGTCGATCGCGCGCGGCCGCGATCCGGATCACCCGCCGCACCTTGCCAAGGTCACCGAGACCGTCTGATGTCGAGGGCGCTGATCAATGCACGCGTGCTTTCCGCCCAAGGATGGCGAGACGACGTTGCCGTGGTCGTGAAAGACGCACGGATTCGGGCACTCGTAGCACCAAACGACATTCCAGCCGGCGCGCAAATACATGACTTGTCGGGGGGGATGCTGTTGCCCGGCTTCATCGATTGCCAGGTGAACGGCGGCGGCGGGGTATTGTTCAACGATCAGCCCACGGTGGAAGGTATCCGCGCGATCGGCATTGCCCATCGTCGATTCGGCACCACCGGTTTCCTGCCCACACTGATCAGTGACACCACCGACAAGATGCGTGCCGCGATTGCCGCCGCCGACATTGCGATGGCGGAAGCCGTGCCGGGTGTCCTGGGCATCCATCTCGAAGGGCCGTTCATCAGCCGCGAACGCAAGGGCGTGCACGCGGCAAAATATCTGCACGCGCCTGACGCCGACGAGCTGCGCGTGGCCGAATCCCTGCGACGGGGCAAAACTCTCTTGACGCTTGCGCCCGAATGCGTGACACCGGGTGTGATTCGAAACCTCGTCGCAGCAGGCGTGATCATCGCCGCCGGTCATTCCAACGCGGCTTACTCGACCGTGCGCACCGCGCTCGATGCGGGCGTGCGCGGATTCACCCATCTCTTCAATGCGATGTCCCCGCTGACCAGTCGCGCACCGGGCGTGGTCGGGGCGGCATTGGACGATGCGAACTCGTGGTGTGGCGTGATCGTGGACGGCCACCACGTCGATGCCGCCAGCTTGCGCGTCGCACTGAAAGCCAAACCGCGCGGCAAGATTTTCCTGGTGACCGACGCGATGCCGCCGGTAGGCGCAGCCGATCCCTCGTATCTCCTCAATGGCGAAACGATCGTCGCACGCGACGGCATTTGCCAGACGGCTTCCGGCACGCTCGCCGGTTCTGCGCTCAGCATGATCGATGCCGTGCGCAACGCGGTTGAAATGCTCGACGTGCCTCTCGATGAAGCGGCGAGGATGGCGTCGACCTATCCGGCGGATTTCCTGGGACTCAGCGCGACACGCGGTCGCATCGAAGCAGGCTATGGCGCCGACTTCACCGTCGTCGACCGGGACTTGCAGGTGACGGAAACCTGGATCGGCGGCGTGGCGCAGACTGCGTGACGCCGTTCGCGTCGGGCGTACCGGCATTCCGGGGCGCGCCGGACAAGTCACGAATCTCCGACTCGCTCAACTCGCGCCACGCCCCCTTGGGAAGATCGCCGAGGTGCAGGCTACCGATCGACACCCGCATCAGGCGCAACACTTCGTGACCACAGGCCGTGAGCATCCGGCGGATCTGCCGATTGCGTCCCTCCGCGAGCACGATCTCGAGCCATGTATTTTTCTCGCCGCCCCCGATCGTCCGCACCGATTTCGCCGACAGATGTTCGCCGCGGTCGGTCAGGCCGCTGCACAGTCGTTTCAATGCGGCGTCACCAAGCACTCCGCGAATCTGCACGCGATAGGTTTTCAAGACGTGCAGATGAGGTTCGGTGATCCGCGCCGCCCATACCGGATCGTTGCTCATCAACAACAGCCCCTCGCTGGCCTTGTCCAGCCTGCCGACCGGCGCGAGCCACGGCAGGCCCGCATCGCGCAGCAAGGCGTACACCGTTTCGCGGCCCTGCTCGTCGGAAGTGGTGACCAGCAAGCCACGCGGTTTGTTGAGCACGATGCAGGTGCGCTCGCTCGAACCCAGCATGACGCCATCCAGCTCGATGCGATTGATCGCGGCATCGACCGGCGTTTCGGGATCAAGTACGACCGCGCCGTTCACGCACACGCGGCCTGACGCGATTCGACGCGCCGCTTCGCTGCGCGAACACACCCCCATGCGCGACAGCACACGCGCCAACCCGTGGCGTGGCAGACGCACCGAAATCTCGCCGCGTGCCGGACTGCCCGAAGGCAACGGTTGCGACACCGGATTTTTGCGCACAAAAGCCACGATGGATGTGCCCTCCCCGAAGGAGAACCTCTGAAGAACCGTCACGAGCGAAGGTGGATTGCATGACGCCGGAGCGCAGCAAGCGGAGCGTACACGTCAGTACGTGAGCATTGCGAGCACCACTGGCGCACAAGTCCACCCAGCGCAGCAGGTTGTTCAGGGCTCCAAAAGAAAAAGCCCGGCACAGGGCCGGGCTTTTTCGTATCACATCGGAATCCTCGGCAATGAGCTGCCGATTCCTCCGCGAATGACTTACATGCTGCCCTCCTGGGGCTGCTCGACCTTGAACTCGACGCGGCGGTTGCGCTGACGGCCAGCCGCGGTCTTGTTGGTATCGATCGGGTTGGTTTCGCCAAAGCCCTTCGTCGCGGTAATGCGGCTCGCATCGATGCCATGCGACGTCAGGTACTGATCGACAATGTTGGCACGACGCTCGGACAGACCCTGGTTGTACTGGTCGGTACCGACCGAATCGGTGTAGCCATCGATTTCGATCTTGACCTGCGGATAGCGGTTCAAGGTGTCGACGGCCTGGTCCAGGATCGCCACGGAGTCGGCTGCCGGCGGCTTCAGCGTCGGACCAATATTGGACTCACCCTTCTTCGGACGATCGAACTTGAAGTTCACGCCACGCAGATCGATGACCACGTTCTGCGGCGGTGGCGGCGGCGGCGGAGCAGCCGGCGGTGGCGGCGGCGGAGCAGCCGGTGGCGGCGGCGGAGCAGGATGACCCATGTTGAACACCAGGGCGATGGTGGCCATCGAATCCAGCCACTGCTTCGGGCCATAGGTGTGCGGCAGGCCCGGACCAGCGAAGCCAGCTTCCTGCGCCGAGGTGGTGTCACGGTAGTAACGCGCCGCGATTTCGCCACGCAAGGCGACGCGGTCGCTGACGTTGTACAGCACGCCCACGCCGACCGTCGCACCCGGACCCCAACCGGAGCCCTTCGCCGGCCCCAAACATCCACAAGCGCCGCCGGCTTCGGCCAGCTCGCTCGATACCGCGGCGTGACGCCACATGCCGATGCCAGCCATGATGTACGGACGCCACTGCGCCGCTGGATCCATGAAGTAGTAGCGGGCCGCAACGTCGAGACCCAGAGTCTCCCACTGCTTGCCGGCGCGGATGGACGAATCCTTGTAATCGGCATTGTCGCCCGTGGCTTCAACATCCAGGGTGAAATGCGGGTTCACCCAGAACCCAACACCGAGGCCACCGACCGGATCCGACTGCACCTGGCGATCACTATCGGGAATCACCACGCCGATGCGCGGCACGATGTACCAGTTGCCATAGTTGGGGCTCGCAAAGCTACCCGTTGTTTCTGCCGCTGCCCCGGTGTCCTGGGCGTGTGCAACCGACATCACGCCTACAGTACCCAAGGCCAGCGCGATGACCGCGAACAAGCCGTTACGTTTCATCGGTAAGTCTCCTCGTTGTTGATTCTTCAGGTTCGGCCATTTCGACACGAACCGTGTTCCCAGATACAAGACTACTGCGCGGATTGCGCCCCAACTAGCCCCGACGCATTCCGCTACGGCAGCGCCAGTTTAGCAAAAAACAAACAAATTCGCCGGAAGGCCGCATTGCCGTTCATGCAGAACTCAGGCGCGGCCTCCCGGCACGAACAAACCCATGAATTCCGGCACTGGGGTCTGCAGCATACGCTCCGCATCGTCACAAATATCAATGATTTCATGTGCCTGCGTCTTCTGCAGGTGGCCTGCCAGCGCGCTCCGGAACTTCGCGAGCAGGACCGGTATGCCTTCGGCGCGGCGGCGTCGATGGCCGATGGGGTAATCGATCGAAACCTTCTCCGTCTTTGAACCGTCCTTGAAAAATACCTGCACCGAATTGCCGATATAACGCTTGTCCGGATCGAAATAATCTTTGGTGAATTGTGGATTTTCCCTGACAGCCATTTTTGCGCGCAGCATATCGATGCGCGGATCGGTGGCAACCGCGTCGGTGTAATCGTTCGCGGTCAGGCGGCCGAAAATCAGCGGCACCGCCACCATGTACTGGATGCAGTGGTCACGGTCGGCGTAATTGGCGAGCGGGCCAGTCTTGTCGATGATGCGCGCGCCGGCTTCCTGGGTTTCGATCTCGATGCGCTCGATGGCGTCGATGCGGTCCTTCACTTCCGGATGCAGCTTCATCGCACACTCGACCGCGGTCTGCGCATGGAACTCAGCCGGATAGCTGATCTTGAACAGCACGTTCTCCATCACGTAGCTGCCGAACGGCCGCTCGAACTCGAACGACTTGCCTCCGAACGCAACGTCGTAGAAACCCCAAGTCTTCGCGCTCAGTGCCGACGGGTAACTCGGCTCATCGGTGGTCACGGCGTTCAAGGCATGGATCACCGCGCGTCGGCAGGCATCGCCCGCGGCCCAGCTCTTGCGCGGACCGGTATTGGGCGCGTGTCGATACGTGCGCAAGCTGCCGTTGTCGATCCAACTATTCGAAACCGCGGTGATCACCTGTTCGCGACTGCCCCCCAGCATTGCGGTCGCGACCGCGGTCGAGGCCAGCCGCACCAGGATCACATGGTCCATGCCGGCGCGGTTGAAGCTGTTCTTCAGCGCGTAGCAACCCTGGATTTCGTGGGCCTTGATCGCCCAATGCAGCACGTCACGGAGCGTCAGCGGCTTGCCACCGTCGCGGACATTGCTGCGCGACAACCAGTCGGCCATCGCCAACACCGTGCCGAGATTGTCGGAAGGATGCCCCCACTCGGCGGCGAGCCAGGTGTCGTTGAAATCCAGCCAGCGGATTTGTGTGCCGATGCAGAACGCCGCTTGCGCGGGATCGAGTTCCAGCGTGGTGCCTGGCACGCGCGCGCCCCCCGCGAGCATCGCACCCGGCACGATCGGCGCCAGGTGCTTCACGCACTGCGGGAACTTCATCGCCAGCATCGCGCAACCCAGTGCGTCCATCAGCATGTAGCGCGCGGTGTCCCACGCCTCCCGCGATTCGATGCGGTAGGCGAGCACGTAGTCGGCCACGTCCACCAACGGCTGGTCGGGCGCGGGACGGGCGGCAGAACGGGTAGCGGCTTGGTTCACGGGTACTCCTGCGTCGGGATGCGAAGACAGCCCGCTATTTTGCCAGACGGCGATTTTTCTTGACGATTCTCCTGCCGCCCCCCGACAATCGTGGCGTTGTCCCGAAAGGGAGTAGCACCGGATCCGGCCCAAGCCGGGTTCGCGTGGCAATCGTCAGCACGAACCCAAAGGTTCCGGTTGCCACGGCGGTTCACAGACCGCGCGCGAGACTTTCGACATCCCGTGCTGCATTCGCGGCCGGGGGTTCGATCGTCGAACGCACTGGAGGAACCGCATGTACGTGATCAACGAGCTGCTGAACCATCCCCTCGATCCCGCGTTCTGGAGCGGCCTTGGCTCGATCATCGTGATCGACCTGGTGTTGGCTGGCGACAACGCAATCGTGATCGCGCTGGCTGCGCGCAGCCTGCCACAACACCACCATTTCCGGGTGATCTTCTGGGGCGTGGTCGGGGCGATCGTGGTACGTATAGCGATGACCGCCGCGGTGCTTTGGCTGCTGCAAATTCCCGGGCTGATGTTGGCGGGCGGGATCATCCTGATACCGATCGCGTGGCGCCTGCTCAAGCACGAGGAACACAGCGGGCCGACGCTGAAACGCAGGGTGACCGACTTCTGGACCGCCATGGGTACCATCGTCGTGGCCGACGCATTGATGGGTCTCGACAACGTCCTGGGCATCGCCGGCGCATCGGGTGGGCACTTGGGACTCGTCGTACTGGGCCTGCTGGTCAGCGTGCCGCTGGTGGTATGGGGCTCGACCTTGCTGCTCAAGCTGATCGAGCGCTGGCCGGTGATCGTCTACATCGGCGCCGCGGCGATCGCGTGGACCGCTGCGCGCATGATTACCCGCGACGGCCTGGTGGAAGACTGGTTCAACGCGCACGATCCCATGCGTTACGCCGTGGATGCCGTGCTGGTGACCGGCGTGACGGGCATGGGCTGGTGGCTGCGCCGGCGCAAGCGATTGCGGCAGGGATGAGATCCGGATCGCGGAATCAGAACGCCGACCCCGGCTGCTCCAGGAAGGCAAGCTCCTCCGGCGTCGAGGCACGGCCGAGCACGCGATTGCGATGCGGATAACGGCCGAAGCGGTCGATGATCGCCTTGTGCTTCAACTCGAAGTTGTAATTGAGCTCCAGCCCCGGATGCCGGAACAGGCGCTCCGCTTCAACGTGGATCACGCGCGATTCCGAGTGCATGAAGGGCATGTACAGGAATGCGAGGCCCGCAGAAGGAACGGCATGATCCGCGCCTGCGCGGATGGCCTCCTGCGCCAGCACCAGCGCCATGCCATCGCACGCGAACGCACGCGCGTCATCGCGAAACAGATTGCGTGAGAACTGGTCGAGTACGACGATCTCGGCCAACCTGCCTTCTGGCGTGTCACGCCACGCCGCGAGCTCGCCATGCGACGCCGCTTGATGCGTTTCGCCGAAACGCGCGCGGATTCCGGCGTCGAACGCCACATCTTTCCTGAAGAGTTGTTCCGGCGTTGCTTCCTCGAACCAGAAATGCAGCACGTCTTGCGGATTCACCACTCAAAGCTCCTTGATGCCGGCATGCCGGGGCCACTCACATCCAGCGCCTGGCCGACTTCTCGCGAAATGCATCAGCCACCAACTGGCTGTCGAAACCGGCGGGCGCCTCGCCATTTGCCGCGTAAAGGTAAATCGCGACCTGGTAGATCGTCTGCAGGGTCGATTGGATCAATCCCAGCGCAACGAGATAAATCACGAGGATCGCAGCGATGACCAGCAGCGCCACCTTGCCGGCCTGGATCGCGATGAAGAACAGGATGATCGCCGGCACGACGCCGAACAGGGCGAAGATCAATCCGAAACTGACGTTGCCGATGATCTGTTCGCCCCAGGTACGCTTCAGCATTTCCACCGAGCGCTTGTACGATTCGATCGGACCACTTCCTTCGACCACCAGCACCGGCACCACCAGGAACGACGTGACCGACCAGGCCATTCCGAGCAAACTGACGACGATGCGGCCGATGAACCCAACCTTCTCTTCCAGCAGGCGCAACAATATGCCGACGGTGCTGGTCATGAGCGCCCAGCCCAAGATTTGCGGCAACCGTTGCCAGGCAAAGGCCAACCCATAGCCGAGACTCGGCTGCTCGCCATCGATCTGCTTCAACACGCACGCAATCAATGCCGAGTTGAAAAAAATGATCACGAAATAATCGAGGAAATAAAACAGGAACATCGCCGCGTACATTTGCGGCGACATGGAGATTGGGCCGTTTGGCCTCGCATGTCCACCGAACTCGACGAGCAGCGGCGTGGCGAACAGGGCGATGATGATCGCCAGGGCCGCCCCGGAAATGAGCGGAAACACGACCAGGCGCTTGTCCCGCTTCAGCATCTGCCAGGACGCGTCCATCAGTTGCCAGGTTCTTGCAAACTTGCCCATGTCCGCATCCCCTTGCGTGGTTTGAGTGTCACCGCACCGGCGTCCGCACCGCAACGTTGTCCGCGCTACTTCAAGTGCCTGGTCATCCAGTCCATCCAGCGCCGATACACATCGGTCTGCTGCACGATGTCGCCCGGAAAATGCGTGTCGGCCGGATACGCCCAGAACTCTACCTGGACGCCGTTGTCGCGCAGCGCGTGGTACCACTCGTAACTGTTGACCAGCGGCACGTTCGGATCGCCGACGTCGCCCATGATCAGCGTCGGCGCCTTGACGCTGCGCGCATGCGTGATCGGCGACTGCTGGCGCCAGATGTCCCAGCCCTCTGCGCTCCACGGCGTGCTGCCGAAGAAATAGGTATCGCCCATCTGGTAGTACGCGACCGTGTAGTCCATCACCCAGTCGGTCAATGACGCGCCGGCCACGGCGGCCTTCCACACGTCGTAGTGGCCGGTGAGCCACGTGGTCATGTAGCCACCGTACGACCAGCCGGAAACGCCGATGCGATTCGTGTCCACGATGCCCAGCTTCTCGACTGCAGCCAAGCCGGCCATCACGTCCTTGCCGGGGCCCGTGCCGGTGTCGCGATAGATCGCGTGCTGGTACGCATCGCCGAGATTGGTGCTGCCACGATAATTCGGCTGGAACACCAGGAATCCGGCGGCCGACAGAAGCTGCGGCAAGGGCGAGAAGCGCACGGTGGACGCGCTCTCCGGCCCCCCGTGGATCACCAGCACCAGCGGGTACGTCTTGCCCTTGTGGTAGCCGACGGGATACGTCAGCACACCGTCAGCATTCACGCCGCCGTCGCTGTTCCATTGCACCGACTCGGTACGCGCCAGGTCCAGCTTGTCCACGAACGCGTTGACATCGGTGAGGCGGCGCGGCTTGGCGTTCGCCGAGGCCATCACGTACAACTCGTCGGGATGTGTTGGGGTACTGCCGACGAATGCGACCTCGCCGGTTTTCGCGACACTCAAGTCATTGCCGGCTTCGACGTCACCGAGATCCAGCACGCGCGCCGCGCCATCCGATGGTTGTTCCCACAGCACCGAGCGCGTACCGAGCTCACCTTGCAGCAGCAACGCCCTGCTGCCCGGCAACCACGCATACGCATTGAGATTGCGCGCCAGCGCTGCGGTCGCATCGCGCGTTGCGCCACGCCCGCCGACGTACACCGCGTTGCCGTTGTTCTGGTCGCCGTTGCGTACGCGCAGGAAAGCGAATGTCCTGCCATCGGATGCGTACGCGAAATCGTTGGCGCCTTGATCGCCGACCACTGTCGTCGGCTTGCCCTTCCCGTCTGCGGCGACTTCGGCGATCACCGAACGGAACGACGGTCCCCAGTATGGGCTTGGGAATTTCGTGAAGACGATTGACTTGCCATCGCGGCTCCACACCAACGGCGTGGCGCCTTCCTGATCGGTCTGCAGCGAGTAGTCGCCCTGGGTCAGCCGCGTCGCGGTGCCGCCCGTTGCCGCCACGACCCACAAGTGCCATGGCGCCAGCGCCTTGCGCAGCAGGAAATTGCCATCGGTCACCTGGAATGCCTTGTCGTGCGCCTTGATCGCCTTGTCATTGATCGGCGGATCTTGCGTCATGTAGGCGATGCGGTCGCCGTCCGGACTCCAGGTGAACTCGTCGATGCCCTCTTTCGTATCGGTGATGCGTTGCGCGTCGCCGCCCGCCATTGGCATCACGTAAATCTGCGATTGTTTGGTCTTGTCGTCCTTCGCGAGGAATGCGAGGCGCGTGCCGTCCGGCGACCAGCGTGGCGAGGACACGCCCTCGCGATCGTGCGTCAGGGCACGTTTCGCGCCACTTGCCACATCGACGACGTCGATCCGGGTGTCGTGCTTGTCGGTTTTCCAGACCGGCGTGATCACGACGATGGCGACGGATTTGCCGTCCGGCGAGAGTTGCGGATCGGAAAGCTTCACCAGCCGCTGCAGGTCGTCCAGCCGGAACGGTGTCGCCGCGACCGACGCCAATGGCGCACCCGCGAACAGCGCAATGAGCACGATCAGCCAGCCTGCGCGCAGACGATTCATGACGGTCCTCGTTTTCCCCTGCGCCACGCCGGGCGCGACCGCGTCAGCATAGCGCGCGGCAGACTTGCCGGCACGCGATGGTGTCGGCATCCTCGCCGAAATGGCAACGACCTTCCCGCACCTTCTTGCGCCGCTCGACCTCGGTTTCTGCACGCTGCCCAACCGCGTGTTGATGGGTTCGATGCACACGGGATTGGAAGACCGCGCGCGCGACTTCGGGAAACTTGCCGAATACTTCGCGGCCCGCGCGCGTGGCGGCGTCGGTTTGATGGTGACCGGCGGCTTCTCGCCCAACATCGCGGGTTGGCTGAAACCGTTTTCCAGCCGCCTGTCTTCGCGTTGGCAGGTCGCGCCGCACCGGCGCATCACCGGCGCCGTGCACGCGGCGGGTGGACGGATCTGCCTGCAGATCCTCCACGCGGGACGCTACGGTTTCCATCCGCTGTCGGTGGCGCCGTCCGCAATCAAGTCGCCGATTACCCCATTCACGCCGCGAGCCCTATCCGGCAGCGGTGTCAAACGCACCATTCGCGCTTTCGTGCGCTGCGCGGAGCTGGCGCAGGTCGCCGGTTACCACGGCATCGAGATCATGGGCAGCGAGGGTTACCTGATCAACCAGTTCCTGGCCGAGCGCTCCAACCGGCGCAGCGACCGTTGGGGCAGTTCGGTAGAAAACCGGATGCGCTTTCCCATCGAAATCGTGCGACGCACGCGCGAAGCGGTGGGCCGCGATTTCATCATCATCTATCGCTTGTCGATGCTGGACTTGGTGGATCGCGCGCAGGCTTGGGACGAAATCGTCGCGCTGGCGAAGGAGGTGGAAGCGGCCGGCGCCACGCTGATCAATACCGGCATCGGTTGGCACGAAGCACGCGTGCCGACCATCGTCACCAGCGTGCCGCGTGGCGCATTCACGTGGGTGACGCGGCGCATGAAGGACAACCTGCGCATTCCGCTGATCACCACCAACCGCATCAACATGCCGGCTGTTGCGGAGACGGTGCTGGCACGCGGCGACGCCGACATGGTGTCGATGGCGCGTCCCCTGCTGGCCGATCCCGAGTGGGTGGCGAAAGCGCGCAACGGACGTGCGTCGCTGATCAACCCGTGCATCGCCTGCAACCAGGCCTGCCTCGACCATGTGTTCGAAAACAAGCGTGCATCGTGCCTGATGAACCCGCACGCGTGTTACGAAACCGAGTTGGTGGATGCGCCGGTCGCGCACAAGAAAAGATTTGCGGTGATCGGCGCAGGCCCGGCGGGACTGGCCTGCGCGACCACGCTGGCGCAACGCGGTCACATCGTCACGTTGTACGAACAGTCGAATGAAATCGGCGGTCAGTTCAATCTTGCAAGACGCATTCCCGGCAAGGAGGAATTCGTCGAACCGATGCGCTACTGGGGCAACCTGCTCGCCGAGCTGGACGTCACCTTGCACATCGGTACGCGCGCCGGCGCGGCGATGTTGCAGGCCGGCAACTACGACGCCGTGGTGGTGGCGACCGGCGTCACGCCACGCGACCCGCACATTCCGGGACAGGATCACCCGATGGTGATGAATTACCACGATGCCGTCATGGGTCATCGCGCCATCGGCCAACGCGTCGCGATCATCGGCGCGGGCGGCATCGGTTTCGACGTCGCGGAATTCCTGACCCAACCGCCGCCCTCGCCCACCACCGACATTGCGCGTTGGACGCGCGAATGGGGCGTCGACACCACGTTTGAACGCCGCGGTGGACTCGCCAAGCCAGAGGTCGAACCCTCGCCGCGCGAGGTATGGCTGCTGCAACGCAGCACCGGACGTCCAGGCAAACGGCTCAACAAGACCACCGGTTGGGTGCACCGCGCGGCCTTGAAAGCCAAGGGTGTGCAGATGCTGGGTGGCATCGCTTACCAAAAGATCGACGATGAAGGCCTGCACGTCACGGTCGACGGCAAACCCCGGACCTTCGCGGTCGACAACGTGATCATTTGTGCCGGGCAGGAGTCGAACCGATCATTGGCGAACGAACTGGTCGCGCTCGGGATTGCCATGCACGTGATCGGCGGCGCCGATGTTGCCGTCGAACTCGACGCCAAGCGCGCGATCCGGCAGGCAACAGAGCTGGCCGCAGCCCTCTGATTGCGCGCGTGGCCGTTGCAAAGGTCGTTAATCTTCGTGAACGAATCCTAAAGGAGCGTTGTTACATTCGTTCATGCCCTGTTTGGATACTTAAACTCTCTCGCGGACCCTCCCAGACCACTACAGGAGTGGGTCATGGCTCCCCGTACGGGTCATGTTTTGCTGGTCAACGGCCGCGCGGGTTTGTTGAAGCTGGCCACCGCAGCAGCCGGCGCAGCGCACTGTCAGCTCACTTCGGTCGCGGGACTGGAGCCCGCCTTGTCGTGGGTTGCAAAAAAGCAGTTCGACCTGATCCTCATGGACGCATCGTCGCTTGGCGAGGATGCCCTCAGACACTTCCTGGATCTCGACCTGACGCGACAAGGCCACATCGTGGTCGCTGGAAGCTCCGGCGCGAATCTCCGCAACCGCGGCGCCAACGGCAGCGCCGAACACGTGACCGAGCCTTTGTCGCTGGAAGCCTTGCTGGGCCTGATGAACCAGGCCCTGCTGCGCACGCCTTCGCGGGAAATCCAGTTCGACGGACAGTGCGGCATGATCGGCCGCACCCTGCGCATGCAGACATTGTTCGAAAACATCCGCCGCGTTGCGCCACTCGAAGTCGGAGTGCTGGTGCATGGCGAAAGCGGCACCGGCAAGGAAATGGTCGCACAGGCCTTGCACAGGCTCAGCGGCCGCACCGGTGAGTTCGTGGCTGTGAACTGCGGGGCGATTTCGCCCGATCTGTTGAGCAGCCACTTGTTCGGTCACGAGCGGGGCTCGTTTACAGGTGCCACGCAATTGCACGCGGGGTATTTCGAGCAGGCCCGGGGCGGCACCCTGTTCCTCGACGAGATCACCGAAATGCCGTTGGCCCTGCAGGTGTACCTGCTGCGGGTGATCGAAACCCACAGTGTCACGCGCGTGGGGGGCACCCGCGAGATACCGATCGATGTGCGCGTGATTGCCGCGTCCAATCGCGACCTGCAACACGCCGTCGCAATGGGCGTCCTGCGGCAGGACCTGTATTTTCGTTTGCTGGAATTCCCCCTGACGGTGCCACCATTGCGCGAGCGACGCGAGGACATACCGCTTCTCGCGCAACACTTCCTCGACCAGTTGAATGATCGGTACGGCACGGGCAAACGGCTGAGCACGCAAGCGATGGACGCACTTGTCAAACGTCCGTGGCCCGGCAATGTGCGCGAACTGCTGCACACGATTCGGCGCCAATACATCACGGCCGGCGACGCCCACGAAATCGAAGTACTCGATGACCCCGGGCGCATCCCGCACCGCCGCGCCTCCGACACGCGCGAACCATCTAACAGCGGCATCGGGCCGCATTCGATCCCCTCGTCCGCCGTGCTGGATGGAACAATCCATTTCAGCGTGGGCACGACGTTCGAGGAAATAGAACGCGAGGCGCTGCTGAAAACGCTGGCCCATTTCCACAACAACAAGCGGGAAGCGGCGCGGGCGCTGGGCATTTCACTCAAGACCGTCTACAACAAACTGCTGCGCTACCGGTCGCAAGGGCTGATCGGCGAGGATGTCCTGGGCGAGCCGGAAGGCAACGGACGCGCCGCCTGACGTTACAGTCGACATTTTCAAGCGCTTGCGCATCGGTCAGAACGTCATCGGCAGGCGCACGACCAGGGTGACGTCGGGCGTGTCGCGCGTGACGCCGAGGCTCAGCGCCACGTTCAAGCTGCGGTGATCGTTGATCTTGTACGAGCCGCCCACCAGCAGGCTGCCCAGGACGGTGCGCGTCGAGCCGGCAAGCGTCCGTCCGTTCGCTCTGGTCGCGCCGACAAAACTCTGATCATAGCCGAAGCTGATCAGCGCCTTGTCGTTCAGCGCCAGACCCATGCCGATGCTCGCGTCGTAGACATCGCCGACTTGCACATTGCCGAGCGGCTGCTTCGCCCCGCCCACCAGGGTCAGACTCACATTGTCGCGCGGGAAATTGTGCAGGTAGCTCACATTGCCGAAGAACACCACGGGGTCCGACGGATACAACCAGGTCATGCCCGGTTGCAACGAATAGAAGCCCGACCCGGTCGGCATCTCCAGCGGCAATCCGGTGCCGGTGGTGTTCTGGATGCAGCGCTGCACGCAATCGGTGGTGACTTCGAAGGGATCGCGCCCCGTGCGCGACTTGAAGCGCAGCCAGCCGACGTAGTAGGCCCGATCCGCGCCGCCATTGTTGATCTGGTAGCGCAGCGTGGCTTCCACGTCGCCGATGCCCTTGCCGCGGGTGGTGAAGACCTGGTCGGTGGCGCTGCCCGTGAAAAGTTCGCGGCTGGTGGTGTCGGTGTGGCCGTCCACGTAGGGCACCCGCACTTCGGCCTCGAGCCGGTTGGTGATGCCGTAGCGCACCGTCAATACGGCGGTCTGGGTGGTGGTCCTGACCTGGCGCACGTCGATCAGGCCGATCAACAAGGCCGGGACGATGGTGTAACCGATCAGCGCCACGCGATCGGTCGACGAATAGCCGAACTGATAGGACGGCTCCAGCACGAATTTGCCGCGCGGCGTGAGCACGCCCGGTTGCTCGAAGATCGGCGCAATGGCGGGCGGACGATCGTCCCCGGGCGGAGCGGTCCCGACCGTCTGCTGCGCGACACCGCCCGCCGCGTAGGGAACCGTCCCGTCGGGGCTGGGCATCGGCTGCGTCACCGGCGCCCCGCCTGCCGCCTCGGCGCCGGCGCGCTGGCGTGCGAGAGCGTCGGCGGCCATCGATTTGCGCAGTGCAAGGTACTGATCCTCCTGCGCAGCGAGCGTGTGCTGCAATTTTTCGATGCGTTGTTCCTGCTGTTCGATCAGGCGCTCCTGCTTCGCGACTTCGCGGCGCACCGCGCGCAGTTGCTCGGCCTGCTCATCAAGCTGCTCGCGTACCGCCGCGGGCAGCGGACGTACGTCGTTCGCGGGCGCGCCATCGGGCTGTGCGGCCCGAACCGCGGTGGCACCGGCAACCAGCGCCAATCCTGCAAAACCTGCAAGGCAAGGCCGGCGCCATCTGGGTTCGCTCGTTCGTGTTCGCATCGCTCCCTCCAGACGCGCCCGATTGCGGCGATTCACGGACCGCGGGAATTGATCAAGGCTTGTTGCAGCGAATTGGCAACATTCATCGAGGTGAACTGGTTGAGGTTCCTGACCGTGGTATTGAGCGTGGTCAACGCCTGGATCTGCTGGTTGTCCAAAGTGTTCTGGATCACGATCGCGCCCGTCGCGCGGGTGAATGAAGCCGGGTCCACGAAATTGCCGGGGCCGTTGCGTATGAGGGTTACGCCGTTGGCGAGCGCCGCCAATGCACCGGCCTGGGCGCTGTCGATCCGCGCGAGATCCGGGATGTTGACGCTGACGTTGGCGACCAGATTGCCGTTGATGTAGATCGCCCGGTTGATTCCGAACGACGCCACCAACCCGCTGCCGAGGTCGAAACCGCCGCGGAGATCGGCGAGGCAACCATCGCTCACCGGCAGCGACGCAAACGGCAGGTTCGATGTCGTTCGCGCGTTCCTCACCGCGACAGGTTGCGCGGCATGTGCCGTGCCGGCGAACAGCGCCGCGATTCCCAACACGCACAGCCATGATCGCCGCGTACTCATGTCGCGTTCCCGCTCAGAAACCATCCGTGCCGCTCTTGGGCATCACCGTGTCGTACAGCCCGCGGCGATCGACACCGGCGGCAAGCATCGCCATCGGCGCCGCGTGCCAGTCGTCGCGACTGTTGAACACCGCCAGGTTGCGACGGTTGTGGATCACGAACACCAGGTGATTCATCCAGACCTTTTCGAACTCCGTTTCCGGAATCGAACGCGTTCCCTTGGCCGGATCACCGACCAGCACGCGCCCTGCAAGCACACCCTTGATCACCACGAAGTGGTGGTAACCGTGCTCGTCGATCAGCACAATCGCAGGCAGATGCGCCTGCTGCAGTTTCTGCAGCGACACGATGAAGCCATCGGCTTCGAAACCCATTGCCGCCAGGAATCGCTTGATGTCCAGCAACGAAAAACCTTCCTTGCTGATCTTGGCCCGGTTGCCGTGCGCGAACATCGCCGCGAACGCGGTCTGTTCACTCATCGGAAAGCCGTACTGATAAGTGAGCAGCGTGGCAACCGCCGCAGAACCGCAACTGAAATCGTATTTCTGGCGGATCGTGTTGCGGAAACGTTCTTCCTTCAGCGTGGTGACGTGCAAGCGGTAGTTGCCCCCCGCGATCCCGGTGAGTTGGGCATTTCCCGCCCACGCAAATACGGGCGCCACCCCCAGCAGCCAAACAAGCCACAGCAGGCCGCGCTTCATGGCTGCATCTGCACGTTCACGACGGTCGCGTTCTGGATCAGGACGCTGTTGCCGCTGTTCTGGATCACGATCGGCAAGCCGGCCGCGTTGCCGAACGAGCCACCGCCGATCCAGTTCATCCCGGTGCTGACATTCTCGGTGGATGTGTTGGAGACATTGCCCGTAATGGTGATGCGCTCGCTGACGTTGCTGCCGCCGCTGAGGCTTGCGAGCACCGAGCTGTCCACGCCGGAACCAAAACCTGCGACTGCAGGCGTCACGGTCGCCTTGTCGACGGGTGCCGCTGCCGTTCGCGAAGGCGGCACGGGTTTTGCGGCGAAGGCGCCCAGCGCGCACGCCATCCCGACGACCGCGGATGCCGACCTGCAGAATTTTCCGAATGCACGCATATCCAGCATCCTTCACGTGCAGCGCACGCGATCCATTCCGGCGACCCATTCCGCGCCGTGGAGCTTGCGCTCCACGACGCGGATTCCTCGGCCTGACTCAATGACTGACGGTGAGGTTGGCCTGCACCGTGACGCCCTGCTGGACCAGTGAGGCCGCACCACTGTTTTCTGCCATGGTCGTGATGCCCGCAGCCGAGACCGCCGTGCCATTCATGGCGTTGGACATGTTGAACGAGCCGGCATCGGCAGTGTTCGAACCGCCCGCACCGCCCGCGCCGCCCGCACCGCCGTAGCCATTCCCGCCCATGCCGGCACCCGCGGCGCCACCCATGCCGCCAGCTCCACCCGTCGCGGACGAACTGCCACCCGCGCCGCCGGCACCTGAGCCGCTGGAGGAAGTTGCCATCGAGCTGCCGCCCGTGCCGCTGCCGCCCGCGCCACTGCTGCCACCCGCGCCGCCTGTGCCGCCACTCGCGCCGCCGCCCGCGCCGGCCGTGCTGTAGCCGCCGTTGGCATTGCCGCCCCGATCACGCGCCGAAGCGCCGCCGCCATTACCGCCGTCGCCGCTGTAACCGCCCGAGGCAAACCCACCGATCGAATAACTGGAACCGTTGCTGCTGGTGGAATCGCCGCCACGCCCGGTGCGCGCATGGGCGCTGCCACCGCGGCCGCCGTTGCCACCGTACCCGCCCAGACCGTCGCCGCCGTAGCCGTACGCGCCATTGCCACCGCGGCCGCCGTTCGCGTTGCCGTTATTGGTGGCGACGTTTCCGATCCCATAAACGCTCACACCGGAAACCGATCCGTTCAGGACGCTGGTCGCGACGACATCGGTGGTGTTGAACGACGACGTATTGGTGTTGGTATCGGTCGTGTTGTAGGACGACGCAACGGAAGACGATGCGGTGCCGTTGTGATTGGCCGCCGCGCTGCCGTCGCCATTGGCGTTGGCGTCCTGCGCCTGCGCCGACAGCGAAAAAGCCATTGACATTCCCAGCCCCAGGCAAACCGCCGAGACCATCTGTGTTTTACGCATGTGCGTTTCTCCGTTGATTTGCCGGTTTGGCAGCATCGGAGAGCATCGAGCGTGCCACCGGATCGCCGTCGCCGCGGTCCGGACAAAGTCAGCCACACTCAATGGGTTATCCGGAATGCGCGATCCGGATGCGGGCGTTGTCACTGGCATTTAATTCAAACGGATTGAACTTCCTGCAAAAAAGCACCGCGCAAGTGCCGAACGTCTTCTTGATTCGAGCGACAGCGGAACACATATCCGGAAAGTTAATCCTTTAGGAGTTGCGCATGAAACTGTACACATCGCCTGGCGCGTGTTCGATGGCCGACCATATCGTGCTGGAATGGAGCGGCAAGCCTTACACCACGGTGATCGTCAGCCGCGAGGAGCGCGCCACGCCGGGCTTTCGCCTGCTCAACCCGGCGGGCGCGGTGCCGGTGCTGGAAGAGGATGGTTGGTCGCTCACCCAGAACGCCGCAATCCTGAATTACATCGCCGACAAGGCCCCGGAAGCGAAACTGGGGGGCGATGGCACACCCAGGGGCCGCGCGGAAGTGAACCGCTGGCTGGGTTTCCTCAACTCCGACATGCATCCCGCATTCAAGCCGATATTCGGCACCACCGACTACCTCGAAGACAAGGCGACCATCGAGAAGACCCACGACAACGCGCGCAAGCAGTTGCGCAAGCTGTTCGAACGCGTCGATGCGCAACTCGGCAAGCACCATTGGCTGGCGGGCACGCGTTCGATCGCCGATCCCTACCTGTTCGTGATGCTGCGCTGGGCCAAGGGCGTGAAAGTGGACCTTTCCGGTCTCGACAACCTCAAGAAATTCGAGCAGCGGATGCGCGCAGACGCAGGCGTGCAGCGCGTGCTGAAAGCCGAGGGCGTGGATCAGGCCGCCTGAGCGGAGTGCCTTCCGTTTGAAACAGGCCCGCGCAACGCGGCCTGTTTCAAACGACTTCGCATCAACGTTTCTCGATGGGCACGTAGGTCCGGTCTTCCGGCCCGGTGTAATTCGCGCTGGGCCGGATGATCTTACCGTCCTGGCGTTGCTCGATCACGTGCGCTGACCAGCCCGAGGTACGCGCAATCACGAACAGCGGCGTGAACATCGCGGTCGGTACGCCCAGCATGTGGTACGTGCTGGCCGAGTACCAGTCGAGGTTCGGGAACATCTTCTTCAATTCCATCATCACGTTCTCGATGCGCTCCGATACTTCGAACAGGCGCGGATTGCCGCCATCGGTGCACAGCTTGCGCGAGAGTTCCTTGATGATCGGATTGCGCGGATCGCCGATCGTATAGACCGGATGGCCAAAGCCGATCACGATTTCCTTGTTGGCGACGCGCTGCCGGATATCGGCGTCGGCATCGTCCGCGGTGCGATAGCGCGAAATGATTTCCATCGCGACTTCGTTGGCGCCGCCGTGCTTGGGGCCGCGCAGCGCGCCGATCGCACCGGTGATCGCGGAATAAAAATCGCTGCCGGTGCCGGCGATCACCCGCGCGGCAAACGTGGACGCGTTGAATTCGTGCTCGGCGTACAGGATCAACGACTTGTCCAGCGCGTTCGCGTGCAGGTCGCTGGGCGCCCTGCCGTGCAGCAGGTGCAGGAAGTGCGCGGCGATGGTCGCGTCATCGGTTTCGACCTCGATGCGGCGACCGTTGTGGCTGAAGTGATACCAGTACAGCAGCATCGAGCCGAAGCTCGCCATAAGCCGATCGGCGATGTCGCGCGCACCCGTGACGTTGTGGCGTTGCGCTTCCGGCAGCACGGTGCCGAGCACCGAGCAGCCCGTGCGCATCACGTCCATCGGATGCGTGGACGCGGGCAGCAATTCCAGCGCGGCCTTGACGGGCTGGGGCAAGCCGCGCAAGCGTTGCAGCTTGGCGCGGTACGCGTTCAATTCCGCCCAGGTCGGCAGGTGCTCATGCACCAGCAGGTGCGCGACTTCCTCGAACGTGGCCCTGGTCGCCAGATCCTTGATGTCGTAGCCGCGGTAATGCAAATCGTTGCCGCTGCGGCCGACCGTGCACAGCGCGGTATTGCCGGCGGCGACGCCGGAAAGCGCCACTGACTTCTTGGCCTTGGGCAGAACTTGCGCGTTGTCGCTCATTACGTCCATCCTCTCAATTGTTGAATACTTCGGCGGCCGGAAGCCGCGGACACCGATCGACCGGATTCACCCGCAACTGCAGCGCCATCGACGGCGGGCCGATCAGGTTCTTGTTGCTGGATATCCAGCACTCACGCAAGGTCGAACAGAAACATATATCCATTGCCATCCGATTCGAAGCAGCAGCCTTGAAGCGCTGCCAGAGTGCCTTGTCGGGAAACCGGATGATCTGCAGTTCCTCGCCCGGGCTCAACACTTCATGGTTGACGGTTGCCTGGAAGAACTGATGCGGCGGCAATCCCATTTCCGCCGCAATATGGTTCCAGTCGCTCTGGGGTTTACCGTCCATCCATACCTGCACGCTTCGCACAACGGCGGGTCCCACGCCCTTGTTGTTGACGACCAGCGATTGGGTCAAATCGTTGTTGCCGCTTATCAGATACGGCCACACCTGCGCACGCACCTGCTGACGCTGGATGTACGCGGTGTAGCCCGCGACGATCAGCGCCAGCAAGCCGACCAGCGAGGCGATGATCGCGGCCAGCGCGTCCCAGCTGACACTGCGTTTCGCGCGCGCGACCTGCGATTCATCCGGTGGGAGCGACGATTCCGGCACGGTCGCTCAATCCTTCCTGCCGCCCGCGAACAGCTCATCCAGCTTCTGTTCGTAGGCGTGATAGCCCAGGAAGTCATACAGCTCCTCGCGCGTCTGCATCTGCGGAACGATTGATTTCTGGGTGCCTTCGCGGCGCACGGTTTCGTAGAAACCAAGCGCAGCCTTGTTCATCGCGCGATAGGCGCCGCAGCAATACAGGGCGATGTCCACGTTCGCGGAACGCAGCTCATCGACGGTGAAGAACGGCGTCGTGCCGAATTCGGTAAGGTTGGCGAGGACCGGCACTTTCACCGCGACCTTGAACCTGCGGTAATCGTCGAGCGTTTTCATGGCTTCGGGAAAGATCATGTCGGCGCCGGCTTCGACATACGCCACCGCGCGTTCGATCGCACTGTCGACGCCTTCCACCGCGGCGGCGTCGGTGCGCGCCATCAGCACGAAGCCGCGATCGGCCTTCGCATCGACGGCGGCCTTCATCCGATCGACCATTTCGCCCAATGGCACCACTTCCTTGCCGGGGCGATGGCCGCAGCGCTTCTGGCCGACCTGGTCCTCCATGTGCACCCCGGCAACGCCGATGCGCTCGAACGAACGGATGGTGCGCGCAATGTTGAAGGCGCCGCCCCAGCCGGTGTCAATGTCCACCAGCAGCGGCAGTTGCGTGGCATCGACGATGCGGCGCGCGTCGGTGAGTACGTCCTCCATCGTGGAAATGCCGAGATCGGGCATCCCCAGCGAATTGGCGGCCACGCCGCCACCCGAGAGATACAACGCCCTGTAACCGGTGCGCTTGGCCATCAGGCCCGCGTAGGCGGTGATCGCACCGACAACCTGCAATGGCGATTCGGCGGCAAGCGCGGCGCGGAAGCGGCCGCCTGCGGAATGGGGTTCGCTCATGCAGCCTCCGGCAAAAGCCGCATTTTAGCCCATCCCCCACAAAGTCCGCGGGTTGCCGTACACATGGCGATGACAAATCATCGTGGCGGGGATGGCATGCTGTCCGTGCAGCAGTTTGGCGCCGGCAGGAAGCCATGTCGTTCAGGACGGTCTGGAAATTGCCGAAGGCGATCATCGCCGGCTTCTTCGCGAACAAGCCGTTCCAGCTTGCCGCGGCACTGAGCTATTACACGCTGCTTTCGATGGCGCCGCTGCTGCTGTTGCTGACCGGGTTGGCTGGCCTGTTCTTCGGCGAAGCCGCTGCGCGCGAGCATGTGTTGCGGTACGTCGGCACGATGCTGGGCGCGCAGGAAGCCGACGTCGTGCGCGCGCTGATGACCCAAGCCGGCAATCCCCACGCCGGAATGGTCTCCACAATCGTCGGCACGGCCGTGCTGGTAATCGGCGCCACCACGGTATTTGCGCACTTGCAAACCGCGCTGAACCAGATCTGGGACGTCGAGGCCGCGCCGGACCGCAGCGCAATCTGGCGGCTGCTCGGGTCGCGGCTGCTGGCGCTGGCTGTCGTGCTGGGCATGGCCTTCGTGCTGCTGGTGTCAATGGCGATCAGCGTCGCGCTCGCGGGCGCCGAGCATTACATCGCGCAGTTCTTTCCCGGCGCCGGCATCGCGCTGCGCGTGATCTACGCGCTGGTTTCATTCGCGGTGGTGGTCGGCGTGATCGCGCTTCTGTTCAAGTACGTTCCCGACGCCGAAATCGAATGGCGAGAAGCACTGGTCGGCGCGCTCATCACCGGAGCGCTTTTCACTATCGGCAAATATGCACTGGGCGTGTATCTCGCACACCTGCGCTACAGTTCGGCCGGCGCGGCCGGTTCGCTGATCCTGATCGTGGTGTGGGTGTATTACAGCGCCTTGATCCTGTTCCTGGGCGCGCAGACGACGCAGGTTTATGCATGCCGCTTCGGCCGGGAAATCCGGCCCAAGCCGCACGCACGACGCGTGCAACCGCAGCCATGAAAGCACCCGATTCGCGCATCACCCCGGCGCCTTCGTCGAGGACTCATGACCGTACACGATGCGCCAGCCTTGCGGCAGGCGTTGCCATACATAACTGACGACAAACGCCCGTGTGAGGGCTCTCCCATTTGCCAGCGTGCCCCGCGCGTCCAGCGGCCAGGTCACGATCTCGACATCGGACCCGAGCGCCATGAATGCAGGCGCCCCTCTCTGCACGTATGTCGCATCGCTCTTGCCGTTGTTCCACCATTTCAACTGTTGCGCGTGCAGCGCTTTCCAGCCACGTATGACCGTGCCGTTGATGGCGAACACGAGACCATCGCCGCGCACCATCGGCTGCATGAAGGCGTCGGTGTCGTGCGCATTGGCGGCCTGCAACATCTTCGCCATCAAGGGACGAATCGCCTGTTCTGCTGCCGGCGAAGCGGGTTGCGCGCAGGCGCTTCCTGCAAACAGGCCGACGCAAATCACTGCAACAACCGCGAGGACCTTTTTCATGTGCCTTCTCCTCGTTCTCAAGGACTACTGAACACGGCGCCGTGCGGAATGGCACTGCCTTGCCACCCATCCGGCCATTCGCGTGTGAAATCAATCGTCGCCGGGTCAAGCGTCAGTTTTCCCGTCTGGGGGTCGACCGCCGCGAAACGGGCCTTGGTATTTGCCGGCTTCGCGCATCCATCGCTCGCCTTGATGACAGGCGCCGGAACGCGCACCGCGCATGGCGCCATCAAGCCGGCCCTTGTCGAACCGGCCAACGCGAGCTGCCTCGACAGCCGCGGTGCCAGCATACCAATTGCCGGCCCATCAGTGCGAACCACGCGCCGGCGACGCGGGCGCGCCCGAGGCCTCCGGCTGCTCGCCGGCCCGAACGCGCGCCACCAGCGCCTCGAATTCCGGATTGCGGTGCAACGGTCGATACCAGGGGTTCATCCAGATGCCGTTCATGTGCGCGGACCGGTCCCGGTAAGCCTGCTCCAGTTGCGTGATCGCATCCTTCGCGTCGCCCAACGCAGCATAGATGGCGGCGATGTAGGTACGATCGACGTAACGTTGCTCGGCGTCGGCTTCCAGCTTCTGCGTTGCCGCGCGGGCCCGCGCTGATTCGCCGACATGCGCCTGGCAGATTGCAAGTTGCGGACTGGACGGGCTCGGTCTGGCGTGCTGCTGGGTGTAGCGCTCCACGCAGGCTTGCCAATGTCCGAACGCGCCGTCCACCATCGCCACCGCATCGCCGTTGTACGCGAAGTTCGGATCGATTCGATCGACCCGTCGCGCCAGCTTCATCGCGGCCGCCTCGTCGCCCTGCGCGATGGCCGCGTACGCTTCCCAGCGCGGGAACCAGGGATTCAGCGGATCCAGTTTTTCCGCGACACGCAGTTGCGTGCGTGCCGCGGCAGGATCCTTGTCGATACGTAACAGGTAAAAACCCAATAGCGCGTGCGCTTCACCGAGGCTGGGCCGCAGCTTCATGGCGAGTTCCAGTTCCCGTTTCGCCTTGGCGAAATCCAGGTCATAGCTCATCGCGATGTAGCCCAGCTGGAGATGGCCTTCCGCCAAGTTCGGATTCAAGGTAACCGCTTTCGTTGCTGCGCCGCGCATCGCCGGCAGGATGCTCAATGGCGCGCGATACACATCGGCAAGATAGATGTAAGCGCGCGCCATGCCAGCCCAGGCCGCTGCGTAATTCGGGTCGATGGCCACCACCTGGTCGAAGAGGACCAGCGCCTGTTGCAGGCTGGCCTCGTCGGTGTGCCACGACAGGCGAGTGCCCTGCAGGTACAGGTCGTGCGCCCGTGGATCGGCGGTGCCGCGGAATACCAATTTGCTGCTGTCGATGCCGCCAAGCTGCACCTGCAGTGCCTTCACCACCGCGCCGGAAATCCGGTCCTCCAATACGAACAGGTTGCCCATCTTTTCGTCGTACTGGTCCGACCACAATTTCTCGCCGGTGACGGTGTCGTCCAGTTCCATGTCGACGCGCAGTTCGTTGCCCGAACGCTGCACGTCACCGGACAGCAAAGTGCGCGCACCCAATTCACGGCCGATATCGCGCGCACCAAGATTGCTGTCCTTGAATCGAAATGACGAAGTGCGGCCGATCACCTCCAGGCCCGGTATGCGCGACAAGCCGTTTAGGAGTTCTTCGCTGATGCCTTCGCCGAGATAGTTTCCTTCCGCGCCACCAGTCGAGGCCGAAAGCGGCAGCACCGCGATCGAATCGGGATTGATCGATGTTGCCACGGACGTCGAGCCAGACGCCGCTTGCGTCTGCACGCCGCGCAAAGTGTGTTCGATCGGGCCGAAGTACCACCACACTGCGCCGCCGAGAATCGCGATCAGCACGCCGACCGCGCCCAGCGTGAAGCCGATCCTGAGCGACCGCCGGCGCATGTTCGCCGAAGCGTGCCGCTCATCGCGCGGCGTCTGGAACGCCCACGCCAGCACCAGCGCGATCGGAAATCCCGCCAGCACCAGCACCACGATGACGCGCGCCAGCCACGCCGGGAACTGCAACAGCGGGAAAATGACCGCGACCACCTGGATGATCAACCAAGCGACCACGGCATACGTGACCGCGAGGCGAAACACGTGATGGCGTCGCAGTTCCTGGAGGAATCCGGGCTTTGGCACGCAACCTCCCCTCCGCGCGTGGCGGCTCCCCCGTTCCGCACGCTCGAGCGCATCTTAGCGCCAGTGCGCCAACCCGGGTTTCGCAGCGGCGAACCGCCGAAACGAAAAAGGCGGCCATGGGCCGCCTTTTTGCAAATCGGCAAAGATGGCGCTCAACCGAGAAGCTGCTCGACGCTGGCGCGCTCCTCGCGAAGTTCCCTGTTGGTGGCGTCCATTCGGGCACGCGAGAAATCGTTGATCTCAAGGCCCTGCACGATTTCGTACTTGCCGTTCTTGCAGGTCACCGGATAACCATAAATCACACCAGGTTTGATGCCGTACGAACCGTCGGACGGAATGCCCATCGACACCCAGTCGCCCTCGGCGGTACCGAGCGCCCAGGCGCGCATGTGGTCGATCGCAGCCGACGCAGCCGACGCGGCCGACGATGCACCACGCGCCTTGATGATCGCGGCGCCGCGCTGCTGCACGGTCGGGATGAATTCTTTCTCGTACCAATTCTGGTCGACCAGCGACATGGCCGGCTTGCCCTTCACCGTCGCATGGTGGATGTCGGGATATTGCGTTGACGAATGATTACCCCAGATGATCATCTTCCGGACGTCGGTGTTGTGCGCACCGGTCCTGGCCGCGAGCTGACCCTTTGCGCGGTTGTGGTCGAGGCGCACCATCGCGGTGAAGCACTTCGGATCGAGATCGGGCGCATTGGCTTGCGCGATCAGCGCATTGGTATTGGCCGGGTTGCCGACAACGAGCACCTTGACGTCACGCTTGGCGTGCGCGTTCAACGCCTTGCCCTGCGGGCCGAAGATCGCCCCGTTCGCGGAAAGCAGATCCTTGCGCTCCATACCGGGGCCGCGCGGGCGCGCGCCGACCAGCAGCGCGTAATCGACGTCCTTGAACGCGACGTTGGCGTCATCGGTGGCGACCACGCCCGCGAGCAGCGGGAACGCGCAGTCGTCGAGTTCCATCACCACCCCGTTCAATGCGGGCAGCGCGGGCGTGATTTCCAGCAGGTGCAGGACAACGGGCTGATCCGGACCCAGCATGTCGCCAGCGGCGATGCGGAACAACAATGCGTAGCCAATCTGGCCGGCGGCGCCGGTAACGGCAACGCGAACGGGGGTTTTCATGCGTACGACTCCATCAATGGAACAACGGACAGGAACAATCCATCGCGGGGTGACGCGATGCGCGGCAACAGCACGGCCGCTCAGGCGCCAGCGACGCGAACGCGCTCCACCTGCTCGTCACCGAGTTCGGCGAAGAACGCCTGCATGCGGGCGAGGCCCTTCTGCAACTGCTCGGGCGCGCAGGTGTAGGAAATGCGCAGGGAACGCGGCGCGCCAAATGCCGAGCCCGGCACCGTGGCGACGAACTTGTCTTCCAGCAGGGCCTTGCAGAAATCGACGTCGTTCCCGATTGGCTTGCCGTTGTGCGACTTGCCGAATGCCACCGAGATGTCGGGGAACGCGTAGAACGCGCCTTGCGGACGCGGGCACTTCACGCCGGGAATCTTCAACAACGCATTGACGACGTCATCGCGGCGCTTGGAAAACTCATCGCGCTTGGTGGACGGAATGGCCTGCGGACCGGTCAAGGCCGCAATCGCGGCAACCTCGGTGATTTCCGGCAGGCAAGTGATGTGGTTGGAATTGAGTGTTACCAGCGCCTTGATGCCGGCTTCCGGACCGGCCACGAAACCCACGCGCCAACCCGGCATGCCGTAGGTCTTGGACAGCGAATCCATGACGAAGGTGCGCTCGCGCAATTCGGGTTTGAACTGCACCACGTTGTGGTAACCGATGCCGTCGAACACCAGCCGGTTGTAGATGTCGTCGGCGATGATCCAGGTTTCGGGATGCTTCACCAGCACCTCGGCCAGCGCCGCGATCTCGTCGCGGGTGTACACCATCCCGGTCGGATTGGATGGATTGTTGAACAGGAATGCCTTGGGTTTGGAAGCCAGCGCCTTGTCGAGCTGCGCCGGCGTCAGCTTGTAGTTCTGTTCCGGCGGGCATTCCAGGATCGTGATCTTCGCGCCAAGAATTTCGGCGATGTCGACATAGCTGGTCCAGTACGGCGACGGAAACACGATCTCGTCGCCCTCGTCCAGCAGCGCCTCGCACAGGTTGTACAGCACCTGCTTGGCGCCTATGCCGACCGTGACATCGCTGCGCGTATAGCCGTCCAGACCGCTTTGCTTGAAGTGCGACACGATGGCGTCGAGCAACGCAGGCGCGCCGCGATTGGAGCCATAGCCGCCGCTGTCATGCGAAGTCCAGTCGCGCACCGCCTGATACACGTGATCGCCCGGCAGGAAGTTCGGCACGCCGATCGAAAAGTTGACCACGTCCTTGCCTTCGGCCTTGAGCTGCTTCGCCTTGTCGGCGATGACCATGATCGCGCTGGGCTTGGCGCGGCCGGTGCGGGTGGCGAGTCTGGGCATGGGAAACCTCTTGGGCGCGAGGAGAAACAACGATCGATTTTATCACGCGCTGTTGTGCACTGCCGCAATCGACGGACGCCGATCGGAGCCCCGTTGCTAGACTGGGCCGCGGGCGGAAACGCGGACACTCGATCCGCTGGCCGCCTGCTGTAGCGTCGATCCCGTCACCACGCTGAAGGAGATACGCATGCTGCACATCCTCTGGTACATCATCATCGGCTTCATCGTCGGCCTGCTCGCACGTTTCTTCTTTCCGGGGCCGGTGCCGATGGGCTTCATCATGACCGTGATCGCCGGCATCGTCGGTTCGATCATCGGCGGCCTGATCGCGCGTCTGTTCAGCCGGCCACCACCAGGCACGCCGTTCCATCCGGCGGGCATCATCCTGTCGATCATCGGCGCGATCGTCCTGATCTGGATCCTGCGCATGACCGGCATCCACGTCTGACCGGCGCATCGAATGGCGAGACGACAAGGCCGCCCGAAAGCGGCCTTGTCGTCTGGATTCCCGGGGTTCGGGCCAAGCGCCCTCAACGCGCGTCGAGCATGACGTTCCACTGCTTGACGCGGTCGGCTTGCGTGGCCAGCAGCGGCGCCGCGTCACCTTCGATCGTGATCTTTTCGATGGTGTCGCCCTGCTTGATCGCGTTGACCACTTTCTGGTCATCCGCAGACACGACTTCGCCGAAAATCGTGTGCTTGCCGTCGAGCCAGGGCGTCGGCACGTGGGTGATGAAAAACTGGCTGCCATTGGTGCCGGGGCCGGCGTTGGCCATCGACAGCTTGCCGGGTGCATCGTGCTTCAGAGCCGGGTGGCATTCGTCCTCGAATTTGTAGCCTGGCCCACCGGTGCCGGTGCCGAGCGGACAACCGCCCTGGATCATGAAATCACCGATCACGCGATGAAAATTCAGGCCGTCGTAGTAGCCGCGCTGGGCGAGATTCACGAAGTTCGCGACCGTCACCGGCGTCTTGTCGCCGAACAGGCGGGCATGGATCGGGCCTTTGGAGGTCTGGAAGGTGGCAGTGAGATCGCTCATCGCATTTCCTGTGGCTTTGCGCAAACCGCGCCGGACCGGCAAGCATAACGGGCACCGCTCAACCCGGCCAATGACTACCGCACAGCACGCTTTCGCCAACGAATGCGGTTGTCATGGCGTGGCTGCGCCACCGAGTATCTCATCAAGGAAACGTTCGATCGCATCGACGGCTTCCGGCTCGTCGAGCATCGGCGCGTGGCCGACGCCGGCGACGATTGCGCTGCGCATGCCCGGATGACGCCTCCCCATTTCATCGAGCGTTTCCGCGCTGAGGATATCCGACAGTTCGCCCCGTATCGCGAGAAGCGGCAGCAGCGCCAGCGCGCTCCACATCGGCCACAGGTCGGCGGGCGCGGCGTTGGGATCGGCGCCGGCAAGCGGGGTGGCGATGGCAGGGTCATAAGCGAGACGGGGAACACCGGCTGCATCCTCGCGAAACAGTCGCCGGGCAAAAGCCTGCCAGTCGTTGTCGCGATAATGGGGAAAGGCGGAGGCATTGGTTTGCCTGCAGAAAGCCGCCGCGCCGGCCCAGTCTGTCACCTTGGGAACGTTGCCCACGTAACCGGCGATGCGCGACATGCCGACGGGATCGACCACCGGCCCGACATCGTTGAGCACGATGCCGCGATAGCCCGATGGCGCCATCGAAGCCATCGCCATGGCCATCAGGCCGCCCATCGAGGTGCCGATCAGCACAGGCCGGTCAAGTTGAAGGTGTCCGATCAATCCCAGCATGTCGGCGCAGTAAGTGACGGGGTTGTAGTTGGCGGGGACGGTGTCGTATTGCGAACGACCGCGTCCGCGCTGATCGGGCACGATCACCCGGAATCGGCCCGCGAAGCGATCGGCAAGCTGTGCGAAATCGGCGCTGTTGCGGGTGAGGCCGTGCATCATCAACAGGCATGGCCCCTTGCCCGCGTAATCGCGCGCATACAAATCCAGCCGTCCATCCGCGCTGGGAAAAAAAACATCGTCATGAGAAACGGTCATGTCACCCTCCCGATCATCGTGCCCAAACGGCATCGGCATACGCCACTCCCGATCCGGCAAGCCCGACCAGCAGACGGGCTGCGCGAACCTCGCCGGCGCGGCGTGGCCGCGTGGCGTCTCGCAAATCGCGCGGAAGAATTCCCGTTGGCTTCAGCGCTCGCCCCCCAAAAGACGCAAGGCGAATTCCGCGTAGCCCGCGGCCACCTGCTCGGCGCTGAGTTCGTAGGTGGGCGCAAACCAGTAGGCCACGCGCAATCCCATGCCGCCGATCGCGGCTACCGCGAGCCACGCACTCTTCACTTTGAACACGCCGCTTCGCATGCCACGTTTGACGATCTCCTGCAGCAAGTCTTCCGACTCACGCCGCAACACGAACGTCGCAGCACCGAGCTCGTCACTCAGCACATGCAATTCGGAGTTGGCCACCACCGCGAGCATCGGGTAGCTGGTATGGAACCCCACGTGCGCCCGCACGTACGCGACGATCTGGTCGCGCGGATCCCCACCGCTGCCGAGCACGGCGCTGCGCACGCCGCGGTATTGCCCTTCGTGCCCGATACGGCACAACTCGGCGAGGATGTGTTCCTTCGAAGGGAAGTGCGCGTAAATCGTGGCCGGCTTGACGCCCGCGGCCGCGGCGACATCGCGCACCGAAGCGCCCGCGTAACCGCGCTCGGCAAACAATTTCAGCGCCGCTTCCAGCACCCGCCCGGAACCCGACTGCTTCAGTCCGGGCAGCAGACGCACGGTGGTGGCGGCGAGGCGGCGGTTGATGGTCATGGCGGCGAGTATGAACGGTCGATCGGGAGGGTGCGAGCGGATTGACAGCCGGAGAAGGCCCCGGTAGAAAGCTAACCGAACGAACGTTAGTTAGGCAAGCGGTTCGGGCTTGCTTTGCGTTCGCGCTAATACCGGCCCGCATTCGGCGGTGCGCAACGTCACACCAACGCTGGATCAAGGAGGGGAACCCCATGCGCAGCAAGCACTCGCCATTCACTCTCTGCCTGTTGTCGGCCTCGATTGCACTCGGCCTTGCGGCCAACGTCCAGGCAGCACCCGCAAGCAGCGGCGTCGCCCGACCCGAACAACAGAGCACCACCAGCGGCCAGACCGCGTCTCCGCAGGATTCCGGGGCGACTCAACCGAAATCGAAGAAACTGGAGGCGATCGTCGTGACCGCCCGCCGCCGCAGCGAGGATCCCGAAAAGGTTCCCGTGGCGATCAGCGCGTTCAGCTCGCAGGATCTCCAGGACATGCAGGCGGTGGACATCGCCGGCCTCCAGGGCGCGGTGCCCAACCTCAACATCGTCCAGGGCCGCGGCTCGTCCAGCAACGTCAACATCTTCATCCGCGGCATCGGCCAGCCCGACGCTTTGCAAAGCTTCGACCCCGGCGTCGGTTTCTATGTCGACGATGTGTACTACTCGCGCATCAACGGCGCACTGATGGATCTGTTCGACGTCGATCACGTCGAGGTGCTGCGCGGTCCACAGGGCACGCTGTACGGCATGAACTCCACCGGCGGCGCGGTCAAGGTCATTACCAAAAAACCGGCGGATTCCTTCGAAGGTTCGGTGGGCGTGACCGTGGGCGACTATGGACGCATCACCACCTCGGCCTACCTGAGCGGCCCCTTGAGCAATGCATGGTCCGCGTCCATCGCGGCCGGGACGTTCAAGAACGATGGCTATGTCACCGATCCCGACACTGGCCGGCACTTCAACAACGACGACACCCAAGCCATCCGCGGCAAGCTGGACTTCCATCCATCCGACAGCTTCAACGCGATTCTGGAAGTGGATTACACCCACCAGAACACCGATCTGACGATGGGCCAACCCACCGCGCCGCTGGAAAGCACTGATCTTGCGCTGGGCACGACCGCCATATTGCTGGAGCCCATGTCGTGGGATTACAACGCCCGCACCTCGTTCGGCCCCGACAAGGGCCAGAAGCTGATCCACAAGGGCGCGGCGCTGCACATGGATTGGCACCTCAACGACAACTGGAACTTCAAGAGCATCACCGCATACCGCAAGCTCGACACCGCGGCCTACATCGACATCGATGCGTCGCAGCTGCAGATCGGAGACGTACTGGTGGAGCTGTTCCAGCACCAGTTGAGCCAGGAATTCCAGTTCCAGTACAACAACCACGACAACCTGCAGGCGGTACTGGGGCTCTACTATCTCGACGAGCACGTTCCTTCGCATCAGGAAGCTTACGCCGATGATTTCCTGACCTTCCTCGGATTGCCGATCGACTTCCTGCGCACCATCGACGACAACCTCGATAACAAGAGCTACGCCGCCTTTGGCAACGCCACCTTGGCGCTGGGCAATGGCTGGAGCGTGTCGGGCGGCGTGCGTTACACGCGCGAGAAAAAGGAATACTTCCGCACCACCTCGACCTTCTTCGGCGCGCCGCTGTCGGCATTCGACGGCACCTTCGCATTCACCGACGGCAAAACCTGGTCGGCGGTGACGCCATCGGTCAGCCTGCAGAAACAGTTCAACCCGCAACTGATGTGGTACGTGTCCGCCAACCGCGGCTTCAAGGCCGGCGGCTTCAACGGTCGCGCGAACAGTCCTGCCGACGTGAGCAGTTTCAACCCGGAGTTCGTCTGGACCTACGAGTCGGGACTGAAATTCCGCAGTGCTGATGGGCGCGTGGTCGCCAACGGCGACGTGTTCTACAGCAGTTACAAGGATTTCCAAGCTCGCGTCTCCGACATCACCAATCCGGGCGATCCGGTTCCGAACTTCGGCTTTCCGGTCCTCAACGCGGCCAAACTGACCATGTACGGCGCCGAATTCCAGGGCTCGACGCTGGTCGGCGACAACAATTCGCTGCAGACGCAGGTCGGCTATCTCAACGCGAAATACGACGAGTTCAACGATCCGCGCGTGCAGATCGACCCGTCACTCGCGGGCCTGCATGCCCACGTGGCGTTCTCGCCCCACTGGACCGCGCGGGTGGCCGCGACCCACACCTTCAACCTCAACGACGGCGGCGCGATCACCGTCGGCGGAGAGGTCTCCTACCGCAGCACGATGTGGCTGAGCGTGGACAACCGCCCGGGTCTGGTGCAGCCGTCCTACACGCTGGCCGGGCTGTTCGGCGTATTCGACTCGGCGGACAGCCATTGGCAGATTCGCGCCGGCGTGCGCAATCTCACCGACAAGACCTACAAGACCGATGCGCAGGAATTCTCCAGCGTCGGCAACATCCAGACGGCCTACTATGGATGGCCGCGCAATTATTACGTGAGTGCGCGCTACAACTTCTGAGGAGCCGAAATGCCGAACATCCTGATCACCGGCGCAGGCAGTGGCATCGGCGCAGGCGTCGCACGCGAACTCGCTAAGGGCGGGCATCGGATCGTCGTCACCGACCTCGATGCCGCCTCGGCGAGCGCGGTTGTGCAAGACATTCGGAGCCAGGGTGGCCACGCCGACGCGCTGGCACTGGACGTGACTTCCGACGCCAGCGTCGCGGCATTGATGAAAGCATTGCCCTGCGACATCGACGTGCTGGTCAACAACGCGGGCCTGCAGTTCGTGTCGCGACTGGAGGAATTCCCGATCGAAAAATGGGCGCTGCTGGTTGACGTGATGCTGACGGGCGTCGCGCGACTGACACGCGCAGTCCTGCCCGGAATGCGCGAGCGCAACTTCGGACGCATCGTCAACACCGGCTCGGTGCATTCACTGGTCGCATCGCCCTTCAAGAGTGCCTACGTCGCGGCCAAGCACGGTCTGCTCGGGTTCTCCAAGGTGATGGCGCTGGAAACCGCCGACGCCGACATCACCATCAATACCATTTGCCCGGCGTACGTGAAAACGCCGCTGGTCGAAAAACAGATCGCCGCGCAGGCGCGCACCCACGGCATCAGCGAGGATCAGGTCGTCAACGAGATCATGCTGAAGCCGATGCCGAAACGCGCCTTCATCGGCATCGACGAAATCGCCGGCATCGTCGCCTTCCTGATCTCGCCGGCGGCGCGCAACATCACCGGCCAGACCATCGTGGTAGATGGGGGCTGGACCGCGCAATGATTGTGCGATCGTCCGTGATCGCCGCGTCTCTGGAGCAGACCAACAACGGTGGGATCTCAAGCCCGTGGAGACCAGAACGGCCTTCCGTGGCCTGACTTCCCACAAAAGCCGCCTTGAACTACGCGCTCTCGCCACCCTCGCGCACGCATCGCACGGTGATCCCATGTTCGCACCCCATTTTCTGCAGCGACAAACCAACAACCTCCGGGCGCGGCTCGCCCCACGCTTGCTGCTGACCGGCATTGCGGTCGCGGCCCTTGGACTCGCGGCGTGCGGAACGCCGACGTCTTCGACGCCGGCGTCTTCCTCGGCGCAAGCCGACGGCGCAACCGTGAAAATCGGCATGATCTATCCGCGCACCGGCCCGCTGTCGGCATTTGGCGACGAATACCGCAAGGGTTTCGAAGCAGGCTTGGCGTACGTCACCCACGGCACCGGCAAACTCGGCGCCACGAATATCGAGGTGACGTGGCAGGACAGCGCGGGCAATCCGAGCCAGGCCGTCGCGGAAGCGAAGACCCTGATTGGCAAGGGCTACACGATCCTTGCCGGCCCTTCCGATTCGGCGGTCGCGTTGCAGGTCGCGGCCGTGGCCGCGCAGAACAAGGTGTTGTTCATTTCCGGACCCGCGGCGGTTGACCAGCTCTCCGGCATCAACCGCTACACGTTCCGCTCCGGCCGGCAGACCTGGCAGGACGTCAAGACCGCCGCGGCAATCATGGGCTCGCCGGCCGGCAAGACCGTGATGGTATTCGCCCAGGACTACGCGTTCGGCCAGGCCAACCTTGCCGCGATCAAGGCCGTGCTGGGTGGTGCCGGCGCCAATGTGGCCGACTTGCTGGTGCCGCTTTCCACCACCGACTTCACGCCCTTCGCGCAGAAGATCACCAACGCGCATCCGGACATGCTGTTCGTGGCATGGGCCGGCGCGTCGATGTATCCGATGTGGAACACACTCGACCAGCAAGGCATTTTCGAGCGTACCACCGTCGTCACCGGCCTCGGCAATGTCGCATCGTACGGTGCCTACGGACCCGCGACGTCCAAGCTCACCTTCCTGTCGTACTACTTCCCGGACGCGCCTGACAACCCAGTCAATACAGCGATGAAAAATTTGATCGCCAAGGCCGGCGGCACGCCGGATCTCTTCAGTCCGGACGGATTCGTGGCCGCGCAGATGATCGCGCATGCGATCGACACCGCCCACGGCGACCGCGATGTCGATGCGATGATCGAAGCCCTGGAAGGCTGGTCGTTCGAAGCGCCCAAGGGCAGGCAGACGATCCGCAAGGCCGACCACGCGATGTTGCAGCCCGAATACATCGCGCGGCTCGTCCCGCGCGGCAAGGACTATGTGCCGGAGTTGGTGAAAACCGTCCCGGCCGAAGCCATCGCCCCGCCCGTCGCGACGCAATGAGCAGTGCGCCCGCGGCGTCCGTGGCCACAGCCGATCCGGCAGTGCCCGCGCTCGAGATCACGGATCTCAGCCTGGCCATCGGCGCCGCGAGAATCGTCTCCGGCGTCAACCTCTCGATCCACGACGGCGAGTTCCTCGGCCTGATCGGGCCGAACGGCGCCGGCAAGACTAGCCTGCTGAACCTGCTGTCGGGATTGCTGGCGCCCACGGCAGGATCGATCCATCTGCACGGCAAGTCGATGGACAATCTCGCGCCTCACCAGCGTGCGCGCGCGGGACTCGGGCGCACGTTCCAGTCCTCCGATTTGTTTCCCGCCTTGAGCGTTCTCGAGAATGTCCGGCTTGCGGCACAGGCACGGATGGGCGGCAGCATGCGGCTGTGGCGTCGCGCCGACCGCGCAACCCGTCCGCTGCACGCGGCATGGGAAAACATGGAGCGGGTCGGCCTCGCGCCGCGCGCAGGCGCACTCGCCGGAACGTTGTCGCATGGCGAAAAGCGCAAGCTCGAATTGGCGATCCTGCTGGCGGGCGAACCCGCGGTGTTCCTGCTCGACGAACCGATGGCCGGCGTCAGCGCCGAAGACGTTCCCGCGCTGACCGCGTTGATCGGCGAGCTGTGCGCCGAACGCGGCGCCACGGCCATCATGGTGGAACACCACATGGACGTCGTGCTGGCGCTCGCCGACCGGCTGGCCGTGATGCATCACGGTGCGCTGCTGGCGTGCGACACGCCCGCCGCCGTGATGGCGAACCAAACCGTGCAGGCGGCCTATGTCGGGGAAGCGCTGTGAGCGTCGACGCGATGCCCGTGCCGTCGAGTCGAAGCGAGCGTGGCGCTGCGCCGGCATCCGCGCCGATTCTCGAAGTGCGTGACATGCACGTGCGACTGGGCGGTTCGCACATCCTGCAAGGCATCGATTTTACCGTGCCGCCACGAGGCGTGACCGCCCTGCTGGGGCGCAATGGCGTCGGCAAGACCACCACGTTGCGTGCAATCCTGGGTATCGTGCCGCACCGTGGGATGATCTCATTCGACGGGGCATCGCTGGATGACGAGGCGACGTACCGCATCATCCGACGCGGCATCGGCTACGTGCCCGAAGACCGTGACGTGTTCGGGAGCCTCACCGTCGCCGAAAACCTGTGCCTTGCCGAACGACGTGGCGTTCCGCCGCGCTACGAGCTCGCGTTCGAAGTGTTTCCGGATCTCCGTGATCGGCGCCGGCAACTCGCCGGCACCTTGTCCGGCGGGCAACAGCAGATGCTTTCGATTGCGCGGGCGCTGCTCAATCCCGCGCGCCTGCTGTTGATCGACGAACCCAGCAAAGGGCTTTCGCCGCGGCTGGTCAGCGAGATGGTGGCGGCGCTGGCCCGGATCGCGAAAGACACGACCGTGCTGCTGGTCGAACAGAACCTCGCAGCCGTGCGTCGGCTCGCGGACCACGCACTGGCGATCGCCGACGGCCGGATCGCCCACGCCGGACCGGCTCCGGCGCTGCTCGGGAACGCATCACTGACCCGGCAATTGCTGGGCGTGTCGAGCCGCACCGGAGCCGGGGCATGAGCACCATCGCGTTGCTGGCGATCACCGGCGTCGGCCTCGGCGGATTGTATTTCCTGGTGGCGGCGGGCCTCGCGCTGATCTTCGGCTTGATGCGCGTGCTGAACTTCGCGCACGGCACGTTCCTGTTGCTGGGCGGCTATTGCGCGTGGCTGGCCGGGGCGCAACTCGCAGGTGGCGCGGCGTCGGTGTCGAACCTGCAATTCGTCGCGATGCTGGGCGTGGCGCTGGCGGCGGGCGCCGCGATCGGCGCGCTAACCGAACTGGTATTGATCCGGCCCTTGTACCGGCGCGAAGTTGCGCAGGTGCTGGTGACGGTCGGGCTCGCGCTCGTCGTCGGGGCCCTGGTCATCGGCATCTGGGGCGCGGATCCGCGCACCCTGCCGGCACCCGAGTGGATGCACCGCACGACCCGCGTGTTGGGTGCCCACGTGCCGAACAGCCGCTTCGTCCTTATCGGTGCGGCGTTGCTGGTGCTCGCCGGCCTGCAACTGTTCCTGCGCCGCACGCGTTACGGCCTGATCGTTCGCGCCGGCGTCGAAAACCGCACGATGGTCAGCGCCATGGGCGTCGACGTGCGCCGCGCATTCACGCTGGTGTTCGCGCTCGGTGGCGCCATGGCCGGGTTGGGCGGCGCACTGGCGGGGGTGTACTTCGGCGCGGTCAGCCCAGGCCTCGGCACCACGCTGCTGATCGACGCGCTCATCGTCGTGGTCATCGGCGGCCTCGGGTCGATCACCGGCGCCGCGCTCGCGGCCTTGGCGGTGGGATTGCTGCAGCAGTTCGCCAACTACTACATCAGCGGGATCGGCGACCTCGCGATCGTGTCGCTGCTCGCGCTCGTGTTGCTGATACGGCCACGCGGCATGCTGGGGTCGCCAACATGAGACGGGAGTCGCCCGCTGCACCCGGCGACGCGCCCGGCGGTCGGGCGCGTCGCGCCTTTCGACGGGGCATCTTGCTCGTCGTCGTACTGGCCTTGGCTGCGGTACCTCTCATCGACGTGCCGACCGGCGGCGTGTTGCCCGATCGCCTGAACGCGCCGGGAAGCCTGCAGGTACTCGGACTGTGCCTGGTATTCGGCGCGCTGGCGATGACCTACGACTTGCTGTTCGGATTCACCGGCCTGCTGTCCTTCGGCCACGCCCTGTTCTTCGCAGCCGGCGCTTACACGTTCGCAATTGCGGTGACGGTGCTGCACCTGTCCGGACCAGCGGCATTCGGGCTCACGCTGGTGTTCGCCCTCGTGCTGCCGCTGATGGTCGGCGCGGTCAGCCTGCGCACGAGCGGGATCGCGTTCGCGATGGTCACGCTGGCCTTCGCACAGGCCGGTGCCGTGATCGTCGGACAGGATCCATGGCACGCGACAGGGGGCGAACTCGGCTTGGGGATGTCCTACGCCCGGCTCCCGCAGTTTCTCGTCGGGGTAGTGAATACCCGCTACCTGTACTGGATCGGCCTTGGCCTGCTCATCGTGGTCGCCGGCGTGATCGCCTGGATGCGCGAGTCGGTGACCGGCCGCGTATGGCAAGCCATTCGGGAGAATGAACGCCGCGTTCAAATCCTCGGCCTGCGCCCGTACACGTTCAAGTTGCTTGCGTTCATGGCCGCCTCCTTCCTCGCGACGATGTGCGGCGTTGCCTATCTGTTGCTCGTCGGTGGAACCAACCCTTCGATCGCTTCTGCCGAATTCACCCTCACGTTGCTGGTGATGGTGGTGCTCGGCGGCGCGGGAACGCGTTGGGGTGCGCTGATCGGCGGTGTGCTCTACAGCTTCCTGGACCAGCGCCTAGCGGGGATGGCCGGATCGTCGCTGTTCTCGACGCTGCCGTCACCGCTGCGCGTACCGCTGTCGCAGCCCCTGTTCATCCTCGGGCTGATCTTCATCCTGGTCATTCTGTTCCGCCCGGCCGGCATCGCGAGCCTGTTCGGCTCGAACGGGACATCCACCCACCCGCTGCGGCGGTGGCGCCGATGGCTTGGCGCACGTCGTAAGCATGTGCCACGCCCGACCAGATGACGTGCGAGCCGACACCCGCACGCGCGGAGTCCAGTCGCCAGCCACATGATCCCGACGCAGGCTCCAGGGGCGCGCCATAGCTTTCCCTGCCGGCGTGCCTGTCGCTACGCCCAGGCAGAAAGCTGAATGATTCCTCTTTGCCAATGCGGCGCCCGGGTTCCGCAACGGGTATAATGAGTGGACGGCATTGAAGTGCCGCCCCCTGAATTCCCCATGACCTGCCGCACTCCGCGGCTCTTTCGCGTGCCCCAATGTCCATTCAGAACCTACGCAATATCGCCATCGTCGCTCATGTCGATCACGGCAAAACCACCCTGGTCGATCAACTGCTGAAGCAGTCCGGCACGTTGTCGGAACGCGCCGCCGTGCCCGACCGCGTGATGGACAGCAACGACCTGGAGCGCGAGCGCGGCATCACCATCCTGTCCAAGAACACGGCGATCCGCTGGACCGATCCGCGCGGCGAGGAATGGCGCATCAACATCGTCGACACGCCCGGACACGCCGACTTCGGCGGCGAGGTCGAGCGCGTGCTTTCAATGGTCGATTCGGTGCTGATCCTCGTCGACGCGATGGATGGCCCGATGCCGCAAACGCGCTTCGTCACCCAGAAGGCGTTCCAGATGGGCTTCAAGCCGATCGTGGTGGTCAACAAGGTGGACCGCCCAGGCGCGCGCCCCGACTGGGTCGTCAACCAGACGTTCGATTTGTTTGATCGCCTCGGCGCCAGCGAGGAGCAGCTCGACTTCACCGTCGTGTACGCCTCGGCGCTGCATGGTTACGCGGGCCTCGATCCCTCCGTGCGTTCGGGCGACATGACGCCGCTGTTCGAAGCCATCACCCAACACGTGCAGCCGCCGCAGGTCGATCTCGACGGTCCCTTCCAGATGCGCGTGTCTTCGCTCGACTACTCGAACTACGTGGGCGTGATCGGCGTCGGACGCGTGCAGCGTGGCAAGATCCGCACCAACATGCCGGTCGTGATCATCGACCGCGAAGGCAAGCGTCGCAACGGCAAGGTGCTGCAGGTGCTGGGCTTCATGGGGCTGGAACGCCGCGAAGTGCCGGAAGCACAGGCCGGGGACATCATCGCGTTATCGGGCATCGAGGACCTGAGCATTTCCGACACGATCTGCGATCCGGCCAACGTCGAAGCGCTGCCGGCGCTGACCGTGGACGAGCCGACCATCAGCATGACCTTCCAGGTCAACAGTTCACCGTTTGCCGGCAACAAGGATCTCTCGGGTGGCAAGTTCCTCACCAGTCGCCAGATCCGCGAGCGGCTGACGCGAGAGACATTGCACAACGTCGCGCTGCGTGTCGAGGAAACGGCCGATCCGGACAAGTTCAAGGTTTCCGGCCGTGGTGAATTGCACCTGTCGATCCTGATCGAGACGATGCGCCGCGAAGGCTACGAACTTGCGGTGTCGCGCCCGGAAGTGATCGTGCGCGAGATCGACGGCGTGCTGCAGGAACCTTGGGAACAATTGGTCGTCGACATGGAAGAGGCTTACCAGGGCGGCGTGATGGAAAAACTCGGTACCCGCCGGGGGCAGCTGAAAAACATGGAGCCCGACGGCAAGGGTCGCGTGCGCCTCGAATACATGATTCCGGCGCGCGGACTGATCGGTTTCCAGACAGAATTCCGCACCCTCACCGCGGGCACCGGCCTGATGTTCCACGTGTTCGACCATTACGGCCCGAAGTCGGAAGGCATGATCGGCAAGCGCGCCAACGGCGTGATGATCTCCAACGGCACCGGCCCGGCACCGGCCTATGCACTGTGGGGGCTGCAGGACCGCGGCCGCATGCTGATCGATGCCGGCGCACAGATCTACGAAGGCCAGCTGGTCGGCATCCACGCCAAGGACAACGATCTCACCGTCAACGCGCTGCGCGGCAAGCAGCTCACCAACGTCCGCGCCTCCGGCAAGGACGACGCGCTGACGCTGACGCCGTACGTGAAGCTGTCGCTGGAACAGGCGCTGGAATTCATCGACGACGATGAACTGGTCGAGGTGACGCCGAAAGAGATCCGGCTGCGCAAGCGGCACCTCACCGAAATCGATCGCAAGCGCGCATCGCGGCAGGCGGCATAACTAAACCGCTTGCGCCGCGCGCCGGCTCAACGACAACTTTCCGGCAGATAGCGATCGCGGATGTCGGGGCTGCTGCAATGCCAGTGCAAGCGCGCGGCATTGCCCGTCGGTGAAATCACCACGTGCCCGCCGCGGAGCGTGTCGCTCGCCTCATTGCCATAAGTGACCACTACCTTGCCACCCGCCACGCGCACGCTGGTGACGTAGCGCGCACGGATCGCTTCGGGCTTCGGCAGTCCGAGCACACGATTGTTTTCCGGAAGTGCGCCGCGCTCGCCGATGTATTCGGCAACCAGCGCGCGGGCGCGCTCTGTCAGTTCGACGCCTTGTGCGACTTGCGCACGCAACGCATGACTCTGATACGCCGGAATCGCAAATGCGGCCAGGAAGCTGGTGACCGGCAATACCAGGAACAATCCGGCCCCGATCACCACCAGCGCGATGCCCCAGCCTGGCATGCCATTCACTGCCGGTGACGTCATTGGTTCGCGGATCGCCGTCGGTTCGTGCCACCCCGTCAGTCCTGTTTTGCGCACCACGCAGCACCCGGCCATGTCATCGTGCAACGCCTGCTTGCGCGCGGTCCAACCCGCAAGAAGAAATCCGATGCCCAGCGAAAGGATTGATACGAATTTTCCGAAGTAGCGACCGCTGGCGCGGGCGAAACCGATCCGCCCCCCGTATTCATCCGTCACCTGCAATCCCAGCGCCAGTTTTCCGATCGTGGCCTGCCAGCGCGAGGATTCACACACCGCGAAGTAAAGCCACACCACCACGATCCCGAACGGCTGCAATACGAGGTCGATCAGCTCCACCATTGCCGATCCGTGGCCGCCGCCCAGCAATGCCCACGGCACCATGATCCAGACGCCGAAACACAACACCACGGTCCAGTGGATCGCGGAGAAGACTACGAAATCGATGAACACGGCAGCGGCGCGCCGCCAGAAACCGGCATACAGCCCCGGCTGGCTGCGCCGCACCGGCAACATCGGCAAGCCGTTTGCGAAGGCGGTGTCGGGTGAAGTCATCCGGGATGATGGTGGCACAGCCGCCGAGCCGCGTCATCTGCAGCCATGCAACAATGTGCGGCATGACTTCGCGCACGCGCACGATATTGCCGGACGTGCTGGCGCCCGGTTTGTGCGTCGTGTTCTGCGGCACTGCGCCCGGCACGCGCTCCGCGCGCGAGGGCGCCTACTACGCGCATCCCGGCAACTATTTCTGGCGCACGTTGTTCACGACCGGCATGACGCCGCGTCTGCTTGCACCACGCGAATTCCATACGGTGCTGCAATTCGGCATCGGACTGACCGACGTCGCCAAACACGACTTCGGCTCCGATTCGGAATTGCCGCGGGGCGCGTTCGATGCGAAGGCGCTGCGACGCAAACTCGCGCGCTACAAACCACGCATCGTCGCCTTCACCAGCAAGAACGCGGCGCGGGCCGCGTTGGGCCTGTCGCCCGGCGCGTACCCGTACGGCCCGCAGGAATCGCACATCGCGCAATCGCGCATCTTCGTGCTGCCCTCGCCGTCCGGACAAGCGCGCGGATTCTGGAATATCGAACCGTGGCGGCAGTTGGCGCGGCTTGCAAGCAAAATGTAGGGCGGGTTTCAACCCGCCATTGCAATTCGAACAGCGGGTCAAGACCCGCCCTATACGGTGGCGACCGGGTTGCCGGATTTGCGCACGATCAGCATCGCCAATTCCAGCGACTGTTCGTAGTTGAGTCGCGGATCGACGGTCGACCGATACGCCCGCGCGAGGTCGGCCTCGGACAGGTCGCGCGCACCGCCCATGCATTCGGTGACGTCCTCGCCGGTCAATTCAAGATGCACGCCTCCGAGGTACGTGCCCGCCGCGGCGTGGATATCGAACGCCTGTTCCAGTTCGCTGCGGATGTTGGCGAAGCGCCGGGTCTTGACACCGCTGCCGAGTTTCTCGGTATTGCCGTGCATGGGGTCGCACACCCACAGCACGCGCCTGCCGGTCGCCTGCACGGCCTCGATCAAGCGCGGCAAGTGTTGGCCGATACCGCCCGCACCCATGCGATGGACAAGGGTCAGGCGACCCGGCTCGTCATCCGGATTCAGGATGTCGACCAACTGTCGCAACTGCTCCGCGTGCATCGCAGGCCCGATCTTGATCGCAATCGGGTTGCGGATGCCGCGGCAGAATTCCACATGCGCGCCATCCAGCGCCGCGGTACGCATGCCGATCCACGGGAAATGGGTGGACAAGTCGAACCAGCCCCACTGGCGCGGCACCTGACGCGTCAAGGCTTGTTCGTAGTGCAACAGCAGCGCCTCATGCGAGGTGTAGAAATCCGCGCGCTGGAAACTTGCGATCGGCCCGGCCAGTGTTTCCATGAAATGCATCGCGCCGGAAATGCCCTCGACCATCTGCCTGTAATCGGCCGCCAAGGGCGAGCGTTCCACCCACGCAAGGTTCCAGTATTCGGGATGGTGCAGGTCGGCGAACCCTCCGTCGATCAACGCGCGCACGAAGTTCATGGTCATCGCAGAACGCGCGTGGCCTTCCAGCATGCGCTTGGGATCGGGACGCCGCGCTTCCGGGGTGAACTCGGCGCCGTTGACCAGTTCGCCCCGATACACCGGCAAGGTTACGCCGTCGATGGTTTCGGTGTCGGCCGAGCGCGGCTTGGCGTATTGGCCGGCGAAACGTCCGACGCGCAGCACCGGCATGCGCAGCCCATGCACCAGCACCAGGCTCATTTGCAGCAACACCTTCAGGCGATTGGCGATCACCTCGTTGTTGCAGTCGGCGAAGGTTTCCGCGCAATCGCCGCCCTGCAGCAGGAAGCGCTTGCCCTGCTGGGCTTCAGCCAGCAGCGACTTCAACGCCAACACCTCCCACGATGTCACCAAGGGCGGCAGGGCTCCCAGCCGCTGCATGGCCGATTGCAATTCCGCGGCATCTTCGTAGTGCGGCATCTGCGCCGCCGGGTGGCTTTGCCAGCTCCCAACTTTCCACGGGCGTGCTTCCCGCACCGGACGCAAGGTCGTCCGCGACGCTTCTGAACCTGCCATGTTCAATTCCTCGTGGCGCGCAGCGTGCGCACACCACCCAATTTATTGCTGCGCGGCCGCGGCAGCAATGCCCAGACACCGAGCAGGACGTACCAGATCAGCGCCCAGCCGGCCATCGACAACCCGAGGAACCTCCACGTCACCGCTGCGCAATTCCCGTCGCCGTGCAGAATCACCGCCATGAACCGGCCGAGCGGCATTGAACCTTGCTGCAGCATGGCAACGAGGGTGCCGAAGCTCGCGCCGCAGGCCGGAACCTGATCCGCCGGCAACGACTGCAACCACAACTGGCGGACGGACATCGCAATGCCGAACAACGCACCGATCAGCACCAGCACGATGTAGGTCCGGCGCCCCCCTGCGCGCGGCGCATGCAGCGCGCCGATGAGGAAAAACAACCCCATCCATACGAACGCGACCCGCTGCAGCACGCACAGGTAGCACGGCATCTGGTTCTGGTACAGCTCCTCGTATAGCGCGTAACCCAGCAAGGCCACGCAGATCAGGAAGCCGAGCAGGAAGGCGATGCGGAAAGACCAGCGGAATGGATTCATGGCCAGTGCGGAAAACGAGCGGACGCGCAACAGTAGCGTTTCCAGGGATGCCTGTCATGTCGTGCAACAAAAACCCGGCCATGGGCCGGGTTTCCGGTTTGACGCGGTTTCAGCGGATCAATCTTCAGCGGCCGGCTGCACCTGTGGACGGTCGACCAGTTCGACATAGGCCATCGGCGCGTTGTCGCCATCGCGGAAACCGCACTTGATGATCCGCAGGTAGCCACCCTTGCGCTCGCGATAACGCGGGCCGAGTTCCACGAACAGCTTGCCGACCGCCTGCTTGTCACGCAGCCGCGCGAAGGCAAGGCGGCGGTTTGCGACGCCGTCGACCTTGGCCAGCGTGATCAGCGGTTCGGCGACGCGGCGCAGATCCTTGGCCTTGGGCAGGGTGGTGCGGATCAGTTCGTGCTTGATCAGCGAAGCCGCCATGTTCTTGTACATGGCTTCGCGATGGGCACTGGTCCGATTGAGTTTGCGTCCGGATTTGAGGTGGCGCATGTTGAATTCTCTCTATTGTTATGAAGAACCTGGGACCTGCCCAAGAACCCCGCGGATATCCGCTTTTGAATACCAAAGTGCTCGTCAAAGCGAGCTTTTGTGAAAAGTCAGGGCATGGACGCCCGTTCTGATGCCGAAAACTTTGAAACCGCAGGAGTCCATTCCCTTCACTGACGCAGCGATCATGGACGATCGCACAAATAAACGAACGGGAAGTCACGCGCGAGCAGGCCACGCCCAGCGCGAGACCGCCACAAAATCAACCAAGCTGCATACCCGACGAAATCCCGGCCGGCGGCCAGTTTTCCAGCTTGGTGCCGAGCGCGAGACCCTTGGCGCCGAGTACATCCTTGATCTCGGTGAGCGACTTCTTGCCGAGGTTCGGGGTCTTCAGCAGTTCGACTTCGGTCTTCTGCACCAGGTCGCCGATGTAGTAGATGCTCTCGGCTTTGAGGCAATTGGCCGAACGCACGGTGAGTTCCAGATCGTCGATCGGACGCAGCAGCAGCGGCGAGACGCCGGCCTTGTCCTTCTCCGACTCGGTGGACTCGCGGCTCTTGAAATCGCCGAAGACGGAAAGCTGTTCGTGCAAGGTCTGCGCGGCCTGGCGCACAGCCTCATCGACCGCCACGGTGCCATTGGTTTCGACGTCCAGCACCAGCTTGTCGAGGTTGGTGCGCTGCTCGACGCGCGCGGCATCCACCGAGTAGGCGACGCGACGCACCGGGCAGAACGAGGCATCGATCTGCAGGCGGCCGATCGGACGCGCTTCCTCATCAGGATTCGCGCGGCTGACCGCCGGCTGGTAACCGATACCGCGGCGCGCCTTGAGGCGGATGTTGAGCGCGACATCCTTGGTCAGGTGGCAGATCACGTGCTCGGGGTTGACGATTTCCACGGTATGGTCAACGGTGATGTCACCCGCGGTGACCACGCCCTTGCCCTTCTTGGAAAGGGTGAGGTTGGCTTCGTCGGTGCCGTTCAGGCGGATCGCCACGCCCTTGAGGTTCAGCAACACCTCGATCACGTCTTCCTGCAAACCTTCCAGCGTGGTGTATTCGTGCAACACGCCTTCGATTTCGGCTTCGACGATGGCCGCGCCCGCGATGGACGACAGCAGCACGCGCCGCAGCGCGTTTCCGAGCGTGTGGCCGTAGCCGCGTTCCAGCGGCTCGACGACAACGCGCGCGTGATTCGGTCCGACGGGTTCGACTTTCAGACCACGCGGACGCAAGACCTGGGTGGAAGAGACTGCCATGGGCTACTCCGGAAGATCACAGGTGGAGCCGCGCAGGATTCGGGCTCCGATAATGCAACACCGGAACGGCCTCGCCGTCCGGCTTGCGTCGGTGGCGCAGGCGGCACCCTGAGGGTCCGCCGCGCCGGCTGCAACGCGTTACTTCGAATACAATTCGACGATCAGCGCTTCGTTGATGTCGGTGGGCAGGTCGGCACGATCCGGCATGGTCTTGAACACGCCCGCCGCATTCTTCGCATCGACTTCGATCCAACCCGGACGCAGGTCCATGCTTTCCGAAACCTTCAGCGCTTCCTGCACGCGCAACTGCTTCTGCGCGCGTTCCGTGAGCTTGACCTCATCGCCTGGACGGATCGCCAGCGAAGGCACGTTGGTCTTCTTGCCGTTGACCATGATGGCCTTGTGCGAGACCAATTGACGTGCCTGTGCGCGGGTCACCGCAAAACCCATGCGGTACACCACGTTGTCGAGGCGGGCCTCCAGCATGCGCAACAGGTTTTCACCGGTGTTGCCCTTCAGCTGGGTGGCCTTCTTGTAGTAATTGCCGAACTGGCGCTCGAGCACGCCGTAGATGCGCTTGACCTTCTGCTTCTCGCGCAACTGCACCGCGTAGTCGGATGGACGCGAGCGCTTGGCTGCGACGCCGTGCTGGCCGGGCTTGTTGTCGAACTTGCACTTGGAATCGATCGCGCGCGCCGGACTCTTCAGCGACAGGTCGGCGCCTTCGCGACGGGCCAGCTTGCAGGTGGGACCACGATAACGTGCCATGTCAGACCCTCCGCTTCTTGGGCGGACGGCAGCCATTGTGCGGAATCGGCGTGACGTCGATGATGTTGGTGACCTTGTAGCCGAGCGCGTTCAGGGAGCGTACCGCCGACTCGCGGCCCGGACCCGGTCCCTTGATGCGCACTTCCAGCGACTTGACGCCGTAGTCCAGCGCCACGCGTCCGGCCTTTTCCGCCGCGACCTGCGCGGCGAACGGCGTGGACTTGCGCGAACCGCGGAAACCCGCGCCACCCGCGGTCGCCCACGACAGCGCATTGCCCTGGCGATCGGTGATGGTGACGATGGTGTTGTTGAAGGAAGCCTGGACGTGGGCGACACCGTCAACGACGACGCGCTTGGTCTTCTTCTTCGGCTTGGCTGCTGGTTTGTCCATGGGTTGTCCGTCAGTAAATCTCGTTCAGTGTTCGATGAGCGATTTGAAAGCGTTACGAGCGAAGCTGCGCGAACTGCCGACTGAATCGGCTGGGACGCCGATTTGAACGCCGCAGGCGGCCCGAAGGGCGAGCCACATGGACGAGGCGAGTTGCGCAGCAGCTTTCACATCGCTCATTTCTTGATGGCTCGACGCGGACCCTTGCGGGTGCGCGCGTTGGTGCGGGTACGTTGGCCACGCGCGGGCAGGCCACGACGATGACGCAAGCCGCGGTAAGTGCCGAGGTCCATCAGGCGCTTGATGCTGATGCCGACTTCGCGGCGCAGGTCGCCTTCCACGGTGAACTTCGCCACTTCGCGGCGCAGGTTCTCGACTTCGCCCTCGGACAGCGACTTGATCTGGGTGGTCGGGGCGACACCCGCCGACTCGCAGATCTTGCGCGAACGGGTGCGGCCCACGCCATAGATGCTCTGCAAGCCTACCCAGACGTGCTTGTTGACTGGCAGGTTGACGCCTGCGATACGTGCCATGTTGTGGGTACTCCACCTGAAATGCGTTGCCGATTCGGCAAACTGTTAATTATAGCCTGAAACCCGGCTTTGCGGAAACCCGTTCCCGCTTGCCTGAAACCGCCCGGCCTTCCATTCGGCCGAGCCCCTCGAAACCTTCTTCCGGCAGCACCGTGCCGCCCCGTCCAACCGCTTTCGCGCGGGCTATCCCCGCCGCAGGTTGGCCTTTTTCAGCAAACTTTCGTATTGGTGCGAGACCAGATGCGCGGACACCTGGGCCCGGAAATCCATCGCCACCACCACCACGATCAGCAGCGACGTTCCGCCGAAATAGAACGGCACGTGCCACTCCGTCTGCATGAAGTCCGGAATCAGGCACACGGCGGCGAGGTAGATCGCGCCGGCGCCGGTCAGGCGGGTCAGCACGGCGTCGATGTAATCTGCGGTCGCTTTGCCCGGACGCAAGCCCGGAATCAACGCACCCGAGCGCTTCAGGTTGTCGGCGGTTTCCTGCGAGTTGAACACGATCGCGGTGTAAAAGAACGCAAAGATGATGATCATGCCGGCGTACAGGATCATGTACGGCGGCTCACCTGGCGACAGCGCGGTGGTCAGCTGCTGCAACCAGTGCATCTGGCTTGCGTTCGAGAACCACGTGGAGGCGGTCGCCGGAAACAGGATCAGCGACGAGGCGAAGATCGGCGGAATCACTCCCGACATGTTGATCTTCAGCGGCAAGTGCGAACTCTGATTCTGGTACGCCTTGGAACCGCCTTGGCGCCGCGCGTAGTTCACCGTGATCCGGCGCTGCGCGCTTTCCATGAACACGCAGAACGCGGTCACCAGCAGCACGATCACCACCACCAGCAACACCTTGATCGGTGTCAGCTCGCCGTTGCTGGCCATTGTGAAAGTCTGCGTCAACGCCTGCGGCAAACCGGCCACGATGCCCGCGAAGATGATCAGCGAAATGCCGTTGCCGATGCCGCGCTCGGTCATCTGCTCACCCAGCCACATCAGGAACATGCTGCCGGCGGTGAGGCCGATCACGGAGGCGAAGATGAAACCGAAGCCCGGGTCGTACACAATCGGCACGCCGCCCGACACGCCTTCCTTCTGCAGCGCCATCGCGATGCCGAACGCCTGGAAGGCCGAGAGGCCGACCGTGCCCCAGCGGGTGTACTTGGTGAGGATGCGCTGGCCGGACTGGCCTTCCTTCTTCAGCGCCTGCCAGCTCGGCAGCACCGAACCCATCATCTGCACCACGATGGATGCGGAGATGTACGGAATCACGCCCAACGCGAACAGCGAGAAGCGCGCCAGCGCGCCGCCCGAGAACATGTTGAACATGTTCAACAGGCCGCCGCCCTGCTCGATCATCCGGGTCATGGCTTCCGGGTTGACACCCGGCACCGGAATGAACGAACCCAGCCGGAACACGATCAGCGCGCCGACGAGGAACAGCAGGCGCTGGCGCAGCTCGGTCATCTTGCCGAATTGGGCCAACGGATTGGTCGATGTCTTGCCTGCGGCCAAAATGCTTACTCCACCGAACCGCCGGCAGCTTCAATCGCCGCCTTCGCGCCCGCGGTCGCCAAAATGCCGGACACCTTCACCGCGCGGTCGATCTCGCCCTTCTTGACGATCTTGACGCGCTTGGCGCGGCCGTCGACCAGCTTGGCTTCGCGCAGCACGGCCAGGTCGATCGCGCCCTTCTTCAGGCCCGCGATCTGGTACAGGAACACTTGCTGCGACTCGGCCTGCTTCTTGGAGCGGAAGCCGACCTTGGGTAGGCGACGCTGCAGCGGCATCTGACCGCCTTCGAAGCCGATGGTATGCGTGTTGCCGGCGCGCGCGTGCTGGCCCTTGTGGCCGCGGCCCGCGGTCTTGCCGAGGCCCGAACCGATGCCGCGCGCGACGCGACGGCGTTCCTTGCGTGCGCCCTTGCCGGGCTTCAATGTGTTCAAACGCATGACTTACTCCTCGACCCGGACCAGGTAATTGACCGTGTTGATCAGGCCGCGCACCTGCGGGCTGTCCTTCAGTTCGCGCACGTCGCCGGTACGATTCAGGCCCAGCGCCTTCACGCTCAGGCGATGCCGCGACTGCACGCCGCGCAAGCCGCCCACGAGACGCACCTTCACGGTGCCGGTGGTGGTTTTCTTAGCCGCCATGACCCAGTTCCTCGACCTTCTTGCCACGCTTGGCCGCGATGTATTCCGGACTCGCGACCGACTGCAGACCCTTGATGGTGGCGCGCACCAGGTTGATCGGGTTGCGCGAACCGACCGCCTTGGCCAGCACGTCCTTCACCCCGACCACTTCCAGCACCGCGCGCATCGCGCCGCCGGCGATCACGCCGGTACCTTCGGACGCCGGCTGCATGAATACGCGGGCCGCGCCGTGGTTGGCCTTGACCGCGTACCAGATGGTGCCGTTGTTCAGGCCGACCGACACCATGTTGCGGCGCGCACGCTCCATCGCCTTCGAGATTGCGACCGGCACTTCACGTGCCTTGCCGTATCCGAAGCCGACCTTGCCGGCGCCGTCGCCCACCACGGTCAGCGCGGTGAAGCTCATCTGCCGACCGCCCTTGACCGTCTTGGCCACGCGGTTGACGGCAATGAGTTTTTCGAGCATCCCGTCGGAATTGTCGCGATCGTTGTTCGCCATGTTTTCACCTTGCGCCCGCGGGATGCGGGCATTTGCTTGCGGCATCAAGAAGCCGCTTGGAGTTGTAAGTTTTCGCGAAAAGTCAGGCCATGGAAGGCCGTTCTGGTGTATTCGACTGCCTGGAACTGCTCACTACCGAGGTATTCCGAGATGCAGCGATCATGGACGATCGCACAAATAAACACTCGGGCCTCACACGCAACCCGTTCACCACATCAGAACTTGAGCCCCGCTTCACGTGCGGCATCTGCCAACGCGGCCACACGGCCGTGATAACGGAAGCCAGAGCGGTCAAACGCCACCGATTCGACGCCCGCGGCGCGTGCCTTCTCGGCGATCGCCTTGCCCACCGCTGCGGCAGCAGACTTGTTCTTGGTACCCGTCAGTCCGCCGCGGACGTCCTTCTGGACGGTGGAAGCGGCCGCGACCACGGTCTCTCCGTCGGCGGCGATCACCTGCGCATAGAGGTGCTGGCCGCTGCGATGGACACTCAAACGCGGCACCGCCAACTTGCGGATGTGCGCGCGCGCGGACTTGGCGCGACGCAGACGCGATGTTTTCTTGTCGATCATGATCAGGCCTTCTTCGCTTCTTTCAGCGTGATGCGCTCGCCGGCGTACCGCACGCCCTTGCCCTTGTAGGGCTCCGGCGGACGAAACGCGCGAATCTTCGCGGCGGTTTCGCCGACCCGCTGCTTGTCGGCGCCCTTCACCAGGATTTCCGTCGGCGATGGCGTCTCCAGGGTCACCCCTTCCGGCGCCGCGAACACCACCGGGTGCGAGAACCCGAGCGACAGATTGAGGCTCTTGCCCTGCACCGCCGCGCGGAAACCGACGCCCACCAGTTCCAGCTTGCGCTCGTAACCCTGGCTCACGCCCTTGACCATGTTGGCCAGCAGCGCGCGGGTGGTGCCCGCGAACTTGGTTTCGGCGCTGCCGTCGGCGAAAGTCAGTTGACCGTCGGCGCTCTTGATTTCGACGCCCGGAATCGCGCGCATCCTGAGGGTGCCCTTGGGGCCTTTGACGGTGATCCCGTCGGCGGCCACCTGACACTCGACGCCCTTGGGCAGCGCGACCGGTTGCTTGGCTACTCGTGACATGTTTCCTGCTCCGTCCTGCTTTAAGCGACGCGACCGATCACTTCGCCGCCCAGACCCTTGGCGCGCGCCTGCGCGTCGGTCATCAGGCCGGACGAAGTGGACACGATGGAGATGCCGAGCCCACCCAGCACCTTCGGCAACGCGTCCGTGCCGCGGTACACGCGAAGGCCGGGGCGGCTGACGCGCTCGATGCGCTCGATCGCCGGCTTGCCTTCGAAATACTTCAGCTTGATTTCAAGCTGCGCCTTGCCGCCCGCTTCTGCGCGACGGGAATCCAGCACGTAGCCTTCGGTCTTCAACAGGTCGGCCAGCGCCTGGCGCACCTTGGAAGCCGGCATGCTCACCGTTGGCTTGCCCATGGCTTGGGCATTGCGGATGCGGGTGAACATATCGGCGATGGGATCAGTCATGCTCATGGGTTATTCCTGTTGCGTTGCATCGATATCCGAAACGGAAAGTCGCTCATTATGTTTGCTAGAAAGCGTCGAGCCGCTTGCTGCGCAAGCCGTAAACTCGTGCCTTCGGCACTGCAAAGAGCGAAGAAGCGCCGCGGACCTGCTTTTACTCTTTGCCCTTTAGGGCGCTTGGCGCCCGACTTCATTCTTTACCCTTACCAACTGGCCTTGCGCAGGCCGGGCACGTCGCCGCGCATGGTCGCTTCGCGCAACTTGCTGCGGGACAGGCCGAACTTCGCGTATACCGCGCGCGGACGCCCGGTCAGCGCGCAGCGGGTGCGCAGGCGCGACGGGCTGGAGTCGCGCGGCAACTTCTGCAGCTTGGCCGCGGCGGCCATCTTCTCGTCGTAGCTCGCATCGGTGCTGGCGATGATCTTCTTGAGATCGACGCGCTTGCCGGCGTGCCGCTTGATCAGCTTGGCGCGCTTCAGATCGCGGTTCACCATGGATTTCTTGGCCATGCCTGTTTCCTTTAGTTCCTGAACGGGAAGTGGAACGCTTCGAGAAGCGCCTTGGCTTCCGCATCGGTTTGCGCGGTGGTGGTAATGCAGATGTCCATGCCGCGCATCGCATCGACCTGGTCGAAGTCTATTTCCGGGAAGATGATCTGTTCCTTCACGCCCATGTTGTAGTTGCCGCGGCCGTCGAACGCGCGGCCGGACACGCCCCGGAAGTCGCGGACGCGCGGCAGCGAAATGTTGATCAGGCGATCGAGGAACTCCCACATGTTGGCGCGGCGCAGCGTGACCTTGCACCCGATCGGCCAGCCATCGCGGATCTTGAACGAAGCGACCGACACGCGCGCCTTGGTCACCACCGGCTTTTGGCCGGCGATCTTCGCCATGTCCGCGGTCGCGTTCTCCAGCACCTTCTTGTTGGCCGCGGCTTCGCCCACGCCCATGTTGAGCGTGATCTTGCTGATGCGCGGAACCTGCATCGGGTTCTGGTAGCCGAAGCGCTTCATCAGCGCCGGCGTCACTTCGTCTTTGTAGATTTTTTCGAGGCGTGTCATGGCTTCGTCCTCATGCATCCACGACTTCGCCGGTGGACCGGAACACGCGCACCTTGCGCCCGTCGCCGAGCGTCTTGCGGCCCACGCGTTCGCCCTTGCCGGTGGCGAGGTCGTACAGCATGACATTGGAAATGTGGATCGGGGCCTCGCGCTCGACGATGCCGCCCGGCTGCTGCAACTGCGGGTTGGGCTTGGTGTGGCGCTTGACCATGTTGATGTTCTGCACGAACACGCGGTCACCGTCGATGCGGGTGACTTCGCCGTGCTGGCCCTTGTTCTTGCCCGCGATCACGAGCACCGTGTCGCCTTTGCGAATGCGATTCATGGTGAATTCCTTACAACACTTCCGGCGCGAGCGACACGATCTTCATGAAACGTTCGCTGCGCAGTTCACGGGTGACCGGCCCGAAGATGCGGGTGCCGATCGGCTCGAGCTTGTTGTTCAGCAGTACCGCGGCATTGTCGTCGAAGCGGATCAACGAACCGTCCGGACGGCGCACGCCCTTGGCGGTGCGCACGACGACGGCGTTGTAGACCTCGCCTTTCTTGACCTTGCTGCGCGGAATCGCGTCGCGGATCGAAACCTTGATGACATCGCCGACGCTGGCATAGCGGCGCTTGGAGCCGCCCAGCACCTTGATGCACATCAGTTCGCGTGCGCCGCTGTTGTCCGCCGCGGCCAGCATGGATTGCATCTGGATCATGGCTCGACTCTCCTCACTCGGCCGCGCGCGCCAGCACTTCCACCACGCGGAAATGCTTGGTCTTGGACAGCGGCCGGCATTCGGCGATGCGCACCAGGTCGCCCTCGTGGCACTCGCCGCTTTCGTCGTGCGCGTGCAACTTGGTCGAACGGCGCAGCAGCTTGCCATACAGGCCGTGCTGTTCCTGGCGATCGACCAGCACGGTCACCGTCTTGGAAGCCTTGCTGCTGGTGACGCGACCCTCGAGGGTGCGCGCGCTGTCCTTGTCAGCTTGATTGTTCGTATCGTTCATCACGCGGCTCCATGGGTCTTCTGCTTCTCGCCCAGGATCGTCGCGGCGCGCGCGATTTCGCGGCGCACCTTGGCGAACTGGTGGGTCTGCGCAGCCTGGCCCTGGGCCTTCTGCATGCGCAGGCTGAACTGCTCGCGACGCAGCTCGGCGATGTGGTCGGTAAGTTCCTGCGCGGACTTTTCGCGCATCTCGTTGGTATCCATCACAGCAGCGCCCTGGTCGCGAATTGGGTTTGGATCGACAACTTGGCCGCGGCGAGACGAAACGCCTCGCGCGCCTCGGCTTCGCTGACGCCTTCGATTTCGTACAGCATCCGGCCGGGCTGGATCGGCGCGACCCAGTACTCGACATTGCCCTTGCCGGCGCCCATGCGGACTTCGATCGGCTTCTTGGTGATCGGCTTGTCCGGGAACACGCGGATCCACAGCTTGCCGCCGCGCTTCACGTAGCGCGTGATGCAGCGGCGCGCTGCTTCGATCTCGCGCGCGGTGATCGCGCCGCGGGTGGTCGCCTTCAGGCCGAACTCGCCGAAGCTGACGAGATTGCCCGACAGGCTGAGGCCCCGGTTGCGGCCCTTGAACTGTTTGCGGAATTTGGTTCGCTTGGGTTGCAACATGACACTGGTTCCTTACTCAGCCGTGGTCCGCTCGCGACGCCCGCGGGGGGCGCGCTCGCGACGGTCGTCGTCACGCGAACCGCGTTCGCGGCGCGGCGCCGGACCTTCGTTGCGTTCGTCTTCCTTGGTCTGGCCGACACTGGCGAAGTCGAAGATTTCGCCCTTGTAGATCCATACCTTGACGCCGATCACGCCATAGGTGGTGCGAGCTTCGGCCAGGCCGTAGTCGATGTCGGCGCGCAGCGTGTGCAGCGGTACGCGACCTTCGCGATACCACTCGGACCGCGCAATCTCGGCGCCGTTCAGACGGCCGGCGACGTTGACCTTGATGCCAAGCGCGCCGAGGCGCATGGCATTCTGCACCGAGCGCTTCATCGCGCGACGAAACATGATGCGGCGCTCGAGCTGTTGAGCGATGGATTCCGCGACCAGTTGCGCGTCCAGTTCGGGCTTGCGCACTTCGCTGACGTTGATGTGGGCGTCCACGCCCATGATCTTCGAAACTTCACGGCGCAACTTCTCGATGTCCTCGCCCTTCTTGCCGATCACGACGCCCGGACGCGCAGTGAAGATAGTGATGTCGGCATTCTTCTGCGGGCGGCTGATGAGGATTTTCGACACACCGGCCTGCGCAAGCTTTTCCTTCAGCAGCTCGCGCACCTTGATGTCCGATACCAGGTTAGCTGCGTACTGGCGCTTGCCCGCAAACCACTTGGAGTTCCAGTCCTTGGAAATGCCGAGGCGGATTCCGATTGGATTGACTTTGTGACCCATGATCAACCTACCTCGACCGTGATATGCGAAGTGCGCTTGAGGATGCGGGCGCCACGGCCCTTGGCGCGGGCGCGCATGCGCTTCATGACCGTGCCTTCGTCCACGTAGATGCGCGAAACTTTCAGTTCATCCACGTCGGCGCCGACGTTGTTCTCGGCATTGGCGACCGCCGACAGCAGCACTTTGCGAACCAGGTGCGCCGCCTTCTTGTTGGTGTGTTCCAGCACCGCGCTGGCCGTGCCCACGGGCATGCCTCGCACCATGTCGGCCACCAGTCGTGCCTTCTGCGCCGAAATGCGCACCCCGCGCAGGACGGCCTTGGCTTGAGTCGTAGTCATGACGGTATCCATTACTTGGCGGCGGCAGCCGGAGCCGCGGCTTTCTTGTCACCACTGTGACCCTTGAACGTGCGGGTCACCGCGAATTCGCCGAGCTTGTGCCCAACCATGTTCTCGTTGACCAGTACCGGCACATGCAGACGGCCGTTATGGACGGCGACGGTGAGGCCCACCATCTCCGGCAGGATCATCGAGCGACGCGACCAGGTCTTGATCGGGCGCTTGCTGTTGCTCTGGTTCGCGGCCTCCACCTTCTTCAGAAGGTGCAGGTCGATGAACGGGCCTTTCTTGAGTGAACGTGGCATATCGATGAGCCCTTACTTGGTGCGGCGGCGCACGATCAGCTTCTGCGTGCGCTTGTTGTTGCGGGTCTTGTAACCCTTGGTCGGCGTGCCCCACGGGCTCACCGGATGGCGACCGCCGGAGGTGCGGCCTTCGCCGCCGCCGTGGGGATGGTCGACCGGATTCATCACCACGCCGCGCACGGTCGGGCGGATGCCCAGCCAGCGCTTGGCGCCGGCCTTGCCAAGCTTGCGCAGGTTGTGTTCCGAATGACCAACCTCGCCCACGGTGGCACGGCATTCGACCGGCACCTTGCGCATTTCCCCCGAACGCAGGCGCAGCGTGGCGTATCCGGATTCACGCGCGACCAACTGGGCCGAGGCACCGGCGCTGCGCGCGAGCTGCGCACCCTTGCCGGGCTTCATCTCGACGCAATGCACGACGGTACCAATCGGCATGTTGCGCAGCGGAAGCGTATTGCCGTCCTTGATCGGCGCATCGGTGCCGGCCATCAATTGCGCGCCGACTTGGATGCCCTTGGGCGCGATGATGTAACGGCGCTCGCCATCCACATAGCACAGCAGCGCGATGTACGCGGTGCGGTTGGGATCGTACTCGACGCGCTCGACCCGGCAGGCGACGCCTTCCTTGTCACGCTTGAAGTCGATGATCCGGTAATGCTGCTTGTGGCCGCCACCGCGATGACGCACGGTGATGCGCCCGAAGTGGTTGCGGCCACCGGTCTTGGACTGGACTTCGGTCAGCGGGGCATACGGCTCGCCCTTGTGCAGACCGGGTGGCGGCGCCACGCGCACGACCCCGCGGCGTCCCGGCGAAGTCGGCTTGGGTGTGATCAGTGCCATCGTTGGTTGACTCCTGAGCTCAGGCCTTGCCCGCAGCGACGTCGATGCTCTGGCCATCGGCCAGACGCACGTAAGCCTTGCGGACATTGGCCTTGCGACCCGGGCGGAAGCGGAAGGTCTTCAGCTTGCCCTTGATGTTGGCCATGTTCACCGACACCACGCTGACGTCGAACATCTTTTCGACGGCAGACTTGACGTCGGCCTTGGTGGCGTCCTGCGCCACCGTGAATACGTACTGGTTGTGCTCGGAAAGGCGGGTGCTCTTTTCCGAAACGTGCGGCGCGCGCAGCACCGACAGGATGCGATCGCCGCTCATGCCAGCCACTCCTCGATCTTCTTCACCGCGTCGACGGTGACGACGACGTGGTCGGCCGCGGCCAGCGCGACCGGATTGATGCCGTCAACGTCGATCACGTCGACGATGTTGGGGTTGTTGCGCGCGGCGAGAAACAGCTTCTCGTCCACCGCCTGCGCCACGATCAGGGTGCGGCCGTTGGCTTCGATCTCACCGAGCTTGCCGATAAGCGCCTTGGTCTTCGGCGCGTCCACGGCGAATTCCGGGACGACCTTGAGGCGACCCTGGCGATTCAGTTCCGCCAGCATCGAGCACAGCGCGCCGCGATACATCTTGCGGTTGACCTTCTGCGCGAAATCGCGCGGCTGCGCCGCGAACGCGCGAGCGCCACCGACGAAGATCGGCGCACGATAGTCGCCGTGGCGGGCGCCGCCGCCTTTCTGCTTCTTGAACTTCTTGGTGGTGCCCGACATGCGCGTGTGGTTCAACTGCGCCTTGGTGCCGGCGCGACCGGCATTGCGGTACGCCACCACCACCTGATGCACGAGATCCTGACGGAACGCGGCGCCGAAGATCGCTTCGGAAACCTGCACCGGATTCGCGCCAATCACATTGAGTTCCATGACGTAAGCTCCGTTATGCCTTGGCGGCCGGACGCACGACGACATCGCCGCCAGGGGCACCGGGCACCGCGCCTCTGACCGCGATCAAATGACGCTCGGCGTCGATGCTGACCACTTCGAGATTCATCGCCGAACGATTCACGGCGCCCATGTGGCCGGCCATCTTCTTGCCGGGGAACACGCGGCCCGGCGTCTGGCGCTGGCCGATCGAACCCGGCGCGCGGTGCGACAGCGAGTTGCCGTGCGTCGCGTCGCCCATCGTGAAGTGATGGCGCTTGATCGTGCCCTGGAAACCCTTGCCCTTGGACACGCCGGCGACGTCCACGATCTGGCCGACCTTGAACACGTCGTCCACCTTGATCTCGGCACCCACCGCGTATTTGTCGGCGTCCTTGTCAGCGAGGCGAAATTCCCATAGACCACGACCCGGCTCGACCTTGGCCTTGGCGAAATGTCCTTTCGCCGGTTTGGCCAGCAGCGACGCGCGCCTGACGCCCGCGGTGACTTGCACCGCGACGTAACCGTCAGTGTCGGCGGTCTTGACCTGGGTGACGCGGTTCGGCGTCGCCTCGATCAGCGTGACGGGGACCGAGCGGCCGTCTTCGGTGAAGAGCCGGCTCATGCCACATTTTTTTCCAACCAGTCCGATGCTCATGTTTCGTCCCTCAGCCCAGCTTGATCTGCACGTCCACGCCGGCGGCGAGGTCGAGCTTCATCAGCGCATCCACGGTCTTGTCGTTGGGATCGACGATGTCCAGCACGCGCTTGTGGGTGCGCGTCTCGTACTGGTCGCGCGCATCCTTGTCCACGTGCGGCGACACCAGGATCGTGTAGCGCTCGATCTTGGTCGGCAGCGGAATCGGGCCGCGCACCTGCGCGCCCGTGCGCTTGGCCGTTTCCACGATCTCGCTGGCCGACTTGTCGATCAGGCGATGGTCGTAGGCCTTCAGCCGGATGCGGATGTTCTGGGTTGCCATGTCAGTAGCTCGCTAAAAAGAACGTTGTCGGCTTTCGCCGTTTGCTTTTCGCTTTTGTTTCAGCCGTCCTCCCTGACGGCAAAGAACCATCCCGGCATCCATGCCGGACTTTCCACAAGAGCCGCTCTTCCCGCCGTTATGCGACCGGCTCTCTGGTCGCATGAACGGCGGGAGTTATTGCTGCGCCTCGATGCGTTGTCAGAAAACTCCGCGCGCAACCCGCGCAGCAATAACAGTTACTCGATGACCTTGGTGACCACGCCGGCGCCCACGGTGCGGCCGCCTTCGCGAATCGCAAACCGCAACCCTTCCTGCATCGCGATCGGATGGATCAGCGTCACCACCATTTTGATGTTGTCGCCCGGCATCACCATC
>DATFGT010000059.1:0-8349 GCA_035249175.1 Rhodanobacteraceae bacterium
CGCGACGCTCGCATGCGGCAAACCCAGCGAATCCAGCCGAGCGGTGGTCGCATCGACGATATCCACGCTCGCCAGCGGTCCGATCTGCACCCGCTGCAAGGTCCGTCCATTCACGCTGGCGGCGACCACCCGCACCGGTCCCAGGTTCAATCCGCGCAGACGCGTCGCCAGCCGTTCGGCGTTGGCCACGTCCGCGAACGCGCCGACCTGCACGTACAGCAGCGGTTGCCGGCCGGTCCGCGGTGTGACCGCGGTAAGGGGCGCGGGTTCCGCGACCGGGTGCGCGGGATCGATCCCTTGCACCTCGACAAGGCCGGTACCGCGCGGCCAGATGCCGATCCGCACCGCCGCGGCCAGCGACAGGTCGATGATGCGGTTGGGCATGAACGGGCCGCGGTCGTTGACGCGCACGACCACGCTCCTGCCGTTTTCCAGGTTGGTGACGCGCGCGAAGCTCGGCAGCGGCAGCACCTTGCTGGCTGCCGAGAACCCGTACATGTCGTAGGTTTCGAAGTTCGACGTCTTGTAGCCATTGAACTTGCTGCCGTAGTACGAAGCAATGCCGCGCTCGTCGTAACCCGCGGCAGTGGGCAGCACGCGATAAGTCTGGCCGTTCACCGAGTACGGCGACTTGTTGCCGTAGCGCGACGGCGTTTCCGCGACCGGCACCGGTTCCGGGATCTTGCTGAAATCGATGTCCTTGATGTCGGGCGTGGAATCGTTGCGCTGGTGGTAGCGCTCCGATTGCGACAGGCCGGTGTTGTCGTGCCAGGGCGCTGCGGTCGCGCCGCCACTGCGCGTTGGCGCGCGCTGCGGGTTCGAAGAGCATGCCGCCAGCGCCAGCAGCACGAGTGGCAGCAGGATGCGCAGGCCGCGACTCATTGCGCGGCGGGGGCTTGGGCTGCGCCGCGCGCGATCGCATCGGCGAGTTGCGTCACGGCCAGCGCGTACAACGGGCTCTTGTTGTAGCGGGTGATCACGTAGAAGTTCTGGAAGGTCAGCCAGTATTCCGGGCCGTTCGCGCCGTCGAGCGTCAACAGGTTCGCGGGCATGGCGGGGTCTGCGTGCGCGGTCGGCCCGTAACCGGCTGCGGTGAAGCTTTCCAGCGGTTGGGTCGGCAGCGCGTTTTCGTAGGCGGGCGGTGGCGCGGCGGTGGCGCTGGGATCCGCCTGCATCGCCACGGGGTGCCCGGTCTGCCAGCCGTGCGCCCGGAAATAATTGGCGATGCTGGCGAACGCGTCCGGCAACGAGGCCATCAGATTGATGTGGCCGTCGCCGTCGGCGTCCACCGCGAAATCGCGAATGCTGGAAGGCATGAACTGCGCGAGTCCCTCGGCGCCCGCATACGAACCGTAGATGTCGGGAATCGGTCCGGGCAATTTGTTGGCGGACAGTTCCAGCAGCGTCTTCAATTCGCCGCGGAAGTATTTCGCGCGCGGCGGATAATGGAACGCCAGCGTCACCAGCGCATCCAGCACGCGATAGCTGCCGGTGTTGCTGCCGTAGTTGGTTTCCACCCCGATGATCGCGGCGATGTATTGCGGCGGCACGCCGTATTGCTTGCCGATCTGGTCGAGCAGCGCGCGGTGCTGGCGGTAGAACACCACGCCTTCGTCGATGCGCTCGGGGTTCATGAAGATCGGGCGATATGCGCTCCACGGCTTGCTTTCGGCCGGGCGCGTCATTGCGTCGATGATGCCCTGCTTCACCACCGCACCGTCCAGCAGCGCGTTCAGTGCCGCTGGATCCTGGCCGGTGGCGGCCGCGACTTCGCCCACCAGTGCAGCTTGTCCGGGATTGGTTTCGCCGGTATCGGCGGTGGTTTGCGGCAACGCAGTGGTTTGCGCGCCGGCGAGCAACGGCATCAGCGCGCAGACTGCGGCCGACAAAAGGCTTGTGCGAAGGAGTCGAGGCATGGGAAAACGCGAACGCGGACTTGCGGTGCAGCCTAGCATGCGTGACCGGCGGTTCGTTGCATCGCGCGCAGGTGCGCGGCGAGTCTTGGCGCCACGACTGATACACTCGCGCGGTCGCACGGGATCGCGTCGAGCTGTGCACGCAACCATCGCGATCCATGACGAGATGAACCATGACGTCGCCCTTTCGCTCCGCGGGACGCACCGATATCGGCAAGGCACGTCGCCGCAACGAGGACGCGATCCTCGTGCGTGACGAAGCCGGCCTGTGGGCGGTGGCCGACGGACTGGGCGGACACGCCGACGGCGACTTCGCCAGCCGACTCGTCGTCGAGCGGCTGGCATCGCTGCCGCGCCCAGGCGACGTGTTCGCGTTCATTGAATCCATCGAAGACACTTTGGCCGGCGTCAACGCCGAGTTGTGCCGGGCCGCACGGGCGCGGGGCGCGGACCTCATCGGTTCGACCGTGGTGGTGCTGGTGTACGGCGGCGCGATCACGCTGTGCGGCTGGGCGGGCGACAGTCGCGGTTATTGTTCCGACGACGGGCGCTTGATGCCGATCACGCGCGATCATCTGTACGGCATCGACGATGCGGAACGCTGGAGCGGCGGCCCGACGCAGACGCAACCGTCCGGCGGAGTGCTGACCCGCGCGATCGGCGCCGACGCTGCGCTGTTCATGGACTGGGCGGTGGCGCTCAACCGGCCGGGCATGCAGTTCGTGCTGTGTTCGGACGGCGTGAACAAGGAAATGTCCGACGCGGAAATCGAATCGGCCTGCGACCGGCATTCCACGCCCGACGGGATCCTTGATGACCTGTTCGAAACATCCTTGCAACGCGGCGCCCGCGACAATCTCTCGGCCGTGATCGTGAGCCTGGCGCGCGAGGCGCCCGCCGAAGGTTCGGCACTGGACGAGCGGGTACGCGCGATCAATCGCGACTTGTCGGTGCTGGACGAGGCGCATCGGCTCGGTGAAATCAGCCGCGACGACTATCGCGCGCGGCGCCGGCGCCTGCTGGCCGGCTTGATCGAAGCGGACCGCGGCTCTACCCATGCCAAGGCGATTTCGAAGCGTTCGCGGTGGCGGTTCGGCTGGCAGCGCTGGTTCCGACGCCGCTGAACCGGACCCGTTTTTTCGGGCGTTGGGCGTTTAACCGTACGCAAACACGCGATGGCGCTACGCTAGGCTGACCCGCGTGCGATTCCGGAGATCGGCGCATCGGCCGCACTGTCGTCTGGCGGAGTGCATCATGATCATGCGTATCTGGCGCGGCATCACCCCGAAGGAACAGGCCGACGCTTATCTCGAACATCTGCAGCAGACCGCGCTGCCGGCGCTGAGGGACTACAAGGGCCAGCATGGTGGATGGGTGCTGCGGCGGATTCAGGGCGAGCAGTGCGAGTTCCAGGTGCTGACGCTGTGGGATTCGATGAAGTCCCTCCACGCCTACGCCGGCAAGAAGCCCGAACGCGCGGTGTACTACGACGAGGACGACAAGTACCTGCTGGACATGGAGCCGCTGGTGCGGTTGTACGAAGTGGCCGATACAGTGGCGCCGCCGGCTTGAACGGTTCTGTGCCGGGGAGAGGATCATGCCGCCGAGCGATCCATCGCATCCAGAAGTCGAATCGTTCTTCCACAAGGACACCGGCACCTGGACGCATGTTGTCCACGACGATGAAGCCGCCGCGATCATCGATCCGGTGCTGGATTACGACCCCGCGTCCGCGCGCACATCCACGGCCAGTGCCGAGGCGGTCCTCGCATACGTGCAACGGCACGCCTTGCGGGTCGAGTGGATTCTCGAAACCCACGCGCACGCCGATCACCTGAGCGCCGCGGGTTACCTGCGCGACGGGCTCGACGCGCCGATCGCGATCGGACGCGGCATCGTCGAGGTGCAGGCGCATTTCAAGCAGGTGTTCGGCCTGGGCGACGCGTTCGTTGCCGACGGGCGCCAGTTCGATCGCCTGCTCGACGACGGCGACGCACTGCCGATCGGATCGCTCAGCATGCGTGCGCTCGCGACGCCCGGACACACGCGCGACGGCCTCACCTATGTCGCGGGCGATGCGGCCTTCATCGGCGACACCCTGTTCGCGCCCGACATCGGCACCGCACGCTGCGATTTCCCGGGCGGCGATGCGGCGGAATTGTATGCATCGATCGGGCGCATCCTTGCGTTGCCCGAGTCGACGCGGCTGTTCCTGTGCCACGACTATCCGCCGCCGGCGCGCACGTCCTGGCGCGAAACCACGGTCGGATGCGAGGCGAGGGAGAACGTGCAGATCGGCGGTGGCGTGGGCGAGGCCGAATTCGTCACCAAACGCCGTGCGCGCGATGCCACGCTGCCGGTGCCGCGGCTGCTGCTGCCTTCGCTGCAGGTGAATATCCTCGGCGGACGCCTGCCGCCGGCCGAAACCGACGGACACCGTTACCTTCGCCTGCCGCTGAACCGGATCGGCCGCGAAACCTGACTGATCCTGCAGGGATTGCTAAAGTGGATCGCGTCGTCCGCAGGAGAACGCCATGTCGGCCTCGCGTCTGTTGCTGCTTGCCGCGTGCCTTGCGGTCCTGGGTCTGGTCGGCCGCCCGTCACGCGCCGCCGAAACGCTGCGCGTGATGACCTTCAACGTGCGTTTGCCGCAGGCTTCCGACGGTCCGGAGCGCTGGGAAGCGCGCCGCGACCTGTTCGTGAAAACGGTCCGCAAGCAGCACCCGGACGTATTCGGCACCCAGGAGCTGTACAAGGAGCAGGGCGACTACGTGGTCGCCAAACTCCCCGGGTACAAGTGGTTCGGGATGGGTCGCAAGGGCAACGATGGCGACGAACACATGGGCGTGTTCTACCGCACGGATGAATTGCGCGTGCTCGATTCGGGCAACTTCTGGTTGTCCGACACGCCGGACGTGCCGGGCAGCATTTCCTGGGGCACGCTGTTTCCGCGCATGGTCACGTGGGCGCGCTTCCAGCGAAGGGACGATGGCCGCACGTTCATCCTGTTCGACACCCACCTGCCGTATCGCACGCAAGACGACGCGGCGCGCGAACGCGGTGCGGCGGTGATCCTGAAGCGCATCGCCAAGCTGCCCGCCGACGAACCGTTCGTGCTGACCGGCGATTTCAACACCACGCCGAACAGCAAGGTGCACGCGATGCTCACCCGGCATTTGCACGACGCGTGGCTGGTCGCGCCGCAGCGCAGCGGCCCCGACAAGACCTTCCATGATTTCACCGGCAAACCGACCGAGCGCATCGACTGGATCCTGGTGCGCGGCTTTCGCGTGAAAAATGCGCGTACCGTGACCACGCACGAAGGCAACCGTTATCCGTCGGATCATTTTCCGGTGGTGGCGGATTTGGTCTGGCCGGCTCGCGAATCGACGAAGCCCTGAACCTGCAAATCAGTCCCGCGATGGCGAAGCGCGTCCTTCGTCTTAAGTGGGTTCCGTTCGCGCCGGCGTGTTGGCGTGCTCCCGTGAACTTGGGCAGCGGTCCCTGGAAATCAACTGCCGCCAAGCAATCCAAGCGACGCGCGGTTCAGCGGATTGTCCCGCAAACCGCGACGCGTCGCATTCGATGGCACCTGCAAGCTCAACTGAGGAGCATGAACAGCACACCCACGTAAGTCACCAATCCGATGGCGGCCACGATGGCGAAAAGCTTGTGGAACCATTCACGCCGGGTCCATGCCGCGATGCCGCAGGTCACCAGGAACACGAGCTGGAAGGTTGTGTCCGAGAACTTTGGCAGGTGGTGGTACAGCACCGCATTCTTGAGCAGGCTCGCAACCATCAGCATCATCCCCAGCACGAAGAACCAGCGGTGGTTCTCGAAATAGTGCGAGCGCAGGTCCACTTCACCCTCGATGGCGACATCGGGAAACACCAATCCCGCCAGCAGGTACAGCGGTACCGTTTCCGACAGCACCACCGCGAAATCGAGGAAGCTCCACGCGTGGTGGTACTCGTAAAAGCGCAGGTCGTACATCGCCCACCACGCCTGCACGTCCAACAACAGCAGCAGCACGCCCCACAGCACGCTCGGCCAATACGCATGCAACCGCGAACGCGCAAGGATCAATCCGCGGAAGCCCTGCAGCACCTGCGTCACCGCAAGCCCGAGGATGATCGAGATCAGGACCGAGAGGTAGCTGAAGGCGTCCATGGTGTCGCGCCTCGGGAGTTGGCGCGCAGGATACGCGATCGCCGCGGCAGCGCGGTACAGGCTTGCCGAATTCGCGCTACGGAACCGGGACGAAGTGCCGGTGCCGCCGGCATTGCGCCTGGCTATCCTTCACACCCCGTCGAGCCGTTTCGCCATGTTGAAGCCCGTGACGGCAAAGCCGAGGGAGACATACAGGGTCTGCGTGGTGGTGTTGTGCGCGAACACGTGCAGGCCCAGCGAACACGCGCCCAATTCCCGGCAGCGCGCCTCCAGCATGCGGAGGGCCGCACGCGCATGCGGTTGTCCACGGAAGGGACGATGGATGCGCAGGTCGTAGAGGTAGGCGGAACGATCCTCCGCCGTCCCGCTGACCTCGAACCAGAGATCGCCGATCGTGTCGTCGCTGGACTCGTCCAGGATTTCGTACAAGTACTGGCCGGGCGTGGCGAGGCCTTGCGGCAGCAGCTTCAGGAATTGCGCGCGCGCGCGTTCGCCGGCCGTGGCATCTTCCCAGCAGAACGCCGCGACGTTTTCGTGCGCGTACGCGGCGATTTCGCGTTCGGCAAACGACGCGAAGTACTCCGGACGCATGGGCACGAAATGGGTCATGGGCGTTTTGCGCGCCTATCGTGCCATGCTTTTGGGAGCCTGGCGCCGGGGCGGGTTGCTGTCGCATTGGTCCGCAGCGGCGCGCACCGCGATGCAGCCCAGCTTGAAGGTGCGGTGACGCCGGGTTTCGCCCGAGGAAACGCACTGCTTCGGCGTCGACGCTTCGCCCCCCGTGAATGTTTGATTCGCGATGCCGCTAGCATCGGCGAATGGCGCAATCCGACCTGCTCGGTTCCGATCACGGCCTGCTGCTGGATGACGCCAGCGGCCGCATCCGCTACCTGCCGGGCGCGGTCGCGGCCGAGCGCGCGCAGGCATGGTTCGCGCAATTGCGCGAGGGCATCGAATGGCACGCGGAACGACGCGAAATGTACGGTCGCGAAGTGGACGTGCCGCGGCTCACCGCCAGCTTCCGCCTCGATGATTCGGCGCTGCCACCCGCGCTGCGCGAAGCCGCGGACGCGGTGCTGGGTCTCACGAAGATCGCCTTCAACAGTGCCGGACTGAATCTCTATCGCAATGGCAACGACAGCGTGGCGCCGCACAACGATCACCTGGAAGAATTGCAGCGTGGCTATCCGATCGCGCTGCTGTCATTGGGCGCAACGAGGCGCATGACCATCCGCGCCAAGCAACCGCCGCGGCGCGTGCTGAACGTGGATCTCGAGCCCGGCAGCCTGTTGCTGATGAGCTGGCGCACGCAGCGCCACTACGACCACGGCATCCCGAAAGCCGGCGCGCCGGTCGGCCCGCGCATCAGCATCGCATTCAGGCGAAGACCGCAAGGCGCGTCCGGTGCCGGGCTCTATCGTATGAAAGATGCGTGATGTAACGGCAGATGTCGGCTGGGCTGAAAAGCCCAGCCATGGCTTGTAGGGCGGGAGCAGCCGCGCAGCGGCGAATCCCGCCTTTCGTGATACACAAATGGTGGGATGCGCTGCGCTTCTCCCGCCCTACGGGCCTACGCGGGAGACGTTTGCTCCATCAGCGCGAGTGGCCGGCCCTCGTTATCGCAGAACTCCGCCATCCATTCCTCGACGCCGTTTTCGTGCCGATGCACGAGATGTGGTGCGTTGACGAACACCACACCTCGATCCACGAGTGCCGCATGTGCGGCATGGATGTCGGGGACGCGAAAATACAAGATGGATTCGCACGCGGGCTTCTCGCCTTCAGACAGAAACAGCCTGATGCCGTCGCAATCGAAAAAGCAGAAGTTTCCGAATGTGTACAGATGCTTCATGCGCAGGACATCGCGATACCAGCTCTCCGCGGCGCGAATGTCCCGTACCGTTCGCGCGATCTGGCCAATGGTCTGGACTTGGATATTTGCATCCATGGAATGTCTCCTTCCAAACAGAACGCTGGATTTCCTGACCCCGTCCCAGCGGCGTAATTGGCGACGACCCTCGAATCCGAGCTTCTGCAATACGTTGCTGACGTGGTACTTCACCGCATCCACGCTCACGTCGAGCCGTCTCGCGATCTGCGGATTGGTCAGTACGTGGCGCACGCCCTCAGCCACCTTCCATTCGGCAGGCGTCAACACGTCGTCGAAAGCGGGGCGTCCGGGCTTGGCCATCGGAAGACACGCTAATGGGTTGGGGAGCGGAATATCCTACCCGATGGCCGATTTCTTCGAGTAGTGTCC
>DATFGT010000060.1:0-18781 GCA_035249175.1 Rhodanobacteraceae bacterium
ACCACGAACGCTATGCATTCCTCCGCTGGGGCCAGAAGGCGCTGGACGATTTCAAGGTCGTTCCCCCCGCGACCGGGATCGTGCATCAGGTGAACCTCGAATACCTTTCGCGCGTGGTGATGACGCGCGACATCGGCGGCCAGACCTGGGCGTTTCCGGACACGCTGTTCGGCACCGACTCGCATACCACGATGGTCAACGGCCTCGGCGTACTGGGCTGGGGTGTGGGCGGTATCGAGGCCGAGGCCGCGATGCTGGGCCAGCCATCATCGATGCTGATCCCGCAAGTAGTCGGATTCCGGTTCACCGGCAAGCTGCCGGAAGGTGCGACGGCGACCGACCTGGTGCTCACCGTCACGCAAATGCTGCGCAAGCACGGCGTGGTCGGCAAGTTCGTCGAATTCTTCGGTCCCGGCCTGCAGCACTTGCCGCTGGCCGACCGCGCGACGCTCGGCAACATGTCGCCGGAATACGGCGCGACCTGCGCGATCTGCCCGATCGACAAGGAATCGCTCAATTATCTGCGACTGTCGGGCCGCGATCCGAAGCACATCGAGTTGATCGAGGCCTATGCCAAGGCGCAGGGTATGTGGCACGACGAGGATTCGCCGCAAGCCGAATTCAGCGCCGTGATCGAATTGAACCTCGCCGACGTCAAGCCGTCGCTGGCCGGCCCCAAGCGCCCCCAGGATCGCGTGCTGCTGACCGACATGCGCCAGAGCTATCGCGCCGCGATGGACGCGCTCAATTCCGGCAAGACCGACACGCGTTGGGACAAGCAGAAAGAACGTTTCTTGAATGAAGGCGGCAGCACCGCCGTGGGTCGCGAAGCAAGCCAGGCGGAATTCTCACCCGAAGTTTGCCCCCACTACGAACACTGCGATCTGGAAGACGGCTCGGTGGTGATCGCGGCGATCACGTCGTGCACCAACACGTCTAACCCCGCGGTGATGATCGGTGCCGGCCTGTTGGCGCGCAAAGCCGCCGCCCGCGGCCTGAAGCCGAAGCCTTGGGTCAAGACTTCGCTGGCCCCCGGCTCGAAAGTGGTCACCGATTATCTCGAAGCCACCGGCCTGATGAAGGACCTGCAGGAGATGGGCTTTTTCCTGGTCGGCTACGGCTGCACCACCTGCATCGGCAACTCCGGCCCGCTGCCGGAAGACGTCAGCAAGCGCGTCACCGACAACGATTTTGCGGTGGCAGCGGTGCTGTCGGGCAACCGCAACTTCGAAGGCCGTATCCATTCCGAAGTGAAGATGAACTACCTCGCCTCGCCACCACTGGTGGTGGCGTTTTCGATCGCCGGCACCATCGACATCGACCTGTCGACGCAGCCCCTGGGCCAGGACAAGGACGACAAGGATGTTTACCTCAAGGACATCTGGCCGAGCAACAGGGAAATCGCCGACCTGGTCGCGAGCTCAGTGTCGGCGGGCATGTTCTCCAAGAACTACGCCAACGTGTTCAAGGGCAGCAAGGAATGGAACGCGGTGGAGGTTCCCGAGGGCGACCAGTACGCATGGGACGAGAAATCCACCTACATCAAGAACCCGCCGTATTTCGAAGGCATGACGATGGATCTGCCGAAGCACGCGGACATCAACGGCGCGTATTGCATCGGCCTGTTCGGCGATTCCATCACCACCGACCACATCTCGCCCGCCGGCGCGATCAAGAAGGATTCGCCCGCCGGCAAATACCTGATGGCGGGCGGCGTCGCCCCGAAGGATTTCAATTCATACGGTTCGCGACGCGGCAACGACGACGTGATGGTGCGCGGCACCTTCGCCAACATCCGCATCAAGAATCGTTTGCTGGATGGTGTCGAGGGCGGATTCACGATGCACGTGCCGACTGGCGAGCAGATGTCGATCTACGATGCTGCGATGAAATACAAAGCCGAAAAGACCCCGCTGGTTGTCATCGCCGGCAAGGAATACGGCACCGGCTCGTCGCGCGACTGGGCGGCCAAGGGCACGCTGCTGCTGGGCATCGAAGCCGTGATCGCGGAAAGCTTCGAACGCATCCACCGCTCCAACCTGGTCGGCATGGGCGTACTGCCGCTGCAGTTCAAGGACGGCGAAAACGCGCAATCGCTCGGATTGACCGGCAAGGAAACCTTCGCGATCACCGGACTCGACGATGGCGACGCCAAGAGCGCGCACGTGGTGGCCACGTCGAAGGACGGCAAGAAAACCGAGTTCGATGTGCACGTGATGCTGCTGACGCCCAAGGAACGCGATTTCTACAAGCACGGCGGTATCCTGCAGTACGTGCTGCGCGACTTGGCCAAGGAAGCGGCGTAAGGCTGCAAGACGGGAACCGGCGCAGGCGCTTGCGTGCGGCTCGCAGCGGATTGCGCTTCCGTGCATTTGCCGCATCGCCACTGAAAGGCTCGTCATCCCGGCGCAGGCCGGGATCCCTCTGCCTTTGCGTGCTTCATCGAGATCAAAATGGATAAACCCGCCACATCCAGTGGCTCGCCTTGCGGGCCATTGGCTCCGCCGATGTTCGCTCCCGCATCCTTGGTACTGCGTGTTGGATGAGGAATGCGCCTCACTGCCCGGCGTGCGTCCAGGTCACGCTGTAGCACCGCCATTCTCCGCCTTCGTGTCGCCACGCGGTGGTCATTGCGTAGATGGCCGACTGATCGGGCAGCAGGTCCCCGGGCTTGCCACCGGTCAACACCAGGTTGAACTTCGCGATGATGCGGTCGCCCTTGTGCTCGAATGCAACCGGTCCGGTCAGCACGCCGGTCTTGTCCTGACGCAGCGCACGCAGCGCAAGCAACTGCCGTAGACCGCGGCGATCCAATTCGCCTTGGTTGCCGATGAAGTCCTCGCTGACCACCCCGAGCACGCCATGCGGGTCGCTGTTACGGGCCGCCGTGGCAGCCAAGTCGATAGCCTGACGAACTTGCTGCTCGGCAGGCGCCCGATGACAAGCCGCGAACGCCCAAACCATCAGCATCAACGCCGTCGCCCACACGAGGCGGCGCGTTCGCGCACGGAGCGGCCAAGCGGGACTTGCAGTGGTGTTCACGCAGATATCCCCGTGTGGAAATGTGGCAGTGCAGCTTGCCGCTTTCACGCTTATCGTGTCCAATGCAGGCAATTCGTGCAAGTGGCATCAGAGGAGGGAACAAGCATGCGCCACCCGCGTCCCTGGCTGGCGCACTACCCGCCCGGCGTGCCCGCCGAAATCGATGCCAGTACCTGTTCGTCGATCGTTGCGATGTTCAACGCAACTTGCGCGCGCCATCCGCGGCGCCCGGCCTACTCGAGCTTCGGGGTCACCCTGACGTGGTCCGAACTGGACCGCCAGAGCGCCCGCTTCGCGGCCTTCCTTGCGAGCGAATTGAAACTCGGCAAAGGTGATCGCATCGCGATCATGCTGCCCAACCTGCTGCAGTACCCGATCGCATTGTTCGGTGCGCTGCGGGCCGGCCTCACGGTGGTCAATGTCAATCCTTTGTACACCGCACGCGAGTTGCAGCACCAGCTCGAAGATTCGGGCGCCGGAAGCATCGTCGTGCTGGAAAATTTCGCGGCAACGTTGCAGGAAGCGATCGGCAAGACGGAAGTCAAACACGTCATCGTCACCTCGATCGGCGACCAGCTTGGATTTCCGAAAGGGCCCCTGATCAGCTTCGCCGTGAAACACGTCAAGAAGATGGTGCCGCGCTGGTCGCTGCCAGGGCACTTGTGCTTCGGCGACGTGCTGCGCAAGGGGACGGCCACGCCGCCGGCGGTGCAACTCGACCACGACGACATCGCGTTCCTGCAATACACCGGGGGCACCACCGGGGTCGCCAAGGGCGCAATGCTGACCCACGGCAACATGGTCGCGAACACCCTTCAACTCGCCGCTTGGGTGGGTGACCTGTTCACGCAGGGCGAAGAACAGATCGTCACCGCGCTGCCGTTGTACCATATCTTCTCGCTGACGGTGAACGCGATCCTGATGACCTACTTTGGCGGCGAGAACGTGCTGATTACCAACCCGCGCGACATCCCTGCGTTCATCAAGACGCTGAAGAAATCTCGTTGGAGCGCGATCACTGGGGTCAATACGCTTTACAACGCCCTGCTCCACCATCCGGGTTTCGCGTCGGTGGACTGTTCCCGCGTGAAGTTCGCGCTGGCCGGCGGCATGGCGGTGCAACGCGCAGTGGCGGAGCGCTGGAAGAAGGCCACCGGCATCCCGCTGATCGAAGGCTACGGATTGACCGAAACCTCGCCGGTGGTCACTGCCAACCCGCTGGACATCAAGGATTACACCGGCTCCATCGGGATGCCACTGCCTTCCACCGAGGTGACGCTGCGCGATGATGACGATCGCGAGGCCGCCGCCGGCCAGCCGGGCGAACTCTGCGTGCGCGGACCGCAAGTCATGAAGGGATACTGGAACCGGCCCGAGGAGACCGCTAAGGTGATGGACCTTGACGGCTGGTTGCGCACAGGCGACATCGCACGAATGGATGAAAAAGGGTTGCTCTACATCGTCGATCGCAAGAAGGACATGATCCTGGTCTCGGGCTTCAACGTGTACCCGAACGAGATCGAGGACGTGGTCGCACGGCATCCTGGCGTGCTGGAAGTCGCAGCGATCGGCGTGCCCGACGAGCATTCCGGCGAAGTCGTGAAACTGTTCGTGGTGAAAAAGGACCCCGCGCTCACCGAGGCTGCGCTGAAGCAGTATTGCCACGATCAACTGACCGGTTACAAACGGCCGAGGTACATCGAGTTCCGCAAGGAACTGCCCAAGAGCAATGTAGGCAAGATCCTGCGGCGCGAATTGCGCGACGAGGAAAAGAAGAGGGAATCGAAGAACGCCTGACCGTCTCTCGTTTGCATGACGACACCAAACCATGCCCCGCATCCACATCGAAACACTGCCGCGCTGCACCGGCTGCGGCTATCCCGCCCCGTTCGACAAGCCCTGCCTCGCGCGCGCGCGCACTCGACTGGGCGACGCCGGGGGTTTGAACGATTTCGGCGTCAACCTGCTGGAACTGCAACCCGGCGCGTGGTCGAGCCAGCGCCACTGGCATTCCACCGAGGACGAATTCGCCTGGGTGCTCGAGGGCGAAGTCACGCTGATCGACAACGACGGCGAACATCTTCTGCGCGCGGGCGAATGCGCCGCGTTTCCGAAGGGCGACGGCAACGGGCATCACCTGGTCAACCGTTCGGCCACGATCGTGCGTTGTCTTGAAGTGGGTTCGCGCAAACCCCAAGAAGACGCTTGCGATTACCCCGACGTCGACCTGCACATAGGGCCGGGACGGGACGCCGGATTCACGCACAAGGACGGCACGCCTTTTTGACGCGTTTGTCCTTGATCGCTGCTCGTCGGGCCGCCTCCTGAACGGGAGGATCTGATCCGTGAGGATCAGAATGGCCATCGAGGCCGCGGGCCACGGCCAGGAACCCTTGGCCTGGCTGTTTACGGTGGCCGCTTCGAATCCAACGATTGCGCCGGTTTGGCAATCCGAAATTTCGGCTGAATCTCCACCCAATCCCGCATGAACGTCGCGCGACCAACGATGCCGTGAGGGTCAACATCACGCGTAACATCGCGTTCCAAGGGTTGGCCATTCCGGCCGCTCAGGAGAAGTCACCGTGAAACGCATCGCTACCACGTTGCTCGTCGCAGGTCTTCTTGCCACACCGATGCTGGTGCTGCCGCCGCCTGTGCTGGCGGCGGTCGACATCGGCATCTCCGTCGATATCGCTCCACCGCCGCTGCCCGTGTACGAGCAACCGATCATCCCGGCGCCGGATTACATCTGGACCCCGGGTTACTGGGCGTGGGATCCATCGTTCGGCTACTACTGGGTGCCAGGCACCTGGGTGATGCCGCCTGAGGTCGGCCTGTTGTGGACGCCGGGCTGGTGGGGCTGGTCGGGCGGCTTCTACCGCTGGCACGCCGGTTACTGGGGCACGCACGTCGGCTTCTACGGCGGCGTCAATTATGGCTACGGCTACTTCGGTAGCGGTTACGCCGGCGGAGAGTGGCGCGGCAACCAGTTCTATTACAACCGGGCGGTCAACAACGTCAACGTCACCAGCATCCGCAATGTATACGTCAACAAGACGGTCATCAACAATGTGCACGAGAACCGCGTGAGCTACAACGGAGGCCGTGGTGGACTCACCGCGCAGCCTTCCTCCGCGCAGCGAGCTTATGCCAATCAGCGCCGACTGCAGCCCACGTCGATGCAGACCCGGCAGCGCGAAACGGCGATGCGCGATCCGGCGCAGCGGTTCAAGACCAATCATGGCAAGCCCGCCGTGTTCGCGACGCAGCAGGCCGGCAAGTTCAATGCCCCGCACGCGGTACGCGCGTCGGGCGCGCCAAAAACCTCCGCCGCACTCCGCCCGGAAAACCGCAGCGCGCACACGATGGAAGCGCCGCACAACCGTACGGCTCCTTCGCGCGCCTCCGCGATCCCCTCGCAAGCGCGACCGGAATCCCGCAACGGTCACATGGTGCAGGCGCCACACAATCGCTCGAATGAACATGCGCCTGCCAACGTAGCGCCGCGTCCTGAGCAACGCTCCGGACAGCAACGGGCTCGCCCGAACCCACGTCCCCAACCGGAAATGCAACGTGCACGACCGCAGCCGGAAATGCAACGTGCGCAGCCGCAGCCGGAAATGCAACGTGAGCGCCCAATGCCCATGCGTCAGCCGCAACCACGCAATGAACACATGGCACCCCGCCAAACACCGCAGGAGAGGGGCAAAAACGAAAAACACGAGAAGCGTCCGCCGCCCAAGAGCAGTGGTGGACATTGATCCATCAACGCGAGCAACAAAGAACGAGGCGCGGATTTCGCGCCTCGTCTTTTGCGAAATATCGTTGTGCCGCGTTACTCCTCGTCCCAGGGTTCCAGCGTGTCGGCGTAGCCGCCCAGCAAGGTCCAGAGGGCCGGCTGCGCCTCCTCGGGAATGCGCGCGAATGCCAACGCGATGTGCTGGACGGTGACGCGCACCACCTCGGCCATCACATGGACATTGATGTCGTCGCCGAACAACATGTCCAGCACCCACACCTCGCCCGCCTGGCCGTGCCATTCGGTGGGACGCGACAGCCTGACGCCGGTTGCCGAAATATCCGCAAGATCGGTCTGCCACACATCGCCGCGCCGACTCATCAGCACCGCGGTCTGGCGCACCATCCGCGCGTGCCGCACATGGCCATCTGCGGTTTGGTCCGGTTTGTGGTCACTCACCACGTCGAGCATTCCCCTGCCACCTCTCGTCTCGCTTCCCGCCGCACCGCGGCGAGTACCCACACTACACTCCCCCATCTTCAAAGCAAGTTACGGGCCAACCTGTCGGGGCCGGCCTCTGGACTTGCCGCCCGTTCGGTCTTACCCTAAGCCCTGTTACGGTCGGTGCGGGATTCACCGGCCCATTCGCGGCGCACACCGCAGCCGCGACTGGCTCCGTCCAGTTGCAGTTCCTCGCTTGCGAATAAGGGATCGGGGATCTCGGGTTCGTGGTACGCGGGACACTGACAGCACCAACCTTGATCAATGATGCACGGGCCGGCGCGACATCATGCCGGGCCAGATGTAGTTCGATTCGTTGTAAACCCGATTCAGATGCAGGCCGAAATCGACTGCACCGTTCCCGATCGGCGGACGTGATGGCATTCCGGTGAATCCGCGCCCCCGACACGCCACAGGGCACGTCGCAAGACGACGACCGCATTTCGCAAACCCGTGGATCGCGGCAACCGATGCCCGCGATCCGCTCCAGACAAGTGCCGAATGAGCACCGAACCACAGTCAACCGAAACCGCGTCCACCACGCAAGCTCCTCCTTCCGTGGAAATCCCGCGACAGGAAGAAATGCCGCTGGCGGTGGTGCACGGCCAGCCCGTGTTGCAGATTCCGCAGGATCTGTATATCCCTCCCGACGCGCTGGAGGTGATACTCGAGGCGTTCGAAGGCCCGCTGGATCTGCTGCTGTACCTGATCCGGCGGCAAAACCTCGACATCCTCGACATCCCGGTCGCCGAGATCACGCGCCAGTACATGGATTACATCGACGTGATGCACGAGATGCGGCTGGAACTCGCAGCCGAGTATCTGGTGATGGCTGCGATCCTGGCCGAGATCAAATCCCGCCTGCTGCTGCCGCGGCCACCGCAAGAAGAAGGCATCGAAGAAGACCCGCGCGCCGAACTGGTGCGTCGCCTGCAGGAATACGAGCGCTTCAAGAAAGCCGCCGAAGACATCGACACGCTGCCGCGCATGGAGCGCGATCTCGACAATACGCAGGCGTTCGTACCCGACCGCTCGGTGGTCAAGCTGCCACCACCGGTGGACTTGCGCGAAATGCTGCTGGCGCTGCGCGACGTGCTGCACCGTGCGGAACTGTACGGTCACCACGAAGTGGAACGCGAACCGCTGTCGGTGCGGCAGCGCATGGGCGATGTCCTGCGCAAGCTTGGCGATGGCGCATTCCACCGTTTCGAAACTCTGTTCGAGGCGTCGGAAGGCAAGCTCGGGGTGGTGGTCACCTTTCTGTCGTTGCTCGAACTGGCCAAGGATCGTTTGATCGAGATCATGCAGGAAGCACCGTTGGCGCCGATCTACCTGAAGGCGCTCGCGATCGCGGCAACGACGGATTGAAAGTGATCAGCCGGCAACCCTGTGCAGGGCTTTGATCGAAGGCAAGACAGTGATTTGCGTTGCTTTCTTCGGGTTCTTCGAACGGAATTCTGCTTTCTCAAGCTCCAGACAACGCGCTCAGTGAGGCGTAAGTGGAACAAGACAAACTGAACAATATCGTGGAGGCCGCCCTGCTCGCAGCCCAGCAGCCGCTGACCCTGCCCATGCTGGCGGCGTTGTTCCACGAAGAAGACGGCATTGCGCACGAGGATCTCGCGCGCGCCGTCGAGAAGCTGACGCAGGCCTGCGAGGGCCGCGGCATCGAATTGGTGGAAGTCGGCTCCGGTTTCCGTTACCAAGTGCGAGAGGAAGTGCATCCCTGGGTGGCGCGGCTGTGGGCCGAGCGCCAGACCAAATACTCGCGTGCATTGCTGGAAACGCTGGCGCTGATCGCCTACCGCCAACCGATCACGCGCGGCGAAATCGAACAGGTGCGCGGCGTCACTGTCGCCAGCAGCATCATGCGCACGCTGGAAGAACGCGAGTGGATCCGCGTGGTCGGCTACCGCGACGTGCCGGGCAAGCCGGCGCTGTTCGGCACCACCCGGCAATTCCTGGATTACTTCAACCTGAAATCACTTGATCAGTTGCCGACGCTCGCGGAAATCCGCGAAATCGCCGATCCCGACCCGCAGCTTGCGCTCGCGCCGGAACCCGAGGCCACATCGGCCGATACGTCCGAACCGAACGCTCAATCCGCCGATGCCGGTCCTGCGGCGTCTGCCATTACCCCAAGCACCACCGAGGATGTCACATGAGTTCCAACCCACGTTCCCTGCTGACCCTGAAGCGGTCGCCTGCACAAGCCGATGGCGGTGCGCTGGAAGAACGTTTGCACAAGGTGCTGGCGAACGCCGGATTGGGTTCGCGGCGTCTGTTGGAACAGCGGATCGCCGAGGGCGAAATTCTTGTCAATGGTCAGGCCGCGCAAACCGGTTCCAGCGTGCGTGCGGGCGACCGGGTGGAACTGGATCGCAAGCAATTCGTTGTCGCCACCGATCACCACGAACATGCGCAGGTATTGATGTACCACAAGCCCGAAGGCGAGCTGACCACGCGTGACGATCCGGAAGGCCGCCCGACCGTGTTCGAAAACCTGCCGCATTTGAATGGTTCGCGCTGGATTTCCGTGGGGCGGCTCGACGTCAACACCACCGGCCTGCTGCTGCTGACCACCGACGGCGAACTTGCGAACGCGCTGATGCACCCCAGCCACGAGCTCGAACGCGAATACCTGTGCCGTGTGCATGGCGAAGTGCCGGACGAGATGCTGGAGCAACTGAAAGCCGGCGTCGAACTGGAAGATGGCCCGGCGCGTTTCGATGAGATACACGTCGTCAGCCGCGGCGGCAGCCACTGCTGGTTCCGCGTGGTCCTGCACGAAGGCCGCAACCGCGAGGTGCGCCGCCTGTGGGATTCGCAAGGACTGCTGGTCAGCCGCCTGAAACGAATTCGCTACGGCAATGTCGAACTGCCACGCGGCCTGCGGCCCGGCCAGAACGAAACGCTCGGCGAAGACGCGGTAAAATCGCTGCGTGAACTCGCGGGCGCGGGTCCCGTTCAGCAGGCGCTGACCTTGAAGCCCGTGCTGCACCAGCGCAATGCCACGCGCGGCGTCACCGAAATCCGCCCTGCCAGCAATACGCCGCACGCGTGGACCGGCGTGCGCCACGACGAGGCGCGCGAACTTACCGCGTTCGACCGCGTGCGGCCGGACGATTTCCCAGGTCGCGGCAAACGTCGCCGCGGCCCGTCGCGCGGCGACGTCAACGGCAACGTGTTGAAACCCGACAAACCCGCGCGCAACAACCGCAAGAACAAACGCGGAGTCGCACCCGGCCAGGAACTGCCTTCGGTACGCAGCTGGTTTGCCGGCGACAAACGTCCCGGCGGACAGAACCGCGGCCCCGGCGGCAATCGTGGGGGCGGCCGCAGCGGGCGTGGTCCGCGTCGCGGCGGCAGCGGCGGCGGCAACCGTGGCGGCAACGGCCCCTCCCGCGGTTGATGCACATGTCCGCCAATCGCCTCATCACCATCTGGCACAACCCGCACTGCTCCAAGTCCCGCGGCACGCTGGATTTATTGCGCGAACGCGGCATCGAACCCGCCGTGGTCGATTACCAGAAGAACCCGCCCGGGGCTTCGGAAATCGAGCATGCACTGGCATTGCTGGGCAAACAACCGCGCGAACTAATGCGCAAGGGCGAAACGGTTTACACCGAACTCGGTCTCGACGATCCCGAGCTGACGCGCGAGCAACTCATCGACGCGATGACGACGCATCCTGTTCTGATCGAGCGTCCGATCGTATTCGCAAACGGCACGGCCGCGATCGGACGTCCTCCGGAAGTGGTGCTGTCGATTCTCTGATGCCGCTTCACTTCAACTCGAACGCGTCCGCATCCATCCACGCGGGAAATTTCTCGCGAAATGCGCCAAGCGCCGCTTGATCAAGTGCCACTGTGACGACCTGCTCCTGCGCGCCAAGATCGACCATCGTCTGGCCCAGGTAATCCAGCACCGTGCTGTCGCCTGAATACGGCAACCGGTTGCCGTCGGTGCCGACGCGATTGACACCGACACAGTAACTCAGGTTTTCGATCGCGCGGGCACGCAGCAGTGTGCGCCATGCGTGGGCGCGTGCAGACGGCCAGTTCGCGACGAACAGCACGAGGTCGTAATCGAAGCCGTTTTGCGCGTGGCCATTGCGCGTGAACACCGGGAAACGCAGGTCGTAGCAAACCAGCGGGCAGATCTTCCAGCCTTTCCATTCGATGATCAGCCGTTCGCGTCCCGCGGCGTAGCGCTTGTGTTCATCGGCGTAACGGAACAGGTGGCGCTTGTCGTAATGCCGCACCGTACCGTCCGGTGTGACGAACAACAAGCGATTGAACACGTTGTCCGAAGCGGCCCTGTCGCCCACCCGCAACTGCACGCTGGCGGTGACGGCGGCATCAAGATCGCGCGCCTGCTCGCGCAGCCAGGCGATGGTCGGGCCGTCCATGCTCTCGGCATTGTGGATGGCTTCATTGGAAAACCCGCTGGTGAAGGTTTCCGGCAGCACCACCAGATCCGTCAGCCCCGCAAGCTGTGCGATCAGCGAACCGTAGTAGGCGCGGTTGCCGGCCGGATCATGCCAACGGGTGGCGCCCTGCACCAGGCTCACCCGCAAGGTTTGCGTTGTCATGTCAGATCCCCCGCAAGCGCTCGGCGGCGGTCTGGAGTGTCTCGTCACTCTTGGCGAAACAGAAACGCACCAACTTCGCATCGGGCGCGGTTTCATAGAAGGCCGATACCGGAATCGCGGCCACGCCCGCTTCGCGCACCATCCACTCGCAGAAATTCAAGTCATCGGTGTCACGGATCGCGGAATAATCGGCCAACTGGAAATAGCCGCCGTGCACGTCGGGCAACCCGAAGCGCGAGCCCGCCAGCAGGTCCCGAAAACGATCGCGCTTGGTTTGATAGAACCCGGCCAGATCACGCGCGTGCTGCGGATCGCTCTCCATCACTTCGGCGAACGCACACTGTGCCGGATGGAACGTGCAGAAGGTCAGGTACTGATGCACCTTGCGAAACTCGGCGGTGAGCAGCTTGGGCGCGACGCAATAGCCGACCTTCCAACCCGTGCAATGCCAGGTCTTGCCGAACGAGGAAATCACGAAACTGCGTTCGGCCAGCTCCGGCCGGCGCGACACGCTCAAGTGCATGCGGCCATCGTAGATGATGTGTTCGTAAACCTCGTCGGAAATCACCAGCAGTCCGTGCCGCGTGGCGATTTCGGAAAGCGCGTCGAGATCGGATTCCGCGAACACCGCGCCGGACGGATTGTGCGGGCTGTTGACCATGATCATCCGCGTTTTCGGCGTGATCTCGTCGCGCACCCGCTGCCAGTCCACCGAGAATCCCGGAAGCTTGAGCGGCACGTGCACCGCCTTGCCGCCGGCCAGCGCGATCGCAGGTTCATAGCAGTCGTAGCAGGGATCGAGCACGATCACCTCGTCACCCTCGTGCACCGCGCACGCGATGGCCGCGAAGATCGCCTCGGTCGCGCCGGAGGTCACTGTCACTTCCGTGTCTGCGCTGATGCGTCGCCCGTACAGGCGATCCACCTGCAAGGCGATCTGCTCGCGCAGCTTCGGGATGCCGCTCATTGGCGCGTACTGGTTGCGCCCTTCGTCCATCGCGCGCGTCAGCGCGTCGCGCAAGTTCTGCGGCGTCTCGAAATCGGGAAAGCCCTGTCCAAGGTTCACCGCCTTGTGTTCCAGCGCAAGCTGGCTCATCACCGTGAAGATGGTGGTGCCGACCCTGGGTAGTTTGGTTTCGATCTGCATCGAGGTCATTCCTGTACAAGAACCTTGCAGAACCGTCGTGAGCTGCTGCGTGCAGCAGGTTGTGCAAAAGTCGAGCGATGGTAGCACGCGGTCAGCCGGCGCCATTCAGCAGCTCGTCCGCGCGTCGCTCAAATGCATCGGCCAGGAACTCCACCAGCGCACGCACCGCCGGCAACATGCCCCGGCGGCTCGGGTAGACGATGTGCAGGATGCCCTGCGGCAAGCCCCATTCCGGCAACACCACGCGCAGCCTGTCGCTGCGCAGTTCGGCGATGCAGGATTGTTCGGGAACCCAGGCGACGCCGATCCCCTGCAATGCGGCTTCGATCAGCACCCGGAACTCGCCGGTCACCAGCCGCGGCTGCACCGTCACCCCGGTCTTGGCGCAGGCGCGGTCGTACAGTTCCCACGTCTGGTCGCCTTCGTGCTCGAAGAAACTCAGCACCGGAAGACTTGCAAGATCCTGCGGCACGCGGGGTTCTCCGTGCGCCGCAAGAAACGCGGGACTCGCGACCAGCACCACCCGCTTGGGACCGAAGCTGCGCGCCACCAGTTCCACATCGGAATCCAGTTTGTCCCGCACGCGGACCGCCACGTCGTATCCTTCGCCGACCACGTCCACGCGGCGATTGCTGGACAATATGCGCAGCCGCACCTGCGGATATTGCGCCAGGAATGCCGGCAGCAGTGGCGCCAGCAGGCTTTGCGTCAGCGACACCGGACAACTCAGCCGCACCAGGCCACGCGGCTCGCCGCCCAGCGACGCGGCATCCTCGGTCGCGGCGCGCGCCTCGGCGAGCATGGCCTGGCAATGACGATAGAAACGCTCGCCAGCCTCGGTGACCACGAACTTGCGCGTGGTCCGTTGCAAAAGCCGGACGCCCAGCCGATCCTCCAGTTGCGATACGCGCTTGCTGAGGCGTGATTTCGGCACGTTGACCGCGCGACTGGCCGCGGAGAAGCCGCCATGCTCGACCACGGCGGCAAAGAAATAAAGGTCGTTGAGATCGGGCAAGCTTCCGTAAACAGCGGACACGTTGTTCTCCACGCTGAACGATGCGTTCGGGCCGCGCCATCTTATCGAAGCAGGGCCCGATGCCTATTGTTTGCGGGTCGCCGCGAAACGCGGCTCAACCTGGAGACCACCATGAAACTGCTGCACATCGATTCGAGTGTACTCGGCGAGAATTCCGCATCGCGCAGTTTGACCGCCGCGATCGTCGCGCGTCTTCGCTCGGAACATCCCGACATCGAAGTGGTCCATCGCGACCTCGCCGCACAAACGCTGCCGCACTTCACGCCCGTGCTGGCCGAGGGCCATCCTTGTGTCTCGCGCAATGCGGAAATCCTCGCTGAATTCCTCGCCGCTGACGTCGTGGTGATCGGCGCACCGATGTACAACTTCACGATTCCTTCGCAGCTGAAAGCATGGATCGATCGCATCCTGACTGCCGGCAAGACGTTTCGCTACAATGAAAACGGACCCGAAGGATTGGCCGGCGGCAAGCGCGTGATCGTCGCCTCCGCGCGCGGCGGCATCTACAGTGACGGGCCCGCCAAGGCGGTCGATTTCCAGGAAACCTATCTGCGTCACGTGTTCGGGTTCATCGGCATCAATGACGTCGAGTTCGTGCGCGCCGAGGGCTTGAACTTTGGCCCGGACCAACGCCAAGCGGCACTGGCGCGGGCGCATGAGCAGATCGCGGATGGCATGCCGATCGCGGCGTAAGTACATACGCGAGAAGCCGTGACCCCTGAAGAACCGTCGCGACTGAATCGGCAGGGATTGCCGATTTGAACGCCCGAGGCGGCCCGTAGGGCGAGCCACAGGGATGTGGCGAGTAGCGACGGCAGATTGCGTGACGCCGGCCTAATCGGCAGGACTGCCGATTTGGACGCCCCAGCCGGATCGCAGAGCGAGCCACAGGATGCGGCGAGTCAGCGCAGAAAGCGGGGTGTACACGTCGGTACATGGGCATGTCCTCGGCCCGTAAAACGGTACATCCATGTACCGGGCCGGTCGAGCACCAGCTCACCGGCGTGCAAGCTGCGGAGTGCAGCAGGTTATTCAGGGGTTACTCGAACCGGGACCGATTTAGCCGCGGGAGTCTTGCTGTACATCGCGTGGTGCGACAGCGGAATCAACGAATTGCATTCCGGGTAGTAGCCGCCGACGCAGCCATGCGGAATATTGAACGCCACTAGGCGCAGGCCCGCGACTTCGCGCTGCATGCCATCTCCCGCGTCCGACACGAGTTTTACCGTCTGACCATCGCGCAAGCCCAGTCGCGCGATGTCGTCCCGATTCATCAGCACCACTTCGCGGGTGCCTTTGATGCCCCGAAAGCGGTCGTCGTAGCCGTACACCGTGGTGTTGAACTGGTCGTTGGAGCGCATCGTCATCAGCCGGAAACGATCGGGCGCGTCGTCGAAGCCCGTTGCTGTGAGCAAAGGAGGAACGATGAAGTTGGCCTTGCCGGTGGCTGTCTTCCACTTCCGTTCGCGTGCCGGGTTCGGCCGGTGGAAACCGCCGGGCTGCCACATGCGCGTGTTGTAGTCCTTGAATTGTTCCGGGTACGTCCGCTCGATCGCAACGCGTATTGTCGCAAAGTCATCAGCCCACGTGTCCCACGGCACCTTCGGGTTCGGCGCCAGCGTGGCCTTGGCTAACTCGACCACGATACGTGTTTCCGATTTCAGATCGGGGCTCGCAGGCGTGGCCTTGCCCAAGGACGCATGAACGCAACTGGTGGAATCCTCGGTCGAGAGCACCTGTTCCCTGCCGTTCTCCACCACGCGCTCGATACGGCCGAGGCAGGGCAACAGGTAAGCGATCTCACCGTTGACGAGGTGCGAGCGATTCAACTTGGTCGCGATCTGCACGGTCAGCCGGAGCTTGCCCCACGCGGCATTCACGCGTTCCTGTTCCGGGATCGCGCGCAGGAAGTTGCCGCCAAGACCGATGAAGCCGTGCACCGTCCCGTTCAACACGCCTTCGCAGGTTTCGACCGTGTTCAAGCCTTTTTCGCGCGGCGGTTCGAACCCGTACTGTTCGGCCAAGCGATCCAGCGGTACCAGCGCAGGATCGTCGGCGATGCCGACCGTGCGTTGTCCCTGCACATTGGAGTGCCCACGAACCGGGCATAGGCCGGCGCCGGGCTTGCCGACGTTGCCACGCATCAGCAGGAGGTTCGCGACCATGTGGATGTTGTATTCGCCCAACACGTGCTGGGTCAGGCCCATGCCGTAGACGCCGATCACGGCGTTGGCGCTTGCATAAACCTTGGCCGCACTTTCCATGGCTTTGCGCGTCAGACCCGACGCGGCTTCGATGTCGGCCCATGACTGGGCACGCACGAATGTCGCGAATTCCTCGAAGCCGTGGCCATGGTGTGCGATGAATTCGGTATCCAGCACACGTGGCGCGCCGCGTTTCACGGACTCGTCGTCGAGCGCGAGCAGCGTCTTGCACAGCCCGGTGATCGCCGCGATGTCGCCGCCAGCCTTCACTTGATGATATTGCGTCGCCAGCGGCGTCTCCTTCTTCGCCAGCAGCTCGATCGGGCTCTGCGGATTGGTGAATCGTTCCAGCCCGCGCTCACGCAGCGGGTTGAAAACAATGATCGGCACCCCGCGCTTCGCGGCCTTCTGCAGGTCGTGCAGCATGCGCGGGCTGTTGACGCCGGCGTTCTGGCCGAAGAACAGGATGCAGTCGGTTTTTGCGAAATCCTCCAGCACCACCGTGCCGACCGCCGAGCCGACGCTCTTGCGGAGCGCCACGCCGGTGGCTTCGTGGCACATATTGGAAGAGTCCGGCAAATTGTTGTTGCCGTACAGCCGCGCGAACAGGGCGTACAGGTAACTCGTCTCCAGCGAGGCGCGGCCCGAGGCGTAGAACACCACCGACTCCGGGTCGAGCCGCTTCAGTTCAGTGCCGATCGCGGTGAATGCCTCCTCCCATTCGCAGGGCACGTACTTGTCCATTGCGCGGTCATAGCGCATTGGGTGCGTCAGCCGGCCTTGCTGCTCGAGGTCGTGATCGCTCCAGCCGAGCAACTCGGTGCAAGTGTGCTGCGCGAAAAACTCCGGCGTGGTGCGCAAGGATGTCAGTTCCCATGCACTGGCCTTGGCACCGTTTTCGCAGAATTCGAACGTCAGCGGTTTCTCGGGTTGCGGCCATGCACACGACACGCAGGTGAAGCCGCGCGGCTTGTTCTGCCGCCACAGCTCTTTCACCGTCGCGGGAATCGGTACCTTTTCGCGCTGCAGGATGGCCTTGACCGACTTGATCGAGCCCCAGCCGCCAGCGGGACCGGGATAGGGCTCGATCTTCGGTTTGTGTTCGTCGGCCACGGCATGCTCCGAGTTTGCGTCATGCTTGGAGTGTAGAACGATCAGCGAATGGCGGAGAGGGTGGGATTCGAACCCACGGTACGGCAAGCCGTACGCCGGATTTCAAGTCCGGTGCTTTAGACCACTCAGCCACCTCTCCGAAAATCGTCATTCCCGCGAAAGCGGGAACCCAGCGCCTTTGTACATCAACTTCAGCCGCTTGAATCCGGATCCCGCTTCACGGCGTCCGAAATGACCACTTTATCTTGCTCCGCCCGCGCGGCTGAGCGCCGCGTTACGCAATCCGGCCCGCGCTACCCATGTACGGTCGCAGTGCTTCAGGCACCGTGATTGAACCGTCCGGGTTCTGGAAGTTCTCCATCACCGCGATCAGGCAGCGGCCGACCGCGAGCCCTGAGCCGTTGAGCGTGTGGACGAGTTCCGGCTTGCCGGTAGCGGGATTGCGCCAGCGCGCCTGCATCCGACGCGCCTGGAAGTCGGTGCAATTGGAACACGAAGAAATCTCGCGATAGGTGTTCTGCGACGGCAGCCAGACTTCAAGGTCGTAGGTCTTGGCCGCGGCGAAACCCATGTCACCGGTGCACAACGCCATCTTGCGATAAGGCAATTCGAGCTTCTGCAGCACCTTCTCGGCGTGACCGGTCAGTTGTTCCAGCGCCTCGAACGATTTCGATGGTTCAACGACCTGCACCAGTTCCACCTTCTCGAACTGGTGCTGGCGGATCATGCCTTTGACGTCCTTGCCGTAGGAACCGGCCTCGGCACGGAAACACGGCGTATGCGCGGTCAGGCGTATCGGCAGCGCGTCGGCTTCGACAATGGAATCGCGCACGATGTTCGTCAGCGGTACTTCTGCCGTGGGGACCAAATAACGTTTGGTATCGCCGACACTCGTCGAAAACAGATCTTCCTCGAACTTCGGCAATTGGCCGGTCCCCTGCATCGTGTCGGCATTGACCAGCAACGGCACATTGCATTCGGTGTAGCCGTGTTCGCGCGTGTGCAGGTCGAGCATGAATTGCGCGAGTGCGCGGTGCAGGTGCGCGAGCTGGCCGCGCAGCACGGTGAAGCGTGCACCGGACAACTTCGCGCCGGCCTCGCCATCCAGCCAGCCATGGCGGGCACCGAGTTCCACGTGATCCTTCACCGCGAAATCGAAAGCGCGCGGCGTGCCCCAGCGCGACACTTCGACGTTTTCGGTTTCGTCCTTGCCGACCGGCGTGGATTCGTGCGGCAGGTTGGGAATCCCCAGCGCGATCGCCGACAGTTTCTGCTGCACGTCTGCAAGCGCGGCTTCATTGGCCTTCAGCTTGTCGCCTATGCCCGCCACTTCGGCCATGATCGGCGCGACATCTTCGCCTTTTGCCTTGGCCTGTCCGATCGCCTTGGAACGCGCGTTGCGCTG
>DATFGT010000061.1:0-13582 GCA_035249175.1 Rhodanobacteraceae bacterium
GCCGATCTTCTCGTTGCGGATCTTCGAACGCGCGTTGTCGCCGAGGTTGCTGACGTCGACGCCGTCCAGGAGGTATTCGCCGCCGGTGAAACTTTCCAGCAGGCCCGCGATGGTGAGGAAGGTGGTCTTGCCGGAGCCCGAGGGACCCATTACCGCGACGAATTCGCCTTCCGTCACGTCGATGTTGAAGTCGCGCAGGGCGTAGGTTTCCACCACTTCGGTGCGGTAGACCTTGGACAGGTGGGTCATCTTGAGCATTTCAGGTTCCTCGGTGGCGGTGGTGGGAGTTGCTATTGAAGGCGGGATTGGAAATGGGGCCCCGGACGCCAGACGTGATTCGCGAAACGGCTTACCTGTTTCTCGTCATTCCGGGGGCGCTTTCCGGCTTCATCGGGAAGCGAACCCGGAATCCAGCTCTTGGCTCGCTCGCACAGAAACTGGATTCCGGGTTCTGTCCGCAAAGAGCGCGGCCAGCCCCGGAATGACGAATGGATGTGGCGTTCAATCTCATCGCGTTTCGCGCTCGCGCTTGCGTGAATCAGTTGCTGATCGCGACTTTTGCCGCGCCGTTGAAATTGCTGGTACCGGAAATCACGATCTTTTCGCCGGCTTTCAGGCCTTGCAGGATTTCCACCTTGTCAATGGAGCTCGGCCCCAACGTCACCGGCGTCTTGTAGGCGATGTCATCGCGCACGACGTAGGCGTAGCGGCCGCCCGATTCGTCCACGAACGAACCGCGCGCAACCGTCAGCACGTTGTCGCGTTTGTCCAGCACGATGCGAACGGACAAGCGTTGGTTCTGGCGCAAATACTCCGGCTTGCTGCCTTCGAAGCGCACCCGCGCGACCACTTCGCCGTTGACGACTTCGGGTGAGATCGCGCTGACTGCGCCTTTCCAATCCTTGCCGTTGCCGCTGATCTCGGCGGGCATGCCGGCCGCAAGATCGCGCGCGAAGCTTTCCGGCACGTTCACCTGCACTTCCAGCGCGGACAGATCCACCACCGTCAGCAGTTTGGCATCCTTGGGAACGGTCGCAGTCTGCGCGATGAACAACTGGCCGACTTGGCCGTTGACCGGCGAGCGCACGTTCAAGTCGTCCACCTGCCGCTTCAGGTCGGCGACCAGCAGCTTCTGGCGCTCGTAGGCCAGCTTCTTGGCCTGCACTTCCAGCGCCAGGCTGGAATCGTCCATGCCCAGATTGTCCTTCGCGTGGCCCAACTGGATCTGCGCTTTCTCCAGCGCATCGTTGTGGCGATCCACTTCCAGCTTCGATACCGCGCCCTTGTCAAAAGCCGTCTGGTAGCGCGCGAGATCGCGCTTGGCGCTTTGCGCATCGATCTTGGCGTTCTCGAACGCTTCCTGCAATTTGGCGCGCTGCTGGTTGGCGTCAATCTTGGCCTGCTGATACGCAACCTGCATCGCGTCGGCGTTGCTCTCTTCCTGCGCAAGCTTGTTGGTCAGCTCGGGGCTTGCAATCACCGCCAGCACCTGGCCTTTCTTCACCTGGTCACCCGCATGCACCTGCAAGGTCACCGCGCCGTTCGCGTTGGCGTACAGAGTGGGACTGACCGCCGCCACCACGCGTCCGTCGGCGGCGATGTCGCGCACGAACGAGCCGCGTTCCACCGTCGCGATCTGCAGACGCGATGCACTCACCGAGGAACCCGCCGAGAACAAGCGCAGCGCGCCCGGCACCAGCCAGACCAGCAGGATCAATATCGCCACGCCAAGGCCGGCGAAGATCGCCAGCTTTTTCTTGTTGACGCGCTTCTCGATGATGCGGTCCTGCGCGGAAGTGTCGCGAATGTTCATGCCTGTCCAGTCCTCGCCACACCGTTTCGCCGATGCGGCCTCGCCATTTATTGAGCAAGTGCGATGCCAACCCGTGCCGCGACAATTCCAACGCCGATTCAATGCGTTGCGGAAACCGCGGCGTCGAAAAAAGTGTCCGCGGACAGTTCGCGGACACAGCGGCCATCGGATAGCGGCTTGGGAAATTGCCCGAACATTCATCGTCGTCATTCCGGGGCGCTTACGGTTTCGTCGGATTCGCTGGTGAGCCTGAAACCGATTCCGGGTTCCGCGCTGCGCGCGGCCCCGGAATGACCAGCAAGTGGCGGAATGACCAACGAGTGGCGGAATGACTCCAAACATCGTCATTCCGGGGCGACCCGAAGGGTCGAACCCGGAATCGGTCTCTACCCATCCAGCGCGAAAGCTGGATCCGGATGCTGCCCGCAAAGGGTGCGGGCAGCCGAGGAATCACGAAGCAGGTGATGGTGGCCACAGAGCAGGACATCGCACTGCGACCCTTTGGCGTTCTGGTGCATCCTTGTGGTGTGGACGCGCAATCGAACTTCCAGCAGCACGTCGAACCGGAGACCGTCGCCCGCCTGAAACACGGCGATCTGACGGCATTCGAAACCGTGTACCGGCAATTCGAACGCGCGGCGTGGACGCTGGCATTGCGCCTGACCGGCCGCCCCGATGTCGCGCAGGAAGTGCTGCAGGACGCGATGCTGAAGGCCTTCGAACGCGCGCGCCAGTACCGCGGCGACGCGCCCTTCGCGGCCTGGCTGCGCAAGCTGGTGGTCAACGAGTCACTGATGCAACTCCGTCACGACCGCCTGCACGTGATCGAGGTGTTCGACGACTCGATCGGCCAAGACGACGCGCCGCCGCCCTGGACATGCGCGGACGCGGCCACGCTGGACCGCGCATTGAATCGATTACCCGACGACGCGCGCGCGGTGCTGTGGCTGTATCACGTCGAAGGTTTCACCCACGTCGAGATCGCCCGCGAATTCGGGCGGTCGGTGAGCTTTTCCAAATCCCAACTCGCGCGTGCGACCAAACGCCTGCGCGAACTGTTGCAACCCAAAGTGGAGGACACGCCATGCACGATCGGCTCGACCACCACGGCATGAACGATGGCATGAACGACGAAGCATCACTCGCCGCGGCGCTGCGTGCGCTTCCGGCAAGCGCGCCGCCGCACGACACCTGGCCGTCACTGGCCGCACGACTCCGGCGGCGGCGCACCGTGCGCAAGACCGTCTGGTTCACCCTGCCTGCCGCATTCGCCGCCGGCCTCGCGCTCGCATTCGCGTGGCCACATCTGCACCTGCGCGCACCTCTGCCTGCGCCGGTGGGCGTTGCGCAGTCGACTGCACCTGCCGCCACCAGGCCCTCCGCGCCCAAGCCCGTCACGGAGGCCGCCGCCTTGCAGGCGAGTTCCGGACAGTGGCAGGTCTGGGTGCAGAAACTCGACCGCACCGGTGCACCGTTGGACGGTCGTGCGCTGGCGACCGCCGTCACCCTGCAGGACCGCATCGCGCTGGTCGATCTGCAATTGAGCGCCGCGCGAAACCCGGCGACGGTCGCCAGCCTTTGGCAGCAGCGCATCACCTTGCTGCAACAACTGGGTCTTTTGCACTTGCAGCCCTACATGGTCGCCGAGCAGGCGCAGCCTGCTCGCGCCCACGCCATTCCCATGTGATCGAGAGAACCGCCATGAAACGAACACTCGCTTTCTGTCTGATGTTGCCCGGTTTGATGTTGCCATGCTCCGGCGCGCTGTTTGCCGCGCCGCCGGGTTCCGCGTCCACCGACGATTCGGCCCATTCCGTCCGGCAGCGGGCCGACCAGCAACAGATGGCCGCATTGCAGGCACGGATGAATGCGCTCGCCAACCGGATGGCCGCGTTGTCCGCGAAAATGGGCGACGAGGCCAACGCCAGCACGTTGCACTATTTCGCCGACAGCAAGCGCGGCATGCTGGGCGTGGCGATAAGCCCGGAAGACAACGGCTTGCACGTGAGCGCGGTGACGCCCGGTGGCCCTGCGGAGCGCGCGGGCCTGAGGGCCGGCGACGTGATCACGGCGGTCAACGGGAAACGAGTCGGGTCCTTCGATGCAACGTCCGAAACCGCGCTGCGGACGACCCACGCCGGCAAATCGATCAGGCTCGGCGTGGAGCGCGGCGGCAAGACACTGCACGTCGACGTCACACCCGAGCGGATGCAGGCGGCCGACTGGCAAGCCACGGTGCGTGCGGCCGAACTGGCCGCCAACCAGGCCGTCGCTTCGGTGCAGTCGCCCGAGTTCCGGAAACGCCTCCAGCAGAGCATCGACGATGCCACCGCGTCGGTGCAATCACCGGAATTCCAGAAGCACCTCCAGCAGAGCATCGACGATGCGATGAAGAGCGCTTCGGCCGCGATCGATAGCGGCGCCATTGCGCGCGAGAGCGCATCCGCTGCGCGCGAAGCGGCCATCCAGGCCGGCGAACAGAGCCACCGCTGGGCGCTTTTCATGTCGCCGTGGTGGGGGCTGAACCTGGCGCCCCTCGATGCGGATCTCGGGCGCTACTTCGGCACCGACAAGGGCGTACTGGTGCTGTCGCGCAACGACAAGCAATTCCCCGAATTGCAGCCGGGAGACGTGATCATCGACATCGGCGGAAAATCCGTGGCGCAGCCCGAAGACGTGCAGCGCGCCTTGCGCGGTGCCGCCGACGACCAGCACGTGCGCATCGCGGTGCGTCGGCACGGCAAGGTTCTCGCACTCGCGATGAAAGTGCCGCCCCGCTGGAACCTGCTCCCGCCGCCTCCGCCGCCGGCGCCACCCGCACCGCCCACGCCGCCGAAACCGGCGAAGGTCGCGGCGCCGCCGATTCCGCCACCGCCAGCTCCGCCGCCCTTGCCATCCAACCAGGCAACGTGAATCTGGTGGACGGAAACAATGCGTGCCTCAAAAAAGGCGCGCGCTGATCCCGGCGGCCACGGCTACCTGGACTTGCTTGCGATCCAGCGACAATAAACGCTCGCCACGATTCGCGACGATGCCAAGGTGCAAAGCATCGCCGGCACGCAATCCCGATTCATGCGAATCGGCCAAGCGCGCCGCTTCGCGAAAATCGTTCCGCTCCACTGGGAGAACCATGAAGCTTTCACGCACCAGGCGCGTGAATAGCGCAAGTGCATCGGCCCTCGAAGCAGGGTCGAGTTGCTTCAACCGTACCTTCATGGACAACGCCGCGGAGAACTCCGTGATGGCCCAGTCGCTCGTCACCAATTGGTCGAATGGCTGCGCGGCAAGCCAGCGCTGCACCTCCGCGGTGCGCCGTTCACGCGTAAAAGCCGCGACCAACAAGCTGGTGTCCAGGTAGGGCACTCAGTAACGTGCCTGGCCGCGCAATCGCCGCAATGCGTTGCCGGCGCCCTCCGGCTGACGCGGCATGGCGTTCGTCAGATTCTGCAAGAGCGCCAGATCCACAGGCTTGTGTTTGCGCCGCGCCGCGGTCAGACGCGCGGTTGGACGGCCGTGTTTGGCGATCACGACATCCACGCCCTCCGCGGCAAGATCGGCCAACTCGCTCAGCTTTGCCTTGGCATCGCGCAGGGAAATCATTTCATTGGACACGGCGGCGGCCCTCGTAACCACTATTGTGGTCACATTACCCTGAAGACCTCGGATCCGTCAAACGGCAGGACCATCCTGGCGCCCGAGCCAGGATTGGAATGGCACCGAGGCATTCTGCTCGGACAACACCGGCCTCGCTGGAGGCCGCAGGTAAGCCCCCCTACCAGCAACTGCCGTTGCTGTATCTCCCGGTGCTGGCTGCCGAGGGAAGTTTCTGGCCGGTGCTGTCGATGCTCAATGGCCCGCACACGTCGTTGGTTTGCGGACCCTTCGGGGCGGCCGTGGCGACGTAGCCCTGCCCCGCCGAAGCGGCGGGCGATGCCGCCAGCGTCACGGTGTAATAACCGTGTTCGCTGGTCGGCGTACCGGCGTATCCCAGCGATCCCGCCGAAAGCGGGTAATAGTTGTAGTCGGTGTAGTAACGCTCCTCGGCCTGCGCGATGTGCATCAGCAGATTCTGCCCGTCCGCGCGGCGCGCGCGGTAGGTGTAACGCCCCCACCACGGCACCGCGATGGCCGCGAGGATGGCGATGATCGCCACCACGATCATCAGCTCGATCAAGGTGAAACCGCGTTTGCGTTGCATCGTCATCGCCCCTGTCGCCACTACTGGTTCTGGTTGATTTCGTTCCACGAGCGGCGCCGCCAGATCGGTGCGTCGATCGAGATCGGGTTCTTGCCGGGCGCAAGGGTCATGCCGGGCAGATACGCCTTTCCTCCGCCCAACGCCGAGACCAGTGGCAGACTGCCGCTGGTGCGCGCATTGTTGATGCGACCTCCCGCATAATTGCCGCCGCCCAGCGAGGATGCCCCCGCCGAACCGCCAGTGACGGCATTCAGCGCCAGGATCGAGCCTTGCGTCGCCGGATCGCACGGATCGGTGCTCTGCGCGCCGGTGATCAAGGTTTCGAACACCACCGTGTTGCTGGAGAAGATCGCGCCCGGGTTCACCACCACGCGCTCACCATCGTCGTTTGGTGTGCCGTCGCTGGTCGTCGTACGAAGATTGATGAACCAGCCACCCACCTTGGTCGCACCCACGGCTGCCGCCGACGACGCCGTGTCGCAGGCGTCGCTGGATACGCCGGTAACGCAGCGCACGGTCGCCGTGCTCCCGTCAGGCATCGTCACCGATGCTTCCTGCAGGTACCGGGGCGCCAAGTCGGTCTGCGAATAAGCCATCGCCGACGTGGCCGAACCGCCCTGGTCACGCACCCCGTAGATCGCCTGCACGGGATTGCCGGAATTGTTGTCACCCATCCCGAGATACTTGCCGGTGCCGAAAAGCACCATGAAGCGGTTGGTGGTCGGATCGGGGAACAGCCGCGGCATCGTGGTGATGGGTTGCAGGCCCACGCCAGTCACTGAATCAACGTTGCCTTTGTACACCAGCGTCACCTTCCAGCCCGACGCGTCGGTGCTGGTCAGGTCGAAGCGCCACAGGTTGCCCTGCACATCGCCCGCGAACGCCACGTCGTCAACCTGGTCATTCTCGTAATCGCCCATTACCGGCGTGGCCAAACCGAAACTGACAACGCCGGCGTCCGTTGGAGTCTTCAGCTCGGCGAGCATCTGGCCGGTCTGCGCATCCAGCACGAACAACGCGCTGTAAGGATTGCCGGCAGAGTCCTTGGGCGCCTGCGCCGCGATCGCCTGACACTGGGCCAAAGTACCGGTCGGAATGTCCGGTGTGGTGCAGTCCGGGAAATAGCCATTGGGCACCAGCACCACCCATTTGCCATTGGAAAGGCGTCCAACGTTGGGCTGCGAGACCGTGAAGCCAAGATCGGTGGCGCTGCAACTGTCAAAGGTGGCCTTGCAATCTGACGAAACACTCATGTCGGAATCGAGCTCCCACAGCACGCCCGAAGCGGGATAGCTCGTGATGGATGCTTGGAACGTCGTTGGGTCGGTGATGTCGAGCGCATAGACGCCGCGCCCGCCCAGGCCCACACCGCCCGCAAGGATGGTGTGCCACTTGTTGTTGCCGGCGCCACCCTCGCTGAAGAACACGTCGCGGGTCACCGGCGTCGCGTCCACGGTCCGGCGGAACTGGAAATTCGAGGCCACGGTGAGGTTGCCGAGGTTGGCATACACCGCACGTGGAATGAAGGCCCAGTCTTCCTTGCCGGGATTGGTGCCCGTATCCCAGCCCGACGAACACGCCCCCGTGCTCGCGTCGAACGACGTACAGGTCGGCACCGGCGCGTTGAACGCATGCAGCATCCCGTCGTTGGCGCCCACGTACACCGTGCCCTTGCGGGTGGACGCCCAGGTCACGAAGTCGTCGTACGTTTGCGTGACGCCGCTGGCGGTCTCCGGCGGTGCTATGCCCCCGAAGGTCGGCCAACTGCCGTAATAATTGCCGGTCGCGCCGGCCACGTACACCGGTGCCGCGCGCAGGATCGCACCCATGATGCTGGACCGCGTGCGATAGGTCTTGCCATCTTCGTAGGTGTTGTCGCCCAGCAGGTACTGGATGCGGTTATCGAGCGTGTCGGGCGCACCAGCAAGCGCCGGGCTTTGCAATCCGTTGCCGACGCTGTTCTCGGTGCCGTCGAGCAAACCCTTGTTGGTGACGTTGAACTGGAAGACATTGAACGGCGTCGTTTTGGTGGAATCGTACGAATCGGTATAGACATTGCGACCGGGGTCGCCCGCCGACGAGAACGACACGTGGTAGGCCGTATCCAATTGACTCGGGATGCTCGCGCTCGGCAGGCTATTGGTAGGATCATTCCCGCTCATCCACAACACTTGGTCGACCGTGCTGTCGGGCTTCAAGGTCACGGCTTCGAAGGCGCCGCTCCAATCGTCGGTGTTGTAGCCGGTGCTGAAGCTGACCGCACCCTGCGACAGCACGCTGGCATTCACCGCCGCCGCCGTGGGCTTCACGTTGCGCGCAGCAATGTCGGTGAGGATCGCCCCGAATTCAGCCGCGAAGGTTGCCGGATCCTTGGCGCTGAAGAAGTTGCCGTGGCCGTTGACCGCCGCGTGCGCCAGATCGGCGATGTTGTTGAGGCTGTTGGAGGACGGCGTTGGCCAACTGAATGGCGACGGGGTGGTGCCTACCGGTTTGCCGGCATCGACATTGTGCGCCCACGCGAAGACCTGATCCATCGGAATCGGCGTCGTCTGATCGGCATACAGCGGGTCGAAACCCAAGCCGACCGTGTAGGTCGTCATGTGCTGCCAGGCCGCGCGATCCTTGGTGCTGGGCGAAACTTCGTTCGGCATGTCGGCAGTCGGCTGAAGATCGTTTTCCCAGTAATACGTCGCCACGTCTGCGAGTGAAGGAACGGTCGAACTGACGCCGCCGCCCTTGAAAGGATCGACCGCCGTGTACTGGGTGAGGTCTCCGGCGGGCACGGATTGCACTGGGCCGTTGGTATTGGCGGCGCCAATCATCTTGGCGGGCGTGGTGGGATCGCCGCCGTTCCAGAAACCGTCGGTGGTCAGGATGGTGTACGACGCGCGGCAGGCAAACTTGGTGGTGCTGCCGGAGGTGTAACCCGGATCGCTCGACATCGTGCTCCACGGCTGGTCGGTCTGGTAATACTGGCCGACTGCCTGCAGAGCCTTGCGCAACGGGGTTCCGTTGTTCGCGGATTCGTTGGCGATCCAGACCCAGAAATTATCTTTCTGGCTGTTCGGAATGCAGGTGCTCGCGCCAGGAAGGTTTGGGCAACCGGAAGAACCTTCGCCGAATGGCTGGACCACGGCCAAGCGGTTGTAGCTATCGCCACCGCCCCCGCCGGCATCGTTGAAGACGACGTAGGGCGGGGTGCCCGGAACGTTGGTCTTGCCGTTGCCGTTGATCGACGCGAAACCGAACCGGTACTTCGGACCCAGCTGGCTGAAGGCGGTCATCAGGCCGCTCTTGGCCATCAGAATACGGGTGTGGTTGTAGGAGAACCAGTTGGCGATGTTCTGGCCGGCCGTCAGCGTTGTGCCATCTTGCGCCAGTGCCGTTTTTCCGTCCGGCCCCGTCAGCCCAGAGGGGTCGCCTTCGTTCAAGCAGACGGTCTTGTCAGTGGCATTGTAAAGCAGGTCGCAATTGGAGCCCGCGCCGACGAAGTGTGCCACGTATGTTGACGGGGTTGCACCGGTCACATAGGTGAAAAATGGTTTGGTTTGCGGCGATTGGCACGTTCCGCCCCTCAGCGAGCCGGTGGCACAACTGAGCGTCGCGGGCTTGGTCGGATAGTGGCAAAGATTGTCCGCCCCGAGGGTGGTTCCGCTCGGGCAGCCGTACACAGGCGTCGCGTTGTACCACGTGTCCACGGGACCGCTCTCGGTAAAAACGCGATGACGGCACATGTTCGGCGTTTTGGCGGGCGGCGGAGATGTGGTGGGCCCGGTGTCACCGGAATTGCATTTGTAAGTCGTGCTAGGCGCAACGGGAGCACGGATGCATTGGGTGGAGTCGCTGGGATCCGGGGAATAGCCACTCGGGCAGTTCACCGTAGGAGCGCCGTAGTCGGTGTATCCGGTAATCAGGTTCGTGTAATACGCGTAGGAATGGCCATCGCCGCCGCCGGTATACGTCGTGACATTCGAGGTGTGGGTCGTGTCAAGGAAGCCGTCGTTGTACGCGCCTGTAAGGCTCGGAGAATCGGGATACAAAGTGCCATCCGCCCGCGGCGGTGGGGTGTAAATCTTGTCCGGGCTGTAATAAACACCGTTGACTGCCGCGTTCCGCACCCCCGGATTCGTGACCGCCTCGCCACCCGGACTCTTGATGTTCGAGTTCCAGCCACTGGGATGACCATTGCCGAGGTATCCCCAGTCCGGCATGAAATCCCATGCCATCGAACCCGAGTCGTCCAGCATCAGCATGATGTTGGGCGGCACCGAGACGGTGTCTTCCGGCGGCGTCGGGCTGAGTTCCGTGCAGCCGTTGTGATTCCCTTCGGTGCAGGGCAGCGGCGCGGTGTCTGCGCGTGCGTGCGGCAGCATCACGAATGGCGTCGCGAGCGCGGCCACCAGGGTCAGCGCCAGCACCATGGCGGCGGGCCGCGAAGCAAGAAGGGTCTGGCGTGTGTTGAACATGGCGGATTTCCCCCCGAGGGTTCCTTGTTGTTGCTTGTCATTCCCGCGAAAGCGGGAGTTCAGTGAGTAGGTGGTTTGGTTGAGGTGCCGCCTGCGCGGGAATGACAACTTGGTTTCTCAGTTGCTTGCTTGCGCGTCGAAGGTGCTCTCCACCACGCGCACCGTGTTCTTGGTGCCACCGGTGGCGCGCGCGGTGATGCGGAAAATGTGGACATTCAAACTGCCGGGGCCGCCGTTCTGGGGACCGGTGACGCCCGACTCATGCTGCGGACCGGCGCCGGGCGGTTTCACCTGACCCATGTCTTCGATGATGTATTGCGGGTTTTCCGCAACGTTGGGACTGGCGTAATCGGAGGCGACCACGCGATCCGTGTAGCCGACGCCGCCCAGGCCCTTGTAGGTGATCGGGCCGGTGAGCGCCAGCCACTTGTTGTCGCCGCTGCGGAACTGGGTGACCTTGTTGCCGGCGCCAGTGCCGTACAGCGCCGAGGCCGGGTCGTACTTGACGCAGCCGCTGGCGGCGTTGATGTCGCTTGAATCGCAAACCAGGCTGTTGCCGACCAACGCCGCGGTGCTCCACAAATTCCATTCGGCGCCGCGCAACGCGGTGTCGGCGCTCATGGTGGCGAGTTGCGCGCTGCGGGTGGCGGCCACCATGCGTTGTTGCAGCAGCGAACCTGAAGATGCGCCGATCGCGAGCAGCGTGAGCAGGATCAGGAAGATCAATGCCACCAGCAACACCGCGCCACGTTCGCGGGTGCGTTGCGGGAAGCGGGGTTGTATGCGACGGACAAACATGGCGGCTGGCTCGGACATCACGGGTTGAAGTTGCGCAACGCGACGAGGGTGGTGAACTCGCGCCGCAATAACTGATTCGGGAAACCCTGCGTGCTCGGCGGAAGGGCGTGCGCAGAAGGCAGCGTCGGCGTGCCGCCATCCGGTGTGTAGATGTAACCCGTCTCGGCCTGCGCCAGCGTATACAGCGGTGTCTGGCCGTCCATCAAGATGTGCACTTCGACGGTCTGCACCGCGCGCCACAGGCAGCCCGCGCTGCCCATGCCGCCGTCGATGGCAACGCCGGGCGGACACGCAATGCTGTTGCCGGCGCTGTCCGTGGCGGTATCCACCTCCTCGGCCGTGAGGAATCGAGTGCCGCCCGCGGCGTCGATGATGCCGTAGAGAAAATCCAGGCGTTCGACGCCGCGCACCAGCGGTTGATCGACGCCGTTGACACGCCGCACCAGTTCACCGGTGGTGTGGCCGTTGCCGGCATCGACCACCCTCAGGTAGTAGGTGATGGTCTGGAAATCCTTGGTGAAATCGAACACGCGCGGCGCGGCGCTCTTGGTAATGTCGAGCGGCTGTGCGTAATTGCCCGGAGTTCCCGGCCCGAGGAAGGTCAACGTGCCGCCGGCATTGGTGACGTCGAATACCTGCGCATTGGAACAGTCGGCCAGCATGGCGACGGTGCCGGTAAATTCGCTGGCGGAGTCCTCGGAGGGAAGCGGCCGGAGCGTAATGGTCGTAGTGCCGCCGGTGGTGCTCATGTAACTGCCGACGGGATCCGTGGACGGCACGATGGCCCAACCGGAACCTGGCTTGATGTAACGAATGGTCAGCACGTCGGCGCCGACGACGCGATTGCCCACGGCCGTTCCCATCGGGGGTATGGCCGAAACCACCGTATTGGGGTCATCCGGCTTGCAACTGCTTGAAGACGTTCCGCAGTCGTATCCGCGCATGAAGATGGACGACGGCAGCGAGTAGGCTTGCGTCGGCGCCAAAAGCGCGACGGTATTGTCGGTGAAGTTGATCGCGCTCTCGGCATAAATGGTGGGAGCGCGCAACGCATCGAGAAAAAGGCCCGAACCGGTGACGCCGGCGTTGCCGCCGGAGTTGCTGCAATAGCCGCCATTGGCATTGGCGAGATCGCTGCGCAGGCTCTGGATCGCGAAGCGACCCTCTTCCTGCAACACCGCCATCTGCGCCTGCACCTTGTTGCTGCTGGAAGTGGACGCGAACACGCTGATGATGCCGGCGGCGACGATCAACGCCATCACCAGCGCGATCATCATTTCGATCAGCGACAGGCCGGCCATGCGGCGACGCGGGACGATGAAGCGGCGGGCGGAGCTCATGGCTGGAACACCCATTCAAAGTTGTGGGTCGCGCGCGCGCCGGTGGCGCTGCGGGCTTCATTCCAACTGAGCGTCATCGTGCAGGTTCCTCCGTAGGGCGGACGCATGTCCATCTGCGCGCCCGTGGGTGTGTAGGAAATTCCGGCGGTCGTACAAGCGATGGTGCCCGCGGCGTTCGGCAGGAAGGTGGTGATCTGGGTGCTCCATTGCACCATGTCGTAAGTCGCAAGTTGGGCGGGCGTGCAGCCTGCGGCGCAACTTGCGGTACTCGCGGGCACGGGAAAGATGGCTGGAGTGGCGGCGGTGCCGTAGTTGCCCGCCCAAACTCCCGCCGGATTGGCGCTCATGCGGTCGGCCATGTTGTGCGCAAGGAACGTGGCCTGGGTGCGCAGGTAGGCGACGTGGTTGGAGCTGATCGCGAAGATCAGCAAGCCGGCAAGACCGAGCATGCCGAGGCTGAACACCAGAACGGCGATCAGCACTTCCAGCATCGAGAAGCCTTGTTGGGGTGGGTGGGCGCGGTGGATGATCATGGCGAAGGTGCTGTGCAGGCCGGGCCTGTCGCGGGTATGGAGGTGCTGGTGGTTTGCTGCAACATGCCCGCCGGCAGCACCTGCAGGAACCGCGGCGTGTTGTTCGCGCCGTCGGAAGCCGAAATGGTGAAACAGACGCCCAGTGAGCCGGTCGGGAGCGAGCCCTGCGACTGGTAGGTCACCGACGTGGCAGCCGCTGGCGCAGCGACAACATATTGGGCTGGGATGGCGGGGTGATCGCGCACCGTGGTCCAGGGGGCGGCTGCCGCTGTGGACGCGGGCGGAATCTTGACCGTCCAGCCGTTCTGCCAACTGCCGCCGGACGCCGCAACCGCGACCCTGACCTGCCGCGACACCGCCTCGGTGCGGGCGTATTGCAAGTCGCCTGCGAGGTCGTTGTTGACGTCCGACAGGTGGGTTTCGATGAGGATATG
>DATFGT010000062.1:0-39748 GCA_035249175.1 Rhodanobacteraceae bacterium
CACGAAGATGTACGGATAACTCTTGTCGTCGCGCAACATGATGTTGTAGCGCGGCTTCAGCGACTTGATCAGTTGCGCTTCCAGCAGCAGCGCCTCGCCCTCGGTGCGCGTCAGCGTCACCTCGATGCGCGCGATCTGCGAAACCATCGACGCGATGCGCGGCTCGAGGTTCGGCTTCAGGAAGTAATTGCCGACGCGCTTCTTGAGATTGCGCGCCTTGCCGACGTACAGCAGCGCATCGCCCGCATCGAACATGCGGTACACGCCGGGCGACGTCGTGAGGGTACGAACGAAGGCCTTGCCGTCGAAGGCCGCTGCATCGGACTGCATGGCGATATTGTATCTGCCCCGCTGCGCGGCTTGGCTGCGCACCCAGTGCACAGGACTTCCATGTCTTGATTCCGCGCGTCTCCAGGCGCGTGGGTGACTTTCGTTGCGGCGAAAGTCGCCAAGGCCAGACGCCCGGCACAACGGTTGCGGCAACGTCATTGTGCCGAAACTTCACGCGATGCTCGGCGTCACGCAATGGAAACGGGAAAGCTCTTCTATGACACCGACCATCCATGGCCTGCATTTGCAGGGCGGCTGGCAACCCGCCTTCGGGTCGTCATGCGGCGGGATCCGTGCGCTACTCCCGCTCTCCCGGGCTGCAGCCATGGATGGGCGAAGGGCGTGTTCTCGACATTATTCGTCCACCGCCACCCGCTCGCATGTGCCGCGTTCGGGATCGATGCGCAGCACGGCATGATCGTTGCGGTCGGCAACCCACAACGATCCGGCTGCAAACGACAGGCCCTGCGGTTCGTGCAATGGGTAATCGAATTGCAAGGTGATCATTTCGCCACTGTAGGGGTCGAGCACGCACAGGCGGTCGTTGCAGGTGTCGGCCACGTACACGCGGTTTTCGCCGACGGCCACGCCGCAGGGATAGGCCAGGCGTACCTTGCGTCCCGCACCGTCGTGCCTGCCCGGTTCCCATGGCGACGAGCCCACGAGCGTGGTGAGCGCAAGGTCGGCGAAGCGCAGGCGCCTTATCGCGTTGCCACCGGCGTCGGCCACCAGCAATTGGCCTTGCATCGACGCCAGCGCGATCGGTTGCGACAGCGATGATTGGCCACCGATGCCATCGCGCACGTCGCTGCGACCGTCGCCGGCGACGGTCTCGACGCGTTGGTGATGCAAATCGATCCGCAGGATTTGATGCTGGCCGGAGGCTGCCACGTACACCGCACCGCCCTCCACGGCGACTGCATGCGGCGCATTGATCGCGGCACGCAGCCCACCGCCCTGTTCCTCGACATTGCTGTAGGCCGGGCGTCCCGAGCCAAGCACCGTCTCCACTTCGCCCGCGTCCAGCCTGACACGGCGCACGCAATGATTGCCCGCGTCGGCGACGTAAAGCATGTCGTTGTCGATCGCCAATCCCTGCGGCAGCTGAAATCCGCAGGCAGCCAGTTGGCCATCCCAACTGCCGGGCGTACCCGAGCCGAATTGCCGCAACACGCGGCCATCATGGCTGCACTCAAGGATGCGGTGATGACCGGTGTCGCTGACGAAAAGGCGCGTCCGCGTAGCCAGCACATGTGCCGGGAAAGCCAGCGGGCTCGCGGGCTCCCCGCGCACGTCGCGCACCGGCGCCGGCGCGGGCCCTGCCATCGCGGAAGTTTCCGCGTGCATCTCGTCACGCAACTGGATGATCGCGTCTTCGATTTCCTGGCTGCGGCCCTCACCCACCAGCCGCGCGGCAAGACCGCCGCTCGCATCGATCAGCAGCGTGGTGGGCCACGCCGGAATCGAGAACTGTCTCCAGGCCAGCCACTGATCGTCGTTGGCGACCGGCGCACGTAGTCGATTGCGGTGCGCAGCCTTCAACACGGCCGCGTCGGATTGCTGCGACACGAAGCGCGGCGTGTGCACGCAGACCGACACGAATGCCCCGGGCAGTTTCTTTTCCAGTTGCCGCAGTTCGCCCAGCATGTTCGCACTGCTGATGCTGCCCGCATTCCAGAACAGCACCAACACGATCTGGCCGCGCCAATCGGCCAGCCGCAGACGCTCACGGCGGTTGACCCAACGCAACCCGGCGGGGAACTCCGACAGCAGCGGCCGCGAAACCGCCCGCACCGCATCGAATGCGATGTCGCCCACGATCATCGCGACGGTCTCCCCGGCGCGTCGGCCTGCACAAGCAGACCCTCGGCCAGCGCATTGATACCGCGCCGGATCAACCCGAGCACCGCGTCGAAATCATCCGGCGTTCCGGTGTACGGATCGGGCACATCGCCATCGTCGTCCGACCGCGGGCTCGCCAAGCCCGCCGCCACCAGAAAGCGCTCCGGCGGTGGCATGTCATCGGGCACGCGCCGGCGCAATTCGGCCAGCGTGGCGCGATCGACGGCCAGCACCATCCCGAAGCGGGCGAAATCGTCTTCGTGGAACTGCCGTGCCCGGTGCAGGGAGAGGTCGTAACCCTGCGCGCGTGCCGCCGCGACGGCACGCGGGTCGGCGCCCTGCCCGACATGCCAGTTGCCGAGGCCCCGTGATGCCACCGGTATCCGCAAGCCGAGCTTTTCGAATTCCGCCCGCGCCACGTATTCGGCGGTCGGCGATCGGCAGATGTTGCCGAGGCAGACGAACAATACTCCTGCGGGCGGCCGGATCATGACGGCACCCTGAGGGCTGCAAGCGCATATTCGGCGCGTGCGAGATCTTCTTCGGTGTCCACGCCCGGCGGAAACGGTTCGGGCGTCGCGCGCACCGCGATCGCAAAACCATGTTCCAGGGCGCGCAACTGCTCCAGCGATTCGGCGCGTTCCAGCGGAGTGGGTGCCAGCGCCGCGAAAGCCTTGAGGAAACCGGCGCGATAACCATAAATGCCGATGTGGCGCAAAGCATTCATACCCTCGGGCATGCGCGCGCGATCACGCGCCAGCGCGTCCCGCGCCCAAGGTATGGGTGCGCGCGAGAAATACAGTGCGTGTCCGCGCGCGCCGCACACCACCTTCACACAATTGGGATCGAACCATTGTTCCGCGGATTCGATCGGCGCTGCCAGGGTCGCCATCGGGGCCGGATCCTCGCGCAGCGCATCGGCGACCGCGCGAATGCCCGCCGCCGGCGCGAACGGTTCATCGCCCTGCAGGTTCACCACCAGCGCGTCTTCCGGCCACCCAAGCTTCATCGCGCATTCGGCGAGGCGATCGCTGCCGCTCGCGTGGTCGGCGCGGGTCATGCACACTTCGATGGCCCCGCCGGCAAGCGCATCCGCGATTCGCGCGTCGTCGGTGGCGACGACCACCCGCGCCGCGCCGGCCGCGCGTGCACGCCGCGCCACGTGCACGATCAGGGGTTCGCCGCCCAACAGGCGGAGCGGCTTGCCCGGCAGCCGGGTCGAGCCGTGCCGCGCGGGGATCGCGACGATGAAATCCTGAGCGCTGTTCACGCAGGCGCGTGTCCGGATGCGTGCGCCGGCTTCGGTCGCGGTCGGCGCACCAGCTCGCCGCCGCAATTGGGGCACACATGTTGCATCGAATCCGCGCACTCGGGGCAGAAGGTGCACTCGAACACGCAGATGAAGGCCTCGCCATCAGGCGTCACCTGTGCGTGACAGTGCTCGCATTCGCCGCGCATCTGTAGCGCCATGTCATCTCCTCGGTTCAAGCCGCTTCGGTCGTTTCGTCGCGCTCAAGCGTAACGCGAAAGCACGAGGGCCCCACCGCCTCGGTGTCGCCGGTTCGCCAGGTCGCGACCGACGCATGCGAATTCCAGTCTGAAGCGCGCGCGGGCAGGACCACTTCCGCCGCGACGATGTCACGGGCAAGATTGTGGGTAACCAGTACCGACAGGTTTTCCGCGTTTCGAGCGTTCAACAATTCCACGGCTCTCAGCGGCGCCAGCGTTTCGCCTTCCAGGGTAACCGGGCGCAAGCCGGCCGCGCGCGCTTCGCGCCGCAACAGTTCGACACCCAGCAATTCGCCGTCGCCGTCGTGGCGCAGCCACCGGATCACGCCCACCATCCAGTCGCGGTCGCCCTCGTCGCCGATCGGCGCCAAGCCGATCACCTCGCCGATGCGCATCCGCAAGCCGTCCGTGCCGTGCAGCCGCATCCGGTAGCCGCCCCCGCTCTGGTCCAGCACGTCGGCGCGAAAAATCTGCGGACGCGTGGTGTCGGCCGTTGCCAGCCATGCCGAAGCCAATTCGTGGGCACCAACCATGATCGCATCGCCGTGCACGCGTCGCACGAAAGTTGCGAAATCGACATTGCCCGCCAACGCGTAATGCAGCGCGTGCATGCCGACCACCACATCCAGCGCGTGTTTCGCAGACAGTCGTGTGTATCCGCGCGGCGCGGGTTCCCACGCCCCCCGCAAGCGATCAAGGAAACGCACGCTGGTGGCGAGCGCACCGCCGCCGGGCTGCGGCAGGTCGATCGCATCGACGCCGGAGGGCAGCAATCCTTTGCGTTCGTCGAACATGCGCTCCACCGGAGACACGTCCACGGACAACACGCCCGATCCGCCTGAAAGCCGTTCCTCGGCGATGTAACCCGGCCCCGCATCGCTGTCGGTGTCCACACCGATGCCCTCGCCCCCGGCGCGCGCAAGCCCGCACTGGCTGGCCACGCAGCGGACCACCTGCCGTGCCTCCTGCAGTTCGCGCGCGGAAAAACGATAGGGGTTGCTCATGGCCAGCAGCAACAGATTCGCGTAGGCCGTGCGCGCCGTCAGCGGCACGCCGCCGAGCGAATCGTCCACCGCCTGGTCGGCGACCGCGAGCTCGCCTGCAAACGCATTCAGCGCATGGATGCGGCGCCAGACGCCTGCCGGCGGCGATTGGTATTGTCGATACGACCAGACCAGCACGCGATCGGCATGCGCCAGCGCGCGCACCGCCGCCATCGCCGCGACCTTGGTCTTGAACATCGGCAGTTTGCCCGCCGGCGCGCACAACTCGTGCAGGCCCACGGTATAACCGCACATCACCATCCACTGCAGGCGTTGCGCCACGGCGACCCATTCGGCCGCAGCGGCAGGCAGCGGGTGCCGCTCGGCGCCGGTCTGGCGCTCGATTCCCGCGCACAGGCTTTCGACGGGCGCGCGCAGATGCTCCAGCGCGGCGATCCGTTCGGCGCCCGCCCAGGTCGTCGCCAGCATGCCGTCCAAAAGCTGCTCGACCTCACGCACTGCCTGGACGGGGTTGGCCAATGGCAGCGCGGCGACGGCCTCGCGCATCGACCTTACGCCAACACGTTGCGAATGTCCCGGCGGCAGGCGCGCGGGCAAATCTTCAATCAGGCGTTGATAATTATCCATCGCGGCTTCGAATCCCCTGTGGCTTCGGCCCGACACTTTGCGTCGATACTTCCCCCATTCTAGCCTTGAACCGTTCTGACCTTGAACCGAACACCGAGGCCGTCGAACATGGGCTCCGTGAAACCTGTCATGCACGGTCCGCGCCAACTTCCGCCTGCATCGTTCCGCCCGCTCGCGGAGCAGGCCTTGTCGCGCGCGGCCGGCGCGCCGCTTTCCACGGGCAACCGCGTGGATCTCCTGATCGACGCACGCGCCAATTTCGACGCGTGGCTCGAAGCCATTCGAAGTGCGCGGCACAACATATTGTTCGGAAACTACATTTTCCGCGATGACGAAGTCGGCCGCGAGTTCGTTTCGGCGCTGGCCGAACGCGCAAGCGCGGGAGTGCAGGTGTGCGTGCTGCACGACTGGCTGGGTTGCCTGGGCCAATCACGGGCGCGATTCTGGCAACCGCTTCGGACTGCGGGCGGCGAGGTGCGCACTTTCAATCCGTTCGATCCGTTGAGTCCGTTCGGCTGGGTGAACCGCGACCACCGCAAACTGCTGACGGCGGACGACCGCGTCGGGTTCGTGTCGGGTGTCTGCGTCAGCGCAGCGTGGCTGGGTGACCCTGCGCGCGGCCGCGAACCTTGGCGTGATACGGGCATAGCGCTGCGGGGTCCCGCGGTGGCCGACCTTGTGCGCGCATTCACGGAAACCTGGGCCACGCTGGGCGAGCCGCTGCCTGAACATTCGAACCTTCATCCCGATTGGGTACAACCCGCGGGTGACGTCGCCTTGCGCGTGATCGCCACGCAGCCGTCCAGCGCCGGCACGTACCGGATGGACCAGTTGATCGCTGCATTGGCGCGCGAGCGGTTGTGGCTGACCGATGCGTACTTCATCGGCGTTGCGCCGTACGTGAGCGCGTTGATCAACGCCGCGCGGGATGGCGTGGACGTGCGCCTGCTTGTGCCGGGCGCCTCGGATGTTCCCGTCGTGGCCGCGCTGTCGCGCACGGGCTATCGCGCGCTGCTGGAGGCCGGCATCCGCATCTACGAATGGAACGGGCCGATGCTGCACGCCAAGACCGCGGCGGCCGACAACTTGTGGGCCCGGGTAGGTTCCACCAACCTCAACATCGCGAGCTGGCTGGGCAACTGCGAAATCGACGTGGCGATCGAGAACAAGGCGTTCGTGCAGCAGCTTGCCGAACAGTACGAGCGCGACCTCGAGCACGCCACCGAGATCGTGCTGTCGCGACGGCGCGCCCGCCCGATAAGTCCCGTCCCGCACCACCGCCACGGGTCAGGCAGCCACGGAAGCGCAAGCCGCAGCGCCGTTGGCGCCATGCGCATGGCCACCACGCTGGGCGCGGCGCTGCGCAACCGGCGCGTGTTGAGCGACACCGAAACCCGACCGCTGTTGGGCGGCGCCTTGCTGTTGCTCGCTATCGCCGCCGTCGCCGTACTGTGGCCGCGGGCACTGGCCTGGCCGCTCGGTGCACTGGCCGCATGGATCGGCATCAGCCTTGCCGCGCGTTGGCTGCGGATGCGGCGGCATCGGCGACGCACTTCGCAGTCGCCCACGGGCGTAGCCTCCGGCACCTCCGCATCAGCGCCTCGCGACCATGACCATTGAAACCACCATCCCCGACCCGCGCCGCGTACTGACGCCCTCGGCGCTCAACCGGCTGGTGCGCGAACTGATCGAAGGTGCGCTGCCGATGGTCTGGCTCGAGGGCGAAGTCTGCAATTTCACGCGCGCCGCATCCGGGCATTGGTACTTCTCGTTGAAAGACGCCGCCGCCGAAGTGCGCTGCGCGATGTTCGCGCGCGAAAATGCGCGGCTCAGCTTCCGGCCCGGCAACGGCACCCGGGTGCTGGCGCGCGCGCGCGTCAGCCTGTATGAAGCGCGTGGCAGTTTCCAGTTGATCGTCGAGCAGATGGAAGATGCCGGCGAGGGCGCACTGCGCCGCGCATTCGAGGAATTGAAGGCCAGGTTGCAGGCCGAAGGGTTGTTCGCCGAAAGCCGCAAGCGCGCGCTGCCCGCGTTTCCACGTCGCCTGGGCGTGATCACCTCGGCCGGCGGCGCCGCAATTCGCGATGTGCTGTCGGTGGCGCACAGACGCTTCGCGCTGACCGAAATCGAGGTGCTGCCGGTGCTGGTGCAGGGCGTCGAAGCGCCGGCGCAGATCGCGGCGATGCTGCGCAAGGCCGCGAAAGCCCGACGTTACGACGTGCTGCTGGTCACCCGCGGCGGCGGCTCGCTGGAGGATCTCGCAGCCTTCAATGACGAAGCGGTCGCGCGCGCCATTGCGGAAAGCCCGATCCCGGTGGTGTCGGCGGTGGGTCACGAAGTCGATTTTTCGATCAGTGATTTCGTCGCCGATCTTCGCGCGCCCACGCCATCCGCCGCGGCGGAATTGATCCTGCCCGAGGGCGATGCGCTGGCCCGGATGCTTGCGCACCTCGACAGCCGATTGCGGACGGGCCGGCAGCGCCGTACGCAGAACCTGATGCAGAAGCTGGACCACCTCGCCGTGCGGCTCAACAACCAGCGCCCGCAACAGCGCCTTGCAGCAGGTCGCGAGCGGATGCTCATGTCGGGTGAGCGACTGCTGCGCGCGCAATCGCTCACCCGCGAGCGCGCGGTCGCGCGCGTTGCGCAAGCCCACATGCGGCTGTTTTCGCAACATCCGCAAACATGGCTTGCGCAGCTCGCGCAGCGCAACATGGATTTGCAACGGCGGCTTTTGGCGGCGTGGCGGCATGATCTTGAACACAGCCGCCAGCACCTTGCCGAACTCGCGCGCGCGTTGAATGCAGTCAGTCCACTGGACGTGTTGAAGCGCGGCTACGCGATCCTCTTCGACGAATCCGGCGCGGTATTGCGTTCGGCGCGCAACGTGACCCCCGGCGCGCGCGTGTGCGCGCGACTTGCCGATGGCGAACTGCCGCTGCGCGTGGACGAACGGAACTGATCGCGCTCACTGGCCTATACGGTTTCGATACGGCCGATCTCCGACAATCCGCACGCTCAGCGGCCACGCCGCTCCAGGACACTCGCGATGCCCAAGACGCCGAAACTGAAATCCCGCTATCCGTATTACCTCGCCAACCAGCCGGTGCAGGCCAACGCCGACTTGCCGGTGCTGGACAAATACTCCGGCGAGATCGCGACGCGCGTCGCGATGGCGGATGCCAAGGCCATCGAACAGGCGATTGCGGCCGCGGCGAAAGCCGCCGCGCCCATGGCCGCGATGAAGCCGTACCAGCGCCGCGAGGTGCTGGAGCATTGCGTCGTGCGCATGCGCGAACGCAAGGACGACCTTGCCTACGCGTTGTGCGTTGAAGCCGGCAAACCGATCAAGGATTCGCAAGGCGAGGCCGAACGCCTGATCGATACGTTCCGCATCGCCGCCGACGAATCGACCCGCACCGACGGTGAAATCCTGAATCTGGAAATTTCCGCGCGGACGAAAGGTTACCGGGGCTTCGTCAAGCGGGTGCCGCTGGGGCCCTGTTCGTTCATCACGCCGTTCAATTTCCCGTTGAATCTGGTCGCACACAAAGTGGCGCCCGCGGTCGCGGCGGGCTGTCCGTTCGTGCTGAAACCGTCCGAGCGCACGCCCATCGGCGCACTGATCATAGGCGAAGTGCTGGCAGAAACTGGACTGCCGGAAGGCGCATTCTCGATCCTGCCCTGCCGCGTGGAAGACGCCGACCCGTTCATCGAGGACGAGCGCCTGAAGCTGCTCTCGTTCACGGGCGGCCAGATCGGCTGGGAACTGAAGGCGCGGGCCGGCAAGAAGAGGGTCGTGCTGGAACTCGGCGGCAACGCCGCGTGCATCGTCGATGCGGACCAGAAACCGCGGCTGGATTTCGTGATCTCCCGATTGATCTCCGGGAGCTTCTACCAATCCGGGCAGAGCTGCATCGGCGTCCAGCGCATCCTGGTGCACACATCGCTGTACGACGATGTGAAAAAGCGTTTTGTCGTGGCCACGAAAAAACTGAAGACCGGCGATCCGAAAAAACCCGAAACCTTCCTGGGGCCGATGATCGATGAAGCCGCGGCGAAGCGTCTGGAAAGCTGGATCGCGGAAGCGAAAAAAATGGGCGCAAAAATCCTTTGCGGCGGCAAGCGAACGGGCAACATGCTGGAAGCAAGCGTGCTGGAAGGGGTTCCTCACGCCGCGAAGATCAGCTGCATGGAAGCCTTCGGTCCCGTCGCGCTGCTCGAAGCATTCGACGATTTCGACGCGGCACTCGCCGCGGTCAACGAATCGGATTATGGCCTGCAGGCCGGCGTGTTCACCGACAACCTCACGCACACCATGCGTGCTTGGGACGCATTGGTCGAAGGCGGCGTGGTGGTCGGCGACATCCCGAGCTTCCGCGTGGACAACATGCCTTACGGCGGCGTGAAGCTGTCCGGCTTCGGTCGCGAAGGCATCCGCTACGCAATCGAGGACATGACGGAGCGCAGGCTGCTGGTGATTCGCGACGCCTGATCGACACCGCGCATCACGCGGTTCAACCAGCGCTACGCTTGCGCGGCGGCGCGCGGGAGATCGGCTCGCCCGGCGTGATGCGGGGACTGCCGGCAAGTTGCATTGCATCCGTGCGCTCGCCCAGCATCGCCTCGAACGCGCTTCGCGGCATCGGCCGTGCAATCAGGTAACCCTGGAAGGCATCGCAACCCTGGGCCATCAGGAAATCCCGCTGCGCCTCGGTCTCGACACCTTCGGCGATCACATCCAGGCCCAATCCGCGCCCCATTCCGATGATCGTCTGCGCCACCATTGCATCATTGCGATCCTGGGGCAGGCGATCCACGAACGAACGGTCGATCTTCAATTGATCCAGCGGCAGGCGGGTCAGGTACGCGAGCGAGGAGTAGCCCGTGCCGAAATCGTCCAGCGAGACCTTGACGCCGATCGCGCGCAGTTCGGCGAGCTTCGCCGCCGTCTCGTGGAAATCCACCAGCACCGCCGTCTCGGTGATCTCCAGCTTGAGTCGGGACGCGATCGCGCCAGTGGCCGCCAGCGCGCCGCGCACGCTGTCCACGAATTCGGTCTTGGCGAACTGCCGCGCGCTGACGTTTACCGCAAGCGATATCCCCTGCATCCATGGTTGCGTAGACCACGCGACGAGATAGCCACACGCACGCCGCAGTACCCAGTCGCCGAGCGGGAAGATCAACCCGTTGTCCTCCGCGATGGGGATGAAGACATCCGGCGGCACTTGTTCTCCGGACGGGCGTGTCCAGCGCAGCAACGCTTCGGCACCGATCACTTCGCCGCCGCGATCGACCTGCGGCTGCAAATGCAAATCCAGCGTCTCCTCGGCAATCGCCCGCCGCAAGTCGTGGACGAGCGCCTCGCGGTGCGCCAGTTCGGCCTGCATCGCGGGCTCGAACCGGCAGGCGCGATCGCGCCCCGCGGACTTGGCGCGGTACATCGCGAGCTCTGCTTCCTTGAGCACCGATTCGGGCGTGCCGTGTCCCGGAACCAGTTCGGTCCAGCCGATGCTCACGGTGATTGTTACGGGGGTATCGCCGCCCAGCTGGAAGGGTTCCCGCAGGGCCCCGCGCAGGCGCTCGGCGCAAGCCCACGCATGGGCAGCCGTCGGCTGCTCGGCACCGCATCCCACCAGCAACGAGAAGGTGCCGCCGCTGAAACGGCTCAAAACGAATCGGTCATCCTGCAGGTGGCGCAGGCGCTGCGCGACCAGCGCAAGCAGCGAGTCGCCGGCGGCATGCCCGCGCAGATCGTTCACCCGCTTGAAATGGTCGAGGTCAAACATCAACAACGCGCCGCGATTGGAATCATCGTCTTCCAGCAGGTGCTGCAGACGGCCGTGCAGGAAATGCCGGTTGGGCAAGTCCGTCAGCGAGTCGAAGAACGTCATGTGGTCGACACTGGCATGCGCCTCGCGTTCGCTGGTCAGATCGATCATCGAACAGATGAAGTGCGTCACCTTGCCCGCGACATCAGCGACCGCCGAGACGACCGCACGGACCACCTTGGGCTGGCCCTGTCTGACCTGTATCCACAGTTCGCCCTGCCAGATCCCTTCGCGCTGAACCTGTTCCCACATGTGTTGGTAAAAAGGATCCTGGTGATGGCGCGCGCGCAACAGCGAGACAGGCTGGCCGATGGCCTGGTCGGGCTCGTAACCTGTGAGCAGCGCGAACGCGCTGTTGACGCGCTGGATCACCCGGCCGGCATCCATCACCATCAGCGCGGCCTGGGACTGGAACGCCACCGCAGCCAGCCGCAATTCGCTTTCGGTACGTTTCCGGTCGCCGATGTCCTGGGCATAGACGATGACGTACTGCGCTTCGCCTTCGGCGTCGTGCGTTATCGAGATGTCCAGCAATACCGGGAAGCGCTGGCCATCTCGCGTGACCTGCTCGGTTTCGGTCATCGCGTGGTCGAGCGTGTCGATGTGGCGTCGGGCCTGCCGGCGCTCTTCCAGCAGATCCTCCGGATACAACGCGTCGACCGGCATGCCCGTCATCTCCTCGGGCATGTAGCCGCGCTCGCGGGCAAAGGTGGGGTTGGCTGCCGTGATGGTCTGGGTCCGGGCGTCGAAGATGGCGACGGCGAACGTGGCATGCTGGAACGCGTGCGCCCACAGCCGTAGCCGCTCCTCCGCCTGCAACCGCTCGCTGATGTCGCGCGCCGTATTGAGCACGCCTTGCATCTGGCCGTCGCTCCCGCGCAGCGGCACTTTGATGATGTCCAACTGCACCGGGCTGCCGCCGATGACCGTGAGTGGCAGGACCGCGCGGCGACGCTCGCGGGTACTCAGCACGGCCCGGTTCATGGCCTGCGACTCGGTGGCGAACGCGGTGTTTGCCGCGTCCATCGCCTGCGCGGCCGTGTACCCGATCATCTTCTCGGCCGGCATGCCGAAGACCCGGGTCGCCCGTTCATTGCATTTGAGCAGCACGCCCTCAAGATCGGTCACCCACATTGCATCGGGACTGGCATCGAACAGCGCGCGCAGATTGCCCTGTTCTGCGGCAAGTTCACGCGTGCGGCGGACGACGCTGCGGCGCAGCGTCCACACCCACAGCGTCATCAGCGCGACCAGCGCGGCGATGATCGCCAGCGCGATCTTGGCGGCATTCACATACGGCATCATCGCGACCGGGTGTTCCAGCCAGCGTGCTTGCAATTGCGCTCGCTCGGCGGGCGTGACCCGCGCCATGCCGCGTGCCACCACCTGCAGCATCGCCGCGTTGCCTTTGCGCACGGCGCGATGCAATTGACCCTGGTAAAGCACGAAGGCGTTGTAGAAGCGGTCGAGCGCAGACGCACGGTACAGGAAGTAGTTCGCAGGTCCCTCGTCCATGCAGAACACGCGCAGGTTTCCGCGCACCGCGTCCTGCACCATGTCCCGGTCATGGGCGTACTCGTGCAGGCCCTCGAAACCCAGCGACTGCAGCTTTTCCGCGCAAGCGTTGCCATGCTCCACGCCAATCGGAAATCCACGCAGGGAACCCACGTCGTGCACGCCGCGGATGCGGCGATCGACATAAATGCCGGTGGGCAGCGTGGCATATGGCTTGGAGAAGTCGTACAGCGGTTCGCGCGAGGGCGTGCGGTAGAGCATGTCGATCACGTCGGCGCGCCCAGCCTGCAATTCCCGCTGGGCAGAAGCCCGGTCCATCGGCACCAGATCCACTCGGATGCCGGTATGGGCCTGGAACAACCGCCACATGTCCACCTCGTAGCCCTGCAACTTGCCTGCGGCATCCAGGAACATGTAGGGTGGGGAATTGCCGTCCCCCACCACCCGAATACTTTCCGGCCGGGGACCGTGCACATCCGTCGCCGCGGCGGAACCGAGCGCCCCCGCAGTCGTGATGGCAGCCGCGAACACCATCGCGGTGAACGCCTTGCTCAGCCCTCCCATGTATGTGGAACTCCATTTGGTCATGCGCCACCCCTGTCTCGGAGAAGCCGGACTCGTGGCGAGCCTTGTATCTCTTGCACAAGCAATGCCAGCCGAGTCTCCTTCAACGCACCGCCCATCCACCGCACCGGTCGGGTCGCATTGCTTTATCGGCCGTTCCCGGAAATCATTGATATCGATGGCCCGGTACGCTTGAACTCCAAACGCTCTCAGGAAACACGCATAATCTTCTGTATGGATGACGATTTATAAAAATCTCCTCCTCGGGAGCCGGGCCCGCCCCGGAGCGCCGGCTTGCTTCGCATTGAACCGACCGGCCGCAGCCCCACTTCGGAACGATGACCCAAACACACGATGCCGGTGCGGCCCGACCTGCCCGCCAACTTGCCGCTCTGGGCGCGCTATGGCCATACATGCGCCGGCATCGTGCACTGGCCGCGGGCTGGCTGTTTTTCCTGGCCCTGTCGTCTGCTGCGACCCTGGCCTTGCCCGTTGCGGTGCGGCAAATGATCGACCGGGGTTTCGCCAGCCACGATGCTGCATTGATCAATGGAACCTTCCTGCTGCTGTTCCTGCTGGCGCTGGTGCTGGCCATCGCCACCGCGGCACGCTATTTCTGCATCAGCCTGCTGGGCGAGCGCGCGATCGCGGCGCTGCGCGAGATCCTGTATTCGCACCTGATCCGGCTGGACATCGCGTTCTACGAGAAAACCCGCGTCGGCGAACTTATCTCGCGCCTCGGTACCGATACGGAAGTGGTGCAAACGTTGATCGGCTCCAGCATCTCGATCGCGCTGCGCAGCGTCGTGATGGTCATCGGCGCAGCGGCGCTGATGGTCTGGACCAGCCCGCGACTGGCCGGCATGGCCGCGCTGGTGATACCCGCGGTGATACTGCCGATCGCGCTGTACGGCCGGCGCCTGACGCGGCTCTCGCGCACCAACCAGGACCGCATCGCCGACACCAGCGCGATCGCCAACGAAACGCTGAACGCGGTGCACGCGGTCAAGGCATACGCTCGCGAGCACACCGAAAGTACGCGCTATGCCGACGCGGTGCAGCGCGCGTTGCGGGCGGCACAGAAACGCATTGCGGCGCGCGCCGTCCTGACGGGGGGAGTAATCGTGCTGATCTTCGGCGCGGTCACGATGGTGCTGTGGGCCGGCGCACGAGATGTACTGGCCGGCTCGATGGACGCGGGGTTGCTGAGCCAGTTCGTGCTGTACGCGGTGATGGCGGCGGGATCAGTGGGCGCGCTGGGCGGCGTGTGGGGCGACGTGCTCCGCGCGGCGGGTTCGATGGGGCGGATCAGCGAATTGCTGGCCGAACGCCCGTCGATTGCCGACCCAGTGCAAGCGACGCGCTTGCGGCACCCGTCGCGTGGCGCGATCTCATTCGAGCACGTGGAATTCCACTACCCGTCACGTCCGGACACGCCGGCCCTGCACGAATTCACATTGGATATTCATCCTGGCGAGACGGTGGCGCTGGTCGGGCCTTCCGGCGCTGGCAAGAGCACCGTTTTCAACCTGCTGCTGCGCTTCCACGATCCGCAGCGCGGACGCATCACCCTGGACGGCGTGGACTTGCGCGCGTTGGAGTTGGACGAACTGCGCGGCGCACTGGCGCTGGTGCCCCAGGAAACGGTGATCTTCGGCGCCAGCGCCGCCGACAACATCCGATTCGGTCGTGCCGATGCAGCCGATGACGCGGTGCATGCGGCCGCGCGCGATGCGGAAGCATTCGGCTTCCTCAGCGAGCAGCCGGAAGGGTTCGCCACGCAACTGGGCGAACGAGGCGTGCGGCTTTCCGGCGGACAGCGCCAGCGCATTGCGATCGCCCGAGCGATCCTGAAGAACGCGCCGGTACTGCTGCTGGACGAAGCCACCTCGAGCCTGGACGCGCAATCGGAAGCCGCGATCCAAGCCGCGCTCGAACGCGCGGGCCGCGGCCGTACCACACTCGTGATCGCGCACCGGCTTGCTACCGTGCAGCGGGCTGATCGCATCGTGGTGCTGGACCAAGGCCGCATCGTGGCCGACGGCAGCCACGATGCGCTGTTGCGCGAGGGCGGCCTTTACGCGGAGTTGGCCCGGCTGCAGTTTGCGGCATAACTGTGCGATCGTCCCTGATCGTCGCGCCATACATCGGTCCACCAACGAAACCGATCCTGCCTCGCGCACTTCAGAAGAGCCTAGCTGTGCGATCGCCCCTGATCGCCGCTCCATGGAGCAATCCGTCAACGAAGCGTTTCAGGTGCCTGCAGTTCCAGAACGGCCTTCCATGGCCTGATTTTTCACAACAGCCGCTTCGAACGGGCCGTTCGGAAGCTGCGCCCAAGCAGTCCGCGGGTTATGCCGCAGGCGCAGCCGATGTGGTCTCATCCTCGGCGGTCACTTCCGACGCCTGCATGCCCTTGGGGCCCTGCACGACCTCGAACTTCACGCGCTGGCCTTCTTTCAGGCTGCGGAATCCCTGCGCACGAATCGCCGAGAAATGCACGAACACGTCCGCGCCGCCATCATCGGGCGTGATGAAACCAAAGCCCTTGGCGTCGTTGAACCACTTCACCGTACCCACTGACATTTGGAAAACCCCTCTCGCAACGATCCCATGGAACGGCGCGCCACGACACGTACCCGCCGCGGGAATGAGTATCAGGCGGACCCCCTGCCGTGCGCAAGCCTGTTTTGTGACCTGCGTCGCTCAACCAGCCAGCAACGCCCGCACGATGGCGGGTACATGCCCGGTGGCCGCTGCGAGGTGAGCGTGGATTTCCTCGAGGCTGATGGGCGCGTTCGGATCGGGCCCGCAGCCAGCAGCCCAGTTCGCAACCACGGCAATGCAGGCGTACTCCATGTCGCGTTCGCGCGCCAGCGCTGCCTCGGGCATCCCGGTCATGCCGACCAGGTCGCAACCGTCGCGCCGCATCCGCACGATTTCGGCGCGGGTCTCCAGGCGCGGTCCCTGGGTGGCGCCGTAGCACCCACCATCGACCACGTCGATACCTGCCCGACGCGCAGCGTCCAGCAGTGCGCGCCGCAATGATCCGCTGTACGGCTCACCGAATTCGATGTGCAGAACCGCCTCGCCGTCCGCGTCGCAGAAACTCGATGCGCGTTGCGTGTAATCGATCAACTGATCGGGAATTGCCAGCACCCGCGGCCCCATGTCGTCGCGGATGCCGCCCACGGCGTTGACACCGATCACCCGTCGCACTCCCAGTTCGTGCAGGGCGTCGATGTTGGCGCGGTAATTGATGCGATGCGGTGCGAAGGTGTGCACATTCCCGTGGCGCGCAAGAAACGCCACCCGCTTGCCGCTCACGTCGCCGATCACGATCGCGGATGAAGGCGCGCCCCACCGGGTAGTCATCTCGATCCGCTCGGGGTGTTCCAGCCCCGGAAATGCGTACACGCCGGTCCCTCCGATCACGGCAAGATCAATGGCGGCAGCACTCATGCTTCATCCCCCGGGCAACGCGTAAATGGCAGGCAGGTTGCGTCCCTGCCCGTAATAGTCGAGGCCGTAGCCGAACACGTAGCGATCGGGCACCTCCACGCCGACGAAATCCGCCGCGAGTCCAGGCACGCGGCGGTCGTGGCGTTTCTCGCACAACACCGCGACCAGGACGCGCTTGGCGCCTTCTGCCAGACAAGCCTCCCGCAGTGCCTCCAGCGTGTAGCCTTCATCCAGAATGTCATCGACCAGGATCACCGCGCGCCCGGCGAGTTTCGCCCGCGGGCGATGCAGCCAGTGCACCTCGCGCCCAACCGTCGCATCGCCGTAGCGTGTCGCATGCACGTAATCGAATTCCATGTCGCAGCCGATCGCCAGCGCCAACGGCGCGGCGAAGAACAGCCCGCCGTTCATGACCGTGAGGAACACCGCGCGTTCACCTGCGAGCGTCCTCGTGATGTCCGTGCCCATGCGTGCGATCGCGGCATCGATCGCGGCACGATCGTGGATGATTTCGGCACTCGGCAGTACCGCCGCGAGCGGATGATCCAGCGCGCTCATGCGCGGGCCGCTTCCGGCGCCGACAAGGTGCCCAGCGCCGCCACATAGCGTGTGTGCTGTGGATCCTCCAGCAAGGCATCCCAACCGGCCGCCACGGTGCCACACAGGCTAGCAACCTTGGCGTTGTTGCACGGCGGGCGACCACGCACCGAGTCGATCGCTGGATCCACCATCGTCGGGTGGCACACCAGCACCAGGTCGCAACCTGCATCCAGGTGTGCAGTGACGCGCTCGCCAATGCCGCCGGCAGATTCGGCCGCCGCCATTCCCACGTCATCGCTGAGCACCACGCCGCGAAATCCGAGCTCTCCGCGCAAAATGTCTTCGATCCAGATCTTCGAATAACCCGCCGCGCGTGGATCGACAGAAGGATAGGTGACGTGGGCGACCATCACCGCTTCCGCACCGCTGGCAAAGCCTTCGACGAACGGAACCAAGTCGGCCGCGCGGATTGCGGCCAGCGGACGCGGATCGACCGCGGCCTGCACGTGCGTGTCCTCCGGAATCGAACCGTGTCCCGGATAATGTTTGAGCGTCGCGGCCATCCCGGCAAGACGCATGCCGCGCACATAGGCCGCTGCAAGCTCCGCCACGACCTGCGGATCGGCATCGAACGCTCGTTCCCCGATCACGCGATTGCCGCGCGCAAGGTCCACCACCGGCGCGAAGGAAAGGTCGATGCCACTGGCGCGCACCTCACTGGCCATCACGATCGCATGCATTTCAGCCATTGCTATGCCGGCGTCGTGATCGCCCCGGTACAACTCGCCGATGCGCGCCAGCGGCGGCAACCGTGTGAAACCTTCGCGGAAACGCTGAACCGGGCCGCCTTCATGATCCACTGAAATCACGAATTCGTCGCCGCGCAATTCGCGAATCGATGCGACCAGCGCCTGCAACTGCTCGCGGTCGCCGTAATTTCGGGTGAACAGGATCACGCCGCAGACTTCAGGTGCCAACAGTCGGGACCGTTCGCGTTCGACGAGTTGCTTGCCTTCGATTCCGATGATCAACATGCGCAGGATTGAGACGGTCCGGCCAATGGTCAGAACTGCCGATCATAAAGCAGACGCCCCGACGGCGGCCGAATCAACCGCGCTCGAACAGCACAATCGATTCCACATGCGCGGTGTGCGGGAACATGTCCATCACGCCCGCGGCTTCCAGTCGAAACCCATGATTGCGCACCAGCGTGCCGGCATCGCGCGCGAGCGACGCCGGATGACAGGAAACGTAGATGAGCCGTCGCAAGGATTTTCCGGGCAGTTGCTTCAGCAGTTCGTCGGCGCCGCTGCGCGGCGGATCGAGCAGCATCAAATCCCATTCGGCACGCGCCCACGCACTGCCGCGCACGTCGCCCGCGAGATCGCCAACGTGAAATTCGGCGTTGTCGATGCCGTTTTCCACTGCGTTCGCACGCGCGCGTTCCACCAGCCCGGCGTCCCCTTCCACGCCGCACACATGTCCTGCGCAGCGCGCGATCGGAAGGCTGAAATTGCCGAGGCCGCAGAACAGGTCGAGCACGCGATCGTTCGGGGTCGGCTGCAAAAGTTGCAACGCATGTTCGATCATTTTCTGGTTGATGCGTGCATTCACCTGCACGAAATCCAGCGGCGTGAACGCGAGCTTCAGCTCGAAGTCGGGCAGCGCGTAGTGCAGGTCGACCGGCGCGTCGTCCAGCGGGTGAACGCTGTCGGTACCGCCGGGCTGCAGCAGGATCGTGAAGCCATGCATGCACCCGAACGTGGCGAGTTTCTCGCGATCGCCGTCCGACAGCGGCGCAAGGTGACGGAACACCAGCGCCCGCACCGCATCGCCCGCGGAGAACTCGACCTGCGGAATCGACGCGGCGCCTTCCATGTCGTTCAACAACGCGCCGAGTGCGTCGAGGTGGTCGCCCAGCGCGGGATCGAGCACGTCGCAATGCGCAATGTCCGCCACGAAACGTGGATCGCGCTCGCGGAAACCGACCAGCGTCTTGCCTTTCCTGGGGACATGCTTCACCGACAACCGTGCGCGACGGCGGTAGCCCCAAACGTCGGAGGTCAGCGGCTCCAGCCAGCGCGCCGGTTCGACATGCCCGATTCGCGAGAAGTTCTGCGCCAGCACGTTCTGCTTGGCCGCGATCTGCGCGGCCGGCGCCAGATGCTGCAATACGCAGCCGCCGCACACGCCGAAGTGAGGACAGCGCGGCTCGACCCGATCGGGGGAAGCGACAAGGATTTCTTCCGCGCGCGCCTCGTCGAAATGGCGATGTTTGCGAATGAATTTCGCGCGCACCCGCTCACCCGGCAACGCATCGGCCACGAACACGGTTTTCCCCTCCACGTGCGCGACACCGCGTCCATCGTGGGAAAGGTCATCGATCGTGGTTTCGAAACTTGCGTCGCGCGGCAGCCTGCTCATCCGCGCATCTTGCCAGACGTGTCAAGCCTGGCTTCGGTCACGGCTCAACATGCAAGTGGGGCGATTCCGGATCGGGTATTTCCCTGTGCGGCGCGCATCCATGTGCTGGCCGGGACGGCGGGATTACCACTCTGGACCCCGTGTCATCGGCCACCCATGGCCTGCACTCACTTCTTCTGCCAGTTCCCGGAGGTGTCCTGGTAATACCAGCCCGCGCGCGCGCGGCTGATCCACTGCTTGGCAAACGACTCGCGCATCCGCTGCGCCCATTCCGGATGGCCATTGGCGACCGCGATCTGCTTGTACAACTCGGCGCGATCGGCGTTCTCGGCAGACACGGCCTGGTTGGCCTGCGCGCGCTGCGCCAGCGGAATCTTCGAGGCGTCGCGAACGGCGACGTCACCATTGTGGGTGAATCCGACAGCTCCCGAAGCCAGCAGATCCTGCAGCGTCGCACGGAAACGATCGCGCATGCGTGCTTCGATCGCCTGGATCGCTGGGGTCTGGATATCCAGGTTCGGTTGTGAATCCGCGGCGTACGCCGCCGGAATGACCGCGTCGAGTACCTGCACCGCGAGTGGTTCTGGATGTGACGCGGACGCGCTGGACGGCGCCGGTTGCGGGCTGGACGATGGCGCCGGTGCGTTGCCGGACGTATCCGGCCCGATGATGTTGCCGATCACCTTGTCGGCCGCCTGCTGCGCGGCCGCGGCCGGGAAATACACATTGATGGTGACGCAGCCTGCCAGCAGGGCCAGCGAGAAGACGAGCAGGAAAGCCGACTTGCGCATCGCAGATCTCCATGGGTTGTTGACGCATCCGGCACACGCCGCAGCGTCATGTCAGCAGTTTACACGGCCGCGCCGCGCGCTCCCTTATTTGATGACGGGCCCATTCCCCTCGGTCGCGGACTTCAATCGGCCCACCAACGTCGCCCAGTCGACTTCGCGCTGGTGGCCAATCACGGTGATGTGCGGCAGGCCACTACCCTCCACGATGGTGTAACCATTGTCGCCCGCGTCCGGATCGGGCGTGACGCCGCCCATCGTGCACACGCCGTTGGCCAGCGTGCAACTGAGCCCGATGCGCGAATAACCGAAGTTCTTGAACACGCGCAGCGCGATGCTCTGCAACCCTCCGGCGATGCCGCCGCCGCCCACTTCGGTCAAACTCTTGATGGCATGCTGGCTGATCTTGCCGCCGCCATTCGCAACCAACCTGGCGTTGAATGCAGTCGGCTTCCACTTGACCAGGTCGAGTCCATGGACGCTTCCATCAAGGCGGCCCGTGATTTCACCGAAGTCGAACACGCCGGTGAGTTGCGCCAGATCCAGTTGCTGCATGTCGACGTCGGCAGCGAGCCGCGGCGTGCTGCCCAGCGGATGCAGCATGCTGAGGTTGGTCACGCTGACCGACCCGCCGAAGACATCGAGGGACAATCCACCGTCGAACACCAGCTCGTCGCCACGGTAGCTCAAATCCGGCACCGCGCCGCCGAGCTTGCCGCCAAACGCCGGCCAGCCAAACGCCTTGCACAGTTCGGGCAGATCGACATCGGTGACGGCGAAAGCCGCCGACAACTGCTGCGCCTTGCGGGCATCGGGCCGCCATACGAAACGATTGAGCTGGAATGACCCGCCCAGCACACTGGCTGAAACCGGTGCACGCAAGGCAAGCGCACCCGCGGCATCCTCGAGATCCAGCTTTGCGGGCCCGAATGCAATGCCGTACATCGCGAGGGTATTCCAGCTCAACGCAGTGGCCGGGCGCGAAACATTCGCGCGCCAGTCGATTTTGCCGTTCAAGCCGGTGACGGCAACGCTGCCGCCATGGCTGTCCACCAACACGTTCTCGGCGCGCAGGTCGAAAGCCTTCAGTCCGTCGTCGCCCAGGCTGAGCGACCCCGCCACCGCGCCCGATGTTTCCAGTTGCTTGAGCCCGGTGAGGTTCTGCACGAATGCGGTGCCATAGCGCGTGTAGGCCGCGGGGAAGGTCGCCGCGAAACGCGTGAGGTCGAGCTTCGCGATAGCTCCCTTGCGATCGAAACCCAGGCTCCCCGAAACGCGCAAGGCATCGCTATCGTCGAAGTCGAGCGAATCGATGCCAATACCTGCCGGGCCAAGCGTTGCAGACACGTGCAGGCTGGCGGCGTGCGACGGCAACTGTGCGAACAGCGGCCCCAGCAGCATCTGTCCGCCGCGCAGCGAACCATCGAACATCGCGCTGGTCGAGACAGGTCCGTTTTCGATGCGAAAGCTGCCATCGGCACTCACCTTCTGCGCCGCAATGTTGCCGCCCTTGCTGTCCAGTTCGATGCCCGCGACATCGACGCGCCCGGAAATGCGCGTGGCGCCCATGGCCAGATCCAGTGCCACAGTCCCGTCGGCGCTGCCACCATTGAGACGGCCTTCCGGCCACGCCGAAGCGAGCACGCCGCGCAACCATGTCAACGGCAATCCTGCCAGCGTCATCTGGAGGTGCGTGGTCTGGTCCAGCGGCATCAGCGCACTCAGTGCAGTCTTGCCCTGCCGCACATCCACCGCGAGCGTGCCGCCGGCCGGGTCATAGACGATCACCAGGCTGGCGTCGGCCAGTGCGCCGCCGGGTGCTCGCCGGGTGGAAACGTGACCGGTGAACTTCCATGCATCATCGCCGGCTTGCCGGGGTTGTCCCTGCAGCACCAGCGCGACGTCACGCCATCCCAGCGCCGGCACCGAAACCTTGGCGGCATTCAACGTCAACTGCGGCCGCCCGTCGGCGCCGAGCGAGGCGTCCATGTGCACGTTGGCCAGCATGACACCGGGGAATGCCAGCGACTGGGCCTGCACGCGCACGGCCGCCCGTGCGCATGCGCACGCGAGCAGCAGGCACGCCGCCACCAGCCATTGCCGCCAACTTGCCACGATCGGTGATTTCCGGTAACAGTGGTGGCGATTGTGCCAGCCCACATCCGAACGGATGCCAACGGGAGCCGAGCATGGACATGGATGCCGCCCGATTTCGGGTACTTCTGGCCGAGGACGACCCGGTCAGTCGCGAGTTCCTGGCCGAGGCCATTCGGGCTTCCGGCGCCGAAGTGACAGCCTGCGCCGACGGCGAGGCGGCCCTCCAGCTCGCGCGTTCGCGCGCTTGGGATCTGCTGATCTTCGATCACCACCTGCCCGGCCGGAACGGCGATGCGGTGCTTGCCGCACTGCGCGCCGACCCAGGCGCGGCTGCGCGCGCAGTACCCGCCATCGCGACCAGCGCCGCGCGCGATACCGAACTCGCATTGTTGATTCGGGCGGGTTTTGCCGAGGTGCTGCCCAAACCAATGCCGATAGCGGTCTTGCGGGCGACACTTCACCGGCATGGCTGTCCGGTCGACTCGCCGCTCGACGATGGCGACGCGCTGCGTGCCTGCGGGTCGACGGAAGCAATGGCGCGACTGCGGCGATTATTCTCCGAGCAGGAGTTGCCCAAGGTGCAGGAGGAACTCGATCAGGTGGGCGGCGAACCGTTCCTGCTGCGACCCACGCTGCACCGCTTGCAGGCTTCCTGCGGATTCTGCGGCGCCAAAACGCTTGCACTCGCCACTGCGGCATTGCAGCGCGCCTTGTCGGGCAATATCAAAGGCGATCACGTGCAGGTTGCACTCCTGGATTTCCGCAATGCGCTGGCAGCAACACGCGCAGCTTTGCGCGCCAGCCTCGAAGAATCCGGTGTCTGATCAATTCCGGCGCAAGGTTCCGGCGAGCACCCGCCACGATTGCAATCCGCGCTCGCCCACGTGCGCACCGATGACCGTTCGCATCAGGCGGCGCAGGGCGGCCAGGTCTTCCGCCTCGGGAATCGTACCGGCAGCCAGCGCGATCAATGCGGAGCCGCGAACCCGCACGCTGGCGGAATGCACCCCGGTTGCTACCGGACCTTCCTCCGGCAGATAGTCGTAGTCATGTGCAGAATCGATGGGCTCGCCCGTGTCGGCCGCGATGTCCAGTTGCAACGCATAACCGATCGCGGCCAGCAGGTCGCGCTCGAAACACCGCAGGTGCCAAGCCAGCGACGGCGCCGCCGCCAAGCCATCCAACAAGGCGGCGTAACGATCGAACAGACGCGGATGCGGATCATTGCGCGCGGTCAGCCGCACCAGCAGTTCGTTCGCGTACATCGCCGACAACAAAGCGTCGCCATGAAACGCATGCGGCGCGCCATCGGGCTCGACCGCCGTCAACGTTTGCAATTCGCCGCGCCCGCTCCAGTCCAGGCGCAGCGCCTGCAATGGTTCCAATGCAGAGCGCGACAAGCGCGCACGCGCACCACGCACGCCGCGCGCAACCAGTGCCACCCGACCGAAATCACGCGTGAATACTTCCAGCAGCAAGCTGGTTTCGCGCCACGCGCGGGCGTGCAGCACGTAAGCAGATTGCGCCGCGACACGCATGGATCATTCGTATCCGAATTGTTTCAGGGCAGCTTCGTCGTCCGACCAGCCCGCGCGCACGCGCACCCAGAGTTTCAGGAACACCTTGCGGCCGAGCAAGGCTTCGATGCTGCGCCGCGCCGCGCTGCCAACCGCCTTGGCGCGACGTCCACCCGCGCCGATCACGATGGCCTTCTGGCCCTCACGCTCGACCCAGACAACCGCCGCAATTTCGGCAATCCCGTCAGGCCGGTCCTCGAAGCGTTCGATTTCCACGGTGGTTGCGTAAGGCAATTCCTCACCCAACTGGCGCATCAACTGTTCGCGAACCAGCTCGGCAGCCAGGAATCGTTCGCTGCGATCGGTGAAGGCATCCGTGTCATAGCGCGGATCGCCTTCCGGCAAACGCGCCAGGATCGCGCGCTGGAGTTCGGCAAGCCCCGCGTGTTTCTGCGCACTCACCATGAATACTTCATCCCATTTTCTTTCGCGTGCGAGGCTTTCGACGAACGGCAGCAATTTCGCCTTGTCGGCGACGCGGTCGACTTTGTTGATCGCGAGCAAGCGCGGAATCTCGCGCTCGGCCAGCGCCGCATGAACCGCGGCGTCCTCGTCATTCCAGCGCTCCGCAGCCACGACCTGCACGGCGATATCGGCATCGGCGATGGCCGCGTGTACCGCCCGGTTCAGGCTACGGTTCATCGCGTGCTTAGCCTCGCGGTGCAGACCAGGCGTATCGAGATAGAGAACCTGTCCGCCCTCGGGATTCGCGATGCCAAGGATACGTTGCCGCGTGGTGTGCGCGCGTGGCGTCACGATGGAAAGCGGTGCATCGATCAGCGCATTCAAAAGCGTGGACTTGCCGACGTTCGGCCGGCCGACGATTGCCACGCCGCCGCAGCGGAAATTTTTGTTCGGCAATTGTTCCATTCGGAGCTGTAGAAGTCAGGCCAGTGCGTTGGCCACGGATGGGGATATCTAGGCGGTCCTGCTTACACGATTCTTCCTGAAACCGCGGCGATGCGGCGATCATGGATGATCGTACAGGGACACCAGCACCTTTTCGGCGGCCGCCTGCTCCGCCGCGCGCCGGCTGCCGCCGCTGCCCTCGAAACGCGCCGCATGCGGTTGCTCGACCGCACACGCCACGTCGAATATCCGGGCGTGTTCGTCACCACGTTCGGCCAGCAGTTCATAGCGCGGCAATGGCAAGCCGCGTCCCTGCAACCATTCCTGCAGACGCGTCTTGGGATCCTTTTGCGGTGGACCGACCGCGGCCAGCGGTTTCGCGAAAACCGAGTGCAACCATTCACGACACGCAGCATAGCCGCCATCGCGATAGACAGCCGCCACCACCGCCTCGAATGCGTCGGCGAGAATGGAATCGCGCCGGAACCCACCACTCTTGAGTTCGCCCGAGCCCAGTTTCAGCACCTCTCCCAATCGCAGCTCGCGTGCGCGTTCCGCCAGCGCCGGCTCGCTCACCAACTGGGCACGCAGGCGCGACAACTCACCCTCGCTGGCACGCTCGCGCGCGTCGAACAACATCTCGGCTACCACCAGGTTGACCAGCGCGTCGCCCAAAAACTCCAACCGCTCGTTGTTGGGGCGCCCGGCGCTGCGATGGGTCAGGGCAAGCTGCAGCAAAGCCTCGTCGGTGAAGTGGTAGCCGAGTTTCACGTCACCCCTGCAACTGCGCCTTCAATGGCATGGTCTTTTCGAAATGCACGAGGAAGTCGATGTTGTAGATCCACGGAATCTTCTTGTCATAGCTCAACTTCAGCGACCTGCCGCCGTTGGGGTTCGAGACCACCGTGATGTTCTTGGCCTGGATGTCCTCATCGGCGAAATACTGCGAAAGTTGCTGGGTATCGAGCTGCCGTTGCACCTCTTCCGCGCTCATGTCGGCGGAGGTCGATTGGGTCGCCACGGTATTCAGCGCCTTGGCCACGTTGAAGTAATCAAGATAAGCCGGTACCAATTTCATCGCGGTGTAGGCGAAAAACGCCACGATGACCAGCAGGATCACGAACCCGATCAGGGTAATGCCCGATTGACGTTTCATGGAGTCGCCCCCTCGAACCTCGGTTGAGAATGTGCCCAGCCCGCCCGCGCCGCAACGAAACTGCCACCCTGGCGGCCCGCGGACGCCAAGAGCTTAGTGCAACACACCGCCAGCGCGCGCAAGCGCCAGGAATCGCGGTGCCATTTCGTGACCTGATTCCGCTGGTCCGGTTCAGCGCAATACGGTGCCGATGCGATGCCAATCCGCAAGGCTGAACCAGATGAAGAAGGCTTTGCCGGCCAGGTTCTGCTCCGGCACGAAGCCCCAGAACCGGCTGTCGGCGCTGTCGTCACGATTGTCGCCCATCGCGAAGTAGTAACCCTGGGGCACCTTCCACTCGCAGCCACCATCGGAGGTGAGGTTGCCGCCGGACCCGATGCAGTTGTAGGACTCGACGTACCTGAAGTGCAAGGTGGAATATTGGATCGCGCCCAAGTCTTCCGTGTAAAGCTGCACCGGAGACATGTTGGGGTTCTCTTCCATCTGGATACTGACCTGGTCGGTCCCGTGGTATTCGCCGACCAGAGTTTGCGGCACCGGCCTCCCGTCGATGGATACGTCTTCGCCGACGACCTTGATGGTGTCACCGGGCAGGCCGATGATACGCTTGATGTAATCCTCTTTCGGATTCAGTGGGTAACGGAACACCGCGATGTCGCCGCGCTTCGGCTCACCGGTATCGAGGATCTTGGTATTGCTCACCGGCAGGCGCAGGCCGTAGGCGAACTTGTTGACCAGCACGAAATCGCCAACCAGCAGGGTGGGCATCATCGAGCCCGAGGGAATCCGGAAAGGCTCCAGCAGGAAGGTGCGGAACAGCAGTACCGCCAGGATCACCGGAAAGAACGAGCGCGCGTAATCGACCAGTACCGGCTCATGCGGCTTCTGGCCTTCCGCTGCGGCGCGCTCCCGGCGGCGGCGAGCGAACGCGACGCGATCGACCAGCCATATCACGAAGAACGCCGCAGTAATCAGCACCAGCGCCAGCGCGAAGTCCGAGGTCCTGTACCAGATGTAAAGGCAGATGGCGACGATCGCCGCCAGCACCACGGTACCCAATGCGTCTTTGTTCACTGCGTATTCCTTGGATCGCGCGCATTGCGCGGTTGTGCATCTGTCGCAATCGTCATTTCCGCTGATGCGGAAATCCAGTGACTTTCGTCATTCCGGTGGAACCGGGTTTTCAGTTTTCGCATTCCCGGGCCGTTCGCGGCTTGTTCGCGAACGGAACCCGGAACCGACCTTGACCTTGAAGGTCACCAGCAAAAAATGGTTTCCGGATCGCCGCTGCGCGGCGTCCGGACTGACGCCAAGGGTGGCAAGGTTCTTCCGGTTCACGGGACCCGGGGTCCCGATTCCCCGACTTCGCTTACTTGTCGGTTCGCAGCACCGCAAGGAAGGCTTCCTGCGGTATCTCGACGCGACCGACCTGCTTCATGCGCTTCTTGCCTTCCTTCTGTTTCTCCAGCAGCTTCTTCTTGCGCGAAACGTCGCCGCCATAGCACTTGGCCAGCACGTTCTTGCGCAGCGCCTTCACCGTCGAACGCGCGATCACCTGTCCGCCGATCGCGGCCTGGATTGCCACATCGAACATCTGTCGCGGGATCAGTTCACGCATCCGCTCGACCAGTTCCCGTCCGCGCCGGTCGGCATGCGCACGATGCACGATCAGGCTGAGCGCGTCCACCCGGTCGCCATTGATCAGTACGTCCACGCGCACGAACGGACCGGCCTCGAAGCGGTCGAAGTGGTAGTCCATCGACGCGTAGCCGCGGCTGACCGATTTCAGCCGATCGAAGAAATCCAGCACCACTTCCGCCAGCGGCATTTCGTAGCTGATCCGCACCTGGCTGGCAAGATACTGGATCGAACGCTGCACGCCGCGTTTTTCCTCGCACAGGGTGATCACGCTGCCCACGTGTTCGGGTGGGGTCAAAATATCCGCAACGATGATCGGTTCGCGGACTTCCGCCACCATCGGCGAAGCCGGCAGCTTGGCCGGATTGTCCAGCAGCATCACCTCGCCATCGCTCTTCAGGACTTCGTACACGACCGTCGGTGCGGTGGTGACGAGATCGAGGTCGTATTCTCGTTCGAGGCGTTCCTGCACGATTTCCATGTGCAGCATGCCGAGGAAGCCGCAACGGAAACCGAAGCCCATCGCTTCCGACGATTCCGGCTCGAAGAACAACGCGGCGTCGTTGAGGCGCAGCTTGTCCAGAGCTTCGCGCAGTGCAGGGAAATCGTCGGCCGACACCGGGAACAACCCGGCGAACACGCGCGGCTGCATGTGCTGGAACCCCGGCAACGGCTTGCTTGCCGGATCGCTCGCCAGCGTCAGCGTGTCGCCGACCGGCGCGCCGTGCACGTCCTTGATCGACGCGCACACGAAACCGACTTCACCTGCGCCAAGTTTGTCCGTCCTGGTGCGCTTGGGCGTGAACACACCGACCTGCTCCACCTCGTGCGCGCGCCCGGTCGACATCACCAGCAGCTTGTCGCGAGGCTTGATCTCGCCCTGCATCACGCGCACCAGCGACACCACGCCGAGGTAATTGTCGAACCATGAATCGATGATCAGCGCCTGCAGCTTGTCGGTGTCACGCGGCTTCGGCGGCGGAATGCGCGCGACGATCGCCTCCAGCACGTCGCGCACGTTCTCGCCGGTCTTGGCGCTGATCGCGACCGCGTCGTCGGCGTGGATGCCGATCACCGCTTCGATCTCCTCTTTTACTTTCGGAATATCGGCGGTGGGCAGATCGATCTTGTTCAAGACCGGCACCACTTCCAGGCCCATTTCGACCGCGGTGTAGCAGTTCGCGACCGACTGCGCCTCGACGCCCTGCGCCGCATCCACCACCAACAGCGCACCCTCGCACGCGGCCAGCGAACGCGAGACTTCGTAGCTGAAGTCCACATGGCCGGGTGTGTCGATGAAATTCAATTCGTAAGTCTGGCCATCGCGCGCCGTGTACGGCAGCGACACCGAGCGTGCCTTGATGGTGATGCCTCGCTCCCGCTCGATCGGGTTGTCGTCCAGCACCTGCGCTTCCATTTCGCGCTCGGTGAGGCCGCCGCAAATCTGGATGATTCGGTCGGCCAGAGTGGACTTGCCGTGATCGATGTGGGCGATGATCGAGAAATTGCGGATCTGCTGCATGGCGCGCGGGTGTCGGCGCCTGGCGGCGCAAAACCGCGATTATCGCATGTGCAGGCGGGACTCGGCGCCCGAGCCCCGAGTCCCTACCCGTTACATCTGTGCGAACTTGAAGGTCGCCCCGCTCGGCTCGACCGCCGCCTTCACCGCAGCCTCGTCGGCCTTGTCGCCGATGAACAGCACCACCACGCCCTTGAACGAACCCGGCGCGGCCTGCTTGAACGCGCTTTCCATCACCTGCGCGGTGGTCGCCGAATTCGGCCCGCCCGCCGCCACCATGTTGCCGGGCAATACCGTGGCCGCGACCACGCTATCGAGCTGGTCCTGGACCCGGCCAAGGGTCGCTTCGGCGGACGACGCGCTTGCCGGGGCGCCCGTCATGCTGGCTGCTGTGCGTGCCGAAGTGCCGGCCGCGCCCTTCGCGGCGCTGGCCGCGTTGGCGGCGGCGACGGAGACGGGGACATCAGGAACGAAGTAGACGTATGGCGTATTGGTGATGTTGCCGAGGTTGTCCTGCACGATCTGGGTCAGGTACGCCTGCCAACCCTTGATGTCGGTCGAACTGGTCGGCTTGGTCGCCTTCGCCTGTTCGGCAGGGGCCTGCGACTGATCGTTATTGCAGGCGCTGAGACCGACGGTCCCCAGCAGCGCGATGGCAGCGATGAAAAGAAATTTGCGCATGTTGATCACCTCGATGACTTGCGTGGAACGGCAGAACCAGCTTTCCCCTGCAGCTTGCGCCCGTGTCGACGCAAAGCCTTCTGGACAGCCGGATGGACGAAATTGGAAACATCGCCGCCGAGGCTTGCGATTTCGCGCACCAGCGATGACGAAATGAAACTCCATTCTTCGGCAGGCGTCAGGAACAGTGTTTCGGCCTGCGGAATCAGGTGCCGGTTCATACTGGCCAACTGGAATTCGTATTCGAAGTCCGACACGGCGCGCAATCCACGCAGGATCACGCCCGCGCCGCAGTCGGTCACGAACCCGGCCAGCAGAGTGTCGAATCCACGCACCTCGACATTGGCGACATCGGCCAACGCGGCGCGCGCAAGTTCGACGCGCTCGGCCAATTCGAACCGCGGCGTCTTGCCGCTCGATTTCGCGACCGCCACGATCACCTTGTCGAACAGCGGCGCCGCGCGGGCCACCAGATCGCCGTGGCCATTGGTGATGGGATCGAATGTGCCTGGGTACACCGCGACACGTGGGTTGGAGCGGGTTGACTTGGCGTTCCCCATGGCCCATTGTGCCATCTTGCGACGCTGGCGTGGCAGTGCGCGACGCACATCAATCGCCAACAGCCCGAAACATCGTTCCACGCACCGCACCCGCTTCGCGCTGCCGATGCACATGCCAGCGCACGGGTGCCTGCCAGGTGTCCGAGATTCCCGCCTCGACATACACATAGGCACCAGGCGCCAGCCAGCCGTTCGCGTCCAGCAACTGTGCCGCCTGTGCCCACAGTGCCGACCCGAACGGCGGATCGAGGAAGGCCACGTCGAATGTTTCACCTGTCGGCGCCGATAGCGCACGCAGCGCATCCATGCCCCGCACCGTACCGGCATCCTGATGCAAGCGCGCCAGATCCGATTCTATCGCCCGCGCCTGCGCACGGTCCTGCTCGAAAAAGACCGCCGCGCGCGCACCGCGCGACAAGGCCTCGATGCCCAGCGCGCCGGTGCCCGCGAAGACATCCAGCACACGCGCGCCTTCGATCACCGGCGCCAGCCAGTCGAACACGGTTTGGCGCAGCCGCTGCGGCGTCGGCCGCAAGCCCGGCAACGCGGGCACGCTCAACCGCGATCCGCGCAGCCGGCCGCCAATGATGCGGACATGCCCCGGCGGCGTTCTGTCTTGACAATGTTTCCCCATACGCACTATTCGAAGCGGCTGTTGTTGAAAGTCAGGCCATGGATGGCCGTGGTGGACCCGCAGATTGCAGGAAGGTGGGAGCCTTGCGCCATTGTTGAACGAAACCGCGATCACGGATGATCGCATTAATAAACCCGGTGTTAGCATTCCGCCCCATGGAATTTTCAGCCTGAACCCGATGCCCAGCCTCTGGAACAAACTGGCCGGCCGCAAGCCGCGGCCCGAGCCTCCGCCGGCGAACGACGAACCCGAGGTGCAGCGTCAAGGCTCGCCGGAACAGTCGAGCATTCCGGCACCGCACGAATCCGCAGCCGCTCGGTCCGAACAGAGCCTGCCGAACCTCGCAAGCGGCCCGGATGATCTTCTGGCGCCGGTACAAACAAACTCGTCGCGGCGCAACTGGCGCGAACGGCTTTCGTCCAGCGGTTTCGCGCGGGGCCTGTCATCACTGTTCGCGCGGAACCCGGTGTTGTCCGACGAACTGCTGGACGAACTGGAAATCACCTTGCTTTCGGCCGATGTGGGCGTGGCATCGACCAGCGAACTGATCGAGGATCTGCGTCGCCGCATGCACAAGCGCGAATTCGCGGACGCCCTCGCCCTGCGCGAAGGATTGCGCGCACGCCTGGTCGCGCTGCTTGAACCTGTCGCGCAGCCGTTGGAAATCGGCACGCGCAACCCATTCGTGTTGCTGGTAGTCGGCGTCAATGGCGTGGGCAAGACTACCACCATCGGCAAACTGGCGCGGCGCTTCCAGCAGGACCATCGCGACGTCCTGCTCGCCGCCGGCGATACGTTCCGCGCAGCCGCGGTCGCGCAGTTGCAGGAATGGGGCGCCCGGCTGGGCGTGCCGGTGTGTTCGCAAGGACAGGGCGCGGATTCGGCCAGCGTGATTTTCGATGCGCTGCAGATGGCGGTCGCGCATGCGAAGGATGTGCTGATCGCCGACACTGCCGGCCGCCTGCATACGCGTTCCGGATTGATGGACGAACTGGCCAAGGTCAAGCGCGTGCTCGGCAAGCTGGACGCCGAAGCGCCGCACGAGGTGCTGATGGTGATCGACGGCACCACGGGGCAGAACGCGATCAACCAGGTACGCGAATTCATCAATGCGATCGGCGTCACGGGACTCGCGGTCACCAAGCTTGACGGAACCGCCAAGGGCGGCGTGGTGTTTGCGCTGGCGCGGGAGTTCGCGCTGCCTATCCGTTACGTGGGCCTGGGCGAACGCGCGGAGGATCTGCGCGTGTTCGATGCGCGCGCCTTCGTGGACGGGCTGCTGCCTGTCGGCACCTGACACCGCATGCATTCACCCGCGCCATCGCCGCGGCATCTTATGCGCTGGATCGTTTTGGCGATCGTTGCGGTGCTGGTTGCGCTGGCGATTGCGCTGGCCGTGCACATCCACAATCTGTTGCAACCGGAACGCTTCACGGCGCTGCTGGAAAACGATCTTGCCGCCGTCGGCTTGACGCTGCGCCTGCAGGCGCCCGCGGAGCCGACCCTTTTCCCGCGACCCGGCGTGCAACTGCAGGGCTTCAGCCTGACCAATGTCGGTTCGGACAGGCCGGTACTGCAGGCCGCCGGTGCCACCATCGTGGTGCCGTGGCGCGCGCTGATGCACGGGGAGATAGCCATCGAGCGGGTGGACGTGGACGCCCCGCACCTTGGCCTCGATGAACTCGAATCGCTGCTTGCGCGACTGCCGCATCATGCGGGGCCACCGCGCCTGCCGACCATCGCCACCGGCATACACATGAGCCAGGGCACGCTGTCCCGCAACGGTTCGCCGTTGTTGTTCGACTTCAGCGTGGAAACCGGCGCGCTGGCGCCCGGACAAGCGTTTCGACTGGAAGCCGCGGCGCGCAGCGCGACCGGTCGCCGTTTCACGAGCGTGCTGGCCATGGTGCCCTCCGCGGCGCACGATGGCGTGATCGATTTCCAGTCACTGCGTCTGTACCTGGCCGAACAGCAAGGCACGGCGCTGCAGCTCCAAGGCCAAGGCAGTTGGCGCGGCGGCGAAGACTTGACGATGCAGCTTCAAGGGACCTTGCGCCATCGCGCGCTGGCGCCATTGGTTTCCGCATCGACGGGCGCGCCCGCAGACTCCGCGCCGACGGCGCAGCCGCCTGCGCCCGACGCGGCGTCCGTCACCGACCAGATCGCGCTGAATGTCGAGCCCGCCCGCGGTCGCACGCCACTGACCGTCTCGCTGAAACTGGACGGCGACGATGCGCATGCGGACCTGCGCCTGCAGCCGACCGAATTCGGCCGTTGGTGGAAACGCATGCTGGCCGCGCAGCCAGGCCAGTCGCCCGGGTCGTTGCCGTTCACGGGCAAGGCCGAAGTGCAACAGCTCGATTTCGGCTGGCTCAAGGCCAAGGGTCTCAGCATCGATGCCGGACCGGATCTCGCGCCAGCCGGCAGCGCCACGACCGCAGCGCCCGCGCCTTCGACCGCACATTGACCGAATGAACGACTTCGCGCGCCGACTGTTGCATTGGTGCGACCAGCACGGCCGGCATGACCTGCCGTGGCAGCATCCCCGCACGGCGTACCGCGTCTGGGTTTCCGAAGTGATGCTGCAGCAGACGCAAGTTGCAACGGTGATCCCCTATTTCGTGCGATTCGTAACCGCGCTGCCGGATGTCGCGGCCCTCGCTGCCGCATCGGAAGATCGTGTGCTCGCGCTGTGGTCGGGGCTCGGCTACTACCGGCGTGCGCGCCATCTGCACACGGCGGCCCAACTGTGCGTCGTGGAACGCGGCGGCGAACTGCCCCGGGAGTTCGAATCGCTCGCGGCGCTGCCGGGCATCGGACGCTCCACCGCCGGCGCGATCCTTGCGCTCAGCGACGGCCAGCACCATGCGATCCTCGACGGCAACGTCAAGCGCGTACTGGCGCGCTTTCACGACGTGCGCGGCTGGCCGGGCGAGCGCGCGGTCGAAAATACCTTGTGGTACCACGCCGAAGCGCACACGCCGACGGCGCGGGTTGCGGATTACACGCAGGCGATCATGGATCTCGGCGCAACGGTCTGCACACGTGCGAATCCGCGCTGTGGCGAATGCCCGCTGGCGCAGGCTTGCATCGCGCGCCGCGACGGTCTCGCCACTGCGATTCCTTCACCACGCCCGGCGCGCGTCCTGCCGGAAAAGCACGTCGTGTTCGTCATCCTGCGCGACGATCGTGACCGCGTGCTGTTGCAACGGCGCCCGCCGCAAGGCGTATGGCCGGGGTTGTGGAGCCTGCCCGAAGCAGACAGCGATCAGGACGCGCACGCACTCGCATCGCGCCTCGCCAGGCTTGACTGCGGCGTCGCCGCCGCGCTGCCGCAAATCCTTCATGTATTCACGCATTTCAGATTGCAGGCGACACCCATCGAGTGGCGCGGCGTGCGCGCGCACTCCTCCGTAAAAGACGAATCCGCATTGCGATGGTGTTCCCGCGGCGACATCGCGGATCTCGGCATTCCCGCGCCGGTGAGAAAGGTATTGATGTCATGGCCCGAACCGTCTTCTGCGAAAAACTCAAATGCGAAACCGAAGGCCTCGACCGCCCGCCGTGGCCGGGCGAGCTCGGCCAACGCATCTACGAACACATCGGCAAGGAAGCCTGGCAGCAGTGGCTCGACTACCAGACCATGTTGATCAACGAGAACCGGCTGTCGCCGCTCGATCCGGGCACGCGCAAGATTCTCGTCACCGAAATGCAGCGATTCCTGTTCGGGGACGAGCCCGCGGTTTAACCGCTGGATGCAGGCTCGCCGGCCTGCTTTTCCTTCGCACGATCCTGTTTCATTTTCAATTCGTTCACCGGCACGATCCTGGTGATCTTGCAACGCTGATGATCGAAGGTGACGAAGTCGAAATTGCGATACAGCATCTGGTTCTTCGCGCTCAATCCGATGCCATTCGCGAACGCGAGATTGGTGCACGGTGTTTCGACGGTCAGCAGGTACAGCTTGTTGACGCCGAACCAGATCGCCACCCTGTCCGGCGCCAGATACTGGAACCCGTTGATCTGGAAATAGCGCACGTGGTCCACCGGGGCCTCCGCGTATTGCTGGTAACGCGCAAGATCCGCGCGTTCGGAGTCGGTCTGCTGAGCCCACGCGGGCGGCGCGGCGGCGCCGGCCAACAGCAGCGCGAAAATCGCCAATTTCCGGGCAGTTTTCATCTCGATCGACCTCCTGCTCGCCGTCGCATTTGTCACTATACTTGCACCGCGGGCAGGGTGAGCAGGCGCCAACGCCGGTCACCTGCGACCGCGCCATCCCCAGGAGCTGTCTCAGGCCGTGTCCGCCCACCAGCAGATTTCCGGCAAACCACCGACGCGCCTGCCCGCGCCGCTGGAGTGGATTGCGCGTCCACTGGCGCGCCTGTCCACCAGCCATTTCAATTTGCGCGCCGGCTTGACCAGTGACAGCCTGATCAGCGTATTGTTGATCGCTGCAGGAATCTGGTACGGACGAATGCAGCCGGCGCTGGCTGCTCTGACGGCGTTGTGCGGATTCTTCGCCTTCACCTTCATCGAATACGCCGCGCACCGCTGGTTGTTCCACGGCAACACCGGGCCATTCAAGACCGGCCACGATCACCATCACGACGATCCTCTCGGTTACGACGCGCTGCCGTTCTTCATGCCACCGCTTTTCATGTGTGCGCTGGGGCTGTTGTTCGCGCTCGCGATCCCCGTCGGCTACGCTCTGCTGCTGGCCGGAACCATCGCGGCGGGTTACGCGGCTTACGGCCTGAGCCACGTCGTGATCCACGTCCACCGATTCAAGAGCCCGATGATGCGTCGCTGGGCAGGCTTCCACAACGTCCATCACTACCACCCGGACGCCAACTTCGGCGTGACCACCGGATTGTGGGACGTGATTCTCGGCACCCGCTACCGGCGCTAGCCGGTTTCGCAACCAGAGCGGCGCCCTCACGATCTCCGATGATCGTTTAGCATGGCCGTTTGCGCTGCCGCCGGAGCCATGAATGGATCGTCGTGATTTTCTGAAATCCGCCAGCCTCACCGCGCTCGCGGCCGGCATCCTCCCGGGAGCGGATGCGTTCGGCGCACAAATGCACGACGCGGCGGACGCGATGGCCGTCGCTGGCGGCAAGGCCGATCACACGCTGCGCATTGCCGCTGGTGTGCTGGAACTTTCCGACCAGAAATTCGTTTCGACCACGCTTTACAACGGCGATTTTCCCGGCCCGCTGCTGCGCTTCCGGCAAGGCGAAGAAACCACGCTCGACATTTTCAACGACACCGACCACGACGAGCAGGTGCATTGGCACGGCCAGTACCTGCCCGACAGCGTGGATGGCGCCGACGAAGAACGCACACCACCGGTTCCGGCGCGCGGCCGTCGCCGCATCGCGTTCACTCCGACGCCATCGGGCGTGCGCTTCTATCATACCCACGTGCGCGCCGGCCCCGACCTTGCGCGCGGTTTGTACACGGGCCTGGCCGGTCCGGTTTACATCGAGCCGAAAAACGAACCGGGCGCCCACGACCGCGAAGTGTTCCTGACGCTCAAGGAATTCATGCCGTACCTCACGCGCGTGGATACCGACATGGCGTTCATGGAACCATCGGGCATGGAAATGGATCTCGTCACCATCGCGGCGCATGCCGACCCCAATGCCGGCAAGGTGCCGCCCGGCTACGAACTCGCCTACGGCGCCTTCGCGATCAACGGCAAGATGCTGGGGCACGGCGAACCGATTCGGGTGAAGCGGGGCGAGCGCGTGATGTTGCACGTGATCAACGCCAGCGCCACCGAGAATCGCAGCCTCGCCCTGCCCGGCCACAGCTTCAAGGTGGTCGCGCTGGATGGCAACCTGGTCCCACATCCGACCGAGGTGCCGGTGCTGTGGATCGGCACCGCCGAGCGCGTATCCGCGATCGTCCAAATGAATCATCCGGGGGTATGGGTCCTCGGCGACACCACCGATGCCGACCGCGAAGGCGGCATGGGCGTCGTGGTCGAATACGCGGGCGCTAGCGGCAAGCCGCAATGGCGGGCACCGCCCAAGTTCATGTGGGACTACCGCCTGTTCGCCGATCCCAAACGCACGCCGCCGAGGCCCGACGAAGTCATCGACATGGCCATCACCGCACGCCAGAGCGCGGCCGACGGCTTCGATGTGTACGCGATCAACGGCGTAGCCTACGACTGGAAAACCATGCCGGTGACACGCAAGCTGAAGCTGGGGGGCCGCTATCGCCTGCGCTTCCGCAACGCCAGCGGCGACATCCACCCGCTGCACCTGCACCGCCATGGTTTCGAGATCACCAAAATCCATGGGCAACCCACCGCCGGCGTGATCAAGGATGTGGTGCTGTTGCCACCATTCCAGACCACCGAGGTCGATTTCACCGCCGATCAGCCGGGCCTGACGCTGTTCCATTGCCACATGCAGCAGCACATGGATTACGGCTTCATGGCGCTGTTCGAAACCGCCTGAACCGCCACCGACCCCACGAATCACTACACGCGACGATTACATTCCCGCGCGTACGCTTGCGCTCCCACACCAGGCAGATAGGAGGCAGCGATGAACAGATTGCTGATTGTCGGCATTACCGGGGCACTGGCTGGCGGACTCGCGTTCGCCGCGTCCGCGCAAACGCATTCCGCGAAAGATGAAATCAGCACGGCACATGCGCATGCGGTGATGGCGCAAAGCGCCACGTCGGTCGCAATGGCGCACACCCACCTGCACCACGTCATCAACTGCCTCGTGGGCCCCAATGGCAGCGGGTTCGATGCAGCCGCGGGCACGCCCTGCAAGGGCCAGGGCAACGGCGCCATTCCGGACGCGGCAACCGACCACGCGCTGCATGCGAAGCTGGAAAACGCGCTCGCGGACGCGCAAGCCGGCCTGAAGTCGAAGTCGCTCGCTGCCGTACAACGGGACGCCGGCAAAGCCGCTGCCAGATTGCAGAAAGGTTCCACCGCGAAAGCCAATAGTTCGTCTTGGTGATCAGGTGTGAGTATCACGCGGTCTCGGCCTGCGCCGCGGCCGCGTACCCCGGCTGACGTGGATCATTCACCCGAACGCGTCGGAGCGCACACTGCGCAATCCGCATCGGAAACCACGCCATGGCAACGCGCTACACGGGACTTTCCACCAACATCCTCGATGCCGTCGGCGACACGCCGCTGCTGGAAATCGACGGCGTGTTCGCCAAGTGCGAATTCCTGAACCCATCGGGTTCCATCAAGGCGCGCATCGCCAAATACATCATCGAACGCGCGGAAGAAACCGGCGCGATCAAACCCGGCGACACCATCGTCGAGGCCACCAGCGGCAATACCGGCAACGCGTTTTCAATGGTCGCCGCGGTCAAGGGCTACCGCATGATCGTGGTGATGCCCGAAGGACTTTCCAGCGAGCGGGTCGCGATCTCGCGCGCCTACGGCGCCGAAGTTCTCTTCTGCGGCACCTTCCACGTCAACGACGCGCTGGAGCGCGCGCGTGAACTCGGCAAGCAGCCCGGCTTTTTTTTCCCCGGCCAGTTCGAGAACGAATGGAACGTCGACGAGAACCGCGAAATCCTCGGCCCCGAAATCCTGTCGCAACTGCCGGAAGGCCGCGTGCCCGACGCCTTCGTGCACGGCGTCGGCACTGGCGGCACGCTGATCGGCGTCGGCCAGGCTTTCCGCAAGGTCAATCCGAACGTGCGCCTGTTTGCGATGGAGCCCTCCGAATCGCGCACCATCCTGTGCGGAGAAGTCGCGCTGCACCAGATCGAAGGCATTTCGGATGGCTTCGTGCCCGGCATCTTCGCGCACCACCGCGATCTGGTCCGCGACACCACCAGCGTCGCGAGCGCCGATGCGGTCGCCGAAATGCGCAAGCTCGCCCGCAGCCGCGGCCTGTTCTGCGGCCCGAGCTCCGGCGCGCACATGATCGCTGCACGCCGCATCCGCGAGCAGTTTCCGGAACTGAAGACCATCGTCACGATCCTCGACGATGAAGGCGAGAAATACCTGCACGATTTCTTCATGCACCCGGCAGCCGGCGCCGATGCGCCCGTACCGTTTCATTGACACACGGAGATCACGCACATGTCGCAGCGCCTCAACTACGCCAAGGCTTCACCCGACGGTTTCAAGGCCATGCGCCAACTGCAGGCCCACGTCGACGACTGCGGGCTTGAACACCCGCTGCTGGAATTGGTGAAGATGCGCGCCTCGCAAATCAATGGCTGCGCGTACTGCCTCGACATGCACAGCAAGGACGCGCGCGCGGCGGGCGAAACCGAGCAACGCCTGTATCTGCTGGACGCGTGGCGCGAATCGCCGTTCTACAGCGAACGCGAACGCGCAGCGCTGGCCTGGACCGAAGCCCTCACCCGCATCTCCAAAACCAAGGACGTTCCCGACGCGCTGTACGACGAAGTCCGCAAGCAATTCAGCGATAAGGAACTGACGGACCTTTCACTCGCGATCATCGCGATCAACGGCTGGAACCGTCTCGCGATTCCGTTCCGCTCGGAGCCGGGGCACTACCAACCGGGCAATCATGCGAGATAACCGTCGGGCGAGCTCCGTGGATGGCGCGAGTCATCGAACCCTTGGTTTGACGGATT
>DATFGT010000063.1:0-23859 GCA_035249175.1 Rhodanobacteraceae bacterium
TTTTCCGATGCGTACGCGACGTCCCAGGCTTCGAGATTCTCGATCTGCAATTCGCGGCGCGCGAATTCGCGCAATTCTTCCAGTTCACGCTGCGCGACCGGCCTGGCGCGCGCGATCAAGTCGCGCAGGAACGCCAGCACCTCGCCCGGCGTTTTCGCCATCTTGGTCGCCAGCGATTCCTCTGCCGAGTTCGCGAACCCCAGCAGTTGCGCGGCTTCGTGGCGCAGCGCCAGGATCTTCTCCATGCGTTCGGAATTGTCGAACTTGCCGGCGTTCGGGCCCTGGTCCGAAGCGCGCGTCTGGTACGCCCAATACACCCGTTCGCGAAGGGAACGGGTGTCGGCGTAAGTCAGCACGGCCTGCACCGAGGGTTGTTTCAGCGTCACCAGCCAGCCATTCAGGTCGCGCTCGCGTGCGTACTCGCGCAACACCGCGCGCCCCGATTCGGGAATGCCGGACAAGTCGCGTTCGTCTTCGATGCGTTCCTGCCATGCGTCGGTGGCATCCAGCACCGCGTTGGAGAACGCGGTGGTGAGCTTGGAAAGCTCGTTCGCGATTTCACGAAAGCGCGTGCGCGCGGGTTCCTCCAGCGCGACGCCGGACAGTTTGAAATCGCGCACCGCATGTTCGACCAGGGCGCGTTCGGGCCGCGTGCGCTGCACGAAGCCGGGCCCATCCGCGACCTCCTGCACGGCCGCGTAGAGGTCGCGATTTTGCCCGAGTCCGCTTGCGAAATCGGTGATTTTTTCCTCGGCCTGCTCGTAAGCCGCGCGCAACTCCGGCGTGTCCGCGACTGCGTGCAGGTGCGAGACCGGCGCCCAGGCGCGCGACAGGCGCTGGTCCAAACGCTCCTGCTCCAGCATCACGTGATCGAAATCACGGGACGCACCGGCCATAGTGATGGCGTCGATACCGCTCTGATAGTCGGCGAGGATCGTATCGATCGCGGGCCCGATATCAGCCGCCCGGATTTTCGAGAATGCGGGCAGCGGCGCGTCGCTGAGCAGAGGGTTGTCGGTGGACATGTTGCACTCCGGTGATCCCACAGCGTGGCGTTGCCGGGCATTGAAATCAAGCGGCACCGGCGTCAGCGCACCAGCCAACGCAACAACCGCTCCACGCGCGACCCCTAAGGCGGACGCAGCCATGCCGTCGCCGACCAGTGCGACTGCCGGAACACCGGCATCTGCTTCGAAAATGCAAGAAAGCCCGCGTGGCCGTGATACGCACCCATGCCGGACGGTCCGCTGCCGCCGAACGGCAGCCGTGATTGTGCGAACTGGAACACGCAATCGTTGACCGCGACGCTGCCTGCGGTGCAAGCATCCAGCGTGTGCCGGATGCGCGCGCGATCATCATCGAACAGGTACAGCGACAGCGACCCGGGCTCTGACGTAGGCAACGGCTTCATCGAAATCACGATAGCCCTCGACCGGCAGTACCGGACCAAAATTTTCCTCGCGCATCAGCGTCACCGAGCCGAGTGCGTCCAGCACCACGGTCGGCGCGATGAAACGTTCTGCCGCATCCGCAGGCGAGACATCCGACAAGCCAACCACTTGCGCGCCCGCCGCGCGTGCCTCGTCCAGCCATGCGCGTAGACGCGCGTACTGCGCATCGTTGACGATGCTCGCGAAATCATTCTTGTTGCGCAGCATCGGATAGTGTCGCTCGACGTATCGGCCAGCAGCGTTTCCACGCGCGGGCGATGGCCGAAATCGGCGCTGACCGCATCCGCGAATCTCCCCAGCCGGGCCTTGAACGCGACGCGCAGCCGCGCGAGATCATCCATACGCTGCGCAGAGTCGGGCATCCGACTACGCCACGCCTCACGTTGGCGTTCCAGCGCGTCGCCCAAATTGATGATCGGGGTATCCACGGATCGGCCCAAACGCTAGGATGAATCCGGATCGTGATCCACGCGAGGACATGCGCAATGATCAATGTGCGGACTTACAAGGGCATGCGACCGACACTCGGCGCACGCGTGTACGTCGATCCGGCCGCCACCTTGATCGGCGATGTGGAACTCGGCGACGACGTGTCGATCTGGCCGGGCGCGGTGCTGCGCGGCGACGTCGAACGCATCCGTATCGGTGCGCGCACGAACGTGCAGGACGGCGCCGTACTGCACGTCACCCATGATGGTCCATACACGCCGGGCGGGTCACCGTGCATCGTGGGCGCGGACGTCACGATCGGCCACGGCGCGGTGATCCATGCCTGCACCATCGAGGAGTGTTGCCTGATCGGCATGCATGCCACGGTGCTGGACGGTGCGCTGGTGAAGCACCACGCCTTCGTCGGCGCGGGCGCGCTGGTCGCACCCGGCAAGGTCGTGGGCGAAGGTGAATTGTGGATCGGCAATCCTGCGCGTTGCGTGCGCAGGTTGAGCGACACCGAAATCGAGGCGCTGCATTATTCGGCGCGGCACTACGTCGAACTCAAGGACGATTACCTGCGCTGATTTTCTCCAACGCCGCATTGACGTCCGGCCGTACGCCGTGCCAGCGCTCGAACGACGCCGCGGCTGTTTCGACCAGCATCCCGAGACCGTCATACGCCGCGGCGCAACCGGTGCATCCAGCCCAATCGACGAACGGCCGGGCAGCCGGACCGTAACTCAGGTCATAGGCGACGGTGCGTGCCTGCGCCAACGTCGGCGGCAGCGGCAGCGCGGCGCGTTGCACACCCGCGGAGGTTGCATTGACGATCAGGTCGAACGGCGCGCGCGAGACCAGTGCATCCCACCGCACCACGCACAACCGCTCCGGTTCCGCGAGCGTAGCGGCCAAGGCCCTGGCCCGTTCAAGGGTGCGGTTGGCAACCACCAGCGTGCGCACCTCGGCATCCAGCAACGCGAATGCCGCCGCGCGCGCCGCACCTCCGGCGCCCAGCAACAACACGTCGCGACCGCGTGGATCGACGCCGCGTCGCCCGCGCAGGTCCGCGAGCATGCCGATACCGTCATTGCTGTCGGCTTCGAGGCGGCCATCCGGCAAAACCGTCAATACATTGGCGATGTCGAGGCGCCGCGCCGTCGTGGCGTGCACGTCCGCCAGCGCAAACGCGGCGGCCTTGTGCGGCAGCGTGACGTTGGCGCCGCGTCCGCCCCCCGCGAAGAAATCGCGCAGCGCGTCATCGAACGCCTCGGGCGTCGCGTCGATCGCAATGTAGTCCAGCGCAATCCCGGTTTGCGCCGCGAACAATGCATGCAGGCGCGGCGACAGCGAATGCGCAATCGGGTGGCCGAACACGGCGTAGCGGCTGACGGCGATCATCGCCCAAGTCTAGAAGCTTTCGCGAAAAGTCCGACCACGGGGTTTTGGCCAGGATGGCGGCGTTGATCGCTCCAGTCTCCAAGAACTCACGAAAAGGGTGGATGCACGCAAGACCCGCGAAGCAGCGATCGGGGACATCGCAAGCAAGTGTCTCAAACCGCGAGATGGCCGGCATGCAAGCTGGTGTCCATCCGACAACGGGAGCACGCCATGTCACGCCGTTCCGAGTCCCCGCTCGAACACGATCCGCTGACCCTTGCCGCCGCGACCTGGCTTGCCTGCGGAATCGTGCTGCTGGGACTCACACCCCTGCCGCTGCGTGACCCGATCACGGGCTGGTCGCCGGCGTTCTGGCTGCTGGCCGCACCCGCAGTCCTGTTGCTGGCAAGACGTTTCTTCGCGCCATCTCCCTCGAAGAGGCTGTCGAGAAAAGTCAGGCCACGGAAGGCCGTCCTGGAGCTCACGGGCTCGGGGCGCTTGCGCCCACGTCATCGCCAAGCAACGCGGCGATCAGGGAACATCAAGCCAACACACCGTTCCGCTTCGCTTCCATCCGCCTGAGCAATTCGCGCATGATGCGCTGATACAAGTCATCGCCCAGTTCGACGTCTTCCACACCGGCATCGATCGAAGGATTGTCGTTCACCTCGATCAACACGGTGCGGTCGCGCGTTTGCTTGATGTCCACGCCATACAGGCCGTTGCCGATGGCCGCCGAGCCGCGCACCGCCAGCTTGACCACGTCGGCGGGCGCCTCCTCGATCTTCAGGCACTCGAACCCGCCGGAACGCGCGCTGCCGCGTGCGCTGTGGTTGTAAATCTGCCAGTGCCCGCGCGACATGAAGTACTTGCAGACATACAGCGGCTTGCGGTTGAGCACACCGACGCGCCAATCGAATTTGGTGTACAGGAACTCCTGCGCGATCAACAACGCGGTGCTCTGGAACAGGTGCGCCGCGGCCTTGGCCAGTTGATCGAGGTCGTCCACCTTGATCACGCCGCGCGAGAATGAACCATCGGGAATCTTCAGCACCAGCGGAAAACCGAGCTTGTCCGGCAGTTCACGCAGTTGTTTGGAATCTTCGCGGTACAGCACCTCGGATCGCGGCACCGCGATCTTGTGCGCGCGCAGCAGATCATTCAGGTAAATCTTGTTGGTGCAGCGCAGGATCGAGGTGGGGTCATCGATCACCACCATGCCCTCGCGCTCGGCCTTGTGCGCGAAGCGGTAGGTGTGATCGTCGGGCGCGGTGGTTTCGCGGATGAACAACCCGTCGTATTCGGCGAGGCGGGGGTAGTCGTGCTTGTGTATGGGGTCAACCTCGATGCCCAGTTCCTTGCCCGCCGCGACGAACTGCTTCAGCGCACGCGCATTCGAAGGTGGCATCGCCTCGCCGGGATTCACCAGCATCGCGAGATCGTAGCGAGACGGCTTGCGCGCGCGAGGCTTGCGCCAAAGGCGCTTGGAGAACGCATCCAGCGCCTGCGCGAAGCCGTCTTCCTGGGCATCATCCAGGGTATGCAGGCCGATCGGCTTGATCGCGCTGATCTGCCACACGCGATCGCGCTCGAATTCGATGCGCAGCAGCGGGCACGGAAAGGTTTCGAACACCTGCCGCGCCAGATCCTGCAACGCCGGATACGAGGTCACGCCGAAATAAACCAGGATGCCGAGATCGGTGGTGTCCTGACCACCCGCCGGCAGGAAGTGCGTCAGCTTCTGGTTGAGGTCTTCGACGTCGAGGTTGTACAGCGCGCGCTTGCGAAGATCACTGATCGTGCGCACCGAGGGAATCACCCGGTGCCCGCGCGCCTCGCCCAGCAACGACACGTAATGGCCGACCCCCAGATATTTGTAATTGCGGCACAGGTTGATGACGTGGGTGCGTTCGTCGCCACCCAGGGGTTCGCGCAAATACTGCATCGCAGTGACGACATTGTCCGAGGGGTAATACGAGCCCCAGTCGGAGGCTTTTTCGACGACGATGACCAGCCGGCTCATTGCAATCTTCCCGATTCGTGCCGGCCGCCGCGAATACCGCGACGCCCGGAAGGGCGCAGTGTCGGCACCGCCGATGGCAAACGCAAGAGGCGAAGATCGCCCGGCCGGGGCCGATTCAGGCTTGCGCCGGGCCGAGCCGCGCGCCACGCTTGCGTGCATGCCGCAGCACCCACACGCCCCCATCCGTCGCGCGGACCGCACCGACGTAGACGCCCTGCTCGCGCTGGAAGAAGCGACCTTCGACAGCGATCGCATCAGCCGTGCGCAATGGCGACGGCACGTCGGCAGTGGCAGCGCTACGGTGCTGGTCACTGGCGACCCCGGCCGTATCGATGCCGTCGCCGTGGTGTTCTACAGGCGTAATGCGCCCAGCGCGAGGCTGTACTCGCTGGCGGTCGGCGCGCACGCACGTGGCAGCGGGCTGGGTGGCGCGCTGCTGGCCGCTGCCGAAGCCGACGCCCGCCTGCGTGGTTGCGCATCGATGCGCCTGGAAGTGCGCATCGACAACCCTGCCGCGATCGGCCTCTATGAGCGATGCGGGTATTCCCGGCTCGCGCGGCTGGCGGGCTTCTACGAAGACGGTACGGACGCGTGGCGGTACGTCAAATCCCTCACAGCCGCCACGTCATGACAGATGACGTTCGGGACATGCGGTGAAAAACCCGATTCCGCCGCCACCCGAGGCCGACCCGGACATTGGAAAAAGTCGTGACCATGAACAACGCCTCCACATGGGGCACCCCGACCTTTTCGGTGAATTCACCGGCATGCGGCTGTACTCCGAAGGCCACTACTGACATACCGGACACGATGGGCCACGGCCGACCCGCGTGGATGCGAACCCGAATCGCACCCTTATACTCATCGCAGGCTTGCCATCGGATTGCCTGCATGCGCCGTCGCGTCGTGATTTCCGCATCGCTGTTGTTGCTGGGCACCGGGCTGCTCGCCGGCTGCGGGCAAAAGGGCCCCTTGTTCCTGCCGACCAAGCCCGCGACGGCGGCGTCCGCCTCTTCGGTTCCGGCACCCGCCGCCTCCGCCGCCACACCCGCCCCCGCCACGACGAGTGCCGCACCGGCGCCCGCTTCGTCCAGCGGCGATTGACGTCGCAAGGTCAATCGTGGGCATTCGCTTCACCAAGATGCATGGCCTCGGCAATGACTTCGTGGTGCTGGACGCACGCCGGTCATCCCTGCCGCTCGACCCCGCGCGCATCCATGTGATGGCGGATCGCCACACCGGCATTGGCTTCGACCAGTTGCTGATCATCGAGGAAGCGCGCGACCCGGCCTGCGTCGCCGCCTATTCGATCCGCAACGCCGACGGCTCATCCGCCGAGCAGTGCGGCAATGGCGCGCGCTGCATCGGGGCATGGCTGAATCGCGCCGGGGTGTTCTCGATCAACGAAGACGCGAAACTGGAAAGCCCGGCCGGTGTGATCGGCATGCGCATGCTCGATGCGAGCACAGTCGCGGTGGAAATGGGCGAACCCGAGTTCGAACCGGCACGCATCCCTTTCGATGCCCCAGCCATCGCTGATGCGTATCCGCTGGACATCGGCAATGAGCGCGTCGAGATTGCCGCGGTGTCGATGGGCAACCCGCACTCGGTGCTCGAAGTCGATGACGTGCACGATCCGCGCCTCGACCGGCTGGGGCCGCTCATTACCCGGCACTCGCGTTTTCCCCGCGGCGCCAATGCAGGCTTCGTTCAAGTGCGGGACGACAGCAACGTGAAACTGCGCGTCCACGAACGCGGCGCCGGCTGGACACAGGCCTGCGGCAGTGGTGCTTGCGCGGCGGTCGCCGCGTTGCGCAAGCAAGGCCGCGTCGGCGAAGCCGTGCGGGTGGAACTGCCGGGTGGCCCGCTTTCAATTTCATGGCACGGCCCCGGCCATTCGCTGTGGATGACGGGACCGGCGACGTTCGTCTATGACGGAAACTACCTGGTCGCGTAAACGGACATTGCCAATCCCGGTGCAACTCACGAAACTTGGGGGCACGCCACCGGAGTCCAGCATGGCCGATTTGACCCTGAAGCAAAGCCTCGAGGCGATGGACATCGCCGAATACCTGCGCCAGCACCCGCGTTTCCTGGAAAACTTTCCGGACCTGGCCACGGAGCTGGTGATGCCGCGTGAACGCGGCCCCGCCGCTTCGCTCGCGGCGTACCAGCTCGAAGCGTTGCGCGCGCGCAACCACGAATTGAACGAGCGGCTGGCGGAACTGGTCGCTATCGCGGGCGACAACGAACAACTGATGGTGCGCGTGCACACCCTCACGGTCGGCCTGCTGCGCGACAATACGCTCGCCGATGTCCTGAAAAGTTTCGTGGCGGCCTTGAACGAGGATTTCCACACCGGCCTGGTGCGCGTGGTGCTGTTTCGCGATGGCGCCGACCTGCCACGCGCCGACTGGCTGGCCTGCGTGCCGGAAGGTCCGCAATCGCTGCCGATGTTCACGGATTTCCTGGCGCGGGGAGAACCCGCGTGCGGACGACTCGCCCAGGACAAACTCGATCGCCTGTTCGGCATCGACGTCGGCAACGTGCAATCCACCGCATTGCTGAAGATAGGCGACGCCGGCATGCTGGCGATCGGCAGCGATGATCCCAACCGTTTCCATCCCGGCATCGGCACCCTGTTCCTGAAGCTCATCGCGCAGGCGCTGGACGCCGCGATTGCGCGCTATCCCGCAGCCTGAGATCCGAATGTCCGCCTTGGCCGCCGACACCGCGCGCTTCCTGGATTACCTGAGGGTCGAACGGCATTATTCGCCGGGCACGCTGCGCAACTACACGCATGCGCTGGAAACGCTGACACGTTTCACTGACGGGCTGCTTCTTGGCAACTGGGCTGAACTGCGCGGCGAGCAATTGCAGACCTTCGTCGCCAACGAACATCGTCGCGGCCTCGAGCCGCCTTCGCTGCGCGCGATGCTTTCCGCCTACCGCAGCTTCTTCCGCTTCCTCGCGCGCGAAGGAAAAATCCAGAACAACCCCGCCGCGGGCGTGCGCTCGCCCAAGGTGCGGCGCAAATTGCCGGACGTGCTGGACGTGGACGAAGCGGCAGCGCTGGTGGAAGTCACCGCGGGCGATCCGCTGGCGCTGCGTGACCATGCAATGCTGGAGCTTCTGTATTCCAGCGGCCTGCGCGTGTCGGAATTGTGCGGCGTGCGCTGGCGCGACCTGGACAGGGAACAAGGCCTGCTGCGCGTCACCGGCAAGGGCAACAAGACCCGGATCGTGCCGGTCGGGCGGATGGCACTGGAAGCGTTGGCCACGTTGCGGGCGTCGCTGCCGGCGGGCGCGGATGATCCTGTCTTTCGTGGTCGCGGTAATCAGCCGCTGACACCCGGCGCGGTGCGCGCCGCGATCAAGCGTCGCGCGCGTTCGCAGGGCGTGTGGCGACGCGTTTACCCCCATTTGATGCGGCATTCCTGCGCCTCGCACCTGCTGGAATCATCCGGCAACCTGCGCGCGGTGCAGGAATTGCTCGGCCACGCCGACATCGGCACGACCCAAATCTATACGCATCTGGATTTCCAGCACCTTGCCAAGGTCTACGACGCCGCGCATCCGCGTGCAAAGCGGAAGTAGTAGCACGCGCGTCCCGAGCCCGTTTTCCGTTTTTAGTTCGAGAGTGGGTTATTTACCCGCAAATGATCGTCATTGCGGGGCTGCCTGCGCCGTCCGCAGGCAGAACCCGGAATCCAGCTGTTGGCCTCGATACCCGAGAAGCTGGATTCCGGGTTCCATCGCCGATGAAGCCGGCGATGGCCCCGGAATGACGACGTTTCCCTGACTTGGAAAGTAGAAATGGAATTACGCGCTGTAACCGAACCGCTCCAGCCACGGTTGCAGCACCGGCAGCACCGGTTCGAATTGCTCCCGGTAATTTTTCCAGCGCCCCACCGCCGCCGCATTCACCGGTTGCGTGACTTGGGCGTAGCTCGGCGTCGCGATGAACTGCTTGCGCTGCGCGTGTTCGGCGAAACCGCTCATCGGTGATGCATCCAGGACTTCCAGGAAACGGCCGAGCCGCGCAACGGCCACATCGAGATCGGCGACGACGGATTCATATCGCCACTCGAGGACCCGCGGCTTGAACACCTCGAGGTGACCGCAGCACTGTTCGAACGCCTCTGTGTAGCCACGCGCGAGCCGCGGCAGCGAGGAACACATTGCCCTGAACGCGGGCGAGCGAAACGCCTGCATGCTGCAACTCAGCAACACATCGCAGGGATGCCGAATGCACAGCACGATGCATGCATCCGGGAACAGCCGCAGGATCATCGGCAGGCACAGCATGTTGAGCGGATTCTTGTCCACCAGCCGTCGTTGCCCGAGGTCGGGCAACGTGTGCGCGACCAGCCCGCCATAGACCTGGCGCAACTGGTCCGCTTCGGTCTGCGTGAGACCGGCGAGATCGGCCGGATAACGCTGTCCCGCATGTTCCATGCGCTCGATCAACTGGTAGACGTAGCCGCGCTCATCCATCGAGCAGAAATCCGGATGTGCGTCGAGCATCTGTTCCAGCAAGGTGGTGCCCGAGCGTGGAAACCCGATCACGAACACCGGACTCTGCAGCATGGAAGGGCCCGCCACGGGTTTCCATGTCGCGTACGCATGCGCGTCGACTGACCGGCTCACCATGGGCAAAGGCTGGCCGTTTGCTGCCGACAGCTCCGGGGCAGCCTGCCGCGCGATTTTCATTTGCGCGGCGTGGGCAACTTCGAGCACGTTCCAGGCTTCGCGATAGTGCGCTTGCCGGTCGTGCGCCGAGGCCAAGCCGAAGGCCGCGCTCGATGCAATCTCCGGGTCAGCGGCCACGTCCAACACACGCTTAAAAAGTGCGACCGCGTCGGCAGGGCGGCCTTCGCGCATCGCCATCACCGCGTGTGCACGCCATACGTCGATGCGCGCGTCGATCTCGCCTCCCTCCAAGGCATCAGGGGCACCCAGCGGCAACCGTTGCAGTTCGCGCCGCGCCTGATCGAGGAGGTTGTTTCGTTCATATAACCCGACACGCTGCGCCGTGATGCGAAGCCGCATGGCCTGGGCCACCGGCCCATCGGGCAGGCGCGCCTGCGCCAATACTTTCAGCGCGATCTCCAAACGTCCCAAGACGGACAAGATGGAAGCGAGCACCAACGCCTGTCCGGCCGGCTGCGGCGGCCAGTCGGCCGAGCCTTCCAGCATGGCCTCCTCCCCTTCCAGATCGCCGCAGACGTGGCAGGCGTGGGCTGCCTCCAGCCGCGCCTCGATGAACTGCGGCCCGAGTCGCACCGCATCCAGCAACACGCCGCGCGCCAGCGACCAGCGCTGCTGCTGGATGTAAAGCAGGCCGAGGTTGTAGTGCACGTCGGCATCGCCGGGCGCCAGCGACTTGGCCTTCGCCAGCGCGCGTTCCGCTGCCGGCAGGTCACCCGCTTGCCGGCACGCTTCGCCGAGATTGTTCCACCACGAGGACACCCCCGGCTGCATGCGCACCAAGCGTTCGAATGTCCGCGCGGCCCGTGAATATTCACCCGTCTGCTGTTGCGCCACGCCGAGCAAACCGAGAAACCCCACGCTGTCAGCCTCAGCGCCAGAAACTTGCGTCGCCAGCGCGAGCACGCGTTTCATATCGCCTGCATTCCACGCGATGGCCATGGATTCAACGATTGAGGTGGCTGAAGCAGTCATGTGAAGTCAGTTCTGCAAGGATGCCACTCTAGCGGACGCAAAAAGGGCGCCGCTTGCGCGGCGCCCTTGTAGGAGTGCTGCAGGTACAAACGCCTAGAACTTCAGCGTCGCACGGGCCCAGTAGTAACGGCCCATCATGTCGTAGGTGGCGCTATCCGTGTTGCCTTGCCCGTTCTGGTAGATCAGCGGCGGCCGACGGTCGAACAGGTTGTCCACGCCCACGTCGAAGCGTGTGTGGATCGTTGGCACCGCGTAGCCAACTTGGAGATCGCTGTACACCACCGAAGCAACCGCCAAGTTGGCGTGGGTGGCAGCGTCCGCGCTCAGCGCAGTCACCGGGCTAATGTAGCGCGTCCGCCACTGGGCATCCCAGTCACCGCGATTCCAGCCGACCGTAGCCGTCCCCCGCCACCGCGAAACATTGCCGAACTGCGCATTCCACGTGCCGGCGAACCTGTCGACCGTGGAGCCCGGACTTCCCGGCGTCGCGTTGTTGTTAAAGGTGGCAATGTAGCTGGTGGCCAGCCCGAGCTTGAAGTCGCCCGGATTGAAGCTGCCAAGGTCGAAGTGCGGGAGCTTGTAGTTGGCCGTGAAGTCGATGCCGCTGGTGCTCAAGGTGCCAAGGTTGTACACCGGCCCGTCGAAGTAGTTGACCTGCCCCGGAACCTGGGTGGTGTTGTCGTAGCGATGGATGAACGGGCAGAGCGGGCTCGCGTTGTTGTTGAAGCACGCGTAGCCTATCGTGGTGGGCGAGAGCGGCACCAGGGTGTCGTACAGATAGATGTGCCAGAAGTCGAGGCTGGTATTCAAGCCCGGCGCCCAACTCGGGTTGTAGACCAGGCCGAAGTCGACCGATTTGCCGTGCTCGGGCTTGAGTCCTCCCCCCAACACGCTGCTGCCCGAGTAGTACGAGTTGACTTGCTGCCCGTTCGCCACGTAACCGGGAGGCGCGTACTGGCACGCATTAGCGTGTTGCGCCAATTCCGCCGCGTCCAGACCGTTGCAGGGATCGTTGAAGTTCGGCTGGTTGATCGAGCGCCCATCGTAAATCTGGTCGAGATTCGGTGCCCGGAAGACCTGCGAAATCGTGCCGCGTACCAGCAGGTCCTGGATCGGACGCCATTCGATCGCGATCTTGCCGTTGGTGGTGGATCCGGCACTGTTGTAATTCGAGAACCGAACGCCCAGATCGAGGTTCAGCGAGTACGCACCGGGCACTTCCTTCAGCAATGGAACCAGGGTTTCGGCAAACGCTTCCTTGACCTCATCGCTGCCGCTGCCAGGCGAACCGCAGGCCTCTCCCGAGATTTGGCATGTACCGGTAGCCGGTTCGAGCAAGGCGAGCGGATTGATCGTGTAGTTCATGGAGTTCTTGCGGTACAGCGCGCCCACCGCCAACTGCACGTCCCCGGCCGGCAGCGAGAACAAGTTGCCGTTGGCACCGGCCGAAATCTGCCGCAGGATTTCGCGCTTCCGGTAGATCGCGTCCACCGCGCCCGCGGCCAGCGCTGGACCGTTGTTGGCCTGGTCGAAGATGTTGGCACCGGCATCGATCGCTGCCTGCAACGCGGGAATGTACAGCTCGTTCTTGTCGTCCTGCATCCGCGAGGTGTGGCCATAATCGACGGTGACGTTCCAATTCCAGCTGCTCTGGCCGACGGCGCCGCGCAATCCGGCGATCAACTGCCCGGTGCTGGTGGTATAGGGGTGGATGCGGGTACCCACGCCGGTGAGGCGGGTCTGGAAGCCGAAACCATTGTTCGGAGCGCTGGGCAGCACACCCGGCAGGTTGAACGTCACGCCAAACGGATTGAACGACGCGGTTGCGGGGATGATGAGGCCGTCACCCGTTCCGACCGGAATCGACGCGTCCTGGCCGGCCGACTCGGTATGGTTGTAGAAGGCATCGACGAAGGCCGTGACATTGTCGGTCAGGTTGAAGCTACCGAGCACGAAACCATCGGTACGCTGCTGTTGGACCTGGATGTAGTTGTAAGCCGCATAATTGAACCGGTCGGTGCCGGTGAAGCAGCGGTAATCACCCGCGGCAGTCCCGCTGCCGCTGTTCAGCGTGACCTTTATGCTTCCCGTCGAATCGACCGGACACCCATAACCCGGGAAGGATGCTGCCGGCAGCTGGACCCGGCCGGTGGGGATCGATTGTGAACCCGATACGGAGACTTGGCCGTCGGACAGGTACAACTGGTGAGCCGCGAAATCGCGCCGCGAGTTGGGCACCGCGTCGTACTTGTTGTAATCGATGCCGCCGACGATGTTGTAGCGGTCACCGCTGTGGCCCATGCTGAGGCTGATGCCGTGCCGCTGGCCATCACCGTGGCCGGAGATGCCATCGTTGAAGCTCATCTCGACGCCATCGAAATCATGACGCAGGATGATGTTGACGACGCCACCCACGGCATCCGAACCGTAGGTGGTCGAAGCACCTTCGGCCAGCACGTCGATCCGCTGCACCATGTTCTGCGGCACCAGGTTCAAGTCGGCGTTGAGCATGCGCTGGCCGTCGATCAGCACAAGCGTGCGGCCGGTGCCCAAGCCGCGCAGCGAAACGCGCGAAGCGCCGTCGCCGCCCTCGGTCAACGGCGTGGCCACGCCGCCACCGTTGGAATTATTCTGCGGGTTGGTCGCGTCGCCCGCGATGCTGGGCAATTGCTGCAGCACGTCGCCGAGCGTGGGCTTTCCGGAATTGGTGATGTTCTGGCGATCAACAATGGTGACGGGGCTGGCGGTTTCGGTATCCACGCGCCGGATCAACGATCCGGTGACCACCACCGTCTGCAGCGTCTTGGGCTGACCCTTCGTGTTGCCCTGATCTTGTGACGTCTGTTGTGCCTGGGCCAGGCCGGCGGCTGCGACAAGACTTGCCGTCAGCCCGACGCGCACTGCGAGCGACAGGCGTTTCATTTTGTGGTTCATGGACTCTCCCAGCGGAAATCGAACAATGCAATCGCGTGCACCGAGTCCCGCTGGATTCTCCAGCGTGGAAAACTCGCCTGTGCCGCGTACCTCCCCTTGACCGGGTCCCTCTACTGCTAACTGCGATTTAACGATACTCGACGCGTAGATTTCCTGCAATGCAAATGCTTTTGGCCCCGGCCGCGGTCCGGCACAACCCGGCGCCACCGGGGGCCCCGTCTCGCCTTTGCGCTTGCGATCTGCGGCGGCCATCCCCACCTTTGCCGCATCCCCGACAGCGAGAGCGCCATGGAATCCTTCCACGCCACCACCATCCTGTCCGTGCGCAAGAACGGCAAAGTCGTCTTGGGCGGCGATGGCCAGGTCACGCTGGGCAACACCGTGGTCAAGGCCAATGCGCGCAAGATCCGGAGGCTCGGCAAGAATTCCGATGTGCTGGCGGGCTTTGCCGGCGCCACCGCCGACGCCTTTACGCTGTTCGAGCTGTTCGAGGACAAGCTGGCCAAGCATAACGGCCAGCTCACCCGCGCCGCGGTGGAACTGGCCAAGGAATGGCGCACCGATCGGCGACTGGGCCGGCTCGAAGCGATGCTGGCCGTGGCCGACAAAGATGCTTCGCTGCTGATTTCCGGCAACGGCGACGTGCTGGAACCCGAGCACGGCCTGATCGCGATCGGTTCCGGCGGCCCCTACGCGCAGGCCGCAGCCAAGGCGTTGCTGGACAACTCCGATCTCGAAGCACGCCAAATCGTCGAGAAAGCGCTTGGCATCGCCGGCGACATCTGCATCTACACCAACCACAACGTGACGATCGAAGAACTCTGAGAAGAAAGATGAGCGAACTCACCCCCCGCGAAATCGTCAACGAACTCGACCGCTTCATCATCGGCCAGCACAACGCCAAACGCGCGGTCGCGATCGCGTTGCGCGACCGCTGGCGCCGCATGCAGCTCGAGCCTTCGTTCCGCAACGAAGTGACGCCCAAGAACATCCTCATGATCGGTCCGACCGGCGTCGGCAAGACCGAGATCGCGCGCCGCCTGGCGACGCTCGCGAAAGCGCCGTTCGTGAAGGTGGAAGCGACCAAGTTCACCGAGGTCGGCTACGTCGGCAAGGACGTCGATTCCATCGTGCGCGACCTCGCCGACGTCGCCTACAAGTTGACGCGCGATCTCACCAAGGAGCGCGTGAAATCGCAGGCCGAGGAACACGCCGACGAGCGCATCCTGGATGCGCTGCTGCCGCGCCGTGAACAGAGCGGCGGCTGGGACAGCCAAGGCGATACGCAGCAGATCGATTCCGATTCCTCGACGCGCGGCAAGCTGCGCAAGCAGTTGCACGAAGGTGCGCTGGACGAACGCGAAATCGAGCTCGAATTTTCCATGAACGTGGGCGTCCAGATCATGGCGCCGCCCGGCATGGAAGAGATGTCGCAGCAATTGAGCTCGATGTTCCAGAGCATGGGCGGCGGCAAGACCCAAAAGCGCAAACTCAAGATCAAGGCCGCGCGGCCGATGCTGATCGACGAGGAAGCCGGCAAGCTGCTCAACGACGACGAATTGCGCGCGCAGGCGGTCGAGAACTGCGAACAGAACGGCATCGTGTTCATCGACGAGATCGACAAGGTCGCCCAGCGCAGCGACTGGGGTGGCGCGGGCGTCTCGCGCGAAGGCGTGCAACGCGACCTGTTGCCCCTGGTCGAAGGTTCGACCGTTTCGACCAAGTACGGCCCCGTCAAGACCGACCACGTGCTGTTCATCGCCTCGGGCGCGTTCTCGATGGCGAAACCGTCCGACCTGATCCCGGAATTGCAGGGCCGCCTGCCGATCCGTGTCGAGCTGTCGGCGCTGTCGGTGAAGGACTTCGAACGGATCCTTTCCGAGCCGCACAATGCCCTGACCAAGCAATACGCCGCAATGCTGAACACCGAAGGCGTGAAGCTGGAATTCACCGGCGACGGCATCGCCAAGCTGGCCGAAGTGGCCTTCAAGGTGAACGAGAGCACCGAAAACATCGGCGCGCGCCGACTCATGACCGTGATGGAGCGGCTGCTGGAGTCGATTTCGTTCGAGGCGGCCGACAAAAGCGGCGAACGCTATTCGATAAATGCCGAATATGTTGATAAAAACCTCAAAGATCTGGCTTCGAACGAGGACCTGTCACGCTACATCCTGTGAGACCTGCAGCCGGGCAGTCTTTGGCCACCCCAGCTAGAATGACGCCATGGGCAAGATTCTGAAATTCCAATCCGAGAGTCCCCGCCCGAAGCTGCGCGGCGCCATGCAGCGCGGCGAGTTGGTGCGGGTGTGGCGCAACAATATCGAGGAAGGCAGCTTCTGCGGTTATCTCGCGGGCATCGGCAAGGAATGGTTGCTGATGTGGGTGGTCGGCGACCAGATCAGCTTCGACGGCCTGTACGCGATGCGGCTGGCCGACATCACCGAGGTCGAGGCGCCAGACAGCCATCACGTCTTCATCGAGAAGGCGCTGGCGATCCGCAACATCAACCCGCGCCTGCCGCGCGATTTCCCGCTGGATGACACCACCCAGGTGGTGCGCGCCGCAGCCGAATACGCGGCGGTGATGTGCGTGCACGTGGACACCGAGGACGAGCATGAGGTGTGCTACATCGGCCGCCCGCTCGGGATCGAGGACGACGGCTTCACCCTGCAGGAAATCACCCCTGACGCCGAATGGTTGCGCGAGCCTTCGTTCTTCGGCTGGGACGAGATTTCCACGGTGAGTTTCGACGAGCCCTACGCGCAGGTACTGCTGGACGTCGCCGGACAGCCGCCGCGCATCGACTTCGCCGGGTCGGGCTTCGGCAGCGCGCAGTGAGAGCCGACCCGCGCGTATAAAACGTAATCCGCGGATATCTTCACTCCCTTCGAAACGAAGGGGGAAACGTCGCCACTGACCCGCATCAGCCGTCGACTCGCCACGTGCCGGTAAAATCGTCGGCATGACAACGCCCAAGCCCACCGACATCACCCTGCACAAGAAATCGCGCACGCTGGAAGTCACGTTCGATTCCGGCGAGCACTACACCTTGCCCGCCGAGTATCTGCGCGTCTATTCGCCTTCCGCCGAAGTACAGGGCCACGGACCCGGTCAACAGGTGCTGGTCGCGGGCAAGCGTGAAGTCGGCATCATGGAACTGGAGCCCGTCGGCAATTACGCCGTGACGCTGCGTTTCACCGACGGCCACGCCACCGGAATCTATTCCTGGGAAACACTGCACGACCTGGGCACGAGCCAGGAAAAAAATTGGCAGTCCTATCTGGATGCTCTGGAGAAAAACGGCCTTTCCCGCGATCCGGCCTCGCTGTACGGGCACCCGGTGCCGATGCGCGGGCCGAAGCCGAAGTAGTTTATCTAGCGCAGATGTGATGAAATCAGAACAGGTACTGGTGGGCGAGTAGTTATCGCGCCCGTCAGGCGGAAGGGGTAAAACAACAGGGGATTTCAGTGAAGACAACCTTTATAGTTCTTTGCGCGGCGACGATCATTGCAAGCGCGGGCACTTTCTCGCCAACTGTTCTCGCTTCGAGCAGCGGCTTGAGCGTACAGGACATCCGCACGCTACCGCCTGAACAAATTGAGCGCGAGCTTCCAAACGCCAACCCGGCAGATTATCTCGTATATTCCGCGACTCTTTGGGGTAACGGAGAGCGTGATAAGGCGCTATTTTGGTTTTATGTGGGTGAGCTACGATACAGATTTTGCTTGAAAGCAATGCAATCGGGTGCGCCCGCGTGCGATGCAGCACTTTTTGGATCACTCCACCAAGAAATAGGCAGTCAAATAAACCTCTACGCAGGATCTAACCCGGACAACTACATCGCCCAAATCAACAAGGCACTGAATTGGGATGCATCGAACCCCAACGGCTACACCTCGAAGACAGGCTATTCAAGTGATTGGGAAAGTACTCGCGCAGGTCTACAAGAATTGAGTGATTATATCAAGACGCACAAAGCCGAGCTCTTGGCTGCGCGGCAGCAGAACGGGGTAGGAGAAAACGGCGTTGTAAACGGCGTATACGTCGAGACACGCAACGAGGAGATGCCGAAGGACTGGAGCTCATTGATCCAGGTTACGACATTGGATGCATTCTCTGGCACATATACCTCCATTGACTTTAGTCAGCTTGGGATCGTAGGCGGCACATTTTTCCCAGACAATCGAAAGGCTTCAATCGCGGACACATATGCTTTGAAACCACTGAATCCAACATCCCTTATCGTGATCGCGCGGAACAAGAAGGGAGAGATCGTAGGGCAGCGCACAATACCTGTAACCCTAAAAAACGGTGCAGCTATTTTCGTGGTTAGCGAAACAGGAAGCAGCGCAGGATTGATTACCGGGAGCAAGACTGAAACCGACTACCTTCGACGCAATGCAGATGGTGATTTAGTACTTCAAAGGAGCTATCTCACTGAAGGCACAACGATCGATAAGCATATGCCCGAAAGGCTATCGTACACATTCTGGAATAAACTGAATGTCTTGCACCAGCCGAAGGACCCATAAAACACCTCGGCGACGTAGGCAGGTTAAACAGCGCACGATCAACCCTTAAATTTGATGCGACCATGGTGCTTACCCCCATCCGCCTTCGGCACCTTCCCCCGCAAGCGGGGAGGGGGGGGGAGAGAATCAACCGGCTGCAAACAGCGCGTTCAGATCATCCTCGTCGAATTTCAATTTGTCGCGCGTGCCGCCGCCTTCCAGCACGGCTTGCGCAAGCTCGGCCTTGCGCGCCTTCAAATCCTCGATGCGTTCCTCGACCGTGTCGGCGCAGATCAGGCGATACACGAACACGGGTTTGTCCTGGCCGATGCGGTGCGCGCGGTCGGCGGCCTGGGTTTCCGCGGCCGGGTTCCACCACGGGTCGTAGTGGATCACCGTATCGGCCGCGGTTAGGTTCAAGCCCACGCCGCCTGCCTTCAATGACAACAGGAACAACGGCACTTCGCCGTCCTGGAACTTGCGCACGGGTTCGGCGCGATCGCGGGTGTCGCCGGTCAACGTGACGTAGTGCAGGTGGCGGCGGTTCAACTCGCGCGCGATCAGCGCCAGCATTTCGGTGAATTGCGAAAACAGCAGTACGCGCCGGCCTTCGCTCAGGAGATCCGGCAGCATGTCCATCAGCAATTCGAGCTTGGCTGATTCACGCACGCCACGCGCGGATTCGAGTTTGACCAAGCGCGGATCGCAACAGGTCTGACGCAGTTTCAGAAGCGCATCCAGCACGATGATGCCGCTGTGCTCGAGGCCGCGCTGGCGCACCACTTCGCGCACTTCGTCGCCCAGCGAAACACGCAACGCGTCGTAAAGTTCGCGCTGCTTGCCGGACAACACCACGCGCCGCGCGATTTCGGTTTTCTCGGGCAGTTCCTTCGCGACCTGCGCCTTGGTGCGGCGCAGGATGAATGGCGCGATCCGGTGGTTGAGGCGCGCCTGGCAATCGGCGTCGGCCTGGCGTTCGATCGGAATGCGGTAGTGGCGGCGGAACGAACCCTCGTCACCCAGCAAGCCCGGCACCGCCAGATCGACCTGCGACCACAATTCGCCCAGGTGATTTTCCAGCGGCGTGCCGGTCATGCATACGCGACGCTTCGCGGAAATCGACAACAGCGCGCGCCGCGCCTGCGTGCGCGGGTTCTTGACCTGCTGCGCTTCGTCCAGCACCACCAGCGCGAACGGTTGCTCGCGCAACACCGAGAGATCGCGAGGCAACAGCGCGTAGCTCGTGAGGATGATGTCGTGGCCGGCGAGACGATCGAAACTCTTGACGCGTTCAGGCCCGTGCAGCGTCAGCACTTTCAGCGAGGGTGCGAAGCGTTCGGTTTCGGATTGCCAGTTCGGGATAAGGCTGGTGGGCGCGACGATCAGCGCGGGTTGCGTCAGCGCAGAATTTTGCTTCAAGGCAAGGATGTGCGCGAGCGACTGTACGGTCTTGCCGAGCCCCATGTCATCGGCCAGCACGCCGCCGAGTCCCGCATCGGCCAGCGCGTTCAACCAACGCAGGCCCTCGCGCTGATACGGGCGCAACTCGGCAACCAGATCGTCCGGCACCGCGTCGGACGCGTGCTCGGCGGCTTCGCGCAGCCGCGTGGTGAACCCGGTCAGATCCTTCGGCGCATCCAGTTTGCCGTTCTTCGGCAACGCGCTTTCGAACTCCTCCAGCCGTCCCGCCTGCACCCGCGGCAGGCGCAACTTGTCGCGCGGGTGCGTGAGGTACTCGGCCAGTGGCGCCAGCAGTTTCCGAAGCACCGCCAACGGCACCGCGACGCGGCGGCGATCGTCCACCGGCGCGTACCACACCGCGTCCTTCGTTTCGTTCTCCGGCGCGGTCAGCGACAGAGTGTGTTGGGACAGCGCGCGCGCGACGGTCGGCAGCAGGTTGACGCGCTTGCCTTCCACTTCGATGCCCATCTCGAACTCGAATGCCTCGCCGCCGTCATCGACATGCGCGACGCCGTACCAGCGCGGTGGACCTTCCAGCACTTCGAACGGAAAGCTCGACGCGTATTCGACGGCGAAACCTTCCTTCTCGAGTTTTTCGCGCAAGCCCAGCCAGCGTGCGGGCGTGTTCACTTCCAGCGCACCGGCGTAACCCTTGCCGGGAAACACCCACGCATCTTCCGGCAACGCGTCGGCCATGTCCCACGGCAGGCCTTCGCAATCGACCGCGGGCGCCAGCCCGAACGATTCCATGCGCTCCATCGTTGCGAGTTCTTCCGCGCGCTTGCGCACGATCTCGACCAGCTTGCCGTCGCGCACGCGCCGCACGATGGCCTCGCCACCGCGACCCGGCAAACGATCGCCGCCGTAATCGAACGCGAGGCGCGCGTACGCGAGCGGTGGCGTGCCGGCACCGATGCGCGCGTGGCGAGTCAGCGCCTGGAAGATCATCACCGGCTTGGGTGCAAGATCCGCACGCTGCACGGCATCGAACGCCTGCGGTGCGGGAATGCGCGCCGCCCACGGCGATGCGGCAACCCGCGCGGTCAGGGGTCCGGCATGTTCGGGGGCGAGCGGCGGCGCCTCGATAAGCGCCATTTCGGCGGCGTCGCCATCCAGCGGACCGAGTTCGGCGCGTTCCGGATCGAGATACCACAATCCGCCCACACGGATCAGCCGCTGGTGCGCCGGCAATTTCGGCAGCAGGCGTTGGCGGCCGTCGCGTTCGAGCTGCCATTCCCATTCCAGCGGACGCGGCTTCCCGAGCGACAGGCGCAGCCCGGCGACGCCGCCCAGCAGGCTGGGCGCATCGGCCAGGATTTCGCGCAGCAGCGCGTCGCCGAACGGGCCCGCGAGGTGCGCGTAGGTGCGGCCCTTGCGCTGCGTCTGCGGAAGACCCAGCACGCTGGCCGCGAGCCGCATGTCGGCATCGGGCAATGCGCTGCCGAGAAGCTGTTTCGGATCCAGCGGCACCGCGCGTCCGAGCCGGCCCTTCGCGACGGTCTCCAGCAACACGGGCGCCGCTTCGAGGCGCGACAACGCCGGTTCGTCCTGCAGCAGTTCCAGCAAAAAGCCCAGCGTGGAAGCTTGCACGGATGGCACGGACGCCGTTGCATCGGCAGCTTCGATCAGCCGCGACCACTCGGCCGGCAGCGGCGCACCCGCGGGCTTCGCCCGGGGCGCCTGCGTCAGCGTTTCATTCTGGCCGTTGCGGTGCTGCATCCACGATCCGTCGTGCACTCAAAAGGCTCAAGCATACACGTACTTTTGCGATCATCCCTGATCGCAGTGCTGCCTACCTCGAGATCGCCGGAATGGCATCTGCTCCACGGGAGGTCACCACGGCCATCCATGGCCCGACTTTCCACAAAAGCCGTTTCGACCGAAGAGGGGATTCCCTACTGGAACAGGTTTTCCGGATACTCCGGCTTGCGTTCCCGCGCCAACAGGGAATGCAGGGCATCGGTAGGCGTCATTTCGCCACGCAGCACGGCTTGCACGTGTTGCGAGATTGGGAGATCAAGGTCATGGCGTGCCGCCAGCCGCATCACCTCGTCGGCAGTGACCGCGCCTTCGACCACCTGGCCGATGTCGGCGAGCGCCTGCTCGAGCGGCACGCCGCGACCCAGCGCGAAACCAAAGCGATGGTTGCGGGACAAATCGCCGGTGCAGGTAAGTACCAGATCCCCCAGCCCCGCCAGGCCCATCAGCGTCTGCGGCTTGGCGCCCAGCGCCGCGCCGAGGCGCAGCATCTCGTTCATGCCGCGCGTGATCAGGCCCGCGCGCGCGTTGAGTCCCAGTTGCATGCCATCGGCGACGCCTGTCGCCACGGCCAGCACGTTCTTCATCGCGCCGCCGAGTTCGGCACCCAGCATGTCGTTGCCGGTGTAGGCACGGAAAGCGTTGCCGTGCAGCAACTCGGCCACGCGGTGCGCGAAGACATCGTCGTCGGAATGCACGGTCACGGCGGTGGGCATGCCGGCCGCGACTTCGCGCGCGAACGACGGGCCGGTCACGACCGCGGCGGGCGCCCCCGGCAGGTGCTCGGCCACCAGCTCATGCAGGAAACGTCCGGTGCCCGGCTCGAAGCCCTTGGTCGCCCACGCGTAACCCACCGTGGCCGGCAGCAGCGGCGCGGCTTCGACCAGCATCTGCCGGAAGGCGTGGCTCGGCACCGCAACCAGTACCACGTCGGCGCCCTGCAGTGCCTCGGCGAGACCCGGCACGTACGCCAACTCCGCCGGCAATTCCACATCCGGCAGATAGTGCTGGTTGCAATGACTGGCGGCGATGTCCGCCAGCGCGTCCGCATCCCGTCCCCACAAGCGGGCGGCGGCACCGTTGTTGCACAACAGCGCCGCCAACGCGGTACCCCACGATCCGGCGCCGAGTACGGCAACCGTCGCGCGAGACATGAACTTAGGCGTTCAGGGCCGGCCGGGCGTCGCCCTGCCCCTGTTGCTGGCGCTGCTGCTCGGCGTACAAGGCGTCGAAGTTGATCGGCTGCAGCAGCAGCGGCGGGAAACCGCCGTTCAGGACGAGATCGGAGACGACCGCGCGGGCATACGGGAACAGCACGTTCGGGCAATACGTGGCCAGGACGACCGACAGGTTCTGCGGGTCGAAGCCCGTGAACGAGAACACGCCAGCCTGATGCACTTCGGCGAGGTACGCGGTGCGCTCATTCAGGGTGCAGGTGACCGTGAGGGTCAGCACCACTTCGTAATTGTCGCCCTCCACCGGCGTGGCCTTGTGGCTGAGGTTCAACTGAACCTGCGGCTGGCCATCTTCCTGAAACACCTTGGGCGCATTCGGAACCTCGAACGAGACGTCGCGTACGTAGATCTTCTGCAGCGCCATCTGCATCTGGGGGGCGGCTTGGCCGTTGCTCGGGGCCGGGATCTCTTCTGCCATGTTCGTAAAGCTCCGCTTCGGGAAAGGTCAAAGGTGGGAATTGTCCCACACCCACGGCCATCGTGCACGCACCCTGATTGCCTGAAAGGCCGTCTGCTGTTACATTTAGCGGCTGTCTTTCTGCCGACCCGGGATTCCCGGGTGCTCCGCTGCGCGATGCGGGGCCGAAGCGGCGCTTCCGACACCTCGCGCAGGTTTCAAAGTCGGGCCGAACTTCCGCGGGCCACGCGGATCACCATGAGGAGAATGCCATGGCACGTGTATGCCAGGTCACCGGTAAAGGTGCGACAACCGGCAACAACGTCTCGCACGCCAACAACAGGACCCGCCGCCGCTGGCTGCCCAACCTGCACGAACGCCGGTTCTGGGTCGCAAGCGAAAACCGTTGGGTGAAACTGCGCGTGTCCGGCAAGGCCCTGCGCACCATCGACAAGAACGGCATCGACGCCGTGCTCGCGGATCTGCGCGCACGCGGCGAGAAGGTGTAAGGAGAACTCCCATGGCAAGCAAACGTGACAAGATTCGCCTGACTTCCTCAGCCGGCACCGGCCACTTCTACACCACCGACAAGAA
>DATFGT010000064.1:0-41099 GCA_035249175.1 Rhodanobacteraceae bacterium
ATGGTGGCCAGGGGCGGAATCGAACCACCGACACGAGGATTTTCAGTCCTCTGCTCTACCAACTGAGCTACCTGGCCGGACCAGCGCGATCGCACGGATGCCCGCACTGCGCGGATACGCGATCACGAACCGCGTATTAGACTGGCCTGCGCGCAAACCGTCAAGCATTCGCGCTCAGTCGAGGCTCCACAAGGCCCGGTCCAGATCGTGGTCGAGCCCGAACGCCCGCATCGGCACGCGGCCGTCGCGCACGTCCACGCCCTCGGCGCGCAGGTGCTTCGTCTGTTCGCGGAACCCGCGGCTGCCGCGCGGCAAGGCAATCGTGCCGTTGGAATGCAGCACCCGAAACCACGGCAGTTCCATTCCATCCGGGGTGTCGCGCAACGCCGCGCCGACCAGCCGCGCGCGGCCCGGCAATCCTGCGCGCGCGGCGATCTGTCCATAACTGGCGACGCGTCCCGCGGGAATCGCGGCAATCGCGGTGTAAATGCGCCGATAGCGTTCGTCCATCGCTGCTCTCGATTGCGAAAACGCGAGCATGATTGCACGCACGACAGGCGCCGCTTTGCGCAGCCGCCGCAATGAGCCGAGGCCGGACGGCTATTGCACCCGGAGGCGCCGCGCCACCACGATGCCGTAAATGCTGATCACGAACCAGACCGCTTCCAGCAGGAACGCGGACAAATTGAATCTGCCGAATAGCAGCGACAGCGCCACTCCGAGCGCCCCGACCGCGTTCATCAATTGGTAGATCAGACCGTTGCCATGCAGCTTTTGCGCCTGCAACAGAAAATAAGCGAATAGCGTCACGATCATCCCGATGAGCCCGACGATGACCGTCCAGTCAATGGTGATGTTGATGCTCATGTGCTGTCCTTTCGCTGCCGCACCGCTTCGAACAACGCGACGCCGGTCGCCACCGATACGTTCAGGCTCTCCGTGGCGCCTGGCATGGGAATGCGCGCCAGGTGATCGCAGGCTTCGCGCGTGAGCCGCCGCATGCCCTCGCCTTCGCCACCCATCACCAGCGCGACCTTGCCCTCGAGGTCGACATCGTACAGCGAGGCTTCCGCGTCACCGGCCAATCCCGTCAACCATACGCCGGCGTCTTTCATCTCATGCAGCGCGCGTGCGAGGTTAGTCACTTCGACCAGCGGCACGCGATCAACCGCGCCCGCCGAGGCGCGCCGCACCACCGGCGTAATGCCGACTGCCCTGTCCTTCGGCACGATCACAGCCGTAGCGCCGGCCGCCGCTGCGCTGCGGATGCAGGCGCCCAGATTGTGCGGATCGGTGACGCCGTCCAGCACCAGGAGCAGCGCGTTTTCAGAATCCAGCAAATCCGCGAGATCGTGTTCCGATTTCGCCGCCGGCACTTCGTAATTCGCGACGACACCCTGATGCCGCGCGTGGCCGGAAACCTTGTCGAGCATCGCGCGTGGACGGGTGTGTACGCGCACACCGAGGCGCTTGGCCTCATTCACGAGTTCCGCAACGCGCCGATTGTGCGTACCCTGCTCGACCAGCAATTCGCGCACGCGCGAGGGATCGTTGGCGAGCGCGCCTTCGACCGGGTTGATGCCGACGATCCACGTTTCGCTCATGGTGTTTCCATCAATCAAATCATCGTCATTCCGGACGCCGCGCAGCGGCGATCCGGAACGACGACAAGTATTCAATGACGCCGACGCTGCTTTTCGCTTGTGACGTTTTCCCTGTCATCGCGCCCCGACACCATCCTGAAATCGATCTTGCGATCTTCCATGCTGGCGCGCAGCACCTGCACGCGCACCGCGTCGCCCAGCCGGAATATCGTGCCGGTCCGCTCGCCGCGGAGTTCATGGCGGCGCGCATCGAATTGGTAGTAGTCGTTGCGCAACTGGGTGATGTGCACCAGTCCCGACACTTTCGATTCGCTCAATTCCACGAACAGGCCGAACGAAGTGACGCCCGTGACGATGCCGCCGAATTCGGAACCGACGTGCTGCTCCATCCACGCGCATTTGTACCGCTCGTCCACGTCGCGCTCGGCTTCTTCCGCGCGCCGCTCGGTGCGCGAGCAATGCGCGGCCAGCGTCGCCATCTTGCTTTCGGTATAGAGGTACGCGGCGGGTTTGCCGCCCGCCAAGGCATAGCGGATCGCCCGATGCACCAGCAGGTCGGGATAGCGGCGGATCGGGGAAGTGAAATGGGTGTAGGCGTCCAGCGCCAATCCGAAGTGCCCATGGTTGGCGGGTTGATAGCTGGCAAGGCTTTGCGCGCGCAACAACACGGTGCGAAACAGTTCCGCGTCGACGCGATCGGCCACGCGCTTCAGCAACGCCGCGAAATCGCGCGGCTTCACCTCGGCAAGCGGCGGCAACCTCAACTTGTATTCACGCAGGAACGCCAGCAAGTCTTCGTACTTGTCGGCCGGCGGCGGCGCATGCACGCGGAACGGCGCTGGAATCTTTTTCTTCGAGAGGAATTTCGCCGCCTCCACATTGGCCGCGATCATGCATTCCTCGATCAGCTTGTGCGCGTCGTTGCGCTCGTGCGCGCCCAGCGACACGACCTCGCCCTTGTCGTCCAGCCGATAATCGACTTCGCTGGTTTCGAACTCGATGGTGCCGCGCCGCTTGCGTGCCCCGTCGAATGCCTTGTACAGCGCGTGCAGGTGGTCGATATGCGAGAGCAGCTTGCCCATGCCATGACGGGTTTCTTCGTCGCGCACGCCGATGGCCTGCCAAACCATGTCGTAGGTCAGGCGCGCATGCGAGCGCATTACCGCCGGATAAAACTTGGCGCGTGCGACCTCGCCATCGCTGTCCACCCGCATGTCGCAGGCCATGCACAGTCGATCGACGTCGGGGTTCAGCGAGCAGATCCCGTTGGACAAAGCCTCGGGCAACATCGGCACCACGAAACCGGGAAAGTACACCGAGGTGCCGCGCTTGAACGCTTCATCGTCAAGCACGTTTTCCGATTGCACGTAATGCGATACATCGGCGATCGCGACGATCAGCCGGAAGCCGCCGCCGCGCACCGGCTCGGCGTACACCGCGTCGTCGAAGTCGCGCGAATCGGCGCCGTCGATGGTGACCAGCGGCAGCTTGCGTAAATCAACTCGTCCCTCGCACTCGGCTCGCGTCACCCGGGGCTCGACGTCCTCCGCTTCACGCGTGACCTCGACAGGCCACTCGTGCGGCAGGCCATGGCTTTCGATCGCCATCTCGACGATCAGCGACGGCTGCAGGCGCTCGCCCAGCACACTGACGATCCGTCCGATCGGGCCACGCTGCGGCGTCGGCGGCTCGGTGATCTCCGCCACCACGATCTGGCCCGCACGCGCGCCGTTGCGTGCGTCGGGCGGGATCAACACGTCCTGGTGCAGGCGGCGGTCATCGGGATCGACCACGACCACGCCATGTTCCTCGACCACGCGGCCCACCAGCCGTGGCGCGCGGCGTTCCAGCACCTCGCGGATCGCCCCCTGCTGCCGGCCGCGTCGATCCACACCGACCACCGACGCCAGCACGCGGTCGCCATGCAGCACTTGGCGCATCTGCGCGGGTGACAGATACAGGTCGTCACCACCCTCGTCCGGGCGCAGGAAACCGTAGCCATCCGCGTTGGCCAGCACCGTGCCTGCGATCAGGCCAATGCGTTCGGCGGGTGCCAGCCCGCCACGACGACTTTCCAGCAACTGGCCATCGCGCAACATCGCGCGCAGGCGCTTGTCCAGGGCATCGCGCCGCACGTCGTCACGAATGTCCAGGGCCTCGGCGATGGCGCCCGCGCGCAAAAGGCTGCCGCGCTCGGCCAGCAACGCCAGGATCGCCTCGCGACTGGGGATGGGATGTTCGTAACGCCGCGCTTCGCGCTCGGCATGGGGATCGACGAAGCCACCACGCGCGCGCCGCTGGTCGGCTTTGCGCGGAGGGAACTTCTTCACCTTGCCCTGAGGGGGCGTCGACGGCCCGCGCTCGTGCTTGTCGGTTTGTTTTGCCACGCGCAGCTTGCGTGCGGGTCGGGACGGCGGACGATTGCGATTGGGCATTGCGCCAGCGTCGCGCAGCGGCGCCGCGAAAGCAAGTCCGCGTAGCCCTTCGCGGTATCGAACCCCACCGGCGCACTTCCGCGAACGGCCGTGCAAATCCCGGCCGGTCCCCGCGCCAGTTTCGCGCATCTAATGCGCGATAAGGTCCGCTCCGTCGGGCACCAACGTCACCGGCACCAAGAACACCTCATCCACCGGAAGGCCATTGGCCGTACCCGCCTCGCGGACCGCCTGTTCGCTGGGTCCTTCATAGATGCAGAACGTAACGGTCTTGTCGGCCGTCGCGTAAGATCGAATCCACTTCACTTGGTAGTCCGCATTGACCGCGTTGACCTTGTTCTTGGCTGCTTCATCGAGGCCGGCGAGTGCACCGACGGGAAAGGTGCGTTTGATGAGATAGCGATGCATGATGAGGTTCCTCACTCGGTTGATGGCGATGCTCCCGGCCAACATTTCGTGTCGTGCGGCCGTTGCGTGTGCCGCAAACCCTGCCGTTGTCGTGCGAGCCAATGCTCACAACGCCGACAGGAATGCCACTAGGTCACGCTTCTGCTGCTCGGTCATCCCGATGTTGAAACGCGTGTCGTAGAAATCGACCACGTCGTGCAGGGTCGCAGCCGAACCGTTGTGGAAGTACGGGCCACGCGCGGCGAGACCACGCAGGTTCGGGCCCTTGAACTTGCCGATGTCCGCCCATTTGCCGGTCAGCATCGCGAGGCCGGGATCGGTGGTCCGCAAGACTTGGCCGGTCTTGATGTTGGTCAGCGTGTAGAGCGGCATGTCGGGCGTGCGCCGGTTCGCGTCGGCGATGCCGATGTTGAGCGGCGCGGCCACCGAATGGTTGCCGATGTTGGGCGAGTCGTGACAGGTGCCGCAGGTGCCGCGGATCACCGGCTTGCCGGTCGCGTCGTTCAAGCCCGCCACGCCGGTGATCTGGATCGGCAAGGAATCGAACAGCGCCTGGCCGCGTGCGATCGCGGCGCGCGCCATCGAACGTGGATCGAAGCGGCGCGACCGATCCGGTTCGCGCCAATGATCGAACAGTCGCATCACCTTCGGGTCGAACGGATCGAGGCTGGGATCGTTGCCGAGCGAATCGTTGATGCCCACCCAGAATTTCTGCTGCGCGAGGATCTCGGCTCCGCCCATGCCGTTGTCTTCGTTGAGAAGCCCGGCCTGGTTGTCGTAATACTGGGCGGTGACGAGGTGCAGTTCGAAACCGACGATCGCGTCCAGCGTCGATTGACTTGGCGCCAGCGCGGCCTGCTCGTGACCGAGCACCGCGTGCAGGGCCTGCGACGCGAGGCTGAGGCGGAGGTCCCCGACGTTGATGCCGGCATCCATCGGCGGCTTGAACGGAAGATACGTTTCACGGCCATCCCACATCACCGCGGTGTCCCAGATCAGATTCGTCGCCGGCAGCGGGCGCCGGAACAACGAAAGCGCCTGCGCGCTGGCGTAGCCGTACGGATCATCGACCGCGGTCAGCTTGAATTCCGCATTCGCCGGTATCGGCAGGCTGACCCGGATCACGCCATGGTCAAGCAGCATCGAATAGGCGGCCGCACGCGCCGCGAGCGTGGATACATCCGCCCGCGGTGAATTGGCGCCATCGACTGGACGAAAGATCGGATCGGTGCCGCGCGTCGCCATGAACCGGTGTTGCACCTCCGCAGCGGAAATCGTCCAGCCTTCGGCCTGGCGATGGCAGGAATTGCACGTGCGCCCATTGCTGCCGAGGCTCTGGAAAAACGGATTGCCCTGATCGATGCGACCGCCCGGCGTGCTGGTTTGCAGCCAGCCGGAAGCATCGCGCGTGACGAGCCCATCCGCGCGGGGAGGCGTTGCGGCCTGCTGCGCGGAGCCCCCGCCGGCCATGACAAGCGAAATAACCGCAGCAACAAGACGGAAACGGCCGCCTGACCGCGGCAAGTGTCGATCGAACATCGCGCTGTTCTCCCTATGCGGATGGGCATCAGGGAGAACACCCTCCCGACAGGAATTGCGACACGCGTGCGTGCCCGACCGAAACCGGCGGCTCAGTTCATCGGGGCCCCGCACGATCCGATGGGGTGGTGAAGCTCAGAACGCGCCTCGGCGAGTTCGGGATGCGAAGCAAGGCCGTTCGCATCGATGATCGCACGCGCCGCTTGGGCTTGCGCCGTCGCGCCTGCACAATCGCCCGCCTGCGCGGTGGCCACCGCCAGCCACAACTGGGCCACGAGGCGTCGAGGATGCGTGGGCTGCAGTTCGCCGCTGGCCCGCTGGATCGCCCGTACCAGTCGTGCTCGAGCCAGAACCGGCTGGTGATGCAGCAGTTCGACTTGCGCCAGGAGGGTATGCACCCATAGCAGCATCGGATCGCCGCGCCCGGAAACTTCGGCGAGATGCCGATCGACCGTCGCCTGCAGGTCGGCCGGACACTGCGGAGCCGGCGATTGCGTACACGCCAGCAGCAACCGCGCTTCGGCGACCAGCGGCGGCATCTTGTACGGGCGCGTGCGCAGATTGGAGATCGCGTCAGGCAACGACTCCCGCGCCAACGCGGGCTGGCCTTCCAGCAGTGCGAGACCCGCGCGCTCGCTATCCACGCGACCCACGCGCATCCGGTCGGCGGGATTGTTGCCGTACAGCTTGCGGGCCTGCGCCAGCAGTGCCTTGGCACGAACCACATCGCCCGCTTCGATCTCTCCGAACGCGGTGGCTTCCAGCGAATCGCCGTGCAGCGGGGTATCCGCGCCAAAACCCGTGGCCGACAGCTCCCGGGCCAGCGCGCAATCCTTGACCGCGGAAGCACGGTCCGCCCGCGTGCCATCCAGTACGCAAGCCTTCTGTGCCGCATACACCCGCGTGACCTGCGGCTTGCCGCCGATGCGCGCGTACATCGCCAGTGCCTGCGTGAACAACTTGTGCGCCTGCGCCCAGTGGCCGGCGCGCCATTCGGCCGACGCCCAGCCCGCCATCGCCAGTGTGGTTTCGTTGCTGTAGGGTCCGAAGTGGGCGCGCTCGAAGTACCAGGTCTTCTGCCACATCGGGATCGCTTCTTCATAGCGCTCCACACCTTCGAGTGCGGAAGCAACATCGTTGTAGCCGACCCCGACGCGCGGATCGTCCAGCCCCCACGTCGCGATCCGTTCCTTCAACGCCTCGCGCGTGAGCCGCAGCGCGGCGTCGCCATGGCCTTCGATGGTCTCGACCATGGCCAGCGGTTCGAGCAGATCGATCAGCGCGGCACCGTGGATGCCCTGCGCCAGCATGCGCTGGTGCGCGAGGCGCAGGTCGGCGCCGCCGCCCGCGTAGTGCTCGTCACGCACCGCGACATAGCCTCGCGCCGTGAGGGCACGGATCGCATTGATGTCCGAGGGCGGCAACGTGCGCTCCGACAGCGCGACCGCCTGATCCGCCAGCTTGTGCGACTGCGGGACGTCGCCCAGGTTCTCGTACAGGCGCGAAAACATCGCCAGCAGATCCACGCGTTCGCTCGGTCCGAGCCGGGGCGAATGTTCGAGGTTGGCGACGCCGCGCCCGAGCAATTCGGAAAGGCTGGGTTGTTTCGTGACGGCGATCCCGTAGCGAATCGGCGCGAACAGGCCCTCGACGAAATCGCGCACCATGTTCGCGCGCGCCGCCTGCTGTTGCGCCAGTTGCGCCTGCTGGCGCGCCACGTGCGCCTGCCACAACGCGATCGACAGCGAAACGAAGATGGCCAGCAACAGGATCCCGGTGATTGCAACGCCCCCGCGATGCCGCGCCGCGAACCGGTTGGCGCGATACCAGCGCGACGGCGGATGAGCGCGCACCGGCAGGTAATCCAGGTACCGCTCGATGTCTTCGGCCAGCGCACCGCCCGAGCCATAGCGGCGCTCCGGTTCCGGCGCGGTCGCCTTGGCGACGATGTTGGCGAGGTCGCCGCGCAATTTGCGTCCGTGTTTCGGTTGCGCCGGTGCAGCACCCAGCGAGCCGGTACGCCATGTGCGTGCATTTGCGGACCCATCGCGATCACCGGTCAGCAGTTCGCGCAACAGCACGCCCAGCGCGTAAACATCCGTCGCGGTGGTGATCGCACCGGGCGTCAACTGCTCCGGTGCGGCGTACGCCGGCGTCAGCGCATGATGGCGCGTGCGCGTGGCATCTTCGGTGTCGTCCAGCAGCTTGGCGATGCCGAAGTCCAGCAGCTTCATTTCACCTTCGGTGGTGACCAGCACATTGGAGGGTTTCAGGTCGCGGTGCACGATCAATGCGCGATGCGCGGACTCGACCGCGCGGCACACCCGCAGGAACAGCGTCAGCCGCTGGCGCTCGGACAGCGCGTGTTCCTGCGCATAGCGCGTGATCGGCACGCCCTCGATCAATTCCAGGGCGATGTAGGCGAGTCCGTTGTCGGCCACGCCGCCCTCGATCAGCCGCGCGATGCCGGGATGGCGCAAGCGCGCCAGCGCTTCGCGCTCGTGGTGGAACCGGCGCCTCGCTTCGGCGGTGTAGAGGCCGCGAGCCAGCAACTTGACCGCGACGAACTGACGCACGCCCTCCACGTCCCGAAACGCACGAAACACGGTGGACGAACCGCCCTCACCGAGCACTTCCAGCAATTCGAACTGACCGATGCGGCTGCCCGCCGGCAACGGTTCGATGTTGTCGGCTTCCCCGATCACCTGCGCGGCGCTGGCGGCGTCGCCCGCGGCCAGCCATTCGCCTTCGGCAGCGTCGGCCGCCAGCATCCGTTCCAGATCGGCGCGCACGGCCGGGTCGGTGCAGCCTTCGGAGAGCAGGCGCGCTCGCGCGTCGGGCGGCAGCTTCAGCGCCTCCTCGAACAAGCCGCGCAGTGTCGGCGTGCATTCCACCGCGGAAACTCTCCGTCGTGTCCCACCCCTATCCAGAAATCCGTTCGCCCCGAGCGTAGCGAAGGCACGAAGTCGAGGGGCAAAAACCCGGGAACCATCCGTGTTTCGACTTCACGAAGCTGCACTCAACACGATCCGATTTTCCAATTCCGAAAGCGACTCCTGCAATAAACCCCGCTTGCACGTCATTTGCGACGTGCCACGCTTTACTCCAGATGCGCCTTGATGAACGCGCGCGCGAAACGCCAGTCGCGGTCGATCGTGCGGCGTGCCAGCCCCAACGTTTCGGCAACCTGTTCCAGGCTCAGTCCGGCGAAATACCGCAGCTCGACGACCTTGGCCGCACGCGCGTCGGTCTGCCCCAGCGCATCCAGCGCCGCATCCAGCGCCAGCGCCTGTTCGGCCGTATCGATGGCCAATTGCGCGCTGCGATCGTCCAGCGTTACCCGATTCCACTGGCCACCGGCGCGCAACCGCAAGCGGTCGCGTGCGCGATTGATCAACAGGTGGCGCATCGCGCGGGCGGCGTAGGCGAAGAACTGCGCGGGCTCCCGGAACTGCAATGCCGGGCGATCGCCCATGCGCAGGTACAACTCGTGCACCAATTCGGTGGTGTCCAGGGTACCGTCCCGGCGCTGGCCCGCCAGCCGCCGCGAGGCCATGGCTTTCAGGCGCTCGTAGACCTCGACGAACAATGCGTCGGCCGAACCCGCCGGCATCTCGCTGCAGTCGACCATGAGGCGCCTCCACACCCACGCGACTTCCCGGTCCGCGGACGCCAGCGTCACGCAGAATCGCCGGAAACGCAAGCTCAAGGCCACCGGCGCGGGGGCATGCGCCGGCGGCGTGCGAAAACCCGGCGGCTGTCGGGCGGCTTTACGGCGCCTTGTCGGTGTGCATGCGCTCGACGATCGCCAGCGAATGCTTCACGTGCTCATCGGGTGTCAAGTGGTCTTCTTTCGAGGACAGCGTCGCGACGATCTTGCCTTCGCGATCGATCACGAAGGTGGTGCGCGGGAAGAAACCATGCGTCACCGGTTTGCCTTCCACGTCGGTTACGCCCTTTTGCGGCGGCATCATCTTGAGATCGTATTGGGTCGCGATCTTGCCACCCGGATCGGAAGCCACCGCGAACTTTCCTGCGCAATACTTCGGATCGGATGAAAACTGGTTGAGCCGCGCGATCGAATCGGCCGACACGCCGATGATGGTGGCGCCCGCCTGGGTGAACTTGTCCTTCTGGGTCGCGAAGGTATGTGCCTCGAGATCACAGCCGCCCGTGTACGCGGCCGGGTAGAAATAGACCACCACCGGGCCTTTCGCGAGCGCCTGCTTCAGCGAAAAGGTGAAATCCTTGCCCGCCTGGCTGGCGGTCGCGGTGAAATCGGGCGCCGCCGCGCCCGCATTCAACGCCGCAACGCCGGGCGTCGCAATCAACGCCGCCGTCACGGCCGTCACCAAAGCACCCACGATTCGCTTGTTCATCGCACCCTCCGAATGAATGACAGTCGGCACGCCCACCGTGCCTGTCCGTTCCAGATGACCGCGTCCGTCGCGGCATGCTTACGCTACAAGTACCGGGCCGGATGGCACCGGCGCGAACATTGACAGGCAAGACTTCCAGCGGCTATCTTACGCGGCTCGCTGGCGCATTGCGCCGCGGTCGGACACCTGCCCGGGTGGCGGAATTGGTAGACGCACTAGTTTCAGGTACTAGCGGGTAAAACCGTGGAGGTTCGAGTCCTCTCCCGGGCACCACAATAAGGTTCCAGCAACTCCCATTCATACCTGAGAATGGACTGAAACCCGCGCCAGTCGCGGGTTTTTGTGCCATTGGAGCTCGACAACGACCAGCCGCGGTCAGCCGAGAAGTGCGGCCTCGAACACCAGCCCGGGACCGAAGCCCAATGCCACGATCGGTCCCGGAGCGTTCCGCGAACGCATGCGCTGCAGGATGAACAGGACGGTCGGTGACGACATGTTGCCGTGCTCGGCGAGAACCGCGCGCGAGACATCTCCGGCCTCGGCGCCGATTCCCAACGCGTCGATCGCGGCCTGGACAATTTCCGGGCCGCCCGGATGGATCGCCCATTGCGCGACGTCGTCGATTCGCAAGTCGCGGGATGCCAGCCAAGGCTCCAGCCATTCCCGCAGCGACCCGCGGATGCGCCGCGGCACCTCCAGCGTCAAGCCCATTTCGAAGCCGTGATTGCCGATCCGCCAAGTCATCGCATCGGCTGAATTCCTGGTCAACAAACTCGCGGTGTCCCGCAGATGCAGCGCTGACTTGCCGACGGGCGCCAGGACCACGGCGGCGGCGCCGTCGGCGAACAATGCGTTGGCGACCACCCGCTGCCGATTGAAACCGTAGGCAAAATGCAGGCTGCAAAGTTCGATGCAACAGAGCAATACACGTGCATCCGGCGCGTCGTGCGCCAACGCCGCCGCCACGCGCAAACCATTGAACGCGCCGTGACACCCCATGAAGCCGATATTCACGCGACCGACGCCGTGTGACAATCCGAGGCGCTTGATCAGTTCGGCATCGAGGCCCGGTGAAAACGACCCGGTGCACGACACGATGACCACGTGCGTGATGCGCGATGGATGGATGGCGGCATCCCCGAGTGCGGCCGCGCTGGCGCGCGTCGCAAGCTCGCCGGCCTCCCGCACGTACCGGGCGAGCCGAACGGCCGTGGTCGGGCCAGCATCCTGTTCGGAGCGCCGCGGCGGATAAAACGACTCGATGGATGCGGCATCATCGTCGTGCGCGAGCAATACGCTGCCACGTCGTTGCACGCCACAGCCGCGATAGATCCGCTGCAGCCACGCGCGCTCACCCTCGTTCGAGCAGCAGCGCGCCGTGGCCAGAGGGATCGCCACCTCCTGCCCAAAAGCTGCCGCCGGAACCGCCGTGCCGATGCCGACGATCGCCGCGGGTGTCATTCCGTCACCACGGCGGTACCCTGAATATCGCGATTCAGCCACGCTAGCAACGGTACCGATGCGGCAGGCGCCCGTTCGAGCCATGGAAGCGCCGCGGCCAGCAAGGATGAATGGCGCAGCACTCCCGAAATGCCGCGGCACACGTGTTGCCGTGCACGCAGCATCCGCCGGTGGCGCGCGCTCCACCGCGCGGCGATGTCATCCGTCCAGCACGCGGCAGCTTCGCGCGCGAAAGGCAGCACGGCAGCGGCATCCGCGAGCGCCCACGCCATACCTTCACCCGTGAAAGGTTCGACATAGCCCGCCGCATCGCCCATGATCAGTACGCGACGTTCGGAACCGGGTCGACGGCGCGTGCGGGTGAGCCGAGGGGTACCGCGCCAATCCAGGTGATGCAAATTTTGAATGGCCGGCAACCTCGCCACGCGGAGAATCTCCGCGATGGCCGCTGCCGGTCCACCGGTTGCGTGGCACCACGCCGGGTCCAGCGCCGCGGCAACGTTGGTCACGCCGTTCTCGGCACGTACCAGCCCGACATAACCTTGCGCCGCACAGGCCATGTGGATGACGCCGGCGCAATAGCCGGCAGGTGCTCCGGGGACAGTGGCGGCGACCCCGATGCGCGCCCGCGACGCGATGCGCCAGTCGGGATCAGGCAGCAGGCGGGTGGCAAGCCCACCGCAATCGAGGACCACGCCTGCATCGACGACGCGGCGCGTCGAAGCATTCCGCAATGCCACGCGGCGGCCGAGCTGCGTGGGTCCTTCGAGCGCGGCGCGCGTCGCTGGCGCGAAATGCGCTCCGGCATCAATGGCGTGCCCGACGAGTACCGCATCCAGTCGCATCCGGGAAATCGCGACGCCCGGCGGCAACGGAAGATGGGCCATGCGCCCTCGGCAATACAACCGCATGCCGGTGTATGCACTGCCCTCGTGCAGTTCAATGCCGGACCTGGAAAGTGCCCGGAGCGCGACCGCGTTCAAGCAGCCCCCACAGGCTTTGGCACGGGGCCACGCGGACTTCTCCACCAGCAGCACGCGCAGCCGAGCGCGCGCGAGGTGCAGCGCACTCATGGCCCCGGCGAGACCCGCGCCTACGACCACTACATCCCATTCGCGCGGCAATTCATCCAAGTCCATGCGGCGCCTCGTGCACGCGTGACCAGGTCATCAGGAACCGCTGGGGCCAGTACCGCTCGAAACGCGCGTCGTCCAGTCCAGCCCTGCACGCAAGCTCGCGTGCCTCCTGCAAAGTAAGTGCGGCGCGCACGGAACGGAGACCGTCTTCGTGCACGATCGGCGAGCGCGACAGCAGCTTTGTTCCCATCCACGCCAGCGCATAACCCGTCCGCCCGCGAATCAGGTCGCTGACGAGGAGGTGGTCACAGCATCCGGCGAGCGTGCGCAGCAGCGCGACGATGCGTGCGTCGGTGAGGTGGTGCAGGAACAGCGTGCAGGTAATGAAGGTGTAATGCCGAGGCAGGCGTTCGGCGGTCACGTCTGCACGAAAAAACTTCACGGACTCACCAGCCCTTGCGGCAGCTTGTGATGCGTACTGCAGTGCCGTATCGCTGATGTCGCACCCTTGCACTTCCAGCACCAGGCCTCGACGTCGTGCGCGTTGCGCGAGGTCGATCGCAAGATCACCGCCGCCGCAGGCCACATCCAGCAGCGAGGCCCTTGCGGTCGGATCAGAAGAGAGAAAGCGTTCGATACGTGGCCACAACGAGGCAGCCGTGCGGCTCACCCGGTTGATCTTCTGCAGCCCGCGCAGCGCGCGATGGTGCGCTGGGGCCGCAAGCGCGGGGTCATCCATCAGTTCGCCAACAAGGTCGCGTTGCGCCAACATGAAGCTCCTGGATACCGCCCATTCCACTCGGCCACCACGCGATGAGTGCGCCCAGGCGCTCCAGTGGTTGCTTCAGCGCGGTGCGAGCGATCGCCGCCATTCATTGAAGATGGTACGCCGCCCGCGTATTGCCCGTTAGCGGCCACCAATCCCACTTACCCAGTCAGCATCGACGATCGATCGATGCCCCTGCAAGGCACGCGAACCTCCGGCTGATGCACGGCCAGAACTCGCTCAAGACCGCACGCGTAAAGAGGGAGTCGCTACGGGATGCGCAGGCTGCGCGAAGCCCGCATCGCTGCGGTGCCCGCATGGAGGTAGCATCAGTGGCGCAACGTGCTCACGTGCGAACCACCCATCGTCCAGGACGGCGGATCACTCGCCGGGAAAGTGCCGTCGAGCGCGTCGTCGAGCAGGCGCTCGCATTCGGCTGTCGATTCATCGCGATCCGGCGCAGGCCTGACCGGTTGCGGCGCAAGCCTTGCCGTCGCCGCGGGAATGTTTTCTGGTGGAAATGTTGTGCATCTCGGAGCTCCATCATGGCCGTCAGGCCCACACGTTTTCGCCCTGCCCGCTTCGCATGCCAACTTTCAGCATACGCCCCTGTCCCACGCGCGGGCTGAGAACAAGCTCGCCGCGTCACCACGGGTTCAGTGACGCACGGCTCGGCGGAGCCCGAAATGCGGTCACTTCCCCGACCCGCCTTGACGACGCAATAACACCGCAGGGGCGATACTCACGCGCGCAGGGGTTGACGCGTCTCCTGACGCAGAAGGTGCATCATGCGTTGGCAACGTTCGTTGTGTGCCCTCGCGGGCTTGTTGCTGGCAAGCACTGCCACATTGGCCAGCGAGCCGCCCGGCAAGCCCTTCGACATCAGCACGCCACAGAGCTTTCATGAGCAGGCGGCGCAGGTGCGCGCAGGGCTGGATCGCGGCAGTTCGTACGTGCTCCTGTCCGCGCAGGATCGCGCGCGGGTCGCACAGGAAATCTCCGCAATGGACACGCTGTTCCAGCGCTACGGGAATATCGAGGCGATGGGTGGCGCCCAGCGCGTCGAGCTGTACAACGCGCAGGAATCGGTCAACCGTATCCTGACGCGCGGCCGCACGGGCACCACCCGTTGCGCGTGGGCACAGCAGACCGGTTCCCACATTCCACGCACGCTTTGCTGGTCCATCGAGGCCTGATCCGCGCCGCGGATCACACCTGCAGGCGATCGCCCTCGCGCGCCACCAACTTGTACAGCGCGGGCATGATGAAGATGCCGATCGCGAGGCGCGAGATCATGCCGGCCACGATCACCAGCGCGAACGGGCGCTGCGAATCGGTGCCCACGCCGTGCGCGATCGCGGCCGGCAATAAACCCAGCGCGGCCACCAATGCGGTCATCAGGATGGGCCGCAACCGCAGCACCGCGGCTTCGTGCGCGGCCTGCAGCATGCCCATGCCGCCCAGCCTGAGCTCATTCGCACATGAGATGTAGACCACGCCGGTCAGCACCGACACGCCGAACAACACGATGAAGCCGATGCCGGACGACACCGAGAACGCCGTGCCGGTGACCCACATCGCGAACACCGCGCCGACTGGCGCCGACAGCAACACCCCGACCACCGTGATCATGGGGAACTTGAAGTTGCCGTACAGCACGAACAACAATCCAAAGATCACGACGACGGTGAGCGGCAGGATCACCCGCATCTGCGCACGCGAAGCGGTGTATTCCTTGTATTCTCCACCCCATTCCAGCCGGTAACCCTGCGGCAGCTTCACGTTTTTCGCGACCTGTGCGATCGCATCATCCACCGCACCGGCAAGATCGCGTCCCGTCACCGAGAACTGCACGCCGATGTAGCGCGAATTGTTTTCGCGATAGATGAAGGACGCGCCGTTCTCCACCCTGATGTTGGCCAGCTCCTTCAACGGAATCTGCTGGCCGCCCGGCGTGGCCACCGGAATGTCGCCGATCTCAGCCGGATTGTCGCGGAAGCGTTGCTGAAGGCGCACGACGAGGTCGAACTGCTTGTCGCCCTGCACCACTTCGGTGGCGACGTCGCCGCCTATCGCACTGTTGACCAGGTTGTTGATGTCATCGACATTCAGTCCGTAGCGGGCGATCTTCGCGCGGTCGATGTCGATGGCGAGGTTGGGTTGGCCGAGCTCGTGCACGAGCGTGATGTCGGTGATGCCACGCACCTTCTCCATCACCGCCTTGATGGCCTTGCCTTGCCTCTGCAGCACCTGCAGGCTCGGTCCGTACAACTTCACCGCCAGCGCACTCTTCAGGCCCGTTTCGGCCTCGTCCACCGCATCCTCCGCGGGTTGGGTGAAGTTGAACTGGATGCCCGGGAATCTTTCGAGCTTCTTGTCGATTGCCGTGATCAGGTCCTGCTTGTCGCGGTAGGCGCCGTGCCATTGCGAATACGGCTTCAATCCGACGAAGAACTCGTCGTTGAAGAATCCCGTGGAGTCGGTGCCGTCGTCGGGGCGGCCGAGTTCCGAAGTCACCGTGGTGACGACCGGAAACGACATCAGCACCTTGCGGATTTCCGGCGAGATTTCCGACGCCTTCTCGAACGAAATGGTGTACGGCATGGTCGCGCGTACCCACAACGCGCCTTCGTCGAGATTGGGCATGAATTCGGACCCGATGCCCTGCATCATCAGGAAGGTGAGCGTCAGCAGCGCCCCCGACGCCGCCGTCACCCGCCACGGCACGCGCTGCGCGCGCTCCAGCGCACGGACGTACCACGCCTTGAATTTCTCGTAAATCGCGTTGTGGCGCTCGCGCACGCCGCGGCGCATGAACAAGCCGCACAGCACTGGCAGCAACGTCAGCGTAACGACCAGCGAGCCGATCAACGCGAAGATCATGGTATCGGCCATCGGCTTGAACAGGGTGCCGGACGGTCCGGTGAGGAAATAGATCGGCAGGAAGCTGGCGACGATCACCGCGACCGCGTACACCAGCGGCCGATCGATCTCTGCGGCGGCGGACAGGATCACCTCCTTGATTTCGTATTCGGTGCCACGGCGCGCCGCCAGTTCGCGGAAGATGTTCTCGACCATGAAGATCGCGCCATCCACAAGGATGCCGAAATCGACCGCGCCGAACGACAGCAGGTTGGCCGATGCATTCTTCAAGTCGAGGCACAGGAACGCGAACAGCAACGCCAGCGGCACCGTCACCGCCACGATCAGCCCTGCACGTATGTCGTACAGGAAAAAAATCAGCACCACGATCACCAGCACCAACCCGATCGTGAGGTTGTGCATCACCACGCCCTTGGTCTGGTCGATCAGGTCGGTGAGGTCGTAGAACGGATGGACCTTCACGTCCTTCGGAAGGATCGTTTCGTTCAACTCACGCGTCTTGGCCTCGACCTGTTTCAGTACGTCTTCGGTCTTGCTGCCGGTCAGCGCCAGGATCACGCCTTCGACGGCATCGTCCTGGTTCATGTAACCGAATTCGCCGAGGCGCGGCGCGATGCCGATCTTTACCTCGGCGACGTCCTTCACCAGGATCGGCGTGCCGTCGTGCACCGCCAGCACGATGTTGTCGATATCCTGGGGCGTCTTGATGCGGCCGAGCCCGCGCACGTAGAAGAACTGTCCACCCTGCTGATAGAAGCCGCCGCCGGCATTGCTGTTGTTGGCAGCGAGCGAAGCCTCGACCTGGGTGACGGAAAGTCCGAGCGCCGCGATCTTCACCGGATCGAGCAGCACTTGGTACTGCATGTTGCCGCCGCCGAACGCGGAATCGTCCGCCACGCCGGGCACCGAACGGTATTGCGGCGCGATCACCCAGTCCTGCAGCGTCTTCAACTCCATCGGGGAGCGATCGGTGCTCTGCAGCACGTATCGATAGACCAGCCCGGACGGCGGCGACATCGGCGAGACCGATGGCGACACCCCTGCGGGCAAGCCGATGCCGGGCAGGCGGTTGTACACACGCTGGCGCGCAAAGTAGTGATCGGTGTCGTCGCTGAAGGTCAGCGTGACATCGGATAGTCCGTACAGCGAGATCGAGCGCTTGGTGACGAGGCCGGGGATTGCGTTCATGCCGAGTTCCATCGGCACGGTGATCTGCTGCTCGACCTCTTCCGCCGAATGACCCGGCCACTGGCTGACGATGTCCACCATCGGCGGCGACAGATTCGGATATGCATCCATCGGAAGGACCCTGTAGGCCCACACGCCGGCGCCCGCCATCGCCAACGACAGCAATACGATCAGGAGGCGCTGTTCCAGCGCGAACGCCACGACGCGATTGATGATCGAAGCCCTGCGCGGCGCTTCGCCTTGCGAAAGCTGCGCGCTCATTGCGACTGGATGAATTGCAGGAAGATCGAACCGTCGGCCACTACCTTGTCGCCGGCACGGAGCCCCTCGGGAATCGCATAACGATCGTCGATGCGCGTGCCGAGCGAAACCGCGCGCCGGGCGTAGCTGCCGTCGCGCTCGACCACGTACACGAACGGCAGGTTTTCATCGTCGCGCAAAACCGCGGAAACCGGTATCAGCAAACCCTTGTATTCCTCGCGCGACTGGATTCGAACCGTCACGTACATCTGCTTCTTCAGCACGGCGTCCGGATTGTCCACGCCGATGCGCGCCTGCACCGAGCGCGTGTCGGGGTCGATCACCGCGCCGACGTTGGTGACGGTGCCTGCGATCGGTTTGTCGCCGTCGCTCGTGATGACCGCGGCGGCATCGCCGGTTTGCACACGCGCGACATCGTCGCCGAACACCTGCGCCATCACCCACATCCTGGACGTGTCGGCGATGGTGAAACACGGTGTGGTGCCGGCGGAGAGCGTTTGGCCAGGCGCGATGGATTTCGTCACGAGCGTGCCCGCGATCGGTGCGCGGATCACGCCTGCTCCTGCCGCAAGCGATCGACCTGCGCGAATATCGGCGATGGCTTGCGGATCGACGTGCAGCGCAACCAGCGTTTGCAGTGCTGCGTTACGATCCGCGTCGGCACTCGCGGCATCCGCCTGCGCTTGCGCGTTTTCGCGCTGGGAAATCGCCTGGTGCGCGAACAGGTCACGATCGTTCGACGCGACTGCATCGGCCGCGTTCGCCGCCAGCACCGCCTTCCGGTAGGCGCCCGCGGCGGCGGTGAAATCGGGAGAAACGACTTCTGCAAGCGCCTGCCCTTTTGCGACGCGCTGTCCTTGCGTCACCAGCACCTTGCCGACCGCGCCGGAAAACGGCGCCAGCACATCGGTCGCGCGATCGTGGTCGAAATCGACCACGCCGGTGGTGGTGATCTTCGTGCGGTACTGCGCCGGCTCCACCGTGACAACGTGAATGCTGTTCTGCTGCGCCCTGGTCAACGTGACGTTGCGTGGTGTGGCAGATGATTCCTGCTGCGCCGGCTTGCCGGAGCAGCCGGCGAGCAGCACGATTGCGCTCAGCGCGCCCGTCAACGCGATGCCACGGAACGCGGCAAACGGAAATCCCTGACCATGATCATTCCGGGGCGGCGCGTGTAGTTTGCGCGCGGAATCCGACTGCGTTTGCAGGATTGCGAACGCGAACGACGAAGCCGGCCCGAAGGGCCAGCGCCAAGGACGGCGCGAGTCAAGCCAGCTTTTTCGAAAAATTTGAAACAACAACCGGATTCCGGGTTCCATCGCCTTGGCCGGCGATGGCCCCGGAATGGCGAGGTTTTGAATCCCACGCCATACACGGAATCGATCGTGATTTCTTTTCATCGTGATCACTGTTTCGCAAGGTTCTTGTGATGCCACCAGCCGCCGCCCAGCGCCTGGTACAGCGCGGCGGTGTCGGCGAAACGATTGGCTTCGGCCTGCACCAGCGTGATCCGCGCCTGCTGGTATGCCTGTTGCGCGGCCAGCAGTTCGAACGTGCCGATGTAGCCGTGCTGGAGTTGCAGTTGCGAAAGGTCCAGCGTGGTTTTCGCTGCCCGCTCGGCTTTGGACGTGGCCTGCAAAGCCTCGGCGTCCTGATTCAGTGCCACCAGCGTGTCGGCGACGTTCTGGAAAGCGGTGAGTACCGCGCTTCGATATTGCTCGGCCGCTTCGACGTAGGCCGCCTTGGCGGCGCGTTCCTGATGCATCAACTGCCCGCCTTCGAAAATCGGAGCGGTGAGCGACGCGGCGATGCCCCAGAAACCGGAGCCGGACGTGAACACTTTCGAGATCGCGAGCGCGCTGCTGCCGGCGTTCGCGGTCAGCTCGATGTTGGGCAGGCGTTGCGCGGCCGCGATGCCGACCGAGGCACTGGCGGCGTGCAGGTTGGCGCGCGCCTGGCGTACATCCGGGCGTTGCGCGACCAGCTTCGACGGCAGGCTGACCGGCAGGCTTTCGGGCAGGTGCAAGTCGGCCAGCGTGAACGATTCCGCCGGTGGCCGATCGGGAAACGCTCCGACCAGCACCGCCAGCACGTGCCGCGTCGCAGCCAGTTGTTTCACCAGCGGCGGCAGGCCGGCTTCGGTTTGCGCAAGTTGTGATTGCTGCGCGGCCACGTCGAGCTTGCTGGCGTCGCCCTTCTGCAATCGCCGTTGCAGGATTGCGAGACTATGTTTCTCGAGATCAACGAGTTCGCGCGTCGCCTCCACTTGCTCCCGCAACGAAGCCACCTGAACCGCCGTGACCACGACGTTGGAAGTCAGCGTGGTCCATGCCGCGATCATCTGGAAGCGCGCGGCCTGTTCCTGCGCCTGCAGCGACTCGCGGGTGCGCCGGTTGAGGCCAAACAAATCCGGCGCGTAGCTGATGGACAATTGCGGCGTGAACAGGTTGTATTGGAAGGCGTTGTTGCTGGGCACGGGCGCCAGCGAGCCGGGCTGGCGCTGGCGGCTGGCGTTGAAATTTGCCGAGACGCTGGGGAAGAACGAGCCACGCTGCGCCAGCACATCCTCGCGCGCGACACGCAATGCGGCCTGGGCCGCCTTGAGATCGTGGTTGTTCTTCAACGCCGCGGTGATCAAGGCATCGAGCGATTGCGAATGGAACAGCGCCCACCAGTCGCCGGGAATGTCCGCGCCTTGCTGGAAGCTTTGCGCGTTTCCGCCTGCCGCGCCGGGGGTCGCACCCGTGGTGGTCAACGGATGCGCGGTGTAGCCGGCGGAAGCTTCTGGCGGAGCCGGCGGCTTGAAATTCGGGCCAGCCGTGCAACCCGCCAGCGCAAACACCAGCGTCGCGATCGGGACGGCGCGCCGCAGGACCGGTGGCAACGATTCGACACCCATGTACGAATGGTTCTCTTGAGGCGGGCCAGCCGGGACCGGTCCAGAGGTGTTCATCCCGGCGCGCGCCACGGATGGCGAGCGATACGCGAACGGCAAGGTGCAATGTTATATCATTGCATTCCCGAAAAGTGAATCACGGCAACCTGACCGGGGAGAACCTTGGGTCAGTCGTCCTTCTTCGGGCTCGGAATCCTGAATTCGTGCGGCGGCGTGTTGCCTGCAAGGTATTGCACGAAGTAATCCCAACGCCGGCGCATCACGTAAGGCGAATCCTCGCCGTAGCCGTGGTGCTGGTTCGGCAGGACCATCATGTCGAAATCCTTGTTTGCCTTCATCAGCGCATCCACCACGAGATAAGTCTCGCCCGTCGGCACGTTGTCGTCGATCGAGCCGTGCACCAGCATCAGGCGGCCCTTCAGGTTCTTCGCGATCAACTGGTTGGCCTGGTTGTCGTAATTGGTGGTGCCGTCCTTGTTGGTCACCAGCAGGCCCTGGTATTTCTCGCCCCAGTCGTTTTCGTAATTGCGGTTGTCGTGGTTGCCGCTCTCTGCCCAGCCGACCTTGAAGAAATCGGGATAGCGGAACATCGCGTCCGCGGTCGCGTTGCCCCCTCCGGAATGTCCCCAGATGCCGACGCGCGTGGCGTCGATCCACGGGTAACGCTTCGCCAATTCCTTGATGCCGGCGACCTGGTCGGGCAGCGTGTTGTCGCCCATGTCGCCGTACCAGTAATGATGGAATGTGCGCGAACGCCACGGTGTGCCCATGCCGTCGATCGCCACCACGATGAAGCCGAGCTCGGCCAGCGCTTGGTTGTCGCCACGGCTGCCGAGGAAACTGCGTCCGCGCACCGAGCCGGTCTGCGGACCGGGATAGATGTAGTCGACGATCGGGTACTTCTTGTGCGAGTCGAAGTTCGTCGGCTTGAACATCATCCCGTGCAACGTGGTCTTGCCGTCGCGCGCCGTCACCGTGATCGGGATCGGCGGCACCCAGCCGGCGGCTTTCAAACGAGAGATGTCCGCGTTGGCGACCGTCGCGAGTACGTGGCCGTCGTTTGCATCGCGCAGCACCGTCACCGGCGGCGTGGTCGGCGTCGAATACGCATCAACGAAATACCTGCCGTCCGGCGACATTTCGATGGTGTGGTCGGCGTCTTCCGGCGTCAGCAGGGTAGTCTTGCCGTTGTCGATGTCCACCTTGAAGAACTGCCGGTAGTAGGGATTCACGCCCGGCGTGCGACCCACGCCCACGAACCACAGCGTGCGCGTCGCGCGGTCGAGGTGCAGCACTTCGGCGACGTTGCCTTCGCCGGTGGTGACGGGGCGTATCTGCTTCCCGGTCTTGAGGTCGTACAGATACAGATTGTTCCAGTCGTTCTGTTCGGACGGCCAGATCGCCTGATCCGCCCTGGGCAGGTATTGCCAGTTCACGCGGCCATGGCCGCTTTCGTAGTAGTCCTTGGTGGTGAATTCAAACGCGGTTCGTACCGCGCCGGTTTCCGAGTTGGCGATGCGGAATGTTTCGTGCTGGCGATTGCGGGAAGTCTCTACCAACGCCAGCGTCGTGCCGTCCGGCGCCCACTTCACGTCGCTCCACGTGTAGGGCTCACCATCATCGCACGCCAGCGTGTCGCACAGGGTGGACAGGCGCTGTTCCGGCGCCATCTCCAGCCGCACCATTTCCTTCGCCGCGACATTGAGCACCACCGGCTCGATCATGAACACGTGCTCATCGCCCGGCAGCGGATATTTCCATGCATCCAGCTTGGGATGCCCGACCCGTGTGTCGACGGTATACATCTCGCCGACCTCGCGCTGGTCCTGCCGATAAGTCGCGATCTTTTTCGAGTCGGGCGACCAGCGCACGATCGCGCCGTTGCCGTGTATCCAGCCGGCGTTCTGGGTGGCATAGCCATAGTCCTTCACGCCGTCGGTGGTGAGTCGGGTTTCCTTGCCGGTGGCGAGGTCGCGCACCCACAGGTTCCAGTCGCGGACAAACGCGAGCAGCTTGCCGTTCGGCGACAGCGCTCCGGGTTCGCTGCCGGTCTTCAGCAGCTTGTCGAGTGCGGTGCACACCCCGACGCCGGAAAGGTCGCAGCGATACCAGTCCTCACCAAGCTGGACATCCAGGTTGCCGCCGGGCACGCGATGAAAGTCGAAGCGCCGGGGGAATCTTTTTGCATCGATTGGCTTGCCGCGCGCCTTGCCCAGCGCGGCGGCGAGTTTCGTCTGGTCGAACGCGGGCGAGGCCTTGCCGGTCGCCGCATCCATTTCGAGGATATGGTCGCCCGAGGCATCGTGGTCGGTGTACCAGAAGTGCGTGGCGTCCAGCCACTTCACGCTCTGCACGTCGTGGTCGACCAACGGGCCGGTGTTCTGGGATAGAAATTTCACCGCGCGCGCGTAATCGGCATCGGCCAACTGGCGCGCGTGTGCAGCGGCGCCGAACGCCATTGCGCCAACGAGCAGCGCACACGCAATCCCGCGAATCGATGACATGGCCATCTCCCGGTTGAACAGGCTGGAACGCAACCCGCTGATCCTAGTCCTGTTCTCCTCGGCCTACCCCTGCCAGAAGTTATGGTGTATCACCGCGCGTACATCCGCCGTCGCCCGCCCGCCGGCGACAAGTCGATCAGCAGCGCAATCACGATCCCGATGATCGGAATCAGCGTCCATTGGCCGTGGAACCAGTGCTGGACTGCGGTGTACCACAGCAATGTCGTCGGCAGGAACACGAACCCGAGCACCGGCCACAGCGCGACGTTGAAGATGCCGCTGAACCAATGCGTGAACAGCCACAACAGCACGATCACCACGCGTGGGACGAACAGCGCGAACAACACCATCAGGCAGGGCATGCCAATCCTCCTATCCGTCTGCCGCGGTCAGGTTTTGCCGTGGACCCGCGAGCCGGGTATCGGCGGGCCTTTCAATTCCACCACGTTGTCCTCGGGATCCAGCACGTAAATCGACGGTCCCTCGCCCTCCGCACCGTAGCGCATGCCGATGTCGCCCACGCGCGCCCCATGCGCCTTCAGGTGCGCGACGATCGCGGCCTCGTCGTAATCTTCGATGCTCAGGCAGAAATGGTCCATATTGCGGGCTTCGGCGCCCGGCGCCGCGCCGCCTTGCTGGCCGAGCTTGCCGTCGACGTCGACGAGGTCGATCAGCGAATCGCCGGCACGCAACTGGAACAAGCCGATGCCGGGCTGGTCCAGTTCCGGCGTGCAACCGAGCACGTCGCAATAGAACCGCCGCATCGCCGCGACATCGCGCACGCGCAGCACCACGTGGTCGAGTTGGCGCAGGCGGAAGGGGGCGGGCATCACGAACCTCTTCGCTGAATGCGAACCGCGATGGTACGGCATCCTGGAAATGGACACCTGTATAATTGCCAACGTGGTGGAAGAAGCAGCCCTGCTGCTGCCGAAGGCGCAACGCCCGTAATCGCTCAGGCCCGATACCACCTAAGTTCAAAACTCTGGAGAGACCGGCTTTCGATGCATCGGAAGAACCGGCGCCGAAGGGGCAAAAAGCGCGATGCAACCCTCGCGCTTTCAAACTCTCAGGCAGAAGGACAGAGGGGCATATCCGTGCGATCGTCCATGATCGCCGCATCGTTGCCGCTCAATGATCCATCTTGCCCTTCCCAGTCCACCAAGACCAGAACGGCCATCCTTGGCCTGACTTTCCACAACAGCCGCTTCGAGCGAGACGCTGTCGTCAGCGCTCGTCCAAAATACGGACCCCTTCGCCATGACCCAGCACACCCCTTCCCTGCACGAACTCGAACAGCATGACGGCTTCATCAATCGCCACGTCGGCCCGGATGACGCCGAAATCGCGCACATGCTGAAAGCGGTCGGTTACGAATCACTGGACGCGCTGGTCGACGCGATCGTGCCCGCCGCGATCCGCCAGAAGAATCCGCTGGCGCTACCGCCGGCCGTCACCGAAACCGAAGCGCTTGCGAAGATCCGCGCAATCGCCGACAAGAACCAGGTCTTCAAGAGCTTCATCGGCCAAGGCTATTACGGCACCCACGTGCCGCTGGTGATCCTGCGCAACATCCTCGAGAACCCCGCGTGGTACACGGCGTACACGCCGTACCAGGCCGAGATTTCGCAGGGCCGCATGGAAGCGCTGATCAACTTCCAGACCATGTGCGCGGATTTGACCGGCATGGAAATCGCCAATGCTTCGCTGCTGGACGAAGCCACTGCCGCCGCCGAGGCGATGACGCTGGCGAAGCGTTCGGGCAAATCAAAATCGAGCGTGTTCTTCGTGTCGAAGCACGTGCATCCGCAGACGATCGAAGTATTGAGGACGCGCGCCGAACCGCTGGGCATCGAACTTCGCATCGATGACGAAGCGAACGCCGCGAATGTCGATTGCTACGGCGCGCTGCTGCAATACCCCGACACTTTCGGCACCATCCGCGACTACAAGTCCCTATGCGATGCGCTGCACGCCAAGGGCGCGCTGGTGGCGGTTGCAACCGACTTGCTGGCACTCACGCTGATCACGCCGCCCGGCGAATGGGGCGCCGACATCGTGGTCGGCAACTCGCAGCGATTTGGTGTGCCGTTCGGCTTTGGTGGTCCGCATGCGGCGTTCATGGCCTGTCGCGACGCGTACAAACGCTCGCTGCCGGGGCGACTGATCGGCGTGTCGAAGGACACGCAGGGCAACAATGCCTATCGTTTGACGCTGCAGACGCGCGAGCAGCACATCCGCCGCGAGAAGGCGACTTCCAACATCTGCACGGCGCAGGTGCTGCTGGCCGTGATGGCCGCGATGTACGCGGTGTACCACGGTCCGGAAGGACTGGTGCGCATTGCGCGCCGCACACACCGGCTGGCCGCGATCCTCGCCGCCGCGCTGCGCGAGGCCGGTATCAAGGTCGGCGACGATTTCTTCGACACCTTGCACGTCACCGGTACCGATACGCACACCGTCCACGCGATGGCCAACGCGGCGCACATCAACCTGCGCCGCATCGACGATCAATCGCTGGCGATTGCGCTCGATGAAACTACCACCCGCGACGACGTGCACCGACTCGCCGCGCTGTTCGGCGCGCGCATCGACGACATCGATGCGCTGGATCGCGCCACGCCGGATGCGCTGCCCACGACGCTGGTGCGAAAGTCTGTGTTCCTGACGCATCTGGTATTCAACAGCTATCGCAGCGAGCACGAAATGCTGCGATATCTTCGCCAGCTCGCGGACAAGGACCTGGCGCTCGACCGCAGCATGATTCCGCTCGGTTCGTGCACGATGAAGTTGAACGCGACGGCCGAGATGATCCCAATCACCTGGCCCGAGTTCGCGAACATCCATCCGTTGGCGCCGGCCGAGCAGTGGCGCGGCTACCGCGAATTGATCGACGGCCTCGAAGCGATGCTCATCGCGATTACCGGCTACGACGCGGTCAGCCTGCAGCCCAACGCCGGCGCGCAGGGCGAATACGCCGGGCTGCTGGCCATCCGTGCCTACCACCACGCCAATGGCCAGCCGCAGCGCGACGTGTGCCTGATTCCCGAGTCCGCGCACGGCACCAACCCTGCGTCCGCGCACATGTGCGGCATGATGGTGGTCGTCACCAAGTGCGATGGCAACGGCAACGTGGACGTCGAGGACATCCGCGCCAACGCCGAGAAGTACGCCGACCGCCTGGCGGCGATCATGCTGACGTATCCATCCACCCACGGCGTGTTCGAGGAGGAAATCGCGAAAATCTGCGAGATCGTGCACCAGCACGGCGGACAGGTTTACACCGACGGCGCCAATTTGAACGCGCTGTGCGGCGTTGCGCGCCCGGGCCGTTGGGGTTCGGACGTCTCGCACTTGAACCTGCACAAGACGTTTTGCATCCCGCACGGTGGTGGCGGTCCGGGCGTGGGTCCCTGTGCGGTGAAGTCGCACCTTGCGGAATTTTTACCAGCCGGCTTCCCTGCGGGCGAACAGGAGCCGGCCATCCATGGCGCGACTTCTCACAACAGCCGCTCCGGAGGAATGGTCTCGGCAGCCACTTTCGGCTCAGCGTCGATCCTGCCGATCTCGTGGATGTACATCACGATGATGGGTCGTGAAGGGATCTTGAAGGCCACACAAGCCGCGTTGCTCAACGCCAATTACCTCTCGAAGCGGCTGGCCGACTACTACCCGACCCTTTACACCGGCCGCAACGGGCTGGTCGCGCACGAGTGCATCCTCGACGTGCGTCCGCTGGAAAAGGCCAGCGGTGTCGGCGCCGAGGACATCGCGAAACGCCTGATCGATTTCGGCTTCCACGCGCCCACGCTGTCGTTCCCCGTTGCCGGCACCTTGATGGTCGAGCCGACCGAATCAGAATCGTTGCACGAACTCGACCGCTTCATCGACGCGATGATCCAGATCCGCGACGAGATCCGCGCGATCGAGGACGGCCGCCTCGACCGCGAGGACAACCCGCTTAAGCATGCGCCGCACACCGCGGCCGCGGTGTCCGCCAGCGAATGGACGCACGCCTATCCGCGTGAACTGGCGGCCTATCCCCTGGCATCGCTGAAACAGGTCAAGTACTGGCCGCCCGTCGCGCGCGTGGACAACGTGTATGGCGACAAGCACGTGTTCTGCTCGTGCGTCCCGCTCGAAGCGTTCAAGGAAGAAGACGAAACGGCTCCGACCTGAGGCGACCTGCCCCGCTTCAACGGGAACCGAGATTCGAACCACGCGGTTCGAACCTTCGGTGCGGCTCACGCGCGGATGACGCTGAAACCACCGTCGCTCTCCAGGTACATCCACTTGACCTGTTGCAGGCGCTCCAGGCCCTTCATCCGCAACTGGGATTCCACTTCGCTTGCGGTCACATGTTCGCGGCGCAGGTTGCGTCCAATCATCTGGCCATTCCGCACCAGCAGGATTGGCGGCGGATCAGTCAGGTGCCCCACCCGCGGTACATGGACGCCAAGCCAATCGAGGAAGTAATTCCAGGCCGCGAGCGTCGCGATCAGCAATCCGCCATCCGCAACTGTATTGCCATTGCCGATCATCGCATTCTGCGCCGCATCGCCCAGCAGCACCACGAACAGGATGCCCGAGATGCCCGCGGAGCCCGTATCGCGGCGCAGCACGAAGCGCAGCAGCAGAAATAGGAACCAGTACATGATCGTGCCGCGGATGAGTATTTCCAGCGGCGACATGCTGAAGCTGAGGAAACTGCTGAAATGGAGTGCGTGCATGATTCGTCCTTGCCGGGGGAACATTCGGCTTTCGAATCTACCTGAAAGTCGGAGACATGTTCGCGTTTCGCCCCGCGCCGCGCTCAAACCGGGTGGTCGGACAACGCCCCCAGCGTTTTCTGAAGCACCGCGCCGCATTCACCTTCGCACTTGAAATCGAACAGGTCGTCGCCGCGCGTACGCCCGCGGTTCACGGCGACCACCGGAATGCCCCCCGCCGCCGCGGCGCGTACCAGCCGAAAGCTCGACCACACCATCAAGGACGAGCCAGCCACCAGCACGCCACTCGCCGGCTCGACCGCTGCCAGCGCAGCCATCGTGGTTTCACGCGGCACCGCTTCGCCATAGAACACCACGTCGGGCTTCAACACGCCGCCGCACACCTCGCAATCGGGGACCTGGAACTGGTCGAAGTCCACGGCTTCCAGATCGGCATCGCCATCCGGCGCAATCCCGGCTTGCAGAACCCGCCAATCCGGATTTGCGTCGTGCAGGCGTCGCTGGAACGCATCGCGATCCGTTCGATTCCCGCACGCGAAGCAACGAATCGTGTCCAGTCGCCCATGCAGGTCGATCACGTTGCGACTTCCGGCACGCTGGTGCAACCGGTCGACGTTCTGTGTCACCACTTGCGCGACGCGACCGAGCCGTTCCAGTTGTGCCAGCGCGAGGTGCGCCGCACTCGGCTGCGCCGCCGCAAACATCGGCCAGCCGATGAAACTGCGCGCCCAGTAACGCCGGCGTACGGTTTCACTTTCCACGAAATCGCGATACTGCACCGGCGGCGAGCGCTTCCAATTGCCGTCGCCGTCGCGGTAATCGGGAATGCCGGATTCGGTGCTTACACCGGCGCCGGTAATTGCGGTGACGTTCGAGCGTGCGGCCAGCCACTCAGCAAGGCGCTTGCCATCCGTGGTACCCGTTGCGGCTTCAGCACGCGCTGCCATGCCACCACTGTAGCGCGTCGGGCGGCGTGTGCCTCGCGCCGGCGAGCGCATCAAGCCGACCTGCGTCGGCGCCATGGCGAGCAAGGCCTGACGAATATCCACAATGCGAACACGTACGCAAGGATCGCGACGTAAGCAACCGCGAATACCCACAACGGCAGCGGCCAGTAAATCACCCGGTTGACCCAAGCCGCGATCAGCGGCTGCACGTGCGCGGTGCCCGCCAGGTCGCCCTGCCAGATCGTCAGGAAACATGCGCGTCCCAGCAGCGCCTGCGCCGCGACAACGACCAGGCTGAGCACGTGCGCCAACCGCCACCAGAAACCTCGCACCCAACGCCACCCGCGCCACGCGCCGAGCGGCACAAGCACACATCCCGTGATGTTGAACGCGATGATCGCGAGGTGCAACGCAAGCACAGATATCGCTGCCATTCCGTGTGCATCCCGATGCAGGGCATCAGGCCATCGTGACGAATTCCTCGGCGGAGGTCGGGTGGATCGCGACCGTGCTCAGGAAATCGGTGTAGCGGGCGCCCATCCGCACCGCCACCGCGAAACCCTGCAGCATTTCGTCCATGCCCGGGCCGATGCCGTGAAGGCCCACGATGCGCTCGTCGTCGCCCACGCAGACCAGCTTCATCATGGTCTTGCCTTCGCGCCCGGCGAGCGACCACAACATCGGCGCGAAACGGGTCGCGTGAACCTTCACTGCATCGCCGTACTGCTCGCGCGCTTCGGCTTCGGACAAGCCGACGGTGCCGACCGGCGGATGCGAAAACACCACGCTGGGAATGCAAGAATAATCGAGGTGCGCATCGGGCTTGCCGCCAAACAGCCGGTCAGCGAGCTGCCGGCCCGCCGCGATCGCCACCGGCGTCAGCGCGGGCTTGCCGTTCACATCGCCCAACGCGTACAAACCTTCGGCCGACGTGTTTTCGAAATCGTCGGTCATGATCTCGTTGATCTTGCCCGTTTTGACGCCCGCCGCATCCAGCCGCAGCGATTCGACATTGGGCAGCCGGCCAATCGCACTGATGACCTGGTCGTACGGCCCGCGGGGCTCATGGTCCGAGCAATCCAGCCACAGGCCTTTTCCATCGCGATGCACGCCGCGCACCGCGCAGCCCTCGTGATGGCCGATGCCTTCCGCTCGCATCATTTCGCCGAGCGAACGGCCGAGATCGTCGTCGAAGCGCGACAACAAGCCGCCCCGCGTGATCAGTTCCACGCGTGATCCTAGCGCGCGCAGCACGCCTGCCAGTTCCACACCGATGTAGCCGCCGCCGATGATACCGACGCCAGCGGGGCAGTGGTCCAGCCTGAAGAACCCGTCCGAGTCGATCGCGAGGTCGCCGCCGGGAAGTTCGAGCCCGCGCGGGCGAGAGCCCGTCGCGATCACGATGTGCGGCGCATGGTAATCCTGGTCGCCGGCACGCAGGGCGTGCGCCTCGACGAAGTGCGCTGGCGCGGGTACGACGTTGACATCGAGTTCGCGCAGGCGGTTCGCGTATGCCGTTCGCGCGCGCAGCACGTATGCCTCGCGGTGGCCGACGAAGGTGGCCCAATCCAGCGGGCCCGGCTGCACATCGAAACCGACGGCCTGCGCCATGCGTTGCGCATCGGCCAACTCGGCGGCCAGCCACATCGCCTTCTTGGGCACGCAGCCACGATTGACACAGGTGCCGCCGAGCTCGTGCGGCTCGAAAAGCGTGACCCTCGCGCCGTGCCGCGCCGCGCGAATCGCGGTCGCCAGCCCGGCCGAACCGCCGCCAATCACCAGCAAGTCGGAATCGGTCTTCATCTGCTCATACCTGAAGCGAAAGCGGATTCATGGAAGAAACACCGGCGCACGAATCATGCGCCGTTTCCCTCCACGATCCTGTAACACGGCAAGTATTTGCTGCCGGGAAGCTTCATGCGCTGCTGCGCCACGAAGCTCTGCAGCAGCGTATCCAGCGCGCGCATGAATTCCGGATCGCCGTGGATTTCATAAGGACCATTCTGTTCGATCTGACCCATGCCCTCTTCCTTGACATTGCCCGCGACAATGCCGGAGAACGCGCGCCGCATGGCGGCCGCCAGCACGTGCGGCGGCTGGCCGCGACGCAGGTTCAGCGCCGCCATTGCCGCATGGGTGGGTCTGAACGGTTGCTGGAACAGCAGATCGATGTTGATTTCCCAGTTGAAGAAGAATGCGTCGTGTTGCTCGACCCGATGATTGCGAACCGTCTCGACGCCCTGCTGCATCGCGTGCGCGACCGCGACCGGATCCTCGGTAATGATCTGGTAGCGCTCGGCGGCGGCATCGCCCAACACCAGCCGCAGGAACTTGTCGATCTGCTGGAAATAGGGCGCGGCCGATTCCGGCCCAGTGAACACCAGGGGAAACGGCAAGCTGGCATTGGCGGGGTCCAGCAGGATACCGAGCAGGTACAGGATCTCCTCGCAGGTGCCGACGCCGCCCGGAAACACGATGAACCCGTGACCGGTGCGCACGAAAGCCTCGAGGCGCTTCTCGATGTCGGGCAGGATCACTAGGCTGTTGACGATCGGATTCGGCGACTCGGCCGCGATGATGCTGGGTTCGGTCAGGCCGATGTAGCGATTGTCGTAATGCCGCTGCTTCGCGTGCGCGATCGTCGCGCCCTTCATCGGGCCTTTCATCGCGCCCGGCCCGCAGCCGGTGCAGATGTCCATGCCGCGCAGGCCAAGCTGGTAACCGACGGCCTTGCTGTAGTCGTACTCTTCGCGCGAAATCGAATGACCGCCCCAGCAAACCACGAGATTGGGATCGAAACGCGCGCGCAGCACGCGCGCATTGCGCAGGATGTCGAACACCGCGTGGGTGATGCCACTGGAATCCTCGAGGTTGAATTCGCCAGATTCCAGCTTGGCCGATTCGTACACGATGTCGCGCACCACCGCGAACAACAGTTCGTTGGTGCCGCGGATGATCTTGCCGTCCACGAAGGCCTGCGCCGGCGCACGCTTCAGATCCAGCTTGACGCCGCGGTCCTGCTGCAGCACCTGGATGTCGAAGTCGGGGTATTGGTCCAGCATCGCGCGCGCGCTGTCCTGCACCGCGCCCGACGTCAGCACGGCGAGCGAGCACGACCGCAGCAGCGCGTGCAACCCGGATGACGTCGCATCGCGCAGGCGTGCGATTTCGTTGCGCGACAATACGTCCAGCGTACCGGTGGGGACGATCTGCGCGTTCACCGTTGCGGGTCGGGTGGCGCCTGGCTTGGCGGTATCCTGCACGATCAAACCTCCCTGCGAAGCGGCTCGTGGAAAGGCCATGGAAGGCCGTTCTGGCGTCGGTTGACCGAAAGGGCCGATGATAACGATCGACTCATTGGAACAGCGACCATGGGCGATCGCAAAAATAAACCAAGGGTGGCCGTTCCGGTTTGTGTTGCGGTGGATCGGGCGCCCATTTTGCAGTGATCAGGAAACGATCGCACTAACCCGCACGTAGATACGCCTCGACCCCGCCCAGGATCATCTGCGCGGCCAACGCGATCAGCAACATGCCCATCACGCGCTCGACCGCAGCGAGCACGCTCTCGCCCAGGAACTTGAACAGCCAGGTGGAGCCGAGCAGGATCACGGCAGTCGCGAGCCAGGCCACCAGCAGCGCCACGCCCCATTCCATCTCACGGCCCGGTTGGGCGCTGGTCAGCAGCAACAGCGTCGCCATCGCGGACGGGCCCGCAACGCCGGGAATCGCCAAAGGCACGATGAAGGGTTCGCCCGGGCCGGCAGACCCGAAGATGCCACCGTCTTTCGGCGGGAACACCATCTTGATCGCGATCAGGAACAACACGACGCCGCCGCCGATGCTGATCGCCTCCTGGCGCAACTGCATGAGCGACAGCAGTTCGCGGCCACCAATCAAGAACGCGACCAGCACACCAAGCGCGATCAGCAGTTCGCGCACCATCACCCAGCGCCGCCGCTTGGGCGGCACGTCCTTCAGGATCGTCAGGAAAAACGGCACGTTGCCGGGCGCATCGAGGACCAGGAACAACGTGATGCACGCCGACACGATGGTCATCTGCGTGTGCACGGTTTACCCCCTGTCGTTGCCGGAACCGCGGAGATCCAGAACCTTCCCGCGCGCCGCGCGCGCCGTGGGCGAAAGCAGATACAAAACCGCCTGCGCGGCCGCATCGGGCGTCGCGACAGTGGCCGGGTCTTCGCCCGCCCACACGGTGCGGCGCAGCGCCGTGCGCATCGGTGCAGGCAACAGCGCATGCACGCGCAGGCTGGTTTCATCGGTTTCTTCATGCAGAATCGACACCAATCCCTCCAGGCCCGCCTTGGCCACGCCGTAGGCGCCCCAATGCGCGCGCGCCATGCGTGCGGGATCGTCCAGCACGAACACCACCGCGCTGTCTTCGCGCACCAGCAACAGCGGCATGCATGCCTGGGTCAGCAGGAACGGCGCAGACAGGTCGACATGCAACGTGCTGATCCATTCCTCGGGCGACAGCATGCCGAGCGGCGTGAGTCCCTCGCATTTCACGGCGGCGTGCACCACGCCATCCAGTCGGCCGAGCTGGCGTTCCACCGATTCGGCGAACGTCTGGTACTCAAGCGGCGATGCGCCCTGCAAATCCATCAGCTGCAACACCGGCTGGGGTGCATCCGGCAGAGCTGCGATCTCGTCGTACACGGGTTCCAGCGTGCGTGCCTTGCGGTCGGCCAGCAGCACCGTGGCGCCGGCTTTGGCGCAGGCCAGCGCGGATGCATGGCCCAAGCCGCCCGCAGCGCCTGTGATCAACACCACCCGTCCCGCCAGCGAATCCGCGGCGGGGGCCCAGTCCGCCGGCAGACGCGTGACGGGCAGTGTCACGGTGCGGCCGTCTGCTTGCCGGCTTCCGCGACCATCCGCTGCAGCTCGCCCGACTCGTAAAGTTCCAGCGCGATGTCGCAACCACCGATCAATTCGCCATTGATGTAGAGCTGCGGAAAGGTCGGCCAGTTGGAATAGCGCGGCAGGTTGGCACGGATCTCGGGATCTTCCAGCACGTTCACCGAAAAATACTCGGCACCGGTGGCGTTGAGCGCTTGCGAGGTGCGCATGGAAAAACCGCACATCGGAAAGTCGGGCGTGCCCTTCATGTACAGCACGATGGGGTGCCCCGAGAGTGTTTGCTTGATGCGTTCGATAACGTCCATAGCGTTTGAAAACCGTGTGCGTGGGTGGTCAAGGTCGTGACATCGTTCCCATCCGCGAGAGCAATCGCCAAACGCTGTTGCCATCGCGCCGGCGGCTTCTCGTCCGCGAGCTTTAATAGGAGCATAACTTCGCGCCCGCGCGATCGATTGAAAATTCGTGTTGGGTCTACAATGGCGAATGGTGTCGTGCGGATACCGTGCATTGTATCAGGCACGCTTTCCACGCATGCTGCCATTCCCCGTTTCCAAACTCCAAGGAGCACCCCATGGCGATCGAACTTCCCCCGCTTCCCTACGAACGCGGCGCACTGGCCCCCCACATCTCCGAGGAAACCCTGGATTACCACTACGGCAAGCACCACAAGGCGTATGTCGACAACCTCAACAAGCAGATCGAGGGCACCGACTTTGCCGACATGAATCTCGAGGACATCGTCAAGAAGGCCACCGGTGGCATGTTCAACAATGCCGCGCAAGCATGGAACCATACCTTCTACTGGAACTCGATGTCGCCCAAGGGCGGCGGCGACCCTTCGGGCAAGCTGGCCGACGCGATCAGCAAGGCGTTCGGTGACCTGTCCAAGTTCAAGGCCGAATTCGGCAAGACCGCGACCGGAACCTTCGGTTCCGGCTGGGCGTGGCTGGTGCAGCGCGCCGACGGTTCGCTGGGCCTGGTCAGCACCTCCAACGCCGGCACGCCGATCACCGGCAGCGACCGTCCGCTGCTGACCTGCGATGTCTGGGAGCACGCGTATTACATCGACTATCGCAACGCGCGCGCGAAGTATGTCGATGCGTACTGGAACCTCGTGAACTGGGATTTCGCGGCCAGCCAGATGGCGTAAGGTTCGACGATGCATCTGCCCCGCGCAGCTTGCGACGCGGGGCGGTTCATCCATTCACTTCACTGCTGCTTTCTCGACCGCATCCGCCAGTCGCGCGGCGAGCGCCTGCACTTCGTCGGCATCCTCGCCCTCGATGGTGACACGTACCAAGGGCTCCGTCCCCGAAGGCCGCAGCACCACGCGACCGCGCCCGTGCAACGTGCGTTGCACTTCGGCCAGTGCGTCCTGCACAGTCGATACACCGACCACGGATTTCGCGCCTGTCACCTTCACGTTGCGCGTAATCTGCGGCAGCTTGGAAAGTCCCGCTCGTGCTTGTGACAAATCCTTGCCGGCACGCGCCAGCGCATCCAGCACCGCCAGCGCGGAAACGATTCCGTCGCCCGTGCTGGCACGATCGAGACAAAGGATGTGGCCGGACGTCTCGCCGCCCAGCACCCCGTCGTGTTCCTTCAACTGCTGCAGCACGTAGCGATCGCCGACGTTCGCCCGCAGGAAGCGCACGCCCGCGCCGGTCAGGGCACGCTCCAGACCGAAATTGCTCATCAGCGTGCCGACCACCGGGCCACGCAGACGACCCTCGGTCAACCAGTCGTGCGCCAGCACATACAGCAGGTCGTCGCCGTCGGCGAGCTCGCCGTTGCGATCGATCATCTGGACGCGATCGCCATCACCGTCGAACGCGATGCCCAGGTCGGCGCGCTGCTCGAGCACCGCACCGCGTAGCGCTGCAGGATGGGTCGAGCCGACCCCGCGGTTGATGTTGAAACCATCGGGCTCGCTGCCGATCCGGGTGACCTTGGCGCCCAGCGAGGTGAACACCTTCGGTGCGACCATGTAGGTGGCGCCGTGCGCGCAATCGAGCACGACGTGCACGCCGGAAAGATCGGGAGGCGTCGACAGGGTTCCCAGGCAGAACCGCGCGTAGCGTTCGATCGCATCATCGATGCGTCGCGCCTTGCCCAGCGATTCGGGTGCGACGGTGGTGAACGCGGCATCGATTTCGCGTTCGATCTCGGCCTCCACCGCGTCGTCGAGCTTCTCGCCGCTGGCGGAGAAGAACTTGATGCCGTTGTCCTGGTACGGATTGTGCGACGCGCTGATCACGATGCCGGCACTGGCGCCCAGCTCACGCGTCAGTTGCGCAACGCCCGGCGTCGGCAACGGGCCCAGCAACCCGACGTTTGCGCCCGCCGCGACCAGCCCGGCTTCCAGCGCCGCCTCGAACATGTAGCCCGAGACTCGCGTGTCCTTGCCGATCAGCACCAAGGGTTGTCTGCCATTGCCGAGCACCACGCCCGCGGCGCGACCCAGTTTCAGCATGAACTCGGCGGTGATCGGCCATTCTCCGACGCGTCCACGCACGCCATCGGTGCCGAAGTATTTGCGAGACTGCGAAGTGGTGTTTCGGGGTTCGGACATGCGCGAGGCGGATTCGAGTTGTAAAGCGTGAAGCATACCGCGCGGCCGCAGCGGCCGTCTCAATCGTCCCCGAACCGCTGGGAACCGAATGGCCGAACCTCGCGCTTGGCAGGCGCATCACCCGCGTGCACGGCCTGCCACACCGCGAGTGCGTCGCGGGTCGCGGCGACATCATGCACGCGGACGATCGTCGCGCCGCGTTGCACCGCGATCAGCGCCGCGGCGGCAGACCCGGCCGCACGATCGACGCCGCTGCTGCGCCCCGTCATCGCGCCGATCATGGCCTTGCGTGACACGCCCACGAACACGCCCGCGGCAAGGTCGCGGAAACGATCGAGCGCGCGCAGCAGCGCGAGGTTGTGCTCCAGCGTCTTGCCGAAGCCGAAGCCCGGATCGACCAACACACGCCGCTTGTCGATGCCAGCCATCTCGCATGCGAACACGCGCTCGGCGAGAAAGCGATGCACCTCGCCTGCCACGTCATCGTAATGCGGCGCATCCTGCATCGTGCCTGGCTCGCCCTGCATGTGCATCAGGCACACCGGCACCTTCAATTCCGCCGCGGTGTCGAGCGCGCCTTCGCGACGCAGCGCGCAAACATCATTGATGAACCCCGCACCCGCCGCAACCGCGGCGCGCATCACTTCCGGCTTCGAGGTATCAATCGAAATCGGCGCCTTGACGCGTTGAGCCAGAAGCTTGATCGCCGGTACCACGCGACTGATTTCGTCCTTGGCGTCGACCGGTGTCGCGCCAGGGCGGGTTGATTCCGCGCCGACGTCCAGCATGTCCGCACCTTGCTCCACCATGGCCACGCCCTGCGCGACCGCAGCATCGACATCGTCGCGCAAGCCGTCACCCGAAAAGGAATCGTCGGTGAGATTCAATATGCCGCAGATGCGCGGGCGATCCAGCTTCAGCGCACGGCCGTTGCAATCGAGTGTGGGAACGGTATCGAACATTGGGTGAGTCTATGACAACGGGAACGGAGTCATCACCTCGATTCCCGCGGGTCTTCAAGGTGCGCCATGATCTCGCGATAGCGCGGCAGGCCGCGCAGGCTGGCCAAGTCCGAATCGTGTTCGATCCAGTCGCGGAAGCCGTGACCTACCGAAACCGCCCGCTCCAGCAGGTCGAAGGCCCGTTCGGTGTCGCCCATGTGCGTGTAAGTACACGCGGCGTTGTAGAGCGTACCGAAATCGTCCGGCTGCAAACGCAGCGCCGCCTCGACGTTGCGGCGCCCATCGTCGATGTCACCGAGACGCACCTGCATGCCGGCAGCGAGATACATCGCCCGACCGTTTTCCGGATCGGCGGCGATCTCGGCCAGTGCCGCCGGCAGCGCAAGCCGCGTCAGCGCGTCACCGCGCGCCTTGTCGCCCAGGGAATCCGCCGCATTGGAAGCCAGCGACAGCGCCTGGAATTCGTCGGGGCGCACGCGATGCGCGGCCTCGAATTCCTCGATAGCAAGCGCAAACTCGCCCCGGGCGTAGCAATGCCGTCCGAAATAATAATGGGCTTCATAGAGTTCGGGATCGAGTTCGATGGCACGTCGGAACGCGGCGACCGCGCCTTCGTTGTCCCCGGCAAGTGACAACGTACTGGCATGCGCAACATGGGCCTCGGCCAGGTTCGGCGCCAGTTCCAGCGCGCGCTTGGCCGACTCGATCGCCTCGTCCAGCACTTGTTCAGGCTGGATGATCCGCCAGATCAGGAGTTGCGCAAGCGAATCGGCAAGGCCCGCGTGGGCATGCGCGTAATCGGGATCCAACGCAATGGCGCGGCGGAACATCTCCGGCGCCTTGGTCCAGTTGTCGCTGCTCTTCAATGACTGGATCTGTCGTCCGCGCAGGTAAAACTCGTAGGCGTGCATGTCGCGCGGCGCATTGCAGCTGCAACCATCGAGCTTCGCGGCCCCCTTCAACGAAACGCGCAACGCACGCGCGACGTTGCGCGCGATTTCCTCCTGGATCGCGAAGATGTCCTCCAGCTTGCGATCGAAGTTCTCCGACCACAGGTGGTAACCATTGCCGGCATCGATCAGTTGCGCGGTAACGCGTACGCGGTCGCCGGCTTTGCGCACGCTTCCTTCCATGATGGCCGCCACGTTCAATGCGCGGCCAATCTCGCGCGCATCCGCATCACCGCCGCGAAAGCGGAACGAGGAAGTGCGCGACGCCACGCGCAGATCGCGGATCGACGCCAGCGCATTGAGGATCTCCTCGGCAAGTCCATCGCAAAAATAGGCCTGGTCGTGCGCCTCGCTGAGATCCGCGAATGGCAGGATCGCGACCGAAGCTCCGGGGGCGGCGACACGTTCGTCACTCGTTGCGGCTGCCGGCAGCGTCCGTTCGATGCCGTGCATACTCATGTCGTACACCCAGGCGAGCACGCAGGCCAGCACGAAACCCAGCACCAGCAGCACGATCAGCAACCGCATCGACCACGACGGCAATCCGAGCGGTTCGAATACGGCACTGCCGAGTTGGATCAGCAACCAGCCGGCGACGACGTACGCGGCAGCCACGCGAAACACGCGACGGCGGCGGAACTCCGCGAAGGAGTGCTTCAGTGGGTCAACCCAGTTGCCCATTCTGGACGCTCCACTTCCGTCCTGCTGTCGCGCGCGATTACGTGCCCGTTGCCGAAATGCTACACGCGCAGGCCCCGGATAAGAGAAGGCCGCCCGAAGGCGGCCTTGATCTCATGTTCGCACAGCTTCGTGAAAAGTCAGGCCAGGATGGCCGTCCTGGTGCCCCACAAGCCACACCCTGCGCTACGGCGACGACGCCTTTCGATGAAGCTCCGAATCGAAGCGGCTGTTGTGACAAGTCAGGCCAAGGATGGCCGTTCTGATGTCCCAAAGCCACCCGGCGTTGCGCGCGATGACACCTTTCGATGATGCAGCGTTCATGGATGAACGCACAGCTTAGTGAAAAGTCAGGCCAAGGATGGCCGTTCTGGTGTTACAGAATTGAGGGGTCCCCCGACTTCAGAAACATTCGGGAATATAGCGATCAGGGACGATCGCACACTAGTGCTGCCCGGCGGGATGACTGGACGGCGCAGGCGCGACGCCCGGCACGGCAGCGGGCTTGCCGCCGCCCATGCCGGTGTTGCTGTCACGCGGATGCCAGTCGCGCGGCGGGCCAGGCTCGCGGCCTTCCATGATCGCGGCGATCTGTTCCTTGTCGATGGTTTCGTATTGCAACAGCGCCGCGGCCATCGCATGCAGCTTTTCGATGTCGTCGGTGAGGATCTGGCGCGCCCGGTTGTACGCCGCATCGATCACTTCGCGCACGGCGACGTCGATCTTGCGCGCGGTTTCATCGGACACGTTCTTGTGCTGGGATACCGAGCGGCCGAGGAACACCTCCTCCTCTTCCTCGGCATAAGTCATGGGACCGAGTGCAGACGACAAGCCGTATTTGGTGACCATGTCGCGCGCGAGCGCAGTCGCACGCTGGATGTCGTTCGATGCGCCGGTGGTGACTTTTTCGGCGCCGAAGATCAGTTCCTCGGCGACGCGGCCGCCGAACAGGCTGGCCAGCCTGCTTTCCAGCGACAGCTTGCTGTGGCTGTAGCGGTCCTGCTCCGGCAGGAACATCGTGACGCCCAGCGCGCGGCCGCGCGGAATGATCGTCACCTTGTGCACGGGATCGTGGTCGGGCACCGAGAGGCCGACGATCGCATGACCGGATTCGTGGTACGCAGTGAGCTTCTTCTCGTCCTCGCTCATGATCATGGAGCGCCGTTCGGAGCCCATCATGATCTTGTCCTTGGCGCGCTCGAAGAAATCCATGCGCACGTCACGCGCATTTTCGCGCGCAGCGAACAGCGCGGCTTCGTTGACGAGGTTGGCGAGATCGGCGCCCGAGAATCCGGGCGTACCGCGCGCAATCGTGAGCGGATCGACGTCCGCGCCGACCGGCACCTTGCGCATGTGCACTTTCAGGATCTGCTCGCGGCCCTTCAGGTCCGGCAGCGGCACCACGACCTGGCGGTCGAAACGGCCCGGACGCAGCAGCGCGGGATCGAGCACGTCGGGGCGGTTGGTGGCCGCGATCACGATCACGCCCTCGCTGCCTTCGAAACCATCCATCTCGACCAGCAACTGGTTGAGCGTTTGCTCGCGCTCGTCGTGGCCGCCGCCGAGGCCGGCGCCGCGATGGCGGCCGACCGCGTCGATTTCGTCGATGAAGATGATGCACGGCGCGTGCTTCTTGGCCTGCTCGAACATGTCGCGCACGCGCGCCGCGCCGACGCCGACGAACATCTCGACGAAGTCGGAACCGGAAATCGAGAAGAACGGCACCTTGGCTTCGCCGGCGATGGCTTTCGCCAGCAGCGTCTTGCCGGTACCGGGCGAACCGACCATCAACACGCCGCGCGGAATCTTGCCGCCCAGCTTGGTGAACTTGGACGGATCGCGCAGGAATTCAACCAGCTCGCCGACTTCCTCCTTCGCTTCCTCGCAGCCGGCGACATCCACGAAGGTGACCTTGACCTGGTCCTCGCCCTGCAGCTTCGCGCGCGAACGCCCGAAGCTCATCGCGCCGCGCCCGCCCG
>DATFGT010000065.1:0-37223 GCA_035249175.1 Rhodanobacteraceae bacterium
CATCGAAGTGCGCCATGAGTTCGACATAATCCCGGTAGTAACGTCCGATGTCGTCGAGGCTGTAGCTGAAATCCTGTCCACGCGCAAAATGCTGCTTGAAGATCGAAAATCCACACGCCATCGGGTGGCGTCGGGCATCGATGATCTTCGCGTTCGGCAACATCAGGTGGATCAAGCCGACGTGCATGAAGTTGTTGGGCATCTTGTCGATGAAGAACGGCTTCGCCGTCTTGCGCTGGATGCGCGTTGCGGCAAGGTATCGTTCGCCCAGGGCTCGTAGCGCGCCTGCATCGAGCGCGGCCAGCGCATGGTGGTAGGGCATCGCTGCGCCGCGCGCGGCTTGCCGGCGAAGCTCGCCGGTGAGCGTCGCGATCTCCGGCAATTCCATCGTGCCCTCGACGCGGCTGTGGCTGGCAAGGATCTGCTCGATCAGGGTCGATCCCGCGCGCGGCAAGCCGACCACGAAGATAGGATCCGGCGCCGCGCAGCCGGACCCCGCGCGCTCCGCGAAGAATTCACGCGTGTAGTGCTTGCGGATGTACGCGACCCTGGACGTGGTTTCACTGGCATCGTAGAGAAGCTGCGCGCGGCGGATGGCGTTGCCTCGCGTGTAGTGGCGGAATGACACCCCGAAGTCTTCGTCGTCTTCCAGTGCCTTGCCCAGCGCAAACTCGAGGTGCAGCCGGTCCTCATCGGACAAATCATCCCGCAGCAACTGATGTTGCATTGCCTGGAGGTCGGTGGCGTCGAACCGGAACAGCTTCAGGTTTGCAAGGCTCCACCATGCTTCGCCGAATGAGGGTTCCAGTTCCACGCAGCGCCGATACGCGACCACGGCCTCCTGGACGTGATCCGCGGTTTTCAGCGCATGCCCTTGGCTCAACCACAGTTTTACCGTGTCCGGATGGTCCCGGACGAGTTCGCGGTAGAGCGCCAGCGCCTCTTCGTAGTTGCCGATCCTGCATAGCACCGCAGCCTTGAGGTTCAGGCAGCCCGCGTGCGTCGGGTCGCGTTGCAGTACCCGCGCGATTTCGGCCAGTGCATCCGCAGGCCGGTTGCTGCGGTGCAGGATCAGCGCGTAGTTCCAGCGCGCCTCCACAAAGCCGGATGCGAGTTCCAGACAGCGTTCGAGCAGATGCGCCGCGTCTTCGTTGCGGTCAAGGCGCGCCGCCACCTCGGCCAGCATGCGCATCGCGACGACATCGGTCGGCGCTTGCCGCAGGCGCTCGCGCAGCAGCGCCTCCGCTTCCGGAATGCGGTTCGCGACCATGGCGTCGCCGGCAACCAGCAGTTCCCGATCGCGTGCGGAATGGTGTACGTGGTCGAGGTATGCCGCGCGGGCGAGTTCGCGTTCACCCTCCGCCCACAGCGCGTCACCCAGCACCCGCCACGCCTGCGGCAAGTCGGGCTGCAGGAACACCGCGCGGCGCAGGGCCTGGATGGCCTCTTCCCCACGCCCGCTGCGCAGCAACGCCACTCCCAAGTCGAACTGGACTCGAGCCAACTCCGGCCGAGCTTGCGCAAGCGGAACGAGGATTTCTAGTGCGCCAGGCAAATCGCCTTGCAGCGACCGCGCTGCAGCCAGCAACCGCAGGGCGCCCGGATGGTCGGCGGACACCCGCAGGATTTCACCAAGTTGCGCGACTGCCAGCGCCGGGTCGCGGTCCAGCAAGCGCTCGGCATGGTCCAGCGCTTGCCGCAAGGTGCCGACAGCGGACCTATCCACCGCAGGTGCATTGGCGACAGTGCCCTTGGCAGGCACATGCAGGTCGGACGCCGGACTGAGCGGCAGGCACAGTGTGCGTTGCATGTACGGAAAAAACTCCCCCGCGTGCAAAGCCGGTTCCCAAGCTACAACCAAGTGCGCCGGCAAGTAAAGTGAATCCGCTTGCCCGGCTTGTTCAAATCCGTTGGCAGCGGCGGGTGCAAGCCTTGCGCATGCCTGCTGGTATTTGGTGCGATTCCCCAGGCCATTCGATAGACACGTTCGCTTGCACAAGTGGATTGCGCCCTTTCCCCGCCGGCCTTGGGCAGCGACGCCCGCCATGCATCGGCGCCACTCGCTGCGACTGCCGCGAGCCGGAATGGTGGCCTGCGCCAAGTTGACATGGTGGTCACGCCAGCCATAGGTTTGACACTAAGGTGCAAATGCAACGCGACGGTTTCAGTCCGTCGAACATCCCGCGCGCATTCACAAGAGGGGGCAGCCATGCAACACGGCGCTCGTGACGACACTCTCGTCGAGGAACTCAACCATGCACATGCCTTGCCGGCCCGCTACTACGTCGGCGAGGCGATGCTGGCGATGGAGCAGCGCGCGGTGTTCGCGCACAGTTGGCAACTGGTGGCCCACCAGGGGCAGTTGGCCGAGCCGGGCGACCACGTTGTCGAGCAGATCGCCGGCGTGCCCGTCCTGCTGGTGCGCGGGCAGGACGGCGTGCTGCGCGCGTTCCCCAACGTGTGCCGCCACCGTGCCGGCCCGCTGGCGCTGGGCGACGGCAAGGGCGCGCGCGCCCTGCACTGCAAGTACCACGGCTGGACCTACACGCTGGAAGGCCAGCTGCGCAGCGCGCCGGAAATGCAGGACGCCTGCGACTTCCGGGTCGAGGACATCCGCCTGCCGCCGCTGCGCGTGCACGAATGGCAGGGCCTGGTGTTCGTGGCGATCGATCCCGAAGTGCCGGCGTTCGAGGAGGTCTACGGCGGCATCGCCGAGCGCATCGCGCCGATCGATTTGGCGGCGATGCGTTACCTGCGCCGCGAGAACTACGACATCGACTGCAACTGGAAGGTCTACGTCGACAACTTCCTCGAGGGCTACCACCTGCCGCACGTGCACCCCGGCCTGTCGCGGGTGCTCGACTACCGCGCCTACGATACCGAGCTGTTCGCGTGGCATTCGCTGCAGTCCTCGCCGCTGCGCAACAGCGACGTGATCTACGGCACGGGCCAGGCGTTCTACTACTTCGTCTACCCCAACGTGATGCTCAACATCATGCCGGGGCGGCTGCAGACCAACCGCATCCTGCCGCTGGGGCCGAATCGCTGCCGCATCGTGTTCGACTACCACTACGCGCCGGACGAAGGCGCGCAGGCGCGCATCGCCGCGGACCAGGCGTTCAGTGACGAGATGCAACACGAGGACATCGCGATCTGCGAAGCGGTGCATAAGGGCTTGGCCTCCGGTCACTACATCCCCGGCCGGCTGTGCCCGAAGCGCGAGGGCGGCGTATGGCATTTCCAGAACCTGCTGCGCGCGGCTTACGCCGTGCCAGCCGGGGAGTGCGTGTGAACGATGCCGCGGCCAGCATTACGCGCGAGGACGTGGCGCAACGCGCGGCGAACGCGAGATCGACTTCGGGATCTGCATCGCGCTCGTGCCGTGCAACGTCATCGGCATGGGCATCTTCATGCTGCCCGGGTCGCCGCGCCGATCCATCCATCGGGGCGTTGCCGGAATGAGGGATCCACGCTACGACGTCCTGTTCGCGCCAATCAAGATCGGCCCGGTGACGGCGAAGAATCGCTTCTACCAGGTGCCGCACTGCAACGGCATGGGCCACGCAATGCCGCTGGCGCACGCGGCGATGCGCGAGATCAAGGCCGAGGGCGGCTGGGCGGTGGTCTCCACCGAGGAATGCGAGATCCACCCCAGCGGCGACCTTACGCCCTACGTCGAGGCGCGGCTGTGGGATGACCGCGACATCCCCGCGTTGGCGCTGATGTGCGACAAGGTGCATGCGCACGGCGCGCTGGCCGCGCTGGAACTGACCCACAACGGGCCTACTGCGTCGAACCTGTACTCGCGCGAGGTGCTGATCGCACCCTCGCACCAGCCGAGCAAGTACGGCTATCCGGCGCAGGCGCGCGCGATGACGCTGCACGACATCCGCGAGTACCGGCGCTGGCACCGCGAGGCGGCAATCCGCGGCAAGCGCGCCGGCATGGACATCATCTACGTCTACGCCGCGCACGATTTGTCGCTGGCGATGCACTTCCTGCAGCGCCGGCGCAACCAACGCAGCGACGAATACGGCGGCCCGCTGGAGAACCGCGTGCGCCTGCTGCGCGAGGTGCTGCAGGACACGAAGGAAGCCGTCGGCGACGCCTGCGCGGTGGCGTTGCGCTTCGCCACCGAGGAACTGCTCGGCCCGAGCGGCGTCGAGCTGGCCGAGGCGCGGGACATCGTCGGCATGCTGGCCGAGCTACCGGATCTCTGGGACGTGAACCTCGCCGCCTGGTACAACGATTCGGTGCCCTCGCGCTTCGCCGCCGAGGGCGCGCAGGAGCCGTTCATCTCCTTCGTGAAGCAGACCACCAGCAAACCCGTGGTCGGCGTGGGCCGCTTCACCTCGCCCGACACCATGGTGTCGCAACTCAGGCGCGGCGTGCTGGACCTGATCGGCTGCGCGCGCCCGTCGATCGCCGATCCGTTCCTGCCGAGGAAGATCGAGGAAGGCCGCATAGACGACATCCGCGAGTGCATCGGCTGCAACATCTGCGTCACCGGCGACATGACCATCTCGCCCATTCGTTGCACGCAAAACCCCACGATGGGCGAGGAATGGCGCAAGGGCTGGCATCCCGAACGGATCGCCCCCAAGCATTCCGACTGCCGGGTGCTGGTGGTCGGCGCAGGCCCTGCGGGCCTCGAAGCCGCACGTGCGCTGGGCCAGCGCGGTTACGCGGTCACCGTGGCCGATGCGCGCAAGGAACCCGGCGGGCGCGTCGCCCGAGAGTCGCGCCTGCCTGGCCTCGCCGAATGGGCCCGCGTGCGCGACTGGCGAGTGGGCCAGATCAACAAGCTGGCGAATATAGCCGTCTATCTCGACTCGGCGCTGAGCGCACAAGACGTGCTCGACTTCGGAGCCGAGCATGTGGTGCTGGCCACAGGTTGCACCTGGCGCCGCGATGGCTACGGCCGCAGCAACGGCTTCGCGATCCAGGGCCTCGCCGGCAACCCACGCGTGTTCACGCCGGACGACCTGATGGACGACCGCCTGCCCGATGGCCATGCGGTGGTGTTCGATGACGACGGTTTCTATTACGGCAGCGTCACGGCTGAGCTGTTGCGCCAGCACGGTTGCGGGGTCGTGCACATGACTGCCGGCGATACCATCGCCCCGTTCACCCAGAACAACCTCGCGTACCCGCACATCCGTAAGCGCATGGTCGAGCTGGGAATCGAGGCACTGGTGTCACACAACATCGCTGTTTTCGATGGCACGCGGTTGACGGTCGAGGATGTGTGGACCCATCGCCGCCACGAACTCGAGTGCGACGCGCTTGTGTTGATTACTGCGCGCTTGCCCGACGACATGCTGTACCGCGAGCTGCAGCAGCGCGAGGCGGAGTGGACCGAAGCCGGCATCCGCACGCTGCGCTGCATCGGCGACGCCGAGGCGCCGGGCCTGATCGCGCACGCCGTCTATGCCGGCCACCGTTACGCGCGTGAATTGGAGGAACCCTTCGCAAGCCACGTGCCGTTCAGACGACACTTCCACACAGCCAGCTGAAGATCGGACCGGACGCCACTATCAGGTACGCCACGGATCGCGCCAGCCGTATCGCACTATATTGGTCTCGAGGCTGCCAATACCAAAGGTAGCGTTCCGCTCAAGTTGCCTCGGTCGTCTTTTGCAGCAATAGTCAGGGCTCCCACCATCCGAGGGCTGTGTCGGAAGCTGCCGATTTGTTCCGTCGGTGTTCCCCAAAAGCGGTCTTTCATCAACGACCGGTTAGGGTCGACATCCGCCCCACCCGACCCGTCTGTCGCTTCAATCCTGCGAACGCTTCGTCGGCTTCATGCCTGATTTCGGCGGATTGGCAGCTTCCACCACGCGCCACAGATAGAAAGACGCCAGCGTGCGATAAGGCCCCCAGCGTTCGCCGAATTCCGCGAGCGCGAGCGGCGCCGGCAATTCCGGAAACCGATGCACGATCTGCGCGCCCTTGCGGATGCCCAAGTCATGGATCGGCAACACGTCGGGACGCCCCAGCCGGAACATCAGCAGCATCTCCACCGTCCAGCGTCCGATGCCGCGTACCTGGATCAAATGGTCGATCAGATCCTGATCCGGCATCCGCGCGAGTTGCGCCGGTTTCGGCACGATGCCCGCGTACGACTTCTCCGCGAGGTCACGCAAGGCCGCGACTTTGTTGCGCGACACACCTGCCGCACGCAGCGCCGCATCATCCACCCCATCCAACCCCCGCGCGGTGATCCGTCGCCCGCGCGGCATCAGCGCTTCCACCCTCCCCGCGATCGTCGCGGCGGCCTTGCCGGAAAGCTGCTGGTAGAGAATCGAATGCGCCAACGCGTCGACCGGATCGAACCGCACGGAAAAATCCCGCTCGAGCGGCCCGATCCGCCGCATCCAGGTCGCCAATTTGCGATCACGTTTTTCCAGGTGCGCCGCCGCGGCCTGCAAGTCGAAGCCGCGTGCGATCACGTTGTTCTTCATGCATCGATCCTCAAGATTGCTGCCGATAAAGCGCCACGCCCAATGCCACCCAGCCCGCCACGAATACCAAGCCGCCCAGCGGCGTGATCACGCCCACGGGGTGCGGCGCACCCAGCGCGAGCGCATACAGGCTTCCACAAAAGAGAAGGATACCGAGCGCAAACAGGATCGCGCCAAGATGTGCGGCGTGCGAACGCCCCGCAGACAGCGCACATACTGCCAATGCCAGCGCGTGCCAGAACTGGAAATGCACGGCCGTCTGCCACACATCGAGCATCGGTACGGAAACGATTCGACGCAACACGTGCGCGCCCAACGCGCCCAGCAATACCGCGCTTGCACCCGCGAAGGCCGCCGTCGCGGCCGGCCAACGCAATCGCCTCGGGATTTTTGTCGCAGCCGGATTCACCGCCATACGCTTCCCACCCGCCGCCTGCGCATCCGCCACGCCCCGTACGTCAACCCCGCCAACGCCACCAGGATCGGCATCAGCAGGATGTCGATGAATTTCAGCAGCATCGACAACTGCTCGATGTCCGCATCAAGACTGCGCTGCACCGCACGCAATTCGCTGCGGATGGCCAGCTTGCGCTGCATGAACTGCGCGACCGCGGCTTTCTGTGCAGCGGTCCGGCTGCGGCCGTGCGCAGCCTGCTTGAGCTCCGCCAGATGCTGCTCGGTATCGTTCAGCTCGGCCTGCAACTGGAGCTGTTTGGCCTTGAACCTTTCGTCGGCCTGCCGGCGCAATGCATCGACGCGCGTGAACTTGCGTTCGGTGACAGCGCGCCCGCGAATCGCGATCAGGTCGGAGGGACCGGCGAGATCGTCGATCGCATTCACGAAGAAGTCGCCATTGTTGGCGAATGGGCTCATCAAGGTCTGGCCCAGAGACGGACTCGTCTGCACCCACAGGCGATCGGACAAGAGGTCGGTGTCGCCTGCCAGGATCACTTCGGACTTGGTCGATGCGTTTGCCGCTGACGCGTCTGCGGCAAACGCGGGCGGCAACGCGCCGCGCAGCCGCACCGCGATCGCGTAGTGCTCGCCGTTCGGCTTGTACCCCTCATACAGCATGGATGGATCCTGTGCCTCGCGCACCCGACTGGCGGGCACGACCATCGCGTCGGTGGTGCTCTGGATCAAGGGGTCGAGCCGCACGGCAGCTTGCGGCAACAACTGGAAATAGCCGCTCGAGGACACGTCGATCACGTTGAGGACCTTGGTCACCGCGTCGCGACGATTGAAGTCGTCGCCACTCAAGCCCAGCACCGCCGGATGCCGGACCGGCGCGCCGGTGACGGGCGACTGCACGGAAAGCGCACGCGAACGATCCAGCAATACACGTTTCGGGTTGAATGCGATGCCCCACGCCTGGAACAACCTCGGCAGATCGGAAGGCTCGCCACCATCCACTTCGGAGTCGGGATCCACGAATGCCAACAGCCGGCCACCGTGCTGCACATAGCGATCGATCGCCTTCACATCGCCCTCCGACAACCCGGTCGGCTGGATCAACACCAAAACGTTCACATCGTTTCCGATCGCGGCCAGCGACGTCGTGTCCAGCCGTCGCACTTCGAACAATTGCTGCACCTGTTGCAACGCCGTCCAGGCGGGCGTACTGGTGCCGTCGGCGTCGACTTCCCCCCAGATCGGCAACCCGCTGTAGATCGCGACGCGTGGCTTGTGTGAGGTGCTCAATTCGTACAGCAATTTCGAGACGTCGTATTCAAGGAAACGTTCCTTCGCGAACAGGAAGAACGGTATCGCCGCGCCGCCTCCGCCCGCGGCATTGCGGCCCGCCAGCCCAAAGAAAATGGCTTCCCCGGTGCCCTCGCCGCGCACGGAGGTCAGACCCGCGGCGGTGGCGCGGTCCTCGTCTTCGGAGAACGGCAGTGGATCGACTTGCGACAAATGTACGCGCCCGCGCGAATGCCTGGAGATTTCCTGCAGCATGTTCACCACGCGCTGGTGGTAGGCGCGCAGTTCGGGGAGGTTGTGGCTTGCACGATCGGAGAAATACAAGGTGAGTTCTATCGGCTGCTTCAGATGCTCCAGGATGTCGCGGGTCCCGGGCGAAAGCGTGTAAAGGTGATCGCGGGTCAAGTCGATGCGTGCGGTATCCAACCAGCGCGAGGCGCCCAGCACCAGCAGCACGTACAGCGTCGCCATCACCGGCAGCGTCAACCACAAGCGCCGATGCACCAACCCTCGCAGTGTCATCCGCCGCGCCTCGCGTCAAGGATCAGCACATTGGCCGCCAGCCAGAACAGGATCGTCAGCAGGAAATAGGCGACATCGCCAAGATCCAGTACGCCGCGCGCGATTGCCTGGAAATGCGCCAGCAAGCTCAAGTCCGACAATGCATCGGCCACGCGATTCGAACCCAGCGCCAGCAGCGGCTGCTGTACAAGCGGATCGCCCGCCAGCAGAAACAGGAAACACACGGCGAGCGCGACGATGAACGCGATGACCTGGCTGCGCGTCAGTACCGACAGGCATTCGCTGATCGCGAGAAATGCGCCGGCCATCAGGAAGCTGCCGATGTAGCTGGCCAGGATCACGCCGTTGTCGGGCTGGCCGAGATAATTGACGGTGAGCCACATCGGAAATGTCAGCGCCAGCGCGCAACCGATGTACATCCACGCCGCCAGGAATTTCGCGAGCACCGCCTGCCATGACCGGATCGGCAGCGTCATCAGCAACTCCAGCGTGCCGCTGCGGCGTTCCTCGGCCCATAGCCGCATCGCCAATGCTGGCACCAGCACCAGGTACAGCCACGGATGGAACTGGAAGAACGGATCGAGGTCGGCCTGGCCGCGTTCGAAGAATGCGCCGAGATAGAACGTGAACGCGCCCGCGAACAGCAGGAAGATCACGCTGAACAACCATGCGACAGGCGTGATCAGATAGCCACGCAGCTCGCGCAGGAACACGCCGCGGAATGCCATGCCGCGCTGATCGTCGACGATCTCCGCGCGCGCATTCATGCCACCACCGCCTCGTCATCGGACGCATCGCCGGTCACCTGCCGGAACACGTCTTCGAGCCGGCCGCGCTCGAGTTGCAATTCGTCCACGCGCACGCGCTGTTCGTCGAGCAGTTTCACCACCGCGTGGAAAATCTCCTGCCCTTCGCGCGGAAACACGGTGACGCGGCCGTCCACCGGATCGACTTCCACCGCGTCCACTTCCGGCAACCGGCCCAGCAACTCACGCGCCAGCGCACTGGCGGGCGCACGGAAACTGACCGCGTGGTGGTAGCGCGAGCGTCGCTCCAGTTCCGCGGGCGTGCCCTCGATCCGCAGGCGGCCGCCCGCCAGGATCGCCACCCGGTTGCACGCGGCGCGCACCTCACCGAGCGTGTGGGTGGACACGATGATCGCGCGGCCACGCGCCATGCCACGGATCAGGGCATGGACTTCGCGTTGCTGGTTGGGATCGAGACCATCGGTGGGCTCATCGAGGATCAGCGCCGGCGGATCGTGCAGCAGCGCCTGCGCGAGGCACACGCGCCGCCGATAGCCCTTCGAAAGCGTTTCGATGCTTTGCGCGAGCACCGTCTGCAGTTGCAACCGTTCGATCATCTCGTCAACGCGACGACGTCCGGAAACGCCCGTGAGCCCACGCACGCGCGACGCAAACGTCAGGAACTCCGCAACGGAAAGCTCGCCGTAGCTCGGCGCGCCTTCCGGCAGATAACCCAGTGCGCGGCGCGCGGCGAGTGGCTTCGCGACGACGTCGTGTCCGCACACGCGCGCCCTGCCCGTCGCCGGCATCAGGAAACCCGCGATCATCCGCATCGTGGTGGTCTTGCCCGCGCCATTGGGGCCCAGCAATGCCAGCACCTGACCCGGCGACACCTTGAGGTTCAGGTCGGCCACCGCATCGACCCTGCCGTAGCGCTTGCCCAGGTGTTCGGTTTCGATCATCTCGCCAACAAACCGCGCGGAATGCGTGCGCAAACTCTAGCAGGGTGGCGCCGCGCGTTTACGCGATGCCTGCGCTGGCAAACCTCCCGTTCAAATGGAAACGTAGGGAGGGTTTCAACCCGCCGGCTTTGACAAGGCGGGTCAAGACCCGCCCTACGATTTCAAACGCCATCGATCAAAAGGCCCGCACTCGGCGGGCCTTTTGATCGACAAACGATATGCCATCAACGACGGTGGCGCTTCTTCGCCTGCGCCGGACGCTTGCGCGCCTCGGGTTTCTTCTTGGCGTTGTCCGACTTGTCCGCGTTGTCGGCGCCCTTGGCGCTGCCCGACCAGATGGAGGGATCCAGCGCCTCCAGCGGCTTGGCGCGGCCACTGATCTGCTCGGACGTTTGCGCGGGCGCGTTCTGCACCGGCAGGAACACACGGTAGATCTGGTCGGAGTTCGGCACGCCGGGGGCGGACGTCAACTGGTCGTACAAACGGTGAGCGTTTTCGTCGAACTGGTAACCGTGGGTGCCGGCGTATGCCTTCAACGCCAGTCGCATCAATGGGATGCCGGCTTCGCCGGTCCAGGTGGCTTCAAGCACCTCTTGCGAAGGCATCATCCTCGCACGGACATTGGCGTTGACGATCAACTGATTTTTCTTGTCGAGACTGCCCGGTGCAGGACCGTTCTCGGCGCCCGCGGACGAACCCGACGCGGGTTCGCCGGCGCTGGACGCGCCTGCGGTGCTGGCGGCCGACGCGGCGCTTGAGGAGGCGGCCGGCGCAGCTGCCTGCTCGTTGCCGGTGGGCGGCGGTGGCAGCTTGGTCAGGTCGTAGCTCTTGCCGTCGACCGCGAGCGTGGTGCTGTCGATCGGCACCGCCAGGTCGAACGTATAAGTGGTGTCGCCCCATTCGGTGGTGATGGTGGTGGTGGGGCCGGCCGCCTTGACGCCCAGCTTGGCCATCACGGCGTCGATCTGCTTCAGCGCCGCGGCCTTGGCCGTATCGATGTCGTCCAGCGTCCTGGTGGCCTTGGTCGAGACCAGCAGCACCGGCGTCGCATTGGTGCGATACAGGCCGGGTTCGAGCTTGCCATAGTCGACGTTCGGAATGCCGGCCAGCATGTTCTGCAATGAATCGAGTCCGTATTGGATCATCCCGGCCGGATCGCCATGGATCCACAATTGCGAGTAGCGGTCGACCAGGTTCCAACCGTAGTCGACGTCGTAACCCCAGATGACGGTGCTGACGCGCTGGCCGTGGCTCGGCGTGACGGTGAAGGTAAAGGTCTTGTTCTCGCCACGCCAGTCGTTGGTGAGATCCCACGTGACAATGCTGTTGCCCGCAAGGTCGATGTTGCCGGACTTGTTGACCAGCTTGCCATCGCCAATGGTGTCGTTGCCGGTCCAGGCGAGGGTGGCGCCGGGGCCATAGGCCGGACCCGACAGCGCGTACTTCACCTGCGGATCCTGCGCCTGCAACGCGCCGCCGCCGTAATCCCCGAAGCGCCTGAAGTTGTTCAGGACGTCATAGATGTGCTGCGGGTTGTGGCTGATTTCGATCGAGCGCTCGATGTGCGCATGGCTGGGCAGAAACACACCCACGATCACGGCCAGGATGAAAACAATGATCAGGGCAACAACGAATTCGAGCACACGGGTCATGCCAGGAATCTCCGGACGGCTTGTTCACATGGCCGGTGCGCGAGTGCCGGTTCGGCTTCATCGCACACCGCATTGCAAGGCGGAAAGGCGGATGGTAGCGGCTTCGCGGCGGCTGCGCCATCGTATGTTTGTGCGGTCGTCCCTGATCGCCGTTTCGTTGGAGTGGGACGCAACTTTCCCGCGATCCGTTGCGACGGACGTCAGAACGGCCTTCCGTGGCCTGACTTTGGACAACAGCCGCTTCCTAGACAATTCCAAGCTCCAGCGCCTTGAGCACCGCCCGCGTGCGGTCGCGTACGCCGAGTTTGGAAAGAATGTTGGATACGTGGTTCTTGACGGTGCCTTCGGCCACGCGCAAGGAATTGGCGATTTCCTTGTTGCTGTAGCCACCGGACATGAGGCGCAGGATTTCCGTCTCGCGATCGGTCAGCGGATCGGGTTGGCCGAGGCTGGTGAACTGGTTGTGCATGCGTCCCACGCCCGCCAGCAGGCGCTGGGTCACCACCGGCGCGATCAGCGAACCGCCGCCGGCAACGGTCTTGACCGCATCGACCAGTTGTTCCAGCGATACGTCCTTCAGCAGATACCCGCGCGCGCCGGCCTTCAGGCCCGCCAGCACCAGCTGGTCGTCGTCGAAGGTGGTGAGGATGATGGTCGGTGGCACCTTGCCCTGCGCGGCGAACGTGTTCAGCACGTCGAGCCCACTCTTGCCGGGCATGCGCATGTCCAGCAACACGACATCGGGCTCGGTTTTCGGAATCACTTCCAGCGCGGAGGCGCCATCCTGGCACTCGGCCACCACCTGGATCTCCGGCGACAGTTCCAGCAGCGAACGGATGCCCTGCCGGACCAGCGTCTGGTCGTCCACGAGACACACGGAAATCATCGATTACTCCCACCCTTGCAAGATTATTGTCGCGACCGCTCCCGCGCCTGCCCCGGCGAACACGGCCTCCCTACACAGCCCGTTCCATCGGCAAGGACGCTTCCAGCGCAAATCCCCGATTGTGTTGTGTCTGGATCGCCAACTGACCGCCCACTTCGGCGAGGCGCTCGCGCATGCCCCTGAGCCCGTTCCCGGGAATGACTTCGACCGCGCCGCGACCGTCGTCGTGCGCCTTCAACACCAGCATACCGCCCGCGTGCTCCTCGAAACGCAGCCACAAATCGCGCGCGCGCGCGTGCCGCACGGCATTGGTGATGATCTCCTGGGTGCAGCGCAGCAGCACCTGCGCGCGACGCGAATCGCCGACCGCGAAACGCGGCGGCAATTCCAGGTGCACGGTGAGGCCGGGCACGCCTTCGGTCAGGTCACGCAACGCGTCGGTGAGCTGGATGCCTTCATCGTCGCGCAACTCACTGACCACCTCGCGCACGTCCGCCAGCAGTTGCTTGGCGGTCGAACGTGCGCGTGCCACGTGGCCGGAGGCGTCCTGGTTCACGACCAGGTGCCCGGCGACTTCCAGGTTGAGGCTGAGCGCCGTGAGATGGTGGCCGACCAGATCGTGCAGGTCGCGCGCGATGCGCATGCGTTCGGAGATCCGGCTGGATTCGGCCAGCAGCGCGCGGGTCGCGCGCAATTCCGAATTCAACCGGCGCTGGTCTTCGCGCGCATCGGCCTGCTGGCGCGCCACCTCGGAAGCAATGAACACGATGACCGAATTGCCGAGATACAGGCCCGCCTGCAGCACCGCCGCCGCCATCGTGAAATTCGGGAAGGCTGCGTACACCGGAATGCACGCGACGTTCTGCAGCACCAGCCAGGCGATCGCGATCGGCAGCGGCAGCAGCCATGGCAACACCAGCCCGACCACCATCAGCAGCAGCGCGCCCACGCCGCTGGCGCTGAACCAGCAGATTGCCAATGCCGCGCAGGTCAGCACCAGCAAGCCCAGCAACCGGATGCCCCAGTACCGGCGCGAACCCAGATTGCGGGTCAGCAGCCAATAGACCACGCCGAAAATCACGTAGCTGGCAGCCCACAACAGGATGTCCGTGTGGTTCTGCGCGTGCAGGGCGCGCGCCACGTGCACCGGGGTGCGCGGCTCGGAAAGGCTGCTCAGCATCCAGTCGCGCTGGACCAGCGGCACGCCCACGCAGGCATACGTGATCAGGCCTGCATACCGCAGCAGGGAAATCGGACTGAAGGATGGGCGTGGCACCCGCCGATCATAACCCAGCCGCGCGCGCTCGACGGCCCGCGAAACGATGGCCGCTAACGAAAATTTTCCAAGCACGGCAGCTTGCCATTCCCCGCGTTGCCGCGGCAAGGGGAGACCTCGCGCGACGGGCATGCGATAATGTCCGGCGATATCGAGCCGCCCCGTGGCGGCGCGCCGGGAAACCCGCACACGATGACGTCCTCGCCCCACCTGACCCTACGCGATGTCCGCGCGCACGACCTCACCGCCGTGATGGGCCTCAACAACACCGCGGGCCCTTCCATCCTGCCCATGGATGGCGCGCAACTCGACCACCTGTATCGCCAAGCCGATTATTTTCGCGTCGCCGAAGTGGACGGCCATCTTGCCGGCTTCCTGGTGGCGCTGCGCGATACCACACCGCATGGCAGTTCCAACTTCCACTGGTTTCGCCAGCACTGCCCTGAGTTCGTGTACATCGACCGCGTGGTGATCGGCGACCTGCACCGCGGGCACGGCCTCGGACGCCTGTTCTACAGTGACGTGCAGAGCTACACCGAGGTGCGCTCGCCGCATCTCGCCTGCGAGGTGTTCCTGGAACCACGCGACGACGTGTCGTTGTTGTTCCACGGCGTGTTCGGATTCCACGAGGCGGGCCAGCAGGTGATGCCGGAATCCGGCCGCCGCGTCAGCCTGCTGCTGAAGGAACTTCACTGCTATCCCTTCGTGCGCGAGACCTATCCCGAACTGCCTGAAGTGTCGTGGCTCGCCAAGCGCGCGCTGCCCGCCGACGAGCGCCCGCTGCGCGCGGCGGGTCAGGCATGAGCGCACGAGCCGTGGCGGCTTCTCCCGAAGTCCTGGAAGCCGTCGACCTGCGTTTCGGTCAGGTCGGCATCGCCAACGTCCGCGTGCGCAACGCCGACCCCGAAGCGCTGCGCGCGTCGCTGGAAGTACGCGTGCGCGAAGCGCCATCGTTATTCGAGCGCGCGCCGGTGGTGGTCGACCTTTCCTTCCTGCCGGCACAACCGGCCGATGCCGAAGTCGCGGCGCTGCTCGATGCGGTGCGTACCGCTGGCATGCTGCCGGTGGGTCTTGCCTATGGCGACAGCGCGACCGATGAACTGTCGCGGCGCCTCGGCCTGCCGTTGATCGCGAAATTCCGCGCCGCCTATGAACGTCCGGAATCGCGTGATGCCGCCAGCACGGACAAACCGGAAACGTCCCCCGCGCCCGAAACGGGCTTGACCGCGATTTCGCCGGCCTCGGCTCCCACGGTCGCACTGCAGCACCGGCAACCCGTGCGCACCGGCCAGCAGGTTTATGCGCAAGGCTCCGACCTCGTCGTCACCGGCACCGTCGCCAATGGCGCCGAAGTGCTCGCCGACGGCAACATCCACGTTTACGGCGCACTGCGCGGACGGGCCTTTGCGGGCGCGCTGGGCAACACGGCGACGCGGATCTTCTGCTCGGAATTCCGTGCCGAGATCGTATCCATCGCCGGGCACTACCGCGTGTTCGAAGAACTACCGAAGGAATTCGCCGGCCGCGCCGTGCAGATCTGGCTCGACGCAGGCAAACTGCAAATCGCGGCGTTGTGACATCGCGCATTCATCCTTGACCCGAATAATGGCGCCTTTGCGCCACCCTCCACTGCAATCCAACGATCATCGGAGAACCTCCTTGACCGAAACCATCGTCATCACCTCCGGCAAGGGCGGCGTCGGCAAGACCACCACATCCGCCTCGCTCGCTTCCGGACTGGCCCAGCGCGGCCACAAGACCGCGGTCATCGATTTCGATGTCGGCCTGCGCAACCTCGATCTCATCATGGGCTGCGAACGGCGCGTGGTGTACGACTTTGTCAACGTGATCCAGGGTGAGGCGACGCTGAAGCAGGCGCTGATCCGCGACAAGCGCCACGAAAATCTGTACGTGCTGGCGGCTTCGCAAACCCGCGACAAGGAGGCGCTGACGCAGGATGGCGTCGGCCGCGTGCTGGACGAATTGAAACAGGATGGTTTCGATTACATCGTGTGCGACTCGCCCGCGGGCATCGAGAAAGGCGCCCATCTCGCGATGTATTTCGCCGATCGCGCGGTAGTGGTGGTGAATCCTGAAGTCTCCAGCGTGCGCGACTCCGATCGTATCCTTGGCCTGCTTTCGTCGAAAACCCGCCGTGCCGAACAGGGCGAAGGCCCCGGCCCGCAGCATCTGCTCTTGACCCGCTACAACCCGGTGCGCGTCGAGGCCGGCGAGATGATGAGCGTCGGCGACGTCGAGGACATCCTCGGCATCCCGGTGCTGGGCGTGATTCCGGAATCTGAAAACGTGCTGGCGGCGTCCAACTCCGGCGTGCCGGTGATCCACGACGCCGGCTCGATTGCGGGACAGGCGTACGCCGATGCGGTGTCCCGCCTGCTCGGTGAAGACGTATCGATGCGTTTCCTTGACGCGCCGAAGAAGGGCTTCTTCAAGCGCATGTTCGGAACCTGAGGAGGACGCCGATGAGCTTGCTCGATTTCCTGCGCCCGCGCCCGAAGAACACCGCCAACATCGCGCGCGAACGGCTGCGCATCATTGTCGCGCAGGAGCGTGCCACGCGCGGTGGCCCCGACTACCTGCCGCTGCTGCGCAACGAACTGCTGGAGGTGATCCGCAAATACGTGCACGTCGGCGCCGACGCGGTGCAGATCAACGTGGAACGCAGCAGCGAAGGCGAAGTGCTGGAACTATCGGTCGCCTTGCCGGAGGCCGGCCAGGCCACCGGCACCAGCGGATAATTTTTCGTCATTCCCGCGAAAGCGGGAACCCAGCGTCTTGATGTCATCCATGAGGCACTGGGTCCCGGATCGTGGCTTCGCCGCGTCCGGGATGACGAGCAAAAGAGTGCCATCATGCCTTCCGCGATGCCATCCAAAGTCATCGACGTCCTGCGCCTCGCCGACATCGGCTTCGCCGCGCCTGCGGCCTTGCTTGCACGACATGGACTGGACTTGGTGCGCGTCGAGGATGATGCGCCGATTCCCGGCAGCTACTGGGGTGAACCCGAAGCCGGCGTGATCGCGTCGAACGTGTACGCGCGCGCCGACACGCCGGTGCATTCACTGCTGCACGAGGCCTGTCACCTGTTGGTGGCCGATCCGGCACGGCGCGCGTGCATCCATACCGACGCCAGCGACTCACTGGAAGAAGAAGACGCGACCTGCTATCTGCAGATCGTGCTGGCCGATGAACTTCCGGGCTTCGGCCGCGAACGCGCGCTGGCGGACATGGACGCGTGGGGCTATTCGTTCCGGCTCGGCTGCGTGCGTGCGTGGTTCGAACACGACGCCGAAGACGCGCGTCTCTTCCTTGAAATGCACGGATTGTTGCCCGCGCCCGCTTGACCGCGCGCCGCAAAGCTCGGCTACCATACGCCGACACGCAAGGGAGATGGCATGCCTCCCCGAACCGCCGGTAATCCGGCTGATGATGCCTACGCCACCGGGATTCCGGCGCGTAGGTGTTGCGTCCTGAAGCGCAGCGCGCTCGATTCCCGACCACCTTCCCACGGAGTCGGACACTCGCCATGCTGATCCAAGCCCTGCTCGCCACCGGTTGCGGTGCCTTCCTCGGCGCGTGCCTGCGCTACCTGTTCGGCGTCTGGTTCAATCCCATCTTTCCGACCGTGCCGCTGGGCACGCTGGCGGCCAATCTGCTCGGCGGCCTGTTGATGGGGTTGATCCTGGGCGCGTTCGCGCAATTCCAGTCGCTGTCGCCCGAAACCCGTGTGTTCATTACCACCGGTTTTCTTGGCGGGCTCACCACCTTCTCCACGTTTTCCGGCGAAACGGTGACATTGCTGCTGCGCCAGCAGTACGGCTGGACCTTCGCGATCATCGGCGTACACGTGATCGGCACACTCGGGATGACATTCTTGGGCTTCGCGCTGATGCAGGGCCTGTTGAGGCACTTCGCATGAACGATTCCGCACCCACCCAAGGCGTGTACCTGCGTTTCTTCGTCCACGAAAACCGCCGGCACGGCGGCATGCTGCTGTACGACTGGCTGCTTGCGGAAGCGAAGAAGCTCGGGCTTTCGGGCGGCACCGCGTTCCGTTCGATCGCGGGCTACGGCCGCCACGGCCTCACCCACGAAGCGCATTTCCTCGAACTGGCCGGACAGGAAACCGTGCGGGTGGATTTCGTGGTGACGCGCGAAGCCGCCGACAGCATGTTGGCGCGCGTGCGCGGGGAAAACCTGCAGATGTTCTACGCGATGCTGCCGGCCGAATTCGGGGTTCTGGGCGACGGCGCGCGGTGAGCCCGACAGCGCCGGCAACCTCAGCTCCCGCGCGCCGGCGCGCGTTGACCTTCGTCGTATTGATCGGCGTCGTCAGCCTGTTCGCCGACATGACCTACGAAGGCTCGCGCTCGATCTGGGGCCCGTTCCTCGGCACGCTGGGCGCGACCGGTGCCATCGTCGGACTGGTCGCGGGCGGCGGTGAGTTGCTCGGTTATCTGCTGCGGCTGTTCACCGGCGTGCTGGCCGACAAGACGCAACGCTACTGGACGATCACCATTGCCGGTTATGCGATCAATCTGCTTGCGGTCCCTGCCCTTGCGCTGGCGGGCAACTGGCCAGTCGCGGCGGGCCTGGTGATCCTTGAACGAAGCGGCAAGGCGCTGCGCACGCCGGCACGCGATGCAATGCTTTCCTATGCCGCCAAGGACATGGGTGGCGCGGGCTGGGCGTTCGGCCTGCACGAAGCACTGGATTCGATCGGCGCGGTGCTGGGTCCGCTGATCGCGGCGCTGGTGTTGTTCCTGCATGGGGGCTACCGGCACGCGTTTGCATGGCTGCTGCTGCCGGCACTGGCCGCGCTGGCCACGCTCGCGATCGCATGTGCGAAGTTTCCGCAACCGCAGGATCTCGACGCTCGCCCCGCGCCGGAACTCGATGACGCACGCGCGCTGCGGGACTTGAAAATATTCCTCGTCGCCACCGCGCTGATCGCCGCCGGCTTTTCCGACTTCGCACTGATTGCGTTCCATCTCGCCCACGATCACGTGGTCGCGAGCGACGTGGTGCCAGCGTTGTACGCGCTCGCGAGCCTGGCGGGCGGACTCACGGCGTTGGTACTCGGCAAGCTGTTCGACCGGCAAGGTCTGTCGGTGCTGTTATGGGTCACCCTGATCCCTGCGCTTTACGCGCCGCTGGTATTCCTCGGCGGGCCGTGGGCCGCGCTGGCCGGGATGGCATTGTGGGGCATCGGCTTCGGCGCGCACGATTCGCTGTTTCGCGCGGCGGTGGCGCAACGCATCCCGCGCGAACGACGTGCCACGGTAATGGGCGTGTTCAACGCCATTTACGGCACCGCATGGTTCGCCGGCAGCGTGCTGCTCGGCGTGTTGTACGATGTCAATCCGCTCTACACGGTGATCGCCGCACTGGTGTTGCAGCTCGCGGCCTGCCCGCTTTTGTGGAGCCTTCGTCCTCGCAAAAGGAGTGCACGATGAACGACATGACGGCGAACACCGAACCCGCACGCCTGTCGCGCCACGATCTGGCGCTGCGCGAGAAGGCCCGGAAGCTGCTGGATCACGCGGACGTCCGCATCGACGGCGATCGGGCATGGGACCTGCGGGTCCACGACGAGCGCGTATTCGCACGCGCATTCGCGCATGGCTCGCTCGGTCTCGGCGAGGCGTACATGGAGGGCTGGTGGGACACGCCGTCACTGGATCAGTTTTTCTACCGTGTGTTGGGTGCGCATCTCGATGAACACCTGCGCGACTTCGATGCGCTGCGTGCCCATCTGCGTGCGCGTTTCTTGAACAGGCAGCGCGGCCGCAAGGCGTTCAAGATCGGCAAGGCGCATTACGACATCGGCAACGACCTGTTCGCGAGAATGCTCGGCAAGCGGCTGGTGTATTCCTGCGGCTACTGGGCCAACGCGAACAATCTCGACGACGCCGAGGAAGCCAAGCTCGACCTCGTGTGCCGCAAGCTGCAACTGAAACCCGGCATGAAGATCCTCGATATCGGCTGCGGCTGGGGCGAGGCGCTGAAATACGCAGCGGAAAGATACGGCGTGTCGGGCGTCGGCGTCACGGTGTCGGAACAGCAGGCGCAATTCGCGCGCGAGTTGTGCAAGGGGCTGCCCATCGAAATCCGCCTGCAGGATTATCGGGACGTCGACGAGAAGTTCGACGCGGTGTATTCGATCGGCATGTTCGAGCACGTCGGCTGGAAAAATTACCGCACCTATTTCGAAGTGTGCCGGCGTTGCATGAAGGACGATGGCCTGTCGGTGTTGCATTGCATCGGCACCAACGGCTCGCCCAGCCGTCCGGATCCGTGGATCGAGAAGTACATCTTCCCCAATTCGATGATCCCCGCCGCATCGCAGGTCACGCCGGCGCTGGAAAACCTGTTCGTGGTCGAGGACTGGCACAACTTCGGCACCGACTACGACAAGACGCTGATGGCGTGGCTCGCCAACTTCGATGCCGCGTGGCCCGAGCTGTCGGCGGCGAACCCGCGCTACGACGAACGCTTCCGGCGCATGTGGCGCTATTACCTTTCCAGTTCCGCCGCCACCTTCCGCACCCGCCGCGACCAGTTGTGGCAAATCACACTTTCGCCGCATGGCATGCCCGGCGGCTATCGCGTGCCGCGCTAATCCTCGTCTCCGAAAGGCGAAGGCCCCCGCAAAGCGGGGCGTGTGCGTACGCAATGACGGATGCAAGCCATGCTTTTTGCGATCGGCCGGCAAGCGGGCGCAGATCACCTGCCCGCCGCCAGCTTGGCTTGACGTGCCTGGGCCATGGCGACCAGGTCCTGCACCTGCCGCACGCTGAGTTCGCCCTCGCCCATGATCCGCTCATACATCGTGCGTCCCACGGCCTGCCGGAAGCGCCGGATGATGGACGGATACTCGACGGGGTGTTCATAGTTCACGGACGGCCCCAGCGCAATTTCGACCTCGTGAACCGTCAGGCCGGTGGCCTGCGACAGCAGCTCGATGGTCTGCGCGGCTTGCATCATTGTGTGCGCTTCGCCCGCTGCCGCGACGCCGGTGAAACCAGCCAGGGAGATGGCGATCAAGATTGCACGAAGTTTCATGACAGTTGCCCTCCGAAACCTGCAGCAGGTCTTCCGTGACGGGCGTGCATGGGTGGTGGATGCGCCTGCATCCGGTTGGCGCCGGGGAACATTCCCCATCAACTGCTTCCGCAACATTCCGATGCAATTACACGGCCCCTGACACGTGTCCAGCGCAGAACTGTGGTCGACCGGGCCACGACCTTCCACACTCGCGACGACCAGTTCCGCCAACTCACCTTTCGCCACGCGGCGAGCCGGACGGCCACCGCGTGTCGCGTTGAAAACAAAAACACGCCCCGCGACGCGGGGCGTGCAAGAGGACACCGATTCGGCGTGGCCGGGGGGTGCGCGAATTACTTGGCCGCGATGTCGGCCTTGCTGGCGGCTTGCTGCGCGGCCACGTATTCCTGCAGCACGGCCTGGTAACGACGCTGCAGGTGGTCGATGCCGCCGGTCACGTATTCGGGATACGACGTGCTGGCGCCGAACAGCATGCCGATCTCGCGTCGCGAGAAATTGGCGCGGATCACCTGGTTGAACGCGTCGCAGGCATGGCCGGTGGTGTCGTTCGGGGGCGTGCACGCAGAGATGCCGGCCGACGAGACCGTCACGGGTTGCATGATCTTGCTTTGACCGGCCGCGGACGCGACACCAGCGATACCGGCGAGGACGATGGCGATGGAGATTGCGCTGAGTTTCATGACGTTCACCTCTGAAACCTGCAGCAGGTCTTCCGTGACGGGCATGCATGGATGGTAGGCTCGCCTGCATCCGGTTGGCGGTGAGGGTTCGTCCCTCACCCATTACTTCGGTAAACGAATAAAATGATTACGGCGTCGCACCGGACGGTTCACGACCCGCCGAGATGAGGGTTTCAGAACCGCTGCCGGTAACTCGCATAGAAGAAGCGGCCGGGGATGTCGTAATCGGGGAAGAACGAGTTGGCGGCGGCCGAATACGATACCGGCGGACTGCGGTCGAAGGCGTTGCGCACGCCCAGCGTGAAGCGCCCCTTCCACGGCGCCATCCAACCCATCTGCAGATCCACATAGGTCACGGCGCCGACGCGATTGAGCGGATCGGGCTGTCCGCCCTGCATGTGGTCGGGATCGGAACACAGGTTGCGCAAGGCCGGATCGCCCACCGTGTCCGCCACGTCGGTCACCGCCTGGCAGCTTTCCATGATCGGCGAGAAGTAGCGCGCGTCGATGGATGCGCTCCAGACGTCGCGTTGCCAGGACAGACTCATGATCGAACGCAGGCGCCAGACCACGCCGTAGTAACCGAGCGTAGCGTCGTTGATTCCGGCCACGTTGCCTTGCGCCAGCGAGCCATCGGGCAGGATGCCGCCAGGGCTGGGCTTGCCCAGTTCACCGTAATAGCTGACATAGGCGTTGTCCCAGCGCAATTTGAACCGGCCGAACTGCGTCTGCCGCTGCCAGCCCGCGGTGAAATCGAAGCCGTCCGTTTCCAGGCCGCCCGGGATGTTCTGCTGGCTGGCATCCACGTTCGACAGGAAACCATAGTCCGGATCTCGCGTGATCAGCGCGCACGCGTTCGGGTCGCCGAGCTTGTAGCAGGCATCCAGTATGGCCTGCGCCGAACGCTCGCCGATCGCGTTGCGGATCTGGATGCGGTACCAGTCGAGGCTTGCGATGAATCCGGGCAGCCACGATGGCTCGTAGACGACCCCGAGGGTACGCGTGCGCGCCGTTTCCGGATGCAGCGACGGATTGCCGCCAAGGGTGACATCCGTGCCGCCAAAATTGTGGACGTCTGCCGGTACGCCCAGCGCGGCGCAACGTGCGAGGGTCGCCGCAGTCGGGTGGCTGGTCAAAGCGCATGGATCCTCGGCGAGTTCACCCGTCGAGACCGCGCCCTGGAACAGATCCAGCACGCTCGGCGCACGAAAGCCCTGGATCCAGCTCGCGCGCACCAGCAGATCGTCCAGCGGCTTCCAGCGCAAACCCGCTTGCGAATTGGTGGTGCTGCCGAAGCGCGAGTAGTCCGACCAGCGCGTCGCCACATCCAGATCCAGTTGACGCGCAAAGGAACGCCCCGCCAGCAGCGGGATTTCGAATTCCGCGTAAGCTTCCCTGACGGAATACGCGCCCGTCGTCGGCCCGTAGTTGACAAATCCGCCATTCGCGCGCCCGCTGGCCAGCAGTTCATCCGGATCGTCGCTGCCGCTCTCGTGGCGATATTCCGCGCCGGCCGCGGCATCCAGTGGACCGGCCGGCAGTTCGAACAGCGCGGTAGTGGCGTGCAGGGTGTAATCCCAGGTTTCGCTGCGCACGCGGTTGCCGGCTTGTGCGTTCACGTAATCGAGCATCGCGGGCGTGATCGAACCCGGCGGCCCGAACAGGTCGAGCGGTACGCAGTCTTCGATCACATCGCCAGGCGTACCGCAGCGCGCCATGCCACCGGCATCGAAGAACGAGGGGCCGGCCGCAAGCTGCAGTTTCGCGTTGTCTTCGAAAGGACCGACGGATTCGCGCTGGTCTGCGCGCATGTGCGAGACATCCGTGCCCCAGGAAATCGAGCGGCCGGCGAGATCGAACACGCCATCGAGGCCCAGGTGTTCACGTGTCGTATCCACGGTCTGCTCGAAGCGGACCGGAGGGTTCTCGAGAAACAACCGGAAAAAAGAAGTAATGGTCACACCGAAAGGGTTGTAGACGTTGTCCGGCGAGACGTCGAAGGCTGACGGGGGAAGGTCCTTGCAACAGTATGTTCCGAAGATGATCCCTGGCGGCGGCAACCGCTGCGCGGATCGGCGGCGGTTGAACAGCACATCGCCGGACAATGCCAGATTCGGCGTCGGTTCGTAGCGGCCCTGCGCGAAGATCGCCTTGCGTTCCAGCGGCGTCTGCAGGTAGAGGTACGGGGTGTAATTGATATTCGGGTCGGTTGCGAAATCGAAGGGCCGGAAATCGCCCAGCGATGTACCGCGACGCCCCGGGATCAGGGTGTAGCGGCCGATATAGCGAAACATCATGAAAGGGGCGCCGGTCGCCGCGAGGGGCAAGCCCGCAACGGGCACCGATGAAATCTCCCGCGCGTCGGCGAAAACCGGATCGTCCTTTGCGTATTCGACCCCGAACGAGGCGTTCCAGCGTTCGCCGCTGCGACCGTAGCTGAAATCGACATCGCGACGGATGCCGTCACCGTGGCCGGTTTCGCCGTAATAGGCGCCCAGTTCGGCGCCCTTGAAATCCCTGCGGGTGATGATGTTGACCACACCGGCGATGGCATCCGAACCGTAGATCGCGGACGCGCCGTCCTTCAGTACCTCGACGCGTTCCACCAGTGCCATCGGAATCGCGGAGAGGTCCACCGCGCCGTCCAGCGCGCTGACCCAACGTTGCCCGTTCACCAGGACCAGCGTGCGGTTGACTCCGAGACTGCGCAGATTGACGAGTTCGCGGCCGTCGCTGACGTTGTTGACGTTGCGGTTCTGCGTCTGTCCATTGACGACGATGTTCTGCACGATTTGCGCGATATCGGTCAAACCCGTACGCAGCAGGTCTTCTCGCTTCAGCACCAGCAACGGATGCTGGGTTTCCAGATCCACGCTGCGGATATGCGTGCCCGTGACGTAGATCGTGCCGAGCGTTTGCGTCGTGTCGGCCGTGCTCGAAGTTTGTTGCTGCGGCGGATTGTTTTCGGCCGCCGGCGGATCGGCCGCGAACGCATTCGCACTTCCGCACAATGCCAGCAGCGGCAGGAAATTGATGATGCGTTTGCAAAGCGACATGGCACGGCCCTCCCTGCTGTCATCACCTGCAAGTAGAGTTTTCGTTTGACCGATGACTCCCGTTCAGAACTTCTGCCGGTAACTCGCGTAGTAGAAGCGGCCGGGGATGTCGTAATCGGGGAAGAAGGAATTGAGGCTGCTGTACGAGCGCGCGAGCGGCGGGTTCCGGTCGAAAGCGTTGCGGATGCCGAAGGCGATGCGCGCTTTCCAGGGCGCATCCCAGCTCGTTTCGAGATCGACGTAGGTCACCGCCCCGACGCGATTGCGCGGCGCGGCCGAGCCCGCGTCCAGGTGGTCCGGATCGGAACAGAGCGAGTACAAGGAGGGATCCTGCACGATATCCGCGGTATGGATGACGACGCTGCAATCCTCGACGATCGGCGAGAAGTAGCGCGCGCTGATCGAGGCGCCGAATGACTTGCGCTGCCACGCCAGCGTCGCCACCGAACGCAACCGCCAGATCAAGCCGCCAAATGCATCGTCGTTTTTCCCGGCGATATTGCCGGCCGCCAGCGAACCGTCGGGCAATGGCGTGCCGCGCGGCGGCCTGCCGATGGCGCCCCAGTAATCCACGTATGCGTTGTCCCAACTGAAGTCGAGGTCGCCCATCGAGGTCTTGCGCTTCCAGTGCAAGCCGAAGTCCCAACCTTCGGTTTCGAGTCCACCCGGCAGGTTTTCCTCGATTGCCACGATCTGCGAGATTTCGCCGTCGGGCAGCCGGGTGATGTGCGTGCAGGCCTCCGGGTCGTTGTTGCGGTAACAAGCGCCCACGTAACGCTGCGGACCGTAATCGGCGATCGCATCGCGAATCTCGATGCGATACCAGTCCAAGCTCGCATCAAACCCCGGCAGCCCCGCCGGGCTGAAAACCAGGCCGGCGGTGAGCGAGCGCGAAGTCTCCGGCCGCAGATCGGGATTGCTGCCCATGATGACGTACGTGGCGTCCGATTCGGGTACATCTCCAGGCACGCCCTGCGCGAGACAGTTGGCGGCGATCTGCGGCGATGGCGTATAGCCCTCCTGCGTTTCGCAGAGATCAATGACACCGCCGGGACCTCTCGTTTCTCCACCGAAAGCCTCGAAGATGCTCGGCGCGCGAAAACCCTGCGACCAAGTCGCACGGAACAACAACTCGTCCACGGGTTTCCAGCGCAGGCCGACGCGCGAGTTGTCGGTACTGCCGAACAGCGAATAATCCGAATAGCGCGTGGCGAGATTGACATCGAGCTTGCGCGCCAGCGGCATGTCGGCCAGCAGCGGGATGTCGAATTCCAGATACGCTTCGTTCACCGAATAGGCGCCGTGTGTCGGAGCATTGGTGTTGCCGGTGCCATTGGCGCGGCCGGAAGCGATGAGCGGATCGGGTATGTCGCTGCCGCGCTCCAGACGCCGCTCCACGCCCGCCGCGAAACCGAGCGCCCCCGCGGGCAAATCCGCCAGCGTCGAAGTGACATTGAAATCCAGTGAATCCGAACGCGCGCGCTGATCGTTATGGATCTCCGCGTTGACGTAATCCGTCATCGCCTGCGTGTAACGGCCCGGCCCGGTGAACAGGTCCAGCGGCACACAGCCTTCGATCACGCTGTCCGGCGTTCCGCAATGCGCCACGCCGTTCGCATCGTGGAAGGAAGGCCCGACCGCGAGCGCCAGTTTTGCGTCGTCTGCGTACGGGCCGGCCGACTCGCTTTGCACCACGCGCGTGCGGGTGGCGTCCGCGTTCCAGTTCCAGTCGCGGCCGAAGGCCTGGAACAATCCGTCGAGCCCGAAATGGAAGCGCGTGGTATCCACCGATTGCTCGAAACGGCGCGGTTCGCTGTCCGGCCAGCGCGTCGTCACGTCGACGGGCACCCCGAACGGATTGTAGATATTCTGCGGCGATACGCTGAAGGCATCGGCCGTACCGGCGGCGGCGGAAAAACCCACCACCGGCGGCGCCAGTTGCTGCGCCGAGCGGCGCTGGTGGAACAGCACATCGGCCGAGAACGCGAACGTGGGCGAGAATTCCCGGCGGAACTGGCCGAACGCGGCGCGGCGCTGCTGCGGCGTCTGCAGGTAGTTGTACGGAATGTAGTTGTAGTTGTTGTCGACGGCCCTGTTGAACCTGCGGAAATCATCGGGCGAGGTTCCCGGCCTGCCCGCAATCAGAACCATTGAGCCGCGGAAACCCTGCACGAAAAAGCGGCCATACTGGCTGGAAGACGATGCGGTCGCGTCGAATGGCAAGCCCGGCGACGGAACCGAGGAGATTTCGCGCGTCTCGGCGAAGATCGGATCGTCGTCGCCCCACTCCACTCCGAACGACGCGTTCCACTTGTTGCCGCTGCGGCCGAAACTGAAATCGGCATGACGGCTGCGGCCGTCGCCGTGGTCGGTTTCTCCGGCGTACAAATCAAGTTCCGCGCCGGAATAATCACGGCGTGTGATGATGTTGATCACACCGCCGATCGCATCGGAACCGTAGATCGCCGAAGCGCCATCCTTCAGCACTTCGACGCGATCCACCAGCGCCAGCGGTATCGCGGACAGATCCACTGCCCCATCCACCGCGGACGCCCAGCGCCGGCCATTGACCAGAATGAGCGTACGGTCCGCGCCGAGGCTGCGCAGGTTTACCCGCGATTCGCCGCGCTTGCCGTCGAAATTGGTGCTGGGGTCGACCGGCGGATTGTTGATGTTGCGGTTGAGGCTCTGGCCGCCGGCGACGATCAGCGATTGCACCACGTCGGCGACACCGGTCAATCCCGAGCGCAGGATCGCGTCGTGATCCAGCACCTTGACCGGATTGGCCGTTTCGATGTCCACGCTGCGGATATGCGTACCGGTGACGTAGATCGTGCCGAGGGTTTGCGTCGTATCGGTCGGGTTCGGAGTTTGTTGTTGCGGTTTGTTGTTGCCGTCGGGCGGCGGGTCGGCCGCGAGCGCACCCGCACCACCGCACAACGTCAGCAGGGGCAAGCAACCGATGATGCACTTGCAGAGTGCCATCGCACGCTCCCCCTCATTGGTGGCCACCATGCGATGCATGAAGTCGGACGTCGGCGGTATCTGCACGCTCCAGCGTCGCGGCGAAGAACAGCGGCGCCTCCATCGGCCCGTCGGCGACATCGAAGCGCAGGGCGCGGATCGGGCCCGTACCCGGCGGCACGTCCAGTGCCACCGCATACACGGCCGACCACGGTTGCGCCGGGTCGCCACCAGTGCGCACGCTCTCGCTGTCCATCCCGACCCGGGCAATGCGCGCGGTCGGCCAGGCCGTCTTCGGGTTGGTGCCGTGCGTCACCACGTCGCGCACGGTGCGGATTTCCAGGCGGGTTTCGCGTCCATCGGCGCCGATCAACACCACGTAGCCGAACGCGCGCGGGGGTATGCCGCGGTACATTGGAATGTGCATAAAGGCCAGCACGTGCACGCGACGCGCGACGATGCCCGGCACGGCGATCGTCTGGCTGCGAAGCAGCTCCGGTCCCAGCGCCGTGGCGGTGCCGCCGCCGCTGAGTTGCACGCCGCCATCTACGCGGTAGTCGACGCCGAGAAACCGCTGCAGGCCCGGCGCCAGCGTCGCCAGGTCGCCGCCTGCCAAAGGCTCCGACCAGGTCTTGCCGACCAGCGGCTCGTTTATCGCCGGCGCGAGATCGAGCGGCACGAAACGCGGATCGATACCGGCACCGGTTGCCGGCGCGAACACAATTGGAACGGCGGACACCCTCGCTAGCGATCGCGACGTGGCCGCCGCGCGCATTTGCGCGTTCAGTGCCTTGATGTCGGCATCCGACAACCGCTCACCCGGATGCGGATCCAGCGCACGCGTCAGGCGAGCGAGCTCCGCGGAGCTCGCGGTAGTCCGAGGCAAGTTCCAGAAAAGCCAGCGATGATCGATCGTGCGCGCGATCAGGCGCGTGCCATCGGGCGAGAACGCGAGCTTGGCGATGGCGTCGTCGCCGGCGATCGGCGCGGCCAGCGGCGCGGACAGATCGCGGCCGGTGTGAGCATCGAGCAAATGCACGGCATTGCGTGTGGCGATCGCCGCGCGTTCGCCATCCACGCTGAGCGCGAATTCATACATCGCACCGGGGATGGCATCTCCCACCGCGGCAGTCCCCCGACCACCGGCGTCGACCTGCATCAACTCCTCGTTACCGCCGTGATGCACGATCAAACCCGCGCCTCGTGCCATCACCACCGCGTTCGGTTGCAGTTGTGTCTGTTCGGCAACGGGTAATTCGCGGCACGCCTCCAGGTCCCAGTGCTGAAGTTTTGCGGCCGGGGTATTTGGCACCGCAACGGCGAACCAGGCGAGGCGTCCGTCGGCGGCAAGCGCGATGTTCCAGACGTCCCCGAGTTTCGGCGTGCATGTCGCCGCCCCGTCTGAAAGCAGGATCCACTTGATCGCCGCCGGGCGCGTCCGGCTCAACGTCGCAATAAGTGCATGGCCGCCCGTCACGTCGATCGTGAAATACTGCAGTCCTTCGATGCGCACCGGTTTGCCGAGCGGGGTGGCACGCGAGAGATCGATACGTTGGATCACGGTGCGCCGTTCGTCGCCTTCGTAGGTCGGCATAGTTGCAACAAGCACCGGCGCAGCCTGCGCCAAGGCCATGCGTTCCGGCGTCTGCGACAACACGATTGGTGCGCCGCGCAGCTTCCAAGTGACCGGATCGATCACCCGTACCGTGCGGCCGGCAATAGTTACCAGCGAACGGCCATCGGGGGCGAGATCGGCGAACCCCACCGGCTCCGGATGCTGCAGCGGCGGCGAAACAGGTGCGCCGGTCACGGCATCGATCACGCGCACCGTGTTGCCTTTGACCGTTACCAAACGCTCACCGTCGAACGTTTGCACCAGCGGTTGCATCGGCGCGGCGCGTGCCTCGCGCAACGGCGAGGGCGGCAGGCGCCAGATCTCGATCAGGTTGCCGTTGTTGCCCGTGATCAGCCGCTGCGCCTTGATCGAAACATCGAAAGCGGTGCTTAGCCCGTAAATGTCGTGCAGGCGCGCCACCCCCGGCACGGCTTCGTTGTTGAACACCGCGCGCGGGCCCAGTGTCACGTAGCCGAGTTCGCCATCCGTCAGGCCTAGGCCTTCGCCGAACAGCGTGTCGCCGTCGTACCGGATGCGCGCCACGATGATGTCGTTGTGCAACAAGTGCAGCGGCGCGCTGCGCGGCGCGCCCGTATCGACGTCCCAGGTCCAGAGCTGGCCGTTTTCGTCGAGCGCGGCGAGGGTTCGATCGTCTGAGCTGAATTCGAGCCACTGCACGCGTCCGCCCGGCACAGTTTTGAATTCCTGCGTTTGACCGTTCCCTGCATCGACGAGGCGAACCGCACCGTCCACGCTGCCGAGCGCGATGCGGCGGCCATCGTGGCTGAAGCGCCAGGCGCGTATCAGGCTGGCCTGCGGCAATTGCAGACTCCAAAGCGGTTTCAGCGCCGGCACCGTGTACAGGGCCAGCTTCGTGCTGTCGCGCGAGCCCAGCCAGGCGTATCCATCGGGTGCCGGCAGCCAGAAATCGGCGGCAAGCGTGGTCGCGTTCGTGTGCCGCGGCCCGACCGCGCGCCAGCCGTTCACTTCGTAGAACTGCGCCGAATCGGGCCAGCGCAGCGACTCGTCCGAGCGAAAGCGCACCAGCGCGTGCTTCAGCGCGTCGTCGTAAACGATGTCGGCTTGGCGTTGGGAGAGTTTGCCCGGCCACAGAATGCGGCCATCACGCGCATCCAGCGCGATCATGTCCGACGTCCGCGGCGCCGGCACCACCGGTTGTTCCTGGGTGGAGAGCAGCAGGAAACGGCCGTCGTCGGTGTAATGCAGATTGCCGCGTGGCGCGCCGAAGTCGCCCCCGCCGGCAAGAAACGTGCGGTTTTCGGTCGACACCGACCAGGTTTCGCGCAAGGTCGCCAGGTCGTATTGCCGCACGCGCCGCACGAGGCCGTTGACGTTTTCGTACGTGGCGATCGCGAAGCGGTGTCCATCGGGCGAAATCGCGATCGAAGAAGCCGTCTCGCCACTGGGCAACGCGAGCAGATGTACGAGTTGCGGCGCATTGGCGAGGATCGTGCCGATCCGCTGGCGCTCGATAGCGGCTGCGCCGGTGTGGTCCGTCGCTTCCATCCCGACAAGATTGGCGACGAGTTGGCGCAGGCCGCGAAAACCGTCGCCCGCCGCGAGCGCCTGTTGTGCCGTCTGTGCGCGCGTCTCCCACAGGCTGTCGCGCGCGGCGTCCGCGCTCGCGTCGGCGCGCCGCCATTGCCAAGTGCTAGCGACCAGGCCGATGACCAGCGCGCAGATCGCGCACGCGATGGTTGCGGCAAGCCTCGGTTCACGGCGAGCCCAACGCGCCAATCGCCGCATCGCATTCAATGGCCGCGCCTGCACCGGGCGGCCTTCGATGTAGCGCTGCAAATCATCGGCCAGCGCGCGCGCCGACGGATAGCGTTCATGCGGATTGCGCGCAAGGCAATGCAGCACGATCGCTTCCAGATCCAACGGCAGGTACGGTTGGAAACGGCGCGGCGCGCGCACCTGCCCTTCCAGCACCAGCTTCAGGGTCGCCTGTGCGGTTTCGGCGCGGAACGGCGGTGCGCCGGTCAGCAATTCATACAGGATCGCGCCCAGCCCCCACACATCGGTGGCCCCGGTCAGCCGGGAGCTGCGCACCTGCGCCTGCTCCGGGGCCATGTAGGAAGGCGTCCCGGAGACCTCGTCGTTGGCGACCATCGCGGCGCTGTCGAGCCGGCGCGCCAGCCCGAAGTCCGCCACGTGCGGCGTGCCGTAGCCGTCGATCAGCAAATTGCCGGGCTTCAGGTCCAGATGCAGCACGCCAAGGCTGTGCGCATAGGCCACGGCTTCGGCGACGGTGCGAAGCAGGCCCGCGGCGACTTTCGGTGCAAAGCGTTCACCGCGTTTCAACAGCGTCGAAAGGCTGTGTCCCTCCACCAGCCGCATGCTGAAGAAATGCAGGCCATCGTGGTTGCCCACTTCGAACACCGTGACGATGTTCGGGTGCTGCATGCGCGCGGCATTCTGGGCCTCCCGTTCGAAACGCGCGATGAAATCGCGCGACGCCCAGGGACCGGCCGACAGCAGCTTGACCGCCACGCTGCGATCCAGCGGGATATGGCGCGCGCGGTAGACCGCGCCCATCCCGCCTTCGCCGAGCAACTCCAGCAATTCGTAGTCGCCGAACTGGCGTTGTACGGGATCGGAGAGATCCAGTTCCAGGCTCTCCGCACGCAACAACGCGAGATGCTGGCCTTGCGCGGGCTCGTCGGCGCGGGTCAGGCTGCCAAACGCGAGTTCGGCCAAACCGCGCAGGCCATGCAGGGTGCCCATGTCCGGCGCGGAAGTCCGCCCGCCGGCTTCGGATGTTGAGGGCTGCGATGCCATGGCTCACCCGCCCCGTGCCAGCGCCGCAAACAAGGCCTGTTGCTCGGCAGCCAAGTCTTCGGGTGAGGCGACCGCATCCGCCAGTTCCTCGCGCACCAATTCGCGGAAGCGCTGGCGCAGCCGCTTCAGCGCCAGCACGAGCGCCACGGGACGAACGCCGAGGTGCCGGCCCATTTCCTCGTACTGGCCAGGCAACGGATCGCGCGCGAGGTACGGTTCCAGCATTTCGTACATGTCGAGGTGCCCGGTCTGGCCCGCTTCCACCTGCAGGGCCTTGAAACCGCGCGCCAGCACTTCCAGGGCATAGCCGCGCTGAAAGGCCTGCGCGGGTGAATCTCCGATCGCCTGGTCGCCGCGATGGCGCCGTTCGAGATCGTCGAGGGGCGGCGAGCCAGCCTGCGTTTCACATTCCGTCAGCTCGTGCCAATCGCCCGCGAGAAAAACATTGAGCCGCGTCAGCAGCCAATCGCGGAAGCGGCCGTGCGGGAGCCCGCCTGGCTCGCCGGCCTCGATGGCCATGCGCTGGAAGAAGGCGCGGGTGATGTCCTGTGCGATCTCCGGCGCGTGCCCGCAACGCCGCACGTAGGCGTACACCGGATACCAGTAACGAAGTGCCAGTTCGGTGAGTGCCTGATGCGCCTCGCCCGACTGCGGCGCGCCCAGACGCTGCACCATCGACCAGCGCGTCTGCGTGAAATCATCGGGCCGGCGGTCGTGGGCGGTTTCCATTGCACGTTTCCCCTCGGTCGACTCTGCTTCCACAAAACGCGGCGACGATTACATGGGCTGCCGGCCGTGCGCTCATTGCGGCGCCGGGCCCAACGCGACGCGCAACGCGCGCAACTCGGCGTCCATGTCGGCGCGGCAGGAGGTCGTCTCAGTCAATTCCTCGCGCACGAGATCGCGCAGCCGGTGCCGCAGCCTGTGCACGGCGACGGCAAGCGTATTGCGGCGCAGATTCAACTCCGCCGCGACGCGCGCGTAGTCAGCCTCGTCGGGCGGCTCGGTCAGGAATTCGCTGAGCCGCTCGAACAACGCAAGCTTGCCGACGCCTTCGGCCTCGAGGCGCAGGCGCAGGAACGCCGCGGCCAGCACCGCCCTGGCCCACTCGCGTTCAAAGGTATCTTCAGGTGATTCGGCAGCACAGGCCGTATCCGCTTCGTCCAATGCTTCGAAACGAATGTTGCCGCCTCGCTTCAGGGTATGCGCCTCGGCATCGGCATCGATCAGGAAACGCTTGAGCATCGTCAACAGGAACGTCCGGAAACGTCCACGCTCGGGATCCGCGCCCGCGTGCCACGCGCGTTCGAGAAACCGTGTGAAGAACGCCTGGGTCAGATCCTCGGCCGCGTCGCGGGCGCGAACATGGCTGCGAACATAGGCCAGCACCGGCGGCCGATAAGTGCGGCACAGGACTTCCAGCGCCGCGCGCGCATCAGCCGCATCGCCGCGCGCACGCAGTACCAGGCTCCAGCGGGTCGTGTCGAATCGGCCCATACACCGCGTCCTCACGCGGCAAACGAGCAGGCGCCGGTTGCGTCCGTCCGGCCGCGATTATCCGCCGCGCCCCGCCCTTCGCAAGTGCCGCTCAACCAGCCAGGAACAGGCCGCGCCGCCCTCGTTGCGGGCGTACGACCCGTCCCGCGCGTGGCGCAATTGCCGTTCCATCAGGATCTCCTCCTGACGCCGCGCGATCCATGTCGCGCGGTCCAGCGGCACATGCGCCGAAGGTACGCCAAGCCGCGTCGCTTCGCAGGCACGGAAACGGCAGAAATCAGCGTATTCGTCGAGCTCGCCGCGCACGCCTTCCAGGACCAGATCCACCAGCAATGCGTCGTCCAGTCCGCCGATCAACGGCACATCGTCGGGAACCAGCCCCGGTGCGCCATCGATATACCCAATCGCGGCCTGCATGCGTTCGCGCAGCGGGGGTTCGCACGACCAGCCCTTGTCGTCGAGCAACGCGCGCATCTCGTACGCGCGACGGATGCGGGCCCGGATGAAGCGCGACTCGTTGCCCGCGCCGACCGCTCGCGACAGCCGCCTCGCGGCAGCCGCGATCTGCGCGCCGTCCAGTGCCGGCGTTCCCGGCGCCACGCGTGCCACGCAGTCGTTGAAACGCATCAAATCGGTGTCGCTGAAACGCAAGGTCGCGACGGCGCCCCGCGTGAAAATCCCGGAGAGTTCCGGATCGAGGTCGAGGCGGGTGACGGTGCGGTTGAAATCATCGTTGACCGTGGGCATGGCGATGCTCCTGAAGGGACGGATGCCGCGGAAATGCCGCACCCACTCTTCCATTCCGCATTGCCTGCCAGCGATTACCGCCCATGCGCCCGCTTCAGGCGTCGGAAAGAATTCCGGCGCTGCATGACACAATGTACGGATTCGTTCCGCGCGGCGTGTCCGGATGAAAACGTTTCAACGCTTCTGCTTCATCATCGCGTTCACGCTGTCGGCGTGTGCGCCCGCCCTGGCCGATCCGGCACTATGGGTGGCGAAGAGTGCGACGGCGACGGTGTACCTGTTCGGCACCGTGCATGTGCTGCCGGAGGGCGCCAAGTGGCACTACCCGGCGCTCGACAAGGCACTCGCCGACAGCGGCACCTTGTACATGGAAGAGGACGACGACAATCCCGTCGGCATGCAGATGTTGGTGCTGCAATACGGCATGGACCCGCAACATCCGCTTTCGAAGCAACTCAGCGACGCCGACCGCGCAAGGCTGGATGCGGCCGCCAAAGCCATCGCCCTTCCAGGCGGCGCGGCCACGCTGGAGACCATGAAGCCATGGCTGGCGGCGCTCACGATCACCGTCGCGCCGATCGTCAAGGCTGGCTACGACCCGAAGTCCGGTGCGGACAAGCAACTGCAACGCACGTTCAAGGCGGATGGCAAGACGGTCGATGCCTTCGAGACCGCCGAGCAGCAGATCGAGTATTTCGCCAACCTGCCGGCGACGCTGCAACTGGACCTGCTGCGCAACGTGCTCGACGATTACGCCAAGGGCCCGGAGCAGATCGAGGCGCTGGTCCACGCATGGCAGGCTGGCGACGTGGATGCCATTGCCAGCAACGTCAACGACAGCATGCGCGCGCAGTATCCCGACCTGTACGAGGTGCTGCTGGTCGACCGCAACAGGAACTTCGCCAGGCGAATCGAAACGCTGCTGAAAGGCAACGGCACGATCTTCGTCGCCATCGGCGCCGGCCACCTTGCAGGTCCCGACAGCGTGCAGATGCAGCTCTCGAAGCTCGGCATCGACACCGAACGCGTGCATTGAGCCGCGCGCGCCGCGACAATTCCCCGGATCGAAACTGAAGTCCCGGCGCGATCCGGGACCACGGATAGCCATGGCACCGCTGGAAACCAACTTCGAACAAATCCCGCTGCGCGAGTACGCCGAGCGCGCGTACCTCGACTATTCCATGTACGTGGTGCTGGACCGCGCCCTGCCCTTCATCGGCGACGGCCTGAAACCGGTACAACGGCGGATCGTGTACGCGATGAGCGAACTGGGCCTGGCGGCTACCGCGAAGCCGAAGAAATCGGCGCGCACCGTCGGCGACGTGATCGGCAAGTTCCATCCGCACGGCGACAGTTCGGTGTACGAGGCGATGGTGCTGATGGCGCAGCCGTTCTCGTATCGCTACCCGCTGATCGACGGCCAGGGCAATTTCGGTTCTTCGGACGATCCCAAATCGTTCGCGGCGATGCGTTACACCGAATCGCGCCTGACCCCGATCGCCGAATTGCTGCTCAGCGAATTGCCGATGGGTACGGTCGACTGGGCGTCGAACTTCGACGGCACGCTCAAGGAACCCTCGTGGCTGCCGGCGCGCATGCCGCACGTCTTGTTGAACGGTTCCACCGGCATCGCGGTCGGCATGGCCACCGATATTCCGCCGCACAACCTGCGCGAAGTCACCTCCGCATGCATTCATCTGCTGGACGAGCCGTCCGCCAGCGTTGCGGAACTTTGCGAACACATCAAGGCGCCGGATTTTCCGACTTCGGCGGAAATCATCACGCCGCGCAGCGAGCTGACCGCGATGTACGCGACCGGCAACGGCTCGGTGCGTTGCCGCGCTGTCTATACCGAAGAACGCGACAACGTGGTGCTGACCGCGCTTCCGCACCAGGTCTCGCCCGCGAAGATCATCGAGCAGATCGCCGCGCAGATGCGCGCCAAGAAGCTGCCGATGCTCGAAGACCTGCGCGATGAATCCGATCATGAAAACCCGGTGCGGCTGGTGCTGATTCCGCGCTCGAACCGCGTGGACACCGCGGCGATGATGCAGCACCTGTTCGCCACCACCGACCTCGAGAAGAGCTTCCGCATCAACCTCAACATGATCGGCTTGGATGGCCGCCCACAGGTCAAGACGCTCAAGCAGATCCTCGAAGAGTGGTTGCGTTTCCGCAGCGACACGGTGACGCGTCGCCTGCAGCATCGCCTCGAAAAGGTCGAGCGCCGCCTGCACCTGCTGGAAGGCTTGCGCATCGCATTCCTCAACCTGGACGAAGTGATACGCATCGTCCGCCACGAGGATGAGCCGAAACCGGCGCTGATCAAGCGCTTCAAATTGTCGGAAGAACAGGCCGACTACATCCTCGAAACCAAACTGCGGCAACTCGCGCGACTCGAGGAAATGAAGCTCAATGCCGAGCGCGACGTGCTGGAAGAGGAACGCGCGAAGATCGAAGTGACGCTCGGTTCCAAGGCGCGCCTGAAGACGCTGATCAAGCAGGAACTCAAAGCCGACGCCGAGAAATACGGTGACGTGCGCCGCTCGCCGCTGGTAGAACGC
>DATFGT010000066.1:0-92605 GCA_035249175.1 Rhodanobacteraceae bacterium
GCTACAATGGCATTGTAGAGGTCGTCGGTTCGATCCCGTCTGGCTCCACCAAATCCCCACGCTGTCCCCATCGTCTAGAGGCCTAGGACACCACCCTTTCACGGTGGCGACCGGGGTTCGAATCCCCGTGGGGACGCCATGTTGTTGCCATGGCACGTCGTGATGCAAGTACAATGTGCGGCCCGGAACATGCAACGCGCCACACGCGAACGCAAATGTTCGCAGCGAAAAACGGAACGATGCGGAGCGGTAGTTCAGCTGGTGGTTCCGCGAACGCTTGCGAACGTCCAGTGGACGTTCGCGTGAAGCGGAACCGGTGAGCCATGGATGGCGAACGGCAGTACCACCATGGACGGTTCAGGTAAAAACGGACAATGCGGAGCGGTAGTTCAGCTGGTTAGAATGCTGGCCTGTCACGCCGGAGGTCGCGGGTTCGAGTCCCGTCCGCTCCGCCAGTTCTGATGCACTTTTCCAAGCCCGCCATGCGCGGGCTTTTTCGTGTCGGGACGGACGCGATTCACGGAACGACGCGAACATGGCTTTGGTCATGGGCAAAAGTGCGTGGCCTTGGGTACGATGCAGGTTCCACTTCAACGAGCCTGCAACAATGAAAACTTCGCTGACGCTGGCCCTTGCGCTGACCGGTCTCCTCACCGGTTGTACCGGCGCGACCGACGCCAACAAGGAATCCGAATCGAGCGCCGCGCCGTCGCAAACCGCGAGCATCGAATCGGGTAATCCGTTCTTCACTGAAAGCCCGCTGCCGCTGCACTTTCCGCAGTTCGACAAGATCACCGATTCCGATTACGGCCCGGCGTTCGACCGCGGCATGGCCGATCACCTCAAGGAAATCGATGCGATCGCCAACAACGACGCCGAACCGACGTTCGACAACACCATCATCGCGATGGAAAAGTCTGGCCAGATCCTCGATCGCGCCACCACCGTCTTCTTCAGCCTGTCGGGTGTCGAGAACAATGACGCGAAGAAGGCCATCCAGGCCGAATACGCACCCAAACTGGCCGCGCACCGCGACGCGATCATGCTGGATCCGAAGCTGTTCGTGCGCGTGCAGAAGCTGTACGACTCCCGCGATTCGCTGGGCCTCGACCCGCAAGGCTTGCGCCTGGTCGAACGCTACCACGACGACTTCGTGCGCGCCGGCGCACAACTTTCGGATGCCGACAAGGCGCGCATCAAGGAGATCAACGGCGAATTGGCGAAACTCGGCACCGATTTCACCCAGAACGTGCTGGCCGAGGTGAACGATTCGGCCGTGGTGGTGGAAAGCCGCGACGAACTTGCCGGGCTCACCGATGCGCAGATCGATGCCGCCGCCGCGGCCGCCAAGTCGCGCGGTCTCGAAGGCAAGTACGTGATCGCGCTGGTCAACACCACGATCCAGCCGGTGATCGCGCAGCTCGACAACCGCGCGTTGCGCCAGCGCATTTATGAAGCATCCCTGGTCCGCGGCAGTCGCGGCAACCAGTACGACAACACCGCGACCGTCGCGAAGGTGATGAAGCTGCGCGCCGAAAAGGCGCAAATGCTGGGCTACCCGAACTGGGCGGCGTATGGCCTCGCCGACCAGACCGCGAAAACGCCGGAAGCGGTGAACGACATGCTCGGCAAGCTCGCGCCGCCGGCGGTCGCCAACGCAAGGCGCGAAGCCGCCGACCTGCAGGCGATGATCGACAAGTCGCAAGCCGCCAAGGGCGAGCCCACGTTCAAGCTGGCCGCGTGGGACTGGTCGTACTACACCGAGAAGGTGCGCGCCGACAAATACGCGTTCGACGAAAGCCAGTTGAAGCCGTATTTCGAAATGAAGAATGTGCTGGAGAACGGCGTGTTCTACGCTGCGAACCAGGAATACGGCATCAGCTTCAAGCAGCGTACGGATCTTCCGGTCTACAACCCCGACGTGCTGGTGTACGACGTCTTCAACGAGGACGGCAGCCAGCTCGCAATCTTCCTCTTCGATCCGTACGCACGCCCATCCAAGCGCGGCGGAGCATGGATGAACGCTTACGTCAGCCAGTCGGAACTCACCGGCGACCTGCCGGTGGTCGCGAATCATCTCAACATCACCAAGCCGGCGAGCGGTCCGACGCTGATGACGTGGGATGAAGTGACCACGATGTTCCACGAATTCGGCCACGCGCTGCACGGCATGTTCTCGAACGTGAAGTACCCGTACTTCTCGGGCACCAGCGTGCCGCGCGATTTCGTGGAGTTTCCCTCGCAGGTGAACGAGATGTGGGCCGACTGGCCGAGCGTGCTCGCGCACTATGCCAGGCACCACGAAACCGGCGCCGCGATGCCGAAGGAACTGCTGGACAAGGTGCTCGCGACGTCGAAGTTCAACCAGGGCTTCGCCACCACCGAATACCTCGGCGCCGCGATGCTCGACCAGACCTGGCACCAGATCGGCACCGACAAGGTGCCCGCGGCCGACGACGTGATGGCGTTCGAGACGGCGGCATTGAAGGCCAACGGCACCGATTTCGCGCCGGTTCCGCCACGCTATCGCACGCCCTACTTCAGCCACATCATGGGCGGCTATTCCGCCGGCTACTACGCCTACATCTGGTCGGAAGTACTGGATGCGAACACCGTCGAATGGTTCAAGCAGCACGGCGGCCTGACCCGCGAGAACGGCGACCGCTTCCGCGAGAAATTGCTGTCGCAGGGCGGCAGCAAGGATGCGATGGAACTCTTCAGCGACTTCGCGGGCCACGCGCCGCGCATCGAGCCGCTGCTGGAACGCCGCGGCCTCGATTCGACCGACGGCTGACGCAGAAGGCGGCAAGTACGAGCCAGGCCTGCGAAAGCAGGCCTGGCTTTTGGTAGCGGCGCTTGACTGTCCGTTCGCGCTGAGCGTAGCTCGGGCAATCAGCGAAGTCGAAACGCAATGCGCACGCGCGGCGGATCACCGTCACATTTGCCCACCTTCAGCGCAAACGGCAACGCCGCAGCTCCTCGCCGGTCGCGCTCAGGCAGCGTCGGACGCCGGCCGCAAGCGTTCCAGTGTCGCCAGCGAATGGCCCTGCTCGGCCAGGTATTCCAGCCAGCGGTTGAGGAATCCGTTCATGCGCAGGCGATGCTGCATCACGTTGCGTGCAGGCGTCAGCGGCCCGAGTACCTGCCAGAGATCGCGCCCGGGTTCGCAATGCAGTGCTTCGGTCATGCGCGCGTCGACGTACGTCCGCAACTGCGCGGACGGCGTGGGGTTGCCGGTGGTTTCGTCGAGCACTGCATAACTCAAACCGAGTTCCAGCGTGTACGGGTGACGCTCCTGCACCGACAGATGCACGTCGAGGCCATCACCCACCGAGGAAACGTATTCGCCCACCGCCAACCGTTCCGGCGCGAACAGCCGCGCCAGCCGCTTGTGGTTTTCGGCGTACAAACCCATCAGCCAGTCGAAACGGCCGGGCAGGAACGAGTCGGCAAACGAGTGCCTGAGTGGGGTGGATATTTGATGGACGGCTACGGATGGCATGGGCCGATCTTAGCGCATGAAATTCATTTGACACGTCTTGCATTTTGCGTGCGAAACGCGCAACGTAGCGATCTCGGCGCCCAAGGGGCGCCGATTGCTTTTTTGCTCGGCCTGAGGCGTTGCCCGAAGCGGCTGTTGCGAGAAGTCAGACCAAGGAGGGCCGTTCTGACTGCAAACCGCCTCGAACCTTCCCCGCCTATTTGGGTCCGCCGAAGCGGCGATCAAGGACGATCGCAACTAAAAACTGAACGCGCCCTGCAACATCACGCTGTTCATCCGTTGACGTTCGCCCTGCGCACGCGTGTAACCCAGGCGCAAGCCAAACGCGCGGGTTGGCCACAACGACAGGCCGGCGCGCAGCACAGATTCGTCGCGTGACAAGCCGATGCCTTGCACCGGCATCCAATCGTCGAAGCCGGTGAAACTGGCGTTGAATGCATCACCGTACTGATGCAACGCACGATGCCATGCCGCGCTGCCGTCGAACTGCATCCACATGCCATTGACCAATCGCCAATCGCGTTGCGCACGCAGCCCGATGCCGGATTGCAACCGCCCCGTGGTCCGCGCATCAGCCATCAAACCGAAGCCGTAACCGCCAGCTTCCGCGAACGCGCCCTGATCCAGATGCTGGTAGCGCACGTCCACGAACGGCGTGATGCGCGTGCTTCCGGCGCGGAATTGATAACCGCCTTCCAGTGCGCCTGTCGCGTAGCGCCCGGAAAAGTCGCTACCAACAGACGCCGACAAGCCGCCGAGCAGAAGCAGGCGCTGCATGTCTTCGTGGAACCAGCCGCCTCCAACCTGCGCCCTGGCGTACCACGGTCCTTGTATGACGCCGCCGTACAGCATCGCGTGATCGCTCCACGTGCGGCTATGGTCCCAGGATTCGTCGAGTTGTCCGTAGCCCCGGCTTTCACCGACCGCGTAGCCGAGCAGCGCGTGCGTGCCCACATGGAAATCCGCGCCGACAAGACTGCCGTTGCTGCGAAACGTCGTACTCGCGTACCCGCCCCGCTGCAGATCGCCCTGCCAACCGAGGTCGCCGTACCACGTGCCGGGCTTGGTGCGCCCATTCATCAGGTCATCGAAATGCTCGGACAACGCGTTGCCCGTTGCATTGATGCCGTCGATCAGCATTGCCGCGCTGGCCGCGTGCAGTTGTCCGGAGAGGCTTTGCAGCGTGGCCTGTGCCGCCGCGGGCGTCGCCGCACGCTGGATGGCACCCGCCCCTTGCAGCACGCCCGGCGCAATCGCTCCGCCCGTCGCGATCTTCTCGTTCAATGCATCGAACCCACTCTGCACCCGCACCGCGGCACCCGCCGAGGCCGGACTCACGATACCCATGGCCGCAGCCGCATGCGTGATGCTGAGGCTGGTGGTGTCCAGCCACACGCTGTTCGACGTGTATTGGATCGTGGCGCTGAGGAACACGCCCGGCGATTGCGTGAACTGCGCGAACGTGCCGTTCACGCCGCCGTTGGCCATCAACACGTCTTGATGGGTGCTCGTGACATAGCCGTCAATCGCACCGAGCACATTCAAGGTACCGTCGATTTGCGCCGTGCCCGTGACATTGAGGTACGCGCCGAGATCGACCGACAACGTTCCCGTGTTCGTTTGCGTATAGTTCTGTCCGACGTCGACGGCACCACTCCTGACCACCACCGTACCCGCATTCGAAAGTGAGCCGTTCACGGTTGCGTTGTCCAGCGTACCGGCGCCGACGACGTTGACATTGCCCGGCAAGGGCTGCGTCGCCTGCAACGACCCGCCCAGCAACTGCGTACCGCCGGTGTAGGTGTCGTTGCCCGTGAGAATCAGGGTGCCGGTGCCGTTCTTGACCAATCCACCGCTGCCGGTGATGTCGTTTCCCCAGGTTGAGGTCAGGTTGTCGAACGACACCGAGACGTCGCCCCAGTTGAATTGCGCCGGCCCCTGCACGGCCTTGCCGACGTCAAGTTCGCCATAACCGAAGGTGGCATTGGGCTGCGAACCACCCAGCGGATCGGCCGTGCCGAGTAATGTCTGCCGAACCAGGTCATTGGTGAAATAGGGAAACGCCTGCCACACCAGCGCCGCTGCGCCGGAAACCTGTGGCGCCGCCAGCGAGGTACCCTCGACGATGAAATAGCTCGGATTGGCGGTGCTGGCGGTGGCGTCCTTGTCCAGCACGATCACGTCGCCTGGTGCGGCAAGGCAGTAATTCATGGCGATGCCGCACTTGTTGGAATAACTTTCGAGCTGGGTTGGCTCGTTGCTGTTGATCGCCACCACCGCCAACCAACCTTTCTCGAGGTCCGGCGCCACGCTGGGCAGCGCCGCGATGGTGCTGGGAGCGGGATTGGAATCGTTGCCGGCCGCAAACACCACGAGTCCGCCGTGCTGGTTGACGAATGGGCTGTAGGCAGCATCGAACGCCTGGTTCACGCTGGCATCGCTGGTATTCCAGGTGATGCCGCCCCAGGAATTGTTCATCACCTTGACGCCGCTGTTGACAAGGTCCGTATTGACCGACTGGAAAAACTGCGCGTCCTGTGTCGTGACCGTGGCCGGCGGCGTGCTGCCGTTGTCGTCAGGCGCGTTGTCGGAGATGATCCGCGCGGACACCAGGTCCGCGCCCGGTGCGATACCTCCGGGAAATTTGGCGAATGGGCCACCGGCGGCGATTTCGGATACCCACGTGCCGTGGCCGACCACATCGTCGATGTTGGTATTGTTTTGCGACGGGTCGACATAGACCAGCTCCGCTGACACCCGTCCTGCAACGGTCGGATTGCTGCGCATGATGCCGCTGTCGACGAAACCGATTGTCACGCCTGCGCCCGTATAGCCGGCGGCGTGCGCGGCGTAGGTGTTGGTGAGCGACAACTGCGCGTCGGTAGGTGGCTGCGGAGTAGTCGGGGTAGTCGGCGGAGGCGAAGGCGGGGGTGCCACGGGCGCTGGGCGCACCGCGCCGCTTCCGCCACCGCCGCAGGCTGCCAACGCGCCCGCAAGCAAGGCCAGCGCCAGCCAACTGCCGCAACGTCGATTCGAGTTCAACGCAAGCCTGCCCGGCATGAACCGATCCCCGCACCCGTCAGCAACAATGTTCGCCATTCTGCACCAGCGCGGACGCTCTGCACCAGCGCATGCGGCATCGCGGACCGATTTGCGGCAGCGCAGCATTCACCGCATAATTTGCGTAAGGCCGTTTTCATTCGAGCCGCTCCGCGACTGGGCTCGATGCAAAAAATCGTTCCCTTTGGAGTTCCAATCATGTCCGACATCATCATCGCCGCCGCCAAACGCACACCCATCGGTGCGTTCCTGGGCCAGTTCACCGGCTTTCCCTCGCCCAAACTGGGCGCCGCCGCCATCAGCGCCGCGTTGCAACAATCGGGCATCGCACCGGGCGACGTGGGCGAGGTGCTGATGGGCTGCGTGTTGCCGGCCAATCTGGGCCAGGCACCTGCTCGCCAGGCCGCTTTGGGCGCGGGACTTCCGCCATCGACCGGTTGCACCACGCTTAACAAGGTGTGCGGTTCCGGCATGAAGGCCATCATGCTCGGCCACGACCTGATCAAGGCAGGGTCCGCCAGCGTCGTCGTGGCCGGCGGCATGGAATCCATGACCAATGCGCCGCACATGGCGGCGGTGCGCACCGGCATCCGTTACGGCGACGGTGCCATGGTCGATCACATGGCATGGGATGGCCTGACCAACCCGTACGACGGCAAGTCGATGGGCGTATTCGCCGAATCCTGCGCCGACAAGTACCACTTCACCCGCGAGGAACAGGACGCGTTCGCGACCGAATCGGTGCGCCGCGCACAAGAGGCGGTGAAATCCGGCGCATTCGCCGACGAGATCGCCGCCGTCACCGTGCCTTCGCGCAAGGGCGACGTCAAAGTTTCGGTCGATGAAACACCCGGCAAGGTCGACCCGGCGAAGATCCCGACGTTGAAACCTGCCTTCCGCAAGGAGAACGGCACCGTCACCGCGGCCAGCTCGTCCAGCATTTCCGACGGCGCCGCCGCCGTGGTGCTGCTGTCCGCCGATGATGCCAAGGCACGCGGCGTGAAGCCGCTTGCGCGCATCGTCGCGCACGCCACGCATTCACAGGAACCCGAATGGTTCACCACTGCGCCGGTCGGCGCGATCGAAAAAGTGTTGCAGAAAGCCGGCTGGAAAGTCGATGACGTCGATCTGTTCGAAGTCAACGAAGCATTCGCGGTGGTCGCGATGGCGGCGATGAAGGATCTTTCCATTCCGCACGAAAAACTCAACGTGCACGGCGGCGCTTGTGCGCTCGGCCATCCGATCGGCTGCACCGGTGCGCGCCTCGTGGTGACGCTGCTGCACGCGTTGATGCACGCAGGAAAGAAGCGCGGCGTGGCGTCGCTGTGCATCGGCGGCGGCGAAGCCACCGCGATTGCGATTGAGCTGGTTTGATGCCCCTGCGCGGTTGCAGGGTTGTACCCCCAAGGCAGTAAGCGGCGACTGAACGTTAGTTGCCCGTAAAAAGTCAGATGCTGGCGTTATTCAGCCAGACGCGGTTTAATAGTGCGGCCACTCCCGTGGCTTTTCCACGGCCCAATCCAGGAGATATCCAATGAAGTTCACTCGTAGCGTACTCGTGGCTGCCGTCGCCACAGCAATGGCCTTGTCGCTGTCGGCCTGCAACCATTCCGGCCAAGGTCAGTCGGCTGCCGATGAAGCGCAGCAGGCTGCGCAGAATGCGGCCAGTGCCACTTCCGCGGCCGCCAGCGCCGCTTCGCAGGCTGCCAGTGCGGCCTCTTCTGCCCAGAGCGCTGCCGCGGCAGCTTCGAGCGCGATGAAAGCTGCTCCGGCTTCGACCGCTGCGATGCCTGCGAGCACGGCGCCGGCCCCAGCTTCCACCCAGGCCAGCGCGATGGGCGCCATGAAGGACGCGGCTCACACGGCTGGTCAGGCTGCGGGCGCCGTCAAGAACACCGCCAACAAGGCCAAGGACGCGATGAAGCACTGACCGCTTCGTCACGTTCCGATCCGAACCGGCCGCCTCGTGCGGCCGGTTTTTTTTGACCACCGCGCGGCGATTTTTGGCCTGCGTGCGGCAACCGATAGAATGCCGGATCGATGCGCTTGCGCACACCACGGGACAAACCATGCCTGTCATTCCCACCGCCATCGACAGCAAAAGCGACACCTTCCAAGGCAACGCCGCAAACCTGCGCAAACTCACCGAAGAATTGAAGACCCGACTCGCGCGCACCGCTGAGGGCGGTGGCGCGAAGGCACGCGAAAGGCACGCCGCGCGCGGCAAGCTGCTGCCGCGCGAACGCATTCGTGCCCTGCTCGACCCTGGCTCGCCGTTTCTGGAACTCTCGCCGCTGGCTGCGCATGGCATGTACGACGACGCTGCGCCCGCGGCCGGCATCATCACCGGCATTGGCCGCATCAACGGCACCGAGGCCGTTGTCGTCGCCAACGACGCCACCGTCAAGGGCGGCACCTATTTTCCGATGACGGTGAAGAAACACCTGCGCGCGCAGGAAGTGGCGCTGGAGAATCGCCTGCCCTGCATTTACCTGGTCGATTCGGGCGGCGCGTTTTTGCCGTTGCAGGACGAAGTCTTTCCCGACAAGGAACACTTCGGGCGCATCTTCTACAACCAGGCCCGGATGAGCGCGCTCAACATCCCGCAGATCGCGGTGGTGATGGGTTCGTGTACTGCGGGCGGCGCGTACGTGCCTGCAATGAGCGACGAGGCCATCATCGTGAAGCAGCAGGGCACGATCTTCCTCGGCGGCCCGCCGCTGGTGAAAGCCGCAACCGGCGAAGTGGTGGACGCCGAAACTTTGGGCGGCGCCGAGGTGCACACGTCAATCTCCGGCGTGGCCGATCATTTCGCGGAAAACGACGCGCACGCGTTGTCGATCGCGCGCGACACCGTGGCTGCGCTCAATCGCAAGAAGACCATGCCGCTCGCGCTCGTCGAACCACGCGAACCGAAATATCCGGTCGAGGAACTTTACGGCGTTATTCCCGAGGACACCCGCCGCCCGTTCGATATCCGCGAGGTAATCGCACGCATTGTCGATGGCTCGGAATTCCACGAATTCAAGGCGCGCTACGGCAAGACGCTGGTCACCGGCTTCGCGCACATCCATGGATACCCGGTCGGCATCATCGCCAACAACGGCATCCTGTTTTCCGAAAGCGCACTCAAGGGCACGCACTTCATCGAACTGTGCAACCAGCGCAACGTGCCGCTGGTATTCCTGCAGAACATCACCGGCTTCATGGTCGGCAAAAGGTACGAGCAGGCCGGCATCGCCAAGGACGGCGCCAAGATGGTCACCGCCGTCGCCTGCTCGCACGTGCCCAAGTTCACCGTGGTGATCGGCGGCAGCTTCGGCGCCGGCAACTACGCCATGTGCGGCCGCGCCTACGGCGCAAGGTTCCTGTGGATGTGGCCCAACGCACGGATCAGCGTAATGGGCGGCGAGCAGGCGGCCAGCGTGCTCGCCACCGTGAAACGTGACGGCATCGAAGCACGCGGCGGGGAATGGTCGGCCGGAGAAGAAGATGCTTTCAAGGCGCCGATCCGCGAACAATACGAGCGCCAGGGCAGCCCGTACTACTCAAGCGCCAGGCTGTGGGACGATGGCATCATCGACCCCGCCGATACCCGTCGCGTATTGGGCCTCGCCATTTCCGCATCGATGAACGCGCCGATCGAACCGGAACGCTACGGCGTGTTCCGGATGTGACACCTGTCGCTCAGAAGAACTCGTATTCGAGCTGGAAGCGGAACGTCGTATCCGGTGTGCCACGCGTCCAGCCACTGAGAACTGCGACATCGTAGCACAGGCTTTTTGCGTCGCCTAGATTGAGCGTTCCGAAGAATGCCGGCCCGACGCTCAATTGATCGGAGTGCAGGCGCGCGGGATCTCCCAGCGAACCGAACGCCTGGATTCCCGGCTGGAAGCCCGCGCGAAGATTGTATTTCCACTGTGCCTGATACTTGATTTCTTCGCGCTCTCCGCTTTCCCCGCCTTCTCCGTCCGCGCGCGACGCACTTAAACGGCGCTCGAAATACACGTTGAGGTTGATCTGGGCGCGATAGATCTCGGTCTGGAACATCGGCCCCAGTACCATGGTGTTGGCGTTTTCCAGGCGGTTGTGTTCGAGCTCGGCGAAAATGCCGGCGTCGAGCCAGTGCTCGCCATGCTCCGTCAATTGGAAGATGTTCTCGAACTCGTATTCCTCGACGCGCGCAGCGTGCCCCGGGGTCTGCGAATACTCGGCCTCGAACTCGACTGCCCAGCGGGGTGCAACGCCATAGCCGAATGCGAGTTTCGCCGCGCGCTCGCCATCCTGGCCCTGTCCCCAGTTGAACATGCCGCCTTTAAGCTCCAGTTCCCACTCGCGATAGTCGACGATGGGTGAGTAGATCGTCGATGCCGGGCCGGCCACCGCCACGACTGGCCCGGCGAACATGCCGGCCAGGCCGAGCAGGCCGATCGAGCAGAGTGCCTGCCGTTTCCGTTTGTCCTTTTTCATTTGATTCCCCGTGACTGCAACAACGCAAATCCGAAACCCGCTTCGATGTCGTCCCCTCTGGCGACGTCCACGCGCAGGATTCCCTGCACCGGACGGGGCGCACGGCTGCAAACCATGTTCCTACTCGGTGGCTGCGGGTTCGTAGCGCAGGTTGTCCAGCAGCGGCGTTTTCGGCCGCTGGATATGCAGGAATCCGACACCAGCCGCGGCGTGGCAGGCGTTGCACGAAGCCGACAGCCGATCGTAGGCACCCGCGAATGCCGCCTTGTCCTTCTTCGCCAACGCTTCCTGCACATTGCGGATGGCTGGATTCATGATCGCCGTCATCACCTCGGAAAGTTTCTCCGGCTGCAGCTCGGGGGCATTGCCGTTGGTTTCCTCGATGCCGCGCAGTGCCTCGCCCAGCTCGCTCACCATGTAATAGGCCAGGTTCCAGTTGCCGGCGTCGCCCGCCCACCACAAGCGGTCGTGGCGGATCTGCAATTCCAGCATCTGCTGGCCGAGTTCAGGATGCGGCAGGCGTCGTTCCAGTTCGGTGACCTTGGCCTCGAGCGCCGCGACGCCGGGGTTGTTTTCCGGCGCGCTTTCAGCCGCGATCAGGGCAAACGGCACGCATGCCACCGCGATGCAGAAGCCGAGCGCCAGCATCAGGAAAGCACGGTTCATCAATAATTCCAGTCTGCGGTTTTCACGCGCCGTGCACGGCCGGGTTGGGGCCTGCGGAAATCTCTTCCGTCGACGCGGGTTTGGGCCGCCTGCGCCGCAGTGCCATGCGCCACGCCATCACGCGCATGCCGGCGACCAGCACCACGAAGGTGACGATCCAGAAAACCAGCTGCATGCCGGCCGGACGCGCTTCGTAGCCGGTGAGCACGTGCACGGCCTGGCCGACGATCGAGCGGTTGCTGAGCAGCCACGAGGTATCCCAAAGCTGGTTGCCCCACGCGGGCAGCAGGTTGGCCTGGATCAGGAAGCCGGCCGCCGACGCTGCCAACCCGCTGGCCAGCACCACCAGCATCCAGTTGGTCGCGCTGAAGAAATAGCGGATCGGGATGCGCAGCAAGCCGAAGTACAGCGCGAATCCGACGGCAACGCCACCCGCAAGCCCAAGCGGGACGCCGCCGGCGAAACCCAGTTTGCCTGCGCCGCCCGCGGCCATCCCGAACAGGAACAGCACCACTTCCGAACCTTCACGCAAAACGGCCAGCGCGACCACGGCAAGCAGGATCGCGATCGAACTCGACCCAGCTTTCACCGAATCGGTGACGCGCTGCATCTGCTGCACCATTTCCTTGCCGTGGCTGGACATCCAGGTGACATGCCAGCCGATCATCACAACCGCCGTCAGAAGCACGACGGCTTGGAACACTTCCTGCCCGACGCCGCCCAGCGAACCTTCGATGAAGCCCATGCACACCGCGACGACCATCGCGCCTATCACGCCGAGCGCGATGCCCCCACCGACGAACAAACTTCGGCGGGGCACGCCGCGTGTGGCCGCCGCGACCACGGTCACGATCAAAGCAGCTTCCAAGACTTCGCGAAAAACCAGTAGCGCTACACCAAGCATCGACGCGTCACTCCACTACCAGCACACCGGTGGTGGCTTGGTTGAAATCATCGAAAAATTTGTAAGTGCCCTTGTCCAGCGGACCGATGAACACGGCGATGGTGCTGTTCGGCAGCACGATTTTTTCGCGGTTGAAATCAGCGCTTTCGAATTCGGACGGCGTGGGGTTGCGATTGGTCACCAGCACCTTGAACTTGGTATGGGCCGGGACCTTCAACGATGCCGGTTCGAATTTGTGGTTCTGCAGGACGAGATGGAATTCGGGGGTGCCCTCGGCGTGCACCGGCAGCGCGAGCGCTGCTGCACAGGCAAACACCAGGACCGGGAACCACGACGACGCACGCATTGCTGAACTCCACCGGGGCTCGCGCCCACTTTGTTTTCGACAGCAAATGCTAATCGTTCGCATTTAGTAACGCAACCAATGGGTTCGCATGCATTCATCCCGGGACGACCACGGCCGGATTTCCCAACCGGTTATCCTTGCCGTTTTGGCCGGTGCGATCCATGCCCGAAACCATCCGAATTGAACGGAACGGCGCAGTGGCGACCCTGTCACTGGACCGTCCGCAGGTCCACAACGCGTTCGACGACACCCTGATCGCCGAAACCACGGCCGCGTTGGCGTCGCTGGCAGCGGACGCGAGCCTGCGCACCCTGGTGCTGACCGGCACCGGCGCGACCTTCTCGGCCGGCGCCGACCTCAACTGGATGCGACGCATGGCGACGGCCAGTGCTGAAGAGAACCGCGACGATGCGCTGCGGCTCGCGAAACTCCTGCGCGCACTGCAGTTCTTCCCGAAGCCGACCCTCGCACGCGTCAACGGTTCGGCCTACGGCGGCGGCGTGGGCCTGCTCGCGTGTTGCGACATCGCGATCGGCGTCGCGGGCGCGAAATTTTCACTGAGCGAAGTGAAGCTCGGCCTCGTTCCCGCCACGATCGCGCCTTGCGTGGTGCAGGCCATCGGACCGCGACAGGCGCGCCGGCTGTTCGTCAGCGCGGAAATTTTCGACGCCCACGAAGCCGCGCGCATCGGTCTTTTGCACCGATGCGTTCCTGCCGACGAGTTGGACGATGCCATCGATCGCCAATTGCATTACCTGGCCAAGGGCGGCCCCGTGGCGCAGCATGAAGCCAAACTGCTTGCGCTGCGCACGTCCGGCATGACGGCGGAGTCTGCCGAACGCATCGACACCGAAAATGCAGCATTGATTGCACGCCTGCGCGTGTCGCCGGAAGGCCAGCAGGGCTTGTCCGCGTTTCTCGAAAAATGTCCGCCGCCATGGCTGAAGGAGTAGAGCGATGCTCGACCACATCGGATTTCCCGTTTCCAATTTCCTCAACAGCAGGAAGTTCTACGAGGCGGCGCTGGCACCGCTCGGCATCGGCATCGTGATGGAGGTGACCGCCGAACAAACCGGCGGCAGCTCGCATGCAGGCTTCGGCGAGAACGGCAAACCGTACTTCTGGATCGGCGACGGCGAAGGCATGGTGCGTGGCCGTTTCCACATCGCGTTTACCGCGAAAACGCGCGCCGACGTGGATGCGTTCCACCAGGCCGCGCTTGCGATGGGCGGTCGCGACAACGGAAAGCCGGGCCTGCGGCCGCACTATCACGAACACTATTACGCGGCATTCGTGCTGGATCTGGACGGCCACAACATCGAGGCAGTCTGCCACACACCCGGTTGAACACACCCATGAACCGGGAGGAAAGCATGCAACATCCCGTCATCAATCTCGCCGATCTCGAAGTGCGCGGGGAGACCGCCGAACGTGCCCCACACGGCGCGACCGCGGACCAGTACGACATCCGCTGGGCCGAGATCGCCAGCCGCATCGGCGCCCGCAAGCTCGGCTACAACTTGACCGTCGTTGCACCGGGCAAGCGCAACTGCCCGTTCCACAGCCATCGCGCCGAAGAAGAAATGTTTTTCATCCTCGGAGGCACGGGTGAATTGCGTTACGGCGACGAACGGTTTCCGCTGCGCGCCGGTGATTTCATCGCCTGCCCCACCGGCGGCCCGGAGACCGCGCACCAGATCATCAATACCGGCGACACCGAAATGCGCTACCTCAGCGTGAGCACGATGGCGCCCATCGAAATCTGCGAATACCCCGATTCCGGCAAATTCGGTGTCTACGAGGATTTGCCGGACGATGAGAATGGACGGCACGCGCGCTTCCGGCATCTTGCGCGGCACGAGGACGCACGCGATTACTGGGAGGGTGAATAAGTGTTCCAACGCGTACTGATCGCCAACCGCGGCGAAATCGCCTGCCGCGTGATCCGCACCTGCAAGCGCCTGGGGATCCACACCATCGCCGTGTTTTCCGAAGCCGACAAGGACGCGCAACACGTGCGCCTGGCCGACGAAGCGTGGCCGATCGGCGGCCCGCGTCCGGACGAGTCATACCTGCGCGGCGACGCGATCATCGAGGCCGCAAGGCAATCCGGCGCACAGGCGATCCATCCCGGTTACGGATTCCTGTCCGAGAACACCGGCTTTTCGCGCGCTTGCAAGGAAGCCGGCATGGTCTTCATCGGACCGGATCCCGAAAGCATCGAGGCCATGGGTTCCAAGGCCGCGGCCAAGCGCCTGATGGCCAGGCACGACGTGCCATTGGTACCGGGTTACGACGGCGACAACCAGGACAACGGCTACCTTGCCGAACAGGCGCACAAGATCGGCTATCCGCTGATCATCAAGCCGTCGGCGGGTGGTGGCGGCAAGGGCATGCAGATCGTGCGCAGCGACGCCGGGTTCGCCGACGCGCTGGCCACCGCGCAACGCGTCGCGAAGGCGTCATTCGGCGACGCGTCGATGCTGCTGGAGCGTTACATCGAGCACCCGCGTCACATCGAGTTCCAGGTATTCGGCGACCGCCACGGCAACGTGATTCACATCGACGAGCGCGAATGCTCCGCGCAACGGCGTTACCAGAAGGTGCTGGAGGAAACGCCCTCGCCGTTCTTGTCGCCCGAACGCCGCGCCGCGATGGGCGCGGCCGCGGTGGCAGCGGCGAAAGCCGTCGATTACGTCGGCGCCGGCACGGTGGAATTCATCGTCGGCCCGAAGGGAGATTTTCATTTCATGGAAATGAACACGCGCCTTCAGGTCGAACATCCGATCACCGAAATGACCCACGGCCTCGATCTGGTGGAATGGCAATTGCGCATCGCGGACGGCGAGCCGTTGCCAATCACGCAGGGCCAGGTGCGCTCGCGCGGCCATGCCATCGAGGTGCGGTTGTACGCGGAAGATCCCGATCACGGATTCCTGCCGGGTTCCGGCAAGCTCACCCGGCTGCAATTGCCGGAATCTGCCACGCACGTGCGCCTCGATGGGGGCGTCATCGAAGGCGATACGGTGACCATCTTCTACGACCCCATGATCGCGAAGCTGATCGTGTGGGATGTCGATCGCCCTTCGGCGTTGCAGCGTATGCGCGAAGCGCTGGCCAACTGCGAGATCATCGGTCCGAAATCGAACGTCGCGTTCCTCGAACGGCTGGTGCGGCACCCCGCCATCATCGAGCACCGCATCGATACGGGTTATCTGGATCGGCACCTTGACGAATTCGTGGCCGGCGATGCCGAGCCCGATTCGCGCACGCTGTTCGCCGCCGCAGTCGCGGCGCTGCTTCACGACGAAAACCATATCGTGCACGACTCTGCCGATCCGCACTCGCCATGGAGTTGCGCCGATGCGTGGCGCGTCGGGCGCGCCGGCAAACGGATCGTCGCGGTCGCGGTGCACAACCACCGCTTCGAAATCGAAGCATGGGGTTACGCCGGCGACTACCGCCTGAAAAGCGACGACGCTCATTGCATGATCGAAGGTGCGCGTTGGAATGGTCGCGACCTGAGTGCGAAATTCGATGGTGAAGCGCGGCGCATTGATGCACGCGCAGACGCGTCTCGCGTGTTGCTCCACGATCCCCATGGCGTTCGCTGGCGCTTCGAACGCATGCCGGCCTTTGTGTGGGAAGCCAGCAGCGGCGCTGCGGGCAATCAGGTTGCGGCGCCGATGCCGGGCCGCATCGTGTTGGTGGAGGCCACGCCTGGCGACAGCGTGGAGGCAGGTCAGGAACTGCTGGTGATGGAAGCGATGAAAATGGAATTGTCGCTGAAAGCACCGCGCGCAGGTATCGTTGAACACGTCGGTGCAGCCGCGGGCGATTTCGTGGAAGCGGATGCCGTGCTGATCAAGTTCAAGGACGAATGACGTGGCGCCGTCCCGGCGCGTCTCTTGCAATCGACGCGCTTCGGCATCATTTCCCATCGAACCCTAGCGATTGCTTGAACCGGCCCGCGCATGTTTCCCAATCATGTCCGCATCGTTGAAGTTGGCGCCCGCGACGGCCTGCAGAACGAAAAGGCCGTAATACCGACGCCGGTCAAGATCGAATTGATCGATCGCCTTTCGTCGTGTGGCCTGCAGACGATCGAGGCGACCAGTTTCGTCAGTCCGAAGTGGGTACCGCAGCTCGCGGACGCTGAGGAAGTCTATGCCGGTATCAATCGCAAACCCGGGGTCGATTACCCGGCGCTGGTGCCCAACATGCGCGGCTACGATCGCGCGCGCGCGGCGGGCGTCACCAGCATCGCGGTATTCACGGCCGCGAGCGAAGCCTTCAACCAGAAGAACATCAACGCCTCGATCGACGAATCCATCGAACGCTTCCGCCCGGTGCTGGAACGCGCACGCGCCGAAGGCGTTCGGGTGCGGGGATATGTTTCCACCGTGCTGGGCTGCCCATACCAGGGCGACGTGCCGGTAAGCGATGTGGTGCGCGTATCCAGGCGATTGTACGAACTTGGTTGCGACGAGATATCGCTGGGCGACACCATCGGGGTCGGTACGCCGGTGAAAGCCCGCGCAATGTTGCACGCCGTGTCGCACGAAGTGCCGATGAAGGCGCTGGCCGTGCACTTCCATGACACCTACGATCAGGCGCTTGCAAACATCCTAGTGTGCCTCGAAGAGGGCGTACGCGTGGTGGACAGTTCGGTCTCCGGTACCGGCGGCTGCCCCTACGCAAAAGGCGCGACCGGCAACGTGGCCAGCGAAGACGTCGCATATATGCTGCAGGGCATGGGCATCGAAACCGGCGTCGATCTCGACAAGCTGGTGGAGACGGGCTGGTGGTTGGCGAAGCAGTTGGGCAAACCAACCTCCAGCCGGGTGACGCGCGCCAGGATGGGCGAGTGAAGATCGGGCCGAGCAAAAGCCGGGGTCAGAGTGCACTTTTAACGGAGACTGCCACATGACAAATAACCTTGGAGAAAAAGTGCACTCTGACCCCCTTCTTTCACTCCGGCCCGGGTTTTCTCTTCGCCCGATCGAACCGCGGGACGACGCCGCGATCGCCGCGATCATCCGCAGCGTGATGCCCGAATTCGGCGCCGACGGCGAAGGCTTCGCAATCCATGACGCCGAAGTCGGCGGAATGCATGCTGCATACACGCGACCGCATTGCACTTATTTCGTGCTTGAAATTGATGGCAAGGTCATCGGTGGCGGGGGTGTCGCCCCGCTGGAACACGGCGAGCCGGGTGTGTGCGAACTGCGCAAGATGTATTTCCTGCCCGAAGCGCGTGGGCTCGGGGCGGGCCAGGCGATGATCACACGCTGCCTCGACGCGGCGCGGGAGCTCGGTTTCAAGCGCTGCTATCTCGAAACCCTGACCGGCATGACTGCGGCGCAAGCGCTGTATCGCAAGCACGGCTTCACGCCCCTGTGCGCACCCATGGGCAGCACTGGCCACCATGGCTGCGATCGCTGGTTCATCCGCGAGCTGTAGTCGCGGCCACATCGCACCTGCCCTACAATCGCGCGTTTGCGATTGAAGGAGCATCCATATGCAACTGGACAAGGTGAGGGCCGTCGTCACCGGCGGTGCATCCGGACTCGGCCACGCGGTCGCGCAACACGTCATCGCCCACGGCGGCAAGGTCGCGCTGTTCGACGTCAACGAGGAAAAGGGCCAGGCAGCCGCCAAGGAATTGGGCGATGGCGCGCGCTTCTTCAAGACCGACGTGACCAGTGAGGACGGCGTCTCCGTCAACGCCGCCGCCGCCCGCGACGCGATGGGCGGACTGAATATGGTGATGAACTGCGCCGGCATCCTCGGCGCGGGTCGCATGCTGGGCAAGGAAGGCCCGATGCCGCTGAGGAATTTCGCCGGCACCGTAATGGTGAACCTCGTCGGCAGCTTCAATGTCGCCAAGGCCAGCGCCGCGTTGATGCAGACCAACGAACCCGGTGAAGACGGCGAGCGGGGCGTGATCGTCAATACTGCGTCGGTGGCGGCCTACGAAGGGCAGATCGGCCAGGCAGCGTACTCGGCATCCAAGGGCGGCGTGGTTGGCATGACCCTGCCGATGGCGCGCGAGCTTTCCCGCTTCGGCATCCGCGTGATGACGATTGCACCTGGCATCTTCTGGACGCCCATGGTGGACGGCATGCCTCCACAGGTGCAGGAATCGTTGTCGGCGTCGATTCCCTTTCCTTCGCGGCTCGGCAAGCCGCAAGAGTTTGCCGAAACCGTGGCTTTCATCATCGGCAACAGCTACCTCAACGGCAGCGTGATCCGGCTGGATGGCGCGGTGAGGTTGCAGCCCAAATGAAAGCTGCCGACGTCAAGAAAGGCAACGTGGTCGAACACGCAGGCACCGTTTACCAAGTGCGTGACCTCGAGCGCAGCGCGCCCACCGCGCGGGGCGGCAACGTCACCTTCCGCTTCACGCTTTATTCGATTCCGGGCGGGCGCAAGTTCGACCTGAGCCTGCGCGCGGATGATGACCTCAAGGAAATGGAACTGACCCGCCGCGCCGCGAACTATTCGTACAAGGACGGCGACGCGTTCGTGTTCCTCGACGCCGAGGATTACACGCCCTACGCGCTCGATCCTAGTGTGGTCGGCGACAGCGCGGCGTACATCGTGGAAAGCGTGGAAGGCTATTACGTGCAATTGATCGACGACGTGCCGGTCGCGCTGCAGGTGCCGACCAGCGTCGCCATGACCATCGTCGATACCGCACCGGAACTGAAGGGGGCCTCGGCCACCAAACGCACCAAATCCGCCAAGCTGGACACCGGCATCGAAATCCAGGTGCCGGAATACATCAAGACCGGCGAGAAGGTATGGGTGAATACTCTGACTGGAGAATTCGCGGGTCGGGCCTGAGGCGTTGGCGGAGCTCTGGCGCGGCAGGAAGCCGGCCGGGCAGCGTCATCGGAACGTGCGCTTGCCGTGGTTTCCCCATCCGGTTTGCGGCGGTCCGGGAGGCCGTCGCGCCGAACGCCGAGGCGAGGACGATGCCGAGCGGTTGCGCGCCACGGGTGGCGGCCTGCCACTTCCAAGACGCGTCTGCGAATGGGCCGCGAAGCGCGCGGAGCATGCCATCCGGCGCTTGTGGTGGAAGAAGGCGGCCGGTAAGGTACGGCACGCTTGCGTCCGTCACGCGAGCCCGCATGGCTTCGAGGGGAAGCGCAAGCGGACATCCGGGCGCAGGGCGTGCCCATCCACGGTTCCCCTGCCGCGGACCCGAAGCGATTGGGAGCACAAATGATCTTCTGGCGTGTGAAGCCGCTTGACCAGATTCTTGCAACTGCCGAAAAGAAATCGCTGAAACGCCAGTTGGGTCCGATCCAGTTGACCCTGCTTGGCATCGGCGCGGTGATCGGCACCGGCATCTTCGTGCTGACCGCCGAAGCGGCCCAAAAAGCCGGTCCCGGCATGATGGTCTCGTTCGTGATCGCGGCGGCCGTCTGTGGCCTGGCCGCCCTCGCCTACGCCGAGCTCGCCGCCATGGTTCCGGTATCCGGGTCCGCGTATACCTACTCCTACGGCGTAATGGGCGAACTGATCGCATGGATCGTCGGCTGGGCGCTGGTGCTGGAATACGCGATCGGTGCAACGGCGGTGTGCGTGGGCTGGGCCGGTTACGTCAACGGCCTGCTCAACAGCGGCGTTTTCGGATTGGTCGAACCGGGCGCATTGTCGCTTCCGCATTGGCTGCAAGTCGGGCCAACGCTTGGCGGCGGGTTCAACCTGCTGGCATTCCTGATCGGCGTGGCGGTGACCGGCCTGCTGGTGATCGGCACGTCCAAGAGCGCGCGCGTGAATGCCGTGCTGGTGGCGATCAAGATCATCGCGCTTACCGTATTCATCGTGATTGCGGTACCGGCGGTCAAGAATGCCAACCTGCACCCGTTCCTGCCGACCGGCTGGGGCAACCCCGTCGGCAGCAATGGCATCGGCGTGCTGGGCGCAGCGGCCTCCATCTTCTTCGCCTACGTGGGATTCGACGCGGTTTCCACGGCCGCCGAGGAAACCCGCAATCCCAATCGCAACATCCCGATCGGACTGATTGCCGCGCTGGTGATCTGCACCATCTTTTACCTGCTGGTGGGCTACGGCGCGGCCGGTTCGGTTGGCGCACAGCCGCTCACGAGCGCGACCGGCGCGTTCCTGGACCCGGGCACCCCCGCCTTCGCGGCGGCGTGCGGCAATTCGGACGCGCTGGTGTGCAGCCGCGAACCGCTGGCGCAAGTAATGAGCACGCTCGGACATCCGAGGGTCGCCGTCATGATCGAGCTCGCGGCGATCGTGGCGCTGCCGTCGGTGATCCTGATGATGATGTTCGGCCAGACCCGCATCTTCTTCACGATGTCGCGCGACGGCCTGTTGCCCAATGTGTTCTCGAAGGTGCATCCGCGCTTCTTCACACCGCACGTGATCACTTACGTCACCGGCATCGTGGTGTCGCTGTGCGCCGCGCTGTTCCCGGTCGGGAAGCTGGCTGACACCTCGAATGCCGGCACCCTGCTTGCGTTCGCGATGGTTTCGATCGGCGTGATGATTCTGCGCAAGCGCCAGCCGGATCGCAAGCGTCCGTTCCGCACGCCGCTGGTGTGGATCGTGTGTCCGCTGGCTGTCGCCGGCTGCCTGTTGCTGTTCGTCAACCTCAGCGTTGTGGCCAAGGTGGTATTCGTCGTTTGGGCGGTGATCGGCCTGATCTTCTATCGCCTTTACGGTTACCGGCGCAGCCAGATGTCACCGGAGCAGATCACCCACGCCCTGGATGACGTGGTGTGATGGCACAAGGTTTCAGGGCGAGCTTCTGCGCTCGTCCTTGTTTTTCGACGGCAACTTGCCTCCTCGCAGCCACCACATGGCGGCGTGAACCACCCGCGCAACAGGGGAAGCCGTGACCATTCTCGGGCAGTTATTCGCGCGCAAGCCGGTCAGTGATGCCGCATCGCAGGAGGATGCCCACGGCGGCATCCAATTGCGCCGCACCCTGGGGCCTTGGGGCCTGACCGCGCTCGGCATCGGCGCGGTAATCGGCGGCGGCATCTTCGTGATCACCGGACAGGCCGCGGCCGAACATGCGGGCCCGGCGGTGCTGCTGTCGTTCGTGATCGCTGCGGTCTGCTGCAGTTTCACTGCGCTGTGCTACGCCGAATTCGCCACGCTGATCCCGATGTCGGGCAGCTCGTATTCCTACGCGTACGCAACGCTGGGTGAATTCGCGGCGTGGTTCATCGGCTGGAACATGGTGCTGGAATACGGTGTCTCGGCATCCGCGGTCGCGGTGAGCTGGACGGGCTATTTCAAGAGCCTGGTTCGCCACATGGGGTTCGATTTACCCGGCGCACTCACCCACGCGCCGATTGCATTCGTGGACAAGCATCTTGTCGTTACCGGTGCGCTGTTCAACTTGCCGGCGGTCATCGTGGTGCTCTTGCTGACCTGGCTTTGCTACGTCGGCATCCGTGAATCCAGCGGCGTCAACACCGCCATCGTGATCTTGAAGGTCACCTTGATCGTGATCGTGATCGTGGCGGGCTGGAAGTACGTCAACCCGGAGCTGTGGCATCCGTTCATCCCGCCCGCCGAGGGGCCGGAAAAGTACGGCTGGGGCGGCATCATGCGCGCCGCCACCCTGGTGTTCTTCGCCTACATCGGCTTCGAGGCCACTTCAACTGCCGCGCAGGAAGCCAAGAACCCGCAACGTGACCTGCCGATCGGCACGCTGGCGTCGCTGGCGATCTGCACGGTGCTGTACGTGGCGATGGCCGCGGTGCTGACCGGGCTCATCCCTTTCGCACAACTCGGGACCGCCGAGCCGGTGGTCACGGCGGTGGCCGCGCACCCGCAACTCAACTGGCTGCGCTGGCTGGTGGAGATCGGCGCGTTGCTCGGCCTGGGATCCGTGGTGCTGGTGATGATCATCGCGCAGCCGCGCATCTTCATGATCATGGGTCGGGACGGCATGCTTCCGCCGGTGTTTTCGAAACTGCACCCGCGCTACCGCACGCCGCACATCAACACGCTGATCACCGGCGCCGGCATTGCACTGCTTGCTGCGGTGTTTCCGCTCGACGTGCTGGGCGATCTGGTATCGATGGGTACGCTGCTGGCATTCATGGCCGTTTGTGCGGGCGTACTGATCCTGCGCTACACCCGACCGGACCTGCCGCGCACCTTTCGGGTGCCGTGGGCGCTCGTCACCTGCACGCTAGGCATATTGAGCTGCCTGATGCTGTTGTACTGGGAGAATTGGTACAACTGGATGCTGATGGGCTTGTGGACGGTGCTCGGGTTCGGCATCTACTTCGGTTACGGCTACCGGCACAGTCATTTGCGGAAGTAACTGCGATCGAGCACGGCTTCGCTCTCGCAGTAGCCACCGTGAACCGGCCCGCCTCCCTTGTTTCCAAGCCGCGGCAGCGAAAACCAATGCCCCTGATTTTCCGGAGGTTCAAGGGGCATTCACCAAGCCGAACGTACGCATCCGTACTGTGGAAAACTCTCGAATCAACAAAACATTAACATTGCATGTCTTTGTTTAAAAAAACAAAAAAATTCATCCGGAAATCCGGTTTGTCAACCTTGGCCACTGCGAGTCCCCGCGCTATGATGGGTGCTCCGAGGGAATTCCCATTGGCAGTGGACCCCGGACCGTTGCCCGGTGCGGCAAGCGTAGTCAGCTCCTCCGCTTGCCGTATCCGGGCAGCAACTTTTCGAAACTGCGACTTTCGCGCTCTTTCGTTCGGACCGCCGCTTCAGTCTGGTCCTAACTGGAACCCCAAAGAATTGTGGCGACCCAATCGGCAGGAGCTGCCGATTTGAATGTCGAAGGCGGCCCGCGGGGCGAGTCATAGGGGAGCGGCGGGTACGGGCGGCAGGCGAAGCATAGTCATCAACTTGAGTAGCCCCTGGCTCCAAAAATGGTACATCCATGTACCGGGCCTGATCCGAGCACCGCGGGCGCACGAGCTACCGAGCACAGCAGATCATCCAGCGTTACTAACCCTTGGCTTGGAACCCCGCACACCACCCCTTCGCATTGACATCGAACCCCGGGAAGATTGCACACGGGCCGTAAGCTTCACCCGGCTTGCCCTGGTAGTGCACGCACCCCGCGCAGTCCTGCCCCGGCTTGTGCGGTGCCGGCGCCTTGGTGTCGTCTTCGACGTAATGCAGCGCCTTCGCCGTCGCATTGTCCGCGGCACTCAAATGCGGCAGAGCCGCCCACACACGACGCGGCAGCGAACCCAGCAACACCATCGCTGCGGCAGCGCCGCCTACCAGTTTGAGGAACCGGCGGCGGGGCGATGCGGTTTCTTCGCTCATCTCGATACTCCTATGTGGTGAAGGACTCGTGGGCACTGCCTGCAATGGTACGCCGCCGCACCGCGATCGGCACCATTTTCGACTGTAGTCGCGTGTTACATTCAGCCGCCTGCAAGAATCAATGTGCTGCGATGTCGACTGTTTCCGCACAATTCGCCCAACGTCTGCACGCCTGCGGCGCGGAAATCGCGCGCGTCGGCGCCGAACTCGCGGCGCGCGGCTGGACGCCCGCGACCAGCAGCAACTTTTCGATGCGGATCGACACCAATGCTGTCGCGGTTACCGTATCCGGCCGCGACAAGGGGTCGCTGACGCCTAACGATGTCATGGTGGTGAAGCTCGACGGCGAGCCGCTCGATCCCGCGTTGCGCTCGTCCGCCGAAACCGCCCTTCACCTGCAGGTCTATCGCCGCCTCAGGGAAACCGGCGCGGTGCTGCACACCCATTCCCACAACCAGACGGTCGCGTCACGGCTGTTCGCGGCGCAAGGCGCCGTCAAACTGCGCGGTTGGGAATTGCAGAAGGCCATCACGGGTTACACCTCGCACGACAGCGAACTGGATGTACCGGTGTTCCCGAACTCCCAGGACATGGCGGACATCGAAGCCAAGGTCGACGCCTGGCTGGACTCGGGCAAGCCGTTGCACGCCTACCTCATCGAAGGTCACGGGCTTTACACTTGGGGACCCAGCATGGCGGAAGCCCGGCGACATCTGGAAGCCCTGGAATTCCTGCTGGCCTGCGAACTTGATTTGAAACGCCTCGGAGGCATTGCATGAGTCGCCTGCGCGTGTACGACCAACGCGAGCCCACGCGTCCGCTCGCCACCGAACTCGACCACGCCGCCATCACGCGCGCACTGGGCGAAGTCGGGGTCCTCTTCGAGCGCTGGGAAGCCAACAAGCCCGTCGCGCCCGGCGCAAGCCAGGAGGAAGTGATCGCGGCATATCGCGATGATATCGAACGCCTGCAGCGGGAAAGGGGCTACAAGGCGGTAGACGTGATTTCGCTGACCGCCGATCATCCGCAAAAAAATGCGTTGCGACAGAAGTTTCTTTCCGAACACACGCATTCGGAAGACGAGGTACGCTTCTTCGTGGCCGGCCAAGGCCAGTTCACGCTGCACATCGGCGAGCGCATCTACGATGTGCTGTGCGAAAAGGGAGACCTGATCGGGGTGCCCGACAATACCCGCCACTGGTTCGACATGGGCCCGAACCCACACTTCATTGCGATCCGACTGTTTACAAACCCGGAGGGGTGGGTGGCCAACTTCACCGGCGAGGACATCGCCGAACGGTTTTCGCGATTGGAAAATTGAGCACGAACCGGAGGGGCGATGTCCTATCTGCAACAGTCGCTGGCGCCGGGCGAAACCATCGTGGCGAGGTTCAGGCTGCACTGGTTCATGTGGCTCCGGTTCTGGGTCGTGATCGCACTCGGGATCATCGCGGTCGTCGCGTTGCTGATCGCGCAGATACCTTGGGGCGCGCTCGCCGCAGCCGTCCTTGCCATCGTGATTGCCGGATACCAGTGGCTGTGGCTGCGTGGAATCGAGCAAGCCGTCACCAACCGCCGCGTTGTGCGCAAGATTGGCATCGTGTCGCGCAACACCACCGAACTAAGGCTGGCTTCGATCGAAACGGTCGACCTGCGGCAGACGTTCTGGGGGCGCGTGTTCGGGTATGGCGATATTGAAATCACGGGCCGCGGCGAAACGGCCATGATGCTCGATCGCATCGCACATCCGATCGACGTTAAACGGGAAATCGAAAGCGCCTATTCTGCGCACATCGAGACCCCGGGGACCGGCACCACCACATGAGCGAAGCGCAGGCATCCGGCGTGCAGGCCGTCCTTACCGACATCGAAGGCACCACCAGTTCGATTGCATTCGTCAAGGATGTGCTGTTCCCGTATGCCCGCGAGCACTTGCCGCGCTTCGTCGAGGTCCATCGCAACGATCCCGAGGTGGTACGGTGGCTCGACGCTACAGCGCGTGAAGCCGGCATCGATGATCCCCGTTCGCGTCGGGTGCTCGACACCCTGCTGCGCTGGATGGATGAAGACCGCAAGGCCACACCTCTGAAGGCGCTGCAGGGCATGATCTGGAAAGCCGGTTATGAAGCCGGTGATTACCGCGCCCATGTCTACCCCGAAGTGCCCGCGGCATTGCGCGCGTGGAAGGCGCAGGGCCTGAAACTGTACGTCTATTCCTCCGGCTCCGTCGCGGCGCAGAAACTGTTCTTCGGCCACACGACCGCCGGCGATCTCGCGCCGCTGTTCGACGGCTGGTTCGATACCGAAGTCGGCGGCAAGCGCGAGCGCGGTTCGTACCTGCGCATCGCCGATGCGATCGGCCTGGCTCCGCCTGCCGCCGTATTCATCTCCGACATCGGCGCCGAGCTCGACGCCGCGCGGGGCATGGGCATGCAGACGATCCAGTTGTGCCGACCGCCTGAACGCTGTCCCGAATCGGGCACACATCCTTGCGTCGCGAACTTCGACGCCATCGCGCTGACATGAAACGACTGGCTCTGTTCCTGCTGCCGGTCCTCGCGTTCGTGCTGGGCGCCGTAGCCATGGCCGGATGGCACGACTTGCGGATCAACCGCGCGCCTGCCGCCCGGGATAGCACCCTCGATGGCAGCCGAATGTTCTCGCCCTCGCCCGCATCCACGGTCGACGATGATTCTTCCGCCGAAGCTTTCGACGCGACCTGGCCGCAGGACGCGCCGACACCGGAACAGGTGATGTACGCGCAATCCGATCTGCTGGATCTGGAAGTCGCGAAGCTGAAGCCGCGCGCGCCGGGGAAGGTGAACCTGTATGCGATCGTGTTTGCGGGCGACGGCGGCCAGAACGTGTTCCGCAACGAAGCTGAATACTTCGACGAGCTGTTCTCGCGGCGGTTCGATGCCACGGACCACGTGATCGTGCTGGAAAACAACCCCGCCTCGCTCACCACGCGCCCCCTCGCCACCTGGAGCAACCTGGAAAGCGCGTTGGACGCGGTCGCGTCGAAGATGGATCCGAAGCAGGACATCCTGTTGTTGTACTTCACGACCCACGGAAGCGAAGACCATACGCTGCTGGTCGACATGGAACCCCTGCCGCTGGACCAGATCGGCGCCGGCGATCTGCCGGATATCCTTGCGGAACACCCCTTCAAATACAAAGTGGTGATCGTCAATGCGTGCTACTCCGGCGGTTTCATTCCGCCGCTGCAAGGCGCCGACACGATGATCGTCACCGCAGCGCGCGCGGATCGCTCATCATTCGGCTGCGGCGAACAATCCGAACTCACGTGGTTCGGGCACGCGTTTCTTGTCGATGCGTTGAACAAGACCGATGATCTGCAGCAGGCGTTCCAGTTCGCGCGCAAAGAAGTCGGAGCCTGGGAAAAGCACGACAACTTCGAACCGTCCGAACCGCAGATTTCGATCGGCCGCGGCATCGACTCGCAACTCGCCAAGTGGCGGCAAGGCTTTGCGCCCGGCCCTGCAGTGCCGTTTGCACCCGCCCCCGCGACTTCCCCAACCAGCGCGCCGGCCGGAAGCATGCGGTGAGTGACCCGATGGAGGCACCGGCGCTGGTCATCCTTGCCGCGGGTCTCGGCAGCCGCTACGGCGACGCCAAGCAGATTGCAGGCGTGGGGCCGGGCGGCGAATGGTTGCTGGAATACGCCATCCACGACGCCGTCGCAGCCGGCTTCGCGGAAATCGTGATGGTGATCCGCGCATCCTTGCGGGAAGTCCTGCTGCAACGATTGACGCCGCACCTTCGCAATCGCGCCGGCCTCCATTTCGTGGAGCAAAGTTTCGAAATGGTTCCAGAGGGATGCAATGTCCCGGTCGGGCGCAGCAAACCCCTCGGCACCGGCCACGCGTTGTGGTGTTGCGCGCCGCTGCTGCGCGGTCCATTCGCGGTGATCAATGCCGATGACTATTACGGCCGCGAAGCATTCCGTCTACTGGCAGACCATTTCAACCGCAACGCTCATCCGGCGATGGTCGGCTATCGGCTGGATGCCACGCTCTCCAGTCATGGGGGCGTCAACCGCGGCGTGTGCCGGGTCGATGAAAACGGGCGGCTGCAAACCGTCCAGGAATTCACGAACATCGCGGCGCGCGGCGACGAACTGGCGGGCAACACGCCGGACGGAACCCGCACCCGGCTTGCTTCCGATGATGTGGTATCGCTGAACTGCTGGGGTTTGCTGCCCGATTTGGTGCCTGATCTCGACCATGGCTTGCGTGCCTATTTGACGACCGCTGGCGACAAGGACGAGTACTTCCTGCCCCATGCGATTGCTGCACATCTTGCAGCGCGCGGCGAAATGCTCTCCGTGCTGCCGACCCGCGACAACTGGTTGGGGCTGACTTATCCCGAGGATCGCGATCATGTCGTCGCCGCCATTGCGGAACTGCATGCCGCGGCGGCATATCCGACGCCGCTATGGTCAGGCGCATGAACGGGCCGATTCGGCTCGACCCGAATACCCGCAATGCGCTGGCCGAAGCGTGGGGCCTCAGCCCTGGTGCTCAGTTCGCGCCGCTCGGCAACGGATTGATCAATCGTACCCTGCTGGTCGTCGATGACGGCCGCAGGCGCGTGCTGCAACGTCTCAATACGCAGGTATTTCGCAACCCGGCGCTGGTGATGCGCAACTGCCACACCGTCACCGTGCACTTGGAGCGCGAGCGCGCGGCCCGGCGCTACGCCTATTCAGTGTTGGAACTGGTTCCGACACTGGCGGGCCAACCGGCCGCGGTATTGGCCGACGGAACGTGGTGGCGCATGTATGACCACGTTCCCGACACGCGCACGCACGACACCGCCGACCAGTCGTCGTTGGTATTCGAATCGGGCCGCGGCTTCGGTGCGTTCACCGCCGCGCTCGCCGGCCTCGACCCGGGCAGCGTGGGCGAAGTGATTCCGAACTTCCACGACCCGGCGAAGCGGTTCGATGCATTCGTTGCAGCCCTCGACGCGGATCGCGTGGGACGAGCGAAGCAGGCAGCGGCCGAGTGTCAAGCCGCGCTTGATTTCCACGATGTGCTGGCGCACTGGCAATCCCTGCTCGATGCGGGCCTGCCGTGGCGCGTCACCCACAACGACTGCAAGCTCAACAATCTGCTGTTCGACGTACACGACCGGGCAAGGTGCGTGATCGATCTGGACACGGTGATGCCCGGCAGCCTGTTGTTCGATTTCGGCGACATGGCACGCACGATGGTGAGTCCCGTACCGGAAGACTCGACGGATCTCACCCACGTGGGCGTGCGGCGCGAGTACTTCGCGGCGCTGGCGCACGGCTATATCGACGGCTGCGGCGCGCTGCTGACGCCGCTCGAGCGCGACAGCCTGGTATTCGCCGCCCGGCTCATCACCGGCGTCATGGGATTGCGGTTCATCACCGATTGGCTAGATGGGGACCGCTACTATCGCGTCGACCACCCGGCGCACAACCTCGAACGGGCGCGCAATCAATTTGCGTTGTTCGCATCGTTGACCGAACAAGCGGATTCACTTCAGGAACTCGTGCCCCCTTGAAGGCGAGCGTCCGTGTGCCGCTGCGCCGATGTTGCATTTACGCCAGCCAACGACAAACCGCCCGCGCGCAACCGAGATCGCACAAATCCTGCAGTGCAGAATCCCGTTTGTCCGTCGCATATGCGGCCCAGCGCATTGCCCGATCCCAAAATCGCACAGCCTTGGACGCAAAGGTCAACGGCACGCCGAACCCCGCGCAACGTGCGGACGGTCCCACCTTCAGATGGGTTCAAATGATATGTCTGGGGTCAAGGCGCGAACGCGCGATCGCGCACCAATCGACAGGCCACGGCGATGTCGCACTGCATGGGGCGGTCGCGGTGCATGAATGCGATTGATTCGCGCAAGCGTTGATGGGCTCGATGGACCGCATCGCCGGCACGGAACTGGGCCGCGTCGGTGAGTTGGGACGCCAGCGCCTGCACTTCCCGCGCGAAGGCCTCGTAATGAAGTTGTCCCTCGCGCGGTGCATGGTCGACCTTGGCCGCCAAGGACTGCCAGCCGCCGCGTCGGGCAATCGCGCGCGCCGCATTCAACATGTCGTTGCGGTAATCCAGCGCCTGCGCCGCGGTATAGAGTTCCAGCGCCAGCACGTCCGACAAGTCACGGGTCATGTCCAGTACCTGGCGCGCCTCGTTCGCGCCCATTGAAACGTGATCCTCGGCATTGGCGCTGGTCGGGATCGAATACACACTGGCCGGATGCGCGCGCGTGGCAAGCTCGTTCACCAGTGCCGCGGCGGTGTATTGCACGATCATGAAACCGGAATCAGTGCCGTCTTCATTGCCGGTGAGGAATCCAGGCAAGCCATCATTGGTCGCGGGGTCGACCAGCTTGTTGAGACGGCGCTCGGAAATCGATGCCAGTACCGGAATCGCCGCCTTCACGTAACTCATGGCCAAGGCCAGCGGCATGCCGTGGAAGTGGCCCGCGGAAATGACTTGCTCCTCGATGTGTCGCGCATCCTCGGCGTCGGGGAAGATCAACGGATTGTCGGTGACCGCGTTCAACTCGATGTCGATCACCCGGCAGGCTTGCGCCCAGGCATCGCGCACCGCGCCGTGCACTTGCGGCATGCAGCGCAGCGAATACGCGTCCTGCGGCTGGTGTTTCTTGCCGCCGCGAAACGGCAGGAAGCGCTGGTAGAAGGCCTCGCGCCCGTGGCGCTGATCGATCGGCACCCATTCCCAATGGATGTCGAACGACAGCGACTGTTCCTCCGGCGTCGTCCAGGCCTTCGCAGTCCAGGTGCGGAAACGCGGCACCAGATGATAAGGAATATCGATCAGTGTCGAACCATCAAGCAGTTCCCGCACATGTTGCGCGGCCGCGACCTGGCCCGGATGCGGGCGCAGCGCATGCACATCCTCGCGGAGTGCACCGCTGCGGCCAGCGAAGGCGTCCAGCGTCATCGCCGCAGCGAGATCGGCAATGCCAAGCAAATATTCCAGTTCATCCAGCGCCAGCACCGCCGTCGCCAGCATCTGCGCCGTACCATTGTTGAGCGCGAGTCCTTCCTTGAACGACAATTTGACGGGCTGCAATCCCGCGCGACGCAAGGCCTCGACGCCAGTCATCCGTTCGCTTTCATAGAACGCCTCGCCGCCGCCCAGCAGCACGATTGCGAGATGCGACAGCGGTGCGAGATCGCCGCTCGCTCCCACCGAACCCTTCGCCGGCACCACCGGCACGATGCCGCTGTTCAACATCGCGGTCAGCGCCTGCAACGTTCCCACGCGAATGCCGGAATGTCCGCGCATGAGGGTATTGATACGAATCACCAACATCGCTCGCACTACGTCGGCGGACAGCGGTTCCCCCACGCACACCGCGTGGGTGATGATGAGATTGTGCTGCAATTCCTCCGGCAGCGTTTCGTCACGCGGGTCGGGATTGCCACCGGGCAGTTCGTCGCGCGCGCGATGCGCACCGAGCAGCTTGTCGGCGTTGCTGCCGAAGCCGGTGGTAACGCCGTAGATCGGCTCACCGCAGCGCACCTTTTCCGCGATGAAGTCGGCGGCGCGCTGCACCTTGTGCAGTTGCTTTGCATCGAGTTCGACATTCGCGCCGCCACGGGCGATGGCCACAACCTCGGCGCGCGTGAGATGGCTGCCATCCAGCCGAATCGTCGTCATGCCCGTTGCACCTTCTCTTGCGCCAGTTCCGCCCGCAGCGACTTCACCAGCTTCACACGCGGCACTTCGAACTGGTCGCCGTGACGCAAATCCTTCACCGCCACTGCGTCGCGCGAAAGTTCGTCATCGCCCGCGACGACCGCGAAGCGGATACCGGCGCGATCGGCATACTTCAACTGCTTGCCCAGTTTGCCGCCTTCGAGGGCCACTTCGGTGGCGATGCCGGCGTCGCGCAGTTCCTTCGCGATCGCGAGACAGTCCGGCAATTGCGCCGCGTCCATCTGCGTCACCAGAACCTGCACGCTGCTGCCGGCGGCCTTCAGCAAACCGGCTTCGCGCAATTGCCAGAACAGGCGCGTCAGGCCGATCGAAATGCCGACGCCCGGCAATGTCGATTTGGTGTAATTCCCCGCGAGGTTGTCGTAGCGTCCGCCGGAACAGATCGAGCCGATGTCCGAATGGTCGTTCAAAATTGTTTCGTACACGGTGCCGGTGTAGTAATCGAGCCCACGCGCGATCGAAAGATTCAACGTGAACGCCGACTCTGGCACGCCAAACGCGGCGACGGTATCCAGCACTTCGCGCAGTTCCGCCCTGCCCTGTTCGAAGGTTTCGGTGCCGCCACCCAGCGCATCGAGTTTCGCGTGCGCGTCGGCCAGTGACGTCGAACGCACCTCCACGAAGCGGAGGATCTTGTCGACTGCTTCGCCGGACAAGCCGAACAAATCGCCCGTCAACACGCCGCGCACGTGCTCGGCGCCGCGCTTGTCCAGCTTGTCCACCTCGCGCAGCACCAGCATCTGCTTCTCCCCATCGCCGACGCCAAGGCCCTCGAAGAATCCGCGCATCAGCTTGCGGTTGTTGAGCTGGATCGTGAAGGCGCCGATGTCGAGCGCGCGGAACACCGCGTGGATCACCGCCGGGATCTCGGCGTCGTAACGGACCGACAGGCTATCCTTGCCGATCACGTCGATGTCGCACTGGTAGAACTCGCGGAAACGGCCGCGCTGGGCACGCTCGCCGCGATACACGCGCTGCATCTGGTAGCGCCGGAACGGAAACGCAAGCTCGCGTTCGTGCTCAGCCACGTAGCGCGCGAGCGGTACGGTCAGGTCGAAACGCAGCGCGTGTTCGGGACGGCCCGGTTGATCCGGCGAGCGTTCCAGCGCGCCGGTCGACTGCACGAAATAAACCTGGCGTTCGGTCTCACCGCCGCTCTTGGTCAAGAGAATGTCGGCGAATTCGATGGCCGGGGTCTCGATCGGAAGGAACCCGTACACCTCGAACCCGCGGCGGATCGTGTCCAGCATCGACTGGAACGCGATCTGCTCGCGCGGAAGCAGCTCCAGCGTGCCGGGCATCGTACGGGGCGTGGTCAGCGCCATGGCGGGCTCTCTTGCCAAAACCGCAAGATTACCAGCGTGCGGCCACATCTTGCGCGCGTGAAGCCGCGCCAAGTATCATTTGCGGCTCGCTGCGGGGTTCTGCCCCGGTGCGGACCGTCGGGGTGTAGCTCAGCCTGGTAGAGCGCTACGTTCGGGACGTAGAAGTCGCAGGTTCAAATCCTGTCTCCCCGACCAAAGTTTACGAGAACGTCGCCCAGTTCAGTCACCTTTCGGGTGGGAGCTGTTGCTCGTAGACGTTCCATCGAAGCGACTTCCCTGACTCGATGAAACCCACGTTCCGCGCCGTTCGGCAAATCGACGCGCAGCAGCCTATCCAGCGACATCACATCGTATGCGTCGGCTTGTCTCCACCCTGCAAGCCCGCCAGCAGCGTCTCGATCTTGGTGCGGGCGTTGTCGCCGTCGGCGTTTTCGGCGAACTGCACGCCGATGCCGGCCGGGCGATTGCCTTGCGCCGCGACCGGCGTGATCCACACCACCCTGCCGGTGGTCGCGACGCGCTCGGTTTCCTCGGGCAGCGTCATCAACAGGAACACTTCGTCGCCGAGGTTGTAGCGCTTGTTGGTGGGCACGAACAGGCCGCCGCCCTTCACGAACGACATGTAGGACTGGTATAGCGTCTGCTTGTCCTTGATGACGACCGGCAGGATGCCTTGACTGCCCATGCCGCCCGCGCCACCCATCATTGCCATCGTCTGAAGCCCCTGCTGATTGACGCCATCAGCTTGCCGCCACAGGCGAGTCGCGGTCAAGCGCCGAAACGGCACCAGCCCCAGCCGTCGAACACCCAAGGGGACGGCAGCGGACAGTACAACTTGACGTAGTACGGCGGTCGCAGCACGCGCCAGGTGCACGCCGCGGGACTGCCGTCGCGCCAGAACAGCGTGGCGTCGGCGCCGGCACCCAGCCGCACCCGCTCGCCGCCCGCGGCGTCCACCGCCAGCAAGGCCAGGAACGGGCGCAAGGCGCGCGGCGGCAGCCACGGCAGGGTCGCCCCTGTTCGATCATGGCAATCTAGACCCGCCACGAAATTTTCCGTGGCCGCCGCGAAGCGCAGGAAGCGTCCGCGGCTCAGCGCGATCTGGCTGGCGTGCGCCTCGATCGCACGGCGCTTGCGCGAAATTTCATCGCCGGTGAGCGCCAATACGGCGCGCTGCGGCACACCAGGCTGCGAGCGACGGTGCAGAAGGTAGCCCAGACAGTCGGGTTTGCGGATCTGCGGCGAGGTCTGGAACACCATCTCCATCAATACGTGGAGCGCGCTGTGATCGGGATGCCGATCCACCAAGTCGGGAAGCACCAGCAGTGTCGGCCGTTCGCGCTGGACGAGTTCGCGCATCGCGGACAGCATCGAGGCGGTGTCGTCCAGCAACATCCAGGTCACGCCGCCATCGGGCCAACCGAGGCGATGCACATTCGCGGCACCGACCCCGAGCGTGCGCAAGGCGGCGTCGGCTTCGCCGCGCCGCCGGGCCGCCCAACCCGCGCGCTGGCGCGCACCAATCCACGCGCGCCGCTCCAGCACGCGTTGGGGCCACGGATTGTTCTCGCCATCACTGACGAACACCACGTTGACGGGCGCGCCATACGCGAGCGCGCGCTGGATCAGCCCGCCCGCTGCCAATGACTCGTCGTCCGGATGCGGTGCCAGCACCATCAGGCTGGCCCCCGGCCGCTTCAGCAGCACATCGGGATCGAGCAGATCAGAGGGTTTTTCCAGACGCAAACCGGCAGTCCTTTCATCGCGTGCGGAACCTCTCCGCGGTAATCGCGGCGCGATTGTGCCCGGAAGTGATTGACCCGGCACTGACCGGTATTCGCGCCGGCCAGGCCCGGAGTGCTAGAGGGTGCCAGCCGGCAAACCGTTCAACCAATCGAAGAGCGCCAGATCGGCGCGCAGCGGCCCGTTCAACAGCACGCGCAAGCGGTTCGCCTCCAGAAATCGTGCGGCCAAGGTTTCGTCGTCCCAGCCCGGATCGAATCGCCCGCGTTCGCCCACGGCCCGCAAGCGCAACGCCCCTTCCAGCAGGCGCGCCGCCTGTTCCAGACGTTGCTGGGGTTCGTCATCGGCCCAGATCTTGCCGATCGCGCGAGCGTCACCATCCCCTTTCGCCAAGGCCAACAGATCACGTGCGACTTCCTGGCGACGCTGCATGCCGCCCTGCTCCGCCAGCAGCCAGGCTTGGCCCGGGTTGCCACCCGCCGCGGCAAGCAGGGATTCCGCGGATTCGACGCCACGCGTTTCCAGCCACGCCAATGCCTCGCTCGTCGGCGGCACTGCAATGTCGATACGCTGGCAACGGCTGCGGATCGTCGCACTGAGCCGCCACGGCTCGTCAGTCACCAGCACGATCAGACTGGCGTCGGTCGGTTCTTCCAGCGTTTTCAGCAAGGCGTTCTGCGCTGCGGTGTTCAGCGCTTCGGCAGGGTCGATCACCGCGACCTGCCAGCCGTCGAGCTGGCTCGACATCGCCAGGCGCGCCGACAGCTCGCGAACCTGGTCGACCACGATTTCCTTGCGCATCACGCCGGTCTTGGGATTGGGTTCCAGCTTCACCCGCATCCGGTCGGGATGGGTGCCCGCCGCCAGCAGCTTGCAGGCGCGGCACGCACCGCACGCGCGGCCGTCTTGCGGCGTCTCGCACAGCCGCGCACGCACAAACATCTCAACCAGCGCACGCTTGCCGAGCCCACCCGGACCGCACACCAGCAACGCGTGCGGCAGCGTGCCGCCGGATGCACGCGCGACGAGCAGGCGCCATGCCGGTTCGCACCATGCCGGCAGCGGGTCGCCCGACGCGATCGCGGTGACGACGCTTTCCTCGTCGGTCATGTCGTGACTTCCGCCCGCAACGCATCGACCGCCTGCACTGCGGCGCGCAAAACCATTTCGGCAGGCTGTGACGCGTCGATGACGCGAAAGCGTTGCGGCTCCGCCTGCGCACGCGCGAGGTATGCCGTCCGCACGCGCTCGAAGAAGTCGTCGCGCTCGGCCTCGATGCGATCCGCATCGCCACGCAGGCTGGCGCGCGCGCGACCGTGTGCCACCGGGAGGTCCAGCAGCAAGGTCAGGTCGGGCTTCAGACCCGCCGTGGCAACGCGCTCCAGTTCGCCGATGCGTGCGGCGTCAACGCCACGTCCGCCGCCCTGGTAGGCGTAGCTTGCGTCGGTGAAGCGGTCGCACAGCACCCAGCGCCCCGCCGCAAGCGCGGGTCGCAAGACTTCGCGCACCAATTGCGCGCGCGCCGCGAACATCAGCAACAGCTCGGTTTCCACGGCCATGCCGCGATGCGCGGGATCGAGCGCCAACGCGCGAATCGCTTCGCCCACCGGCGTGCCACCGGGTTCGCGCGTGTACAACACGTCCATTCCGCTGCGTTCGAAATGCCCGCGAAGGCTTGCCACCAGCGTGCTCTTGCCCGCGCCTTCGCCGCCTTCGAGGCTGATCAACCGTCCCTTCATTGTTTCTTCTTGTCCAGGATATATTTCCTCACCGCGGTGTTCTGCTCGGCCAGCGTCGCGGAGAACTCGTGGGTACCATCGCCCTTGGCGACGAAGTACAGCGCATCGCCTGCCGCAGGGTGCAGCACCGCCTGGATCGCGGCACGACCCGGCAGCGCGATCGGGGTGGGCGGCAAGCCGGCGCGCATGTAGGTGTTGTACGGCGTGTCGGTTTCGAGATCCGACTTGCGGATGTTGCCGGTGTAGGCCGCGCCCATGCCGAAGATCACGCTGGGGTCGGTATCGAGTTTCATGCCGAGCTTCAGGCGCCGCTCGAATACGCCCGCGATCTGCGGCCGCTCGGCCGGCACCGCGGTTTCCTTTTCGACCAATGACGCGAGGATCAAGGCCTCGTACGGCGTCTTGAGCGGAATCGACTGATCGCGTGTGGCCCATTCTTTCGTGAGAAATTCCTGCATCGCCTTGTTCGCACGTTCGAGGATGTCGAGATCGGACATACCGAGCACGTAGTCGTAGGTGTCGGGCATGAACTCGCCTTCAGGCATGTTCTGCCCCGCTTTACCAATGCGAGCGATCAATGCATCGCCGAGAACGCGATACGGTGTATGTTTTAGTTTTGGGGCAGCATTCAGTGCGTCTAGCACCTGCGCGAAGGTCCAGCCGTCGACCAGGGTAACGCGCCGATGCAGCACCTTGCCGACCGCCATGTTCTCCAGCAGCACGGTCGGCGTCATGCCGGGCGCGAGTGCATACTCGCCGGCGTGCAGCTTGTTGGCAACGCCGAGACGCATGGCCAGCGCGCGCCACAGCAGCGGTGGCGCATCGGTGAGTTTCTCCTCGCGCAGTTGCGCGACGATGCTGCCGAAGCCCTCACCCCGGGCGATCTCCAGCGTCTGTCCCGCGGCGCGCACGCTCAAGGGCGTGCGGGTGAAGTGCAGGTACGTGATGCCGGCCCAAGCGATGGCCGCGACGATCGCCAACACGATGACGATCGCCAAAGTGCTGACGACCACGTTGCCGCGCGCGACGCGTCCGGCACCGGCGCGGTCGGGACGATGTGTCATGCCTGGCCTCCCGGAAATCCAAGTGCACGCCAGCTTGCCTGGGCCGCACGCGCGTAACGACCAACCCGAAATACATGTTCATCCAGCATGCGTACCGGCAACACGCCGCGCACGCTGGAGGCCAGAAAGATTTCGTCCGCGTGCATCAATTCTTCCTTCGTCATCGTCTGCAAATGGACATCCGGAAAGGCATCCAGCAACGCGCCTCGCATCACGCCGGCCACCCCGCACTTGTCGACCGGCGGCGTCAGCAACTCGCCAGCTACGCCGACGAACACATTGGCAGCCGTCGCGCAGACGAGGTTTCCTGCCTGGTCGAACAGCAGACCTTCGACCACCGCCGCATCCGACCATTCCGCACGCGCGAGCACCTGCTCGAGCCGGTTCAGATGCTTGATGCCGGCCAGCCGCGGCTGAAATGCAAGCCGCAATCCGCAACAGCGTACCCGGATTCCGTCGCGGTACCAATCAGAAGGCAACAGCGCCGACGGAAAGGCGGCAACGATGCGCGTGACGTGGATCGATTCCGGCGGCGCGTAGCCGCGTTCACCGCGTCCACGTGTCAGGATGATCTTCACGGCGGCATCCGTCATTCCGTCGGCGACATGCGCAAGCTCCTCCGCAAGCGTCGCCACGCCCGGTACCGGCAAGTCGAGCCGGCGGCATCCATCGCGCAACCGCGCGATGTGCCGATCCCACAAGGGCGCCGCGCCGTCCACCACGCGAATCGTCTCGAACAAGCCGTCGCCGTAGGCCAAGCCGCGATCCAGCGCCGACACGCGATCTTCGGCGAAGCCATCGACCAGCACGCGCGCGGTCATTCGGCGTCGCGTCCCAACGCCCGCAGCAATCCGCGGGCTTTCGCGCGGGTTTCGGCGAGTTCCCGTTCGGCATTGGAATTCACCACGATGCCGGCGCCTGCGCGAAAGGTCAGTCGCTCGCCTTCAAGAACCATGGTGCGGATGAGGATGTTCAAATCGAGCTGGCCGTTCCGGGAAAGATAGCCGAGCGAGCCGGTGTATGCCCCGCGCGCAACGCCCTCCAGCTCGGCGATGATCTCCATGCAACGCACCTTGGGGCAACCGGTGATGGTGCCGCCGGGAAACATCGCCGCGATCGCCTGCCCAGGCGTCACGTCCGGGCGCAGCCGGCCGCGCACGTTCGAGACGATGTGGTGCACGTGCGCGTAGCTCTCCACCGTCATCATTTCATCCACGCACACGCTGCCGGGCACGCACACGCGGCCCAGATCGTTGCGTTCCAGATCGACCAGCATCACGTGCTCGGCGCGCTCCTTGGCGTGACCCAGCAGTTCGGCGGTGCGCGCCGCATCGTCGTCGCCCGCGACGCGCGGACGCGTACCCGCGATCGGGCGCGTCTGCGCGCATCCGTCACGGACCTGCAGCAGGCGTTCGGGGGAAGAACTCGCGATCGACCAGCCCGGTTGCTGCAACAGGCCCGCGAAGGGCGCGGGATTGGCCTTTCGCAACGCCGCGTACAACACCGCCGCAGGTGGCGCAACGTCAAAACGCCCCCGCCACGCGCACGACAGGTTGACCTGGAACGTATCGCCTGCGCGCAGGTACTCGTGAATGCGGGCAACGCCGTCCAGGAAACGACGCGGATCGTCTTCGTGCAATTCGCGCAGCAGCGGAAGACCCGCCTCGACGAGCGCACTCGCGGGCAACGCATCGAGATCGCGCCGCATCGCGTCCAGCAAACGCCGGCGGCCGGATTCCACCACCAGCCACGTGCATCCGTCGATCCGATCGACCAGGATCGCGGCCGGGCAGCGCAGCGCCAGCGCGACCGGAATGCGCGAGTGCTCTGACGCAGGCAACGCCAGCGAAGGTTCGACCTCGGCTGCCAGCTCATAACCGAGGTAAAGCAGCCAACCGCCGGTGAACGGCAATTCCGCATCGACCGATTCGTCTTTGTCCCGCGATGACCATGTACTGTCCAGCGCGTCCAGGAACCGTGCACCGCGGTCGTGCCCGGACTTGTCGCGCACCACGCCGTCGCCCGCGAGGTTCAGCCTGTCTTCGGGAAACGCGAACAGGAGGTCCCAGCGCGCCGACGGCCCGGGCGCCGCGCTTTCCAGCAATGCCGGATAGCGCTCGGGGTACGCTGCGGCGAGCGGCAGCAGGTCGCGCGCGCCCGCGATGCGCATGCAGGTCGCGGCACCGCGCGCGACGCGACTCAAACGCGCTTGAACAGCAGGGTGCCGTTGGTGCCGCCAAAGCCGAACGAGTTGGAGATCGCGATGTCGATCCTGCCCTCGCGCGCGGTGTTTGGCACGAAATCGAGATCGCAGCCTTCGCCTGGTTCATCGAGATTGATGGTCGGCGGCAGCACGTTGTTGCGCATCGCCAGCAGGGTGAAGATCGCTTCCACACCACCGGCTGCGCCGAGCAGGTGGCCCGTCACCGACTTGGTGGAACTTATCGCGAGCTTGTAAGCATGCTCGCCGAATACGCGCTTGGCCGCGTGCACCTCACCGAGATCCCCCAGTGGCGTCGAGGTGCCGTGCGCGTTGACGTATTGCACCTCGGCCGGATTTACGCCCGCATCCTTCAGCGCGTTTTCCATGCAGCGTGCTGCACCCTCGCCGCCCTCGCTGGGCGCGGTGATGTGGTACGCATCGTCGCTCATGCCGAAGCCTGCCAGCTCCGCGTAGATGTTCGCACCGCGTGCCTTGGCGTGTTCGTATTCCTCCAGCACCAGCAAACCGGCGCCGTCGGACAGCACGAAACCGTCACGATCCTTGTCCCACGGCCGGCTGGCGCGGGCCGGGTCGTCGTTGCGGGTGCTCATCGCCCGCGCCGAGCAGAACGCGCCCGTCGCGACCGGGGTGACCGAGAACTCGGCGCCACCGGCCAGCATCGCATCGGCATCGCCGTACTGGATCATCCGCATCGCCAAACCGAGATTGTGGGTGGCGGTGGCACAGGCGCTTACGCAGGCAATGTTGGGGCCTTTCAAGCCGTGGAGGATCGCGAGGTTGCCCGAAACCATGTTGATGATCGAGCCGGGCACGAAAAATGGCGAGATCTTGCGGGGGCCGCCTTCATCGTAAGCCAGCGTGGTGCGCTCGATCATCGCGATGCCGCCGATGCCGGCGCCGACCGCGACGCCGATTCGCGCGGCATTGGCGTCCGTGATTTCGATGCCCGAATCCTTCAACGCCTCGGCGCCCGCCGCGATGCCGTAGTGGATGAAGGTGTCCATCTTCTTGATGTCTTTCGCCGGGATGTATTGCGCCGGGTCGAAGCTCTTCACCTCGCCCGCGATGCGGGTGGGGAACGCGCTGGCATCGAAGTGCGTGATCGGACCGATGCCGCTTTTGCCCGCGACGACGTTCTGCCACGCCGTCGCGACGTCGTTGCCCACGGGCGAAATCATGCCGAGGCCGGTGATCACTACACGCCGCTTGTTCATGAGAACTCCAGATTAGAAAACTCGGTTCACGCAAGCAACCGTCCACCAGAATGGCGGCCTTCGGCGTTCAGGGGCGGTCCTGCGCACCTCGTCAAAGCGGCGCGCGGTGTTCCCAGCATTGCGCAAGCGCCGCTCCTCACCCATACGCCACCGCATAGTCACTACCCCATCAACGCGAAAGCTGCGCACGGAAGGCGCAGCTTTCGGGTTGCCGCATCGCACAGGTCGCGCCGCCGGAAGGCATGCGCTGAAGTCCTTCGATCAGGACTTGACGTGCGCCTTGATGTAATCCACCGCCTGCTGGACGGTGGTGATCTTCTCTGCTTCCTCGTCGGGAATTTCGGTTTCGAATTCCTCTTCGAGCGCCATCACCAGCTCCACGGTATCCAGCGAATCCGCGCCCAGATCGTCAACGAACGAGGCATTCGGCGTGACGTCCTCTTCCTTGACTCCCAACTGATCGACCACGATCTTCTTGACGCGCTCTTCGATGCTGCTCATGAGACAGTGCCTCCCGGGACAATGGCATTCGAGGTCGGGACTGACCCTTCCCCACTCGACCCGCACGCGCCGCGGACGGCCCGCACGGTACAGATTTTTCAATCAAGGCCCCGAAGGGCCAGTGTGGCGATTGCTTGACCTGCAGATCGCCACACGAAAGGCACCATATTACAGGGTTTATCGATTGCGATCATCCCTGATCGCTGCTCCACCCAGCGGCGGTCAAACTTGGGACTCTATCGCGCCATCGACACCAGAACGGCCTTCCATGGCCTGACTTTTCATTTGTGCGATCATCCCTGATCGCTGCATCGTCCCGCCATTTCGCGCATGCTGCCGCATCGGGCCTCGGGCACCAGAACGGCCATCCTTGGCCTGACATTTCAAAACAGCTGCTTTGACTGGATCATCAACGCTTACGCCATGTACATGCCGCCGTTGACGTGCAGGGTTTCGCCGGTGATATACGCCGCGGCCGGCGACGCGAGGAACGCGACGGCATGCGCGACGTCGGACGCCTCGCCAAGCCGACCCAGCGCGATCGTGCCTTCCAGTGCCTTGCGCTGATCTTCGGTGAGCGCGCGGGTCATGTCGGTGTCGATGAAACCGGGTGCAACCACATTGACGGTGATGCCGCGCGACCCGATCTCGCGCGCCAGTGATTTCGAAAACGCGATGATGCCCGCCTTGGCGGCGGCGTAGTTGGTCTGGCCCGGGTTGCCGGTAACACCCACCACCGACGCGATGTTGACGATGCGGCCCTTGCGCGCCTTCATCATCGTGCGCATCACGGCTTTCGACGTGCGATAGACCGAGGTGAGATTGGTATCGAGGATGGCCTGCCAGTCCTCGTCCTTCATGCGCATCAGCAATTGATCTCGGGTGATGCCCGCGTTGTTGACGAGGATCGACAGGCCCGCACGGTCTTTCACGATTGCGTCGATCAGTGCTTCCACCGCCGCGCCGTCGGTGACGTCCAGCACGCGGCCCTCGCCGCTGTGCGCGGAAAGCCGCTGGCCGATCGCCTGCGCGCCCGCTTCGGACGTTGCGGTGCCGATCACCGTCGCGCCCTGCGCCGCCAATTCGTCCGCGATCGCGGCGCCGATGCCGCGGGATGCGCCGGTGACCAGCGCGATTTCGCCCTGCAATGTGCTCGTCATGCCTTCGCCTCCGCAAGCGCCGTGCGCAATTCCGCCGGCGTCCCCAGCGCGCGCGCGTCGATGGATTTGTCGATGCGCCTGCACAGGCCGGCCAGCACCTTGCCCGGCCCGCATTCGAAGATTTTCGTGGCGCCGTTCTCCCGCAGCGAATGCACGGTGTCGGTCCACAACACCGGCATGTACAACTGGCGCTCCAGCGCCGCACGGATGAATTCGATGCCGACATGCGCCTTGGCATCCGCATTCTGCAGCACCGGAATCGTGGGCACCTGCCACGGCAGTTCAGCCATGCGCGCAGCAAGTTGCTGTGCCGCATCGCGCATCAGCGGCGTATGCGAAGGCACCGACACCGCAAGCTTTATGACCTTGCGCACGCCGAGTTCGCCGAGGCGCTGGATGGCGCGGTCGACGGCGGCGGCATGACCCGCAATCACCAGCTGGCCGGGGCTGTTGAAATTGGCGGGAGTGACGATTTCATCATCCGATACTTCCTTGCAAACCTGCCGGATCACTTCGTCGTCGGCGCCCAGCACCGCCGCCATCGAACCGACGCCCGCGGGCACTGCGGCTTGCATCAGGCGACCGCGCTCGGTGACCAGCGATGCCGCATCGCGGAGCGGCAAAGCGCCTGCGCAGACCAGCGCCGAATACTCGCCGAGGCTGTGGCCTGCCATCTGGGCCGGCAGCGGACCACCCTTCGCCCGCCAGACTTTCCACACCGCCACGCTTGCGGCCAGCAACACCGGCTGGGTGTTTTCGGTCTTTCCGAGCTCGGTCTCCGGACCATTCTGCGCAAGCGACCACAGATCGAGCCCCGCGCCTTCGGAGGCCTCATCGAATACCTTGCGTACGTCGGAAAACTCGGCACCAAGTTCGGCCAGCATCCCGACCGACTGCGACCCTTGGCCGGGAAAGACGAAGGCGAGGGTGGCGACGGATGATTGACTATTCATGCTTTGCTTCGCTCAATGCATGGGATTTGGGGGCGGACAGTGGGAGCGCAAGAATCCGGACGAGTCGCTTCCTGGAACTGTCGGAGGCGTTTCAAGTTCTGGCGCGGCGACAACCGTGCATGTCCCCGCCACCCATCTCCCGTCCCGCTTTCAATACCTCACCATCGCGGAGGCCCAGGTAAATCCGCCACCGAAAGCTTCCAGCAGCAGGTTGTGGCCGCGCTGAATGCGCCCCGAGCGCACCGCGGCATCCAGCGCCAGCGGCACCGAACCGGACGAGGTGTTGGCGTGCTTGTCCACGGTGACGATCACCTGCTCCATCGGCATGCCGAGACGTTTTGCGGTGGCTTCGATGATGCGCAGGTTGGCCTGGTGCGGGATAAACCAGTCGAGCTGATCAGCGGTCATGCCGGCCGCCTGCAGGGTTTCGTCCACCAGCGCGTCGAGCGTCTTCACCGCGACCTTGAACACCTCGCGTCCACTCATGCGGATGCGCACGCCGTGGTTCTTTTCGTCGCTGAAGCCCACCGACACGCCGACGGGGTTGTACAGCAGGTCCTTGTAGCCGCCGTCGGCATGCAGGCAAGTCGCGAGTATGCCCGGTTCGTTCGAGGCTTCCAGTACCACCGCGCCAGCGCCGTCGCCGAACAGCACGCAGGTTTCGCGTTCGGACCAGTCGACCATTCGGGTGAGCGTTTCCGCGCCCATCACCAACGCCTTCTTCACCTGCCCGGTGCGCACGAAATTGTTGGCGACACCGAGTGCGTACATGAACCCGGAACACGCGGCGTTGACGTCGAATGCCATGCAACCGTTCGCGCCCAGCCGGTTCTGGATCAGGCACGCGGTGGCCGGAAAGATGATGTCCGGCGTGGTGGTGCCCAGCACCACCATGTCGAGTTCGGATGCCTTGACGCCGGCGTCTTGCAACGCCTGCAGCGCGGCGCGATAGGCCAAGTCGCCGGTGGTTTCGCCGTCGGCCGCAACGCGGCGCTCACGGATACCGGTGCGGCTGCGGATCCACTCGTCGCTGGTGTCGACCAGCTTTTCCAAGTCGGCATTGGTGACGACGCGCTCCGGCAGCGCGCTGCCGGTGGCGAGGATGCGGGCGTAGGTCAAGGTCTGGTTCCCGATTCAGGCGTTGCGGGCGCATGAAAACGCGGCGGCGCGATCATCGCGCCGCACGTCGGTCTGCCACATCGTGCACATCGTGGCAAGGACGTTCAGTCCTCGTCGACGATCGCCTGCTTGTCCTCGATCACCTTGCGGCCACGGTAGTAGCCGTCCTTGGTGATGTGGTGGCGGCGATGGATCTCGCCCGACGTCGGGTCGGTGGCGAGCTGCACCTTGTCCAGCGCGTCGTGTGAACGGCGCATGCCGCGGCGGGACGGGGATTTGCGGCTTTTTGCAACGGCCATGATGGCTCTCCTGAAAACAATTCACTGGCGGGATGTTCCGCCTTTCGTGTCGAACCTCGCACCAACCCATCTCAACATCCTCCACAACCCTCATCAAACCCTTGCAGAGGGATTGATCGCCCCCTTGACTCAAGGGCCGAAGAGCCGCGGAACCGTCACGACAAGTTGTCCAGAGAATCCAACGATTACTTCCTGTGCGATTCGAGCAATGTGCGAAGATCCGCGAACGGATGCGTCACTGCTTCGCCCGGCTCCGCAGCCTGCGGATGGTCACCGGGCGCGTTCCATTCGCCCTGAAGGACCTCGCTACCTGGCTTTACGGGCACCAGGGGCAAGGCCAACAACAATTCATCCTCGATCACCTTGCGCGGCGAGAGCGCGCCGCCTTCCAGCAGCAGCGGCTCGCAATCGCCCGGCAACGCGTCGGCATCCTGCTCTTTCGCCAGCAACCCCAGCCTGGTATCGACCGCAGCCGGGTACACGAACGATTCGAGCGTGCGTTGGCATTCGAGCGTCAGCCCCGCACTCAACACCACGTGCAATTGCGGACCACCCAATATGCCCTGCTCGAAATCCAGCCGGTAGGCGACTTCGCCGCGGTCGTCCGCCAGCGCCTCGACCAACCGCGGCAATTCCGCGACCGGCAAGATGCCTTCGAAAGACCGCCGCCCGGCCACCATGCGTTCGGCGTCCACACTCGCTGGCAGGGGCGCGGACATAAGCGGGGAATGCTAAATTCCGCACTGCACAAAGTCAACTGGCGAGCACCGCTGCGGCTTGGCCCGTATCATGCTTGCCTCACTCCGCACGCCATTGTACCGGCCACCAATTTGACCGCCCTGCCCGCCACGCTGTTAGCGATCGTTTTGCCCGCCGTGGTGGCGGTGATCGCCTGCGCCGTCATCGTGTTTCTGCTGGCGCGCCAGATACGCCACCAGCGTGCGATGCGCACCCTGTACCTGGAAGCCGACGGCCTGGAACACGACCTCAAGGAATGCCGCTCGCGACTGGCGCGCGCGCATGCCTCGATGTCGATGGGTCCCAATCAGCCCGCGGCCGGCGAAACCGAGGCGCGTGTGGCGGTCGATGCCGCGCTCCGTGAACTGCTGGCGCACCGGCTGTGGCTGCGCGACGAAGCGGACAACGCCAATCAGCGCGAGCTGGATGCGGCCGTCAGTGCGATCGGCAAGGCACGCGGGGCGCTGGGCCGGCAATTGCAGGAGCTCGATTCCGCCCAGCGCGCGCTGGAAACCGCGGTGCGCGAGAAGATCGAGGATCTTGCGCAACGATGAACGGCCCGAGGATCCTGCTGGCCTCGACCTCGCGCTACCGGGCCGAATTGCTGCGCCGCTTGCTAGATCATTTCGAGCAGATCGTGCCCGACTTGGACGAGCAGTCGCTGCCGGACGAGATTCCGGCGGCGCGGGCCCTCCGCCTCGCGGTCGCCAAGGCCACCGCGGTATCGCGGAAGCAGCCCGATACGCTGGTGATCGGTTCCGACCAGGTCGCGGCACTGGGCGACACGGTGCTCCACAAACCAGGCAACATTGAAAAAGCCCATCAACAACTGCGCACAAGTAGCGGAAAGACAGTCAATTTCTACACAGGTTTGTGCCTGATCGATGGTCGCAGCGGACGGGCACAGAGGTATACCGACCATACGCGCGTGGTCTTCCGCAGGCTTTCCGACGACGAGATCGAACGTTACGTCGCCCGTGAACGCCCGCTCGATTGCGCCGGCAGCTTCAAATCCGAGGGCGCCGGCATTGCCCTGTTCGACCGCATCGAAAGCGAGGACCCGACAGCCCTCATCGGGCTGCCGCTGATTGCGCTGGGGCGGCTGCTCCGGCAAGCGGGCGTCTCGATACCTTGAACGACTTCGCGCAGGCGTGACGCTCGCTGCCGTACACTGCCACGACGTTCGACACACGCGCGAAACCCGGCATGGATCAGACCGTTCCCTCGGACATCACGGCGCCCTCTGACAACTTGTTGCGCCAGCGGCTGGAAAGCGCCATCGCCCAAGTCAACGAGGTGCTGGTCGGCAAAAACCGCGCGGCGCGGATGGCATTCGCATGTGTTCTCGCCGGCGGGCACCTGCTGGTCGAAGACGTTCCAGGGGTCGGCAAGACCACGCTCGCCCACGCCTTGGCGGCCACGCTGGGGCTGACCTTCCGGCGCATCCAGTTCACCTCCGACCTGCTGCCGACCGACATCGTCGGCGTCAGCATTTTCGATCGCGACAGCGGTGCTTTCCAATTCCAGCCGGGACCGATCTTCGCGCAACTGCTTCTGGCCGACGAAATCAATCGCGCCACGCCCAAGACCCAGAGCGCATTGCTGGAGGCCATGGCAGAAGGCCAGGTTACGGTTGATGGCGCGAGCCGTGCCCTGCCGCAGCCGTTTTTTGTGGTCGCCACCCAGAATCCACTGGACATGGCCGGCACGTATCCTTTGCCCGACTCGCAGCTCGACCGGTTCATGCTTCGCATTGCGCTGGATTATCCCGATGCCGAGGCCGAACGCCGGCTGCTGACGGGCGAGGACCGTTCGGACATGGTGGGCCGCCTGCCGCCGCGCCTGTCCGCAACCGACATCATCGCGCTGCGACAGCGGACGCGCGCGATCACCGCCAGTCCGGCCTTGATCGATTACGTGCAGGGGTTGGTGAACGCCAGTCGCAAGCATCACGACATCCGCACCGGATTGTCGCCGCGTGCAGGGCTTGCGCTGCTGGCGGCTGCGCGCGCATGGGCGCTGCTGGGCAATCGCGACTACGTGTTGCCGGAAGATGTGCAGGCGGTGTTCGTGGCCATCTCCGGGCATCGCCTGATTCCGGCGCACAACCTTGCCCGCGACGCACTGGCACAGGCGCTGCTGGAAACCGTGGCGGTGGAATAGCGCGATGGAAGGCGTCGCGTACCGCGCACCCTTTGCCACCGCAGTGCGCGTACTGAACCGCATTCCCGGGCTCGCTCGCGGACGCACGCCGGAAGCGCTACCTGTACGGCTGGACCGCCGCCGCATCTACATCGTCCCCACGCGTGCGGGCTTCGGCTTCGGATTGCTGCTGGTCGCCATGCTGTTCGGTGCGCTGAATTACCAGAACAATGCCGCGTTGTTGCTGACCTGCATGCTAGGCGCGGCACTGGCCGGCAGCATGCTGCTGACGTGGCGCGAGCTGCACGACCTGACCTTGCGCTCGCTGCACGCCGGGCACGGTTTCTGTGGCACCCGTCTGCCGCTGCAGCTTGCCTTCACGGGCGTCCGCCGCAGTCGGCCCGGCCTCACCATCGCGGTGGACGATCTGGAACAACCTTGTCCGTTGCAAGCCGGTGCCGAACGCGCCCACGTAACCATGCCCACCGAATGGCGTGGCTGGGTAGAAATGCCGCGCATGCGAATTTCCAGCACGCTGCCGTTCGGGCTTTTTCGTGCGTGGAGCTGGATCACCCCGGCACAACGCGTGCTGGTGTACCCGCGCATCCTTGCCGAACGGCAACCATCCACACGCACCGACGATCCCAGCGAACGCATAGCCGGGGGCGATGAATTCGCGGACCTTCGCGAGTACCACCCCGGCGATCCGATCCGGCATGTCGCGTGGAAGGCCAGCGCGCGCCACGAGCATCTGCTGGTGCGAGAATTCGATCGCGCCGCGCCGGGCCAGCCGCTGCGGTTCGATTGGCATGCCTTGTCGGGCGTCGATCGCGAAACCCGCATTTCGCGCCTCACCGGCTGGGTGTGCGACGCCTATGCCGCAGCGCACCCATGGATCCTGATCCTGGAGGACCATCATTTGCTCGGTCCCGCCAGCGACACCGCGCACTACCATCGCTGCCTGACCGCGCTCGCGGAGCTGCCGTGACACACCCCGACGCGCCACCGGGCACGCGCGTGGTTGCGTCCTCACTCGGGTTGCTGCCGTTCACCTTACTGTGCATCACCGTGCTGTGCGTGCTGGTGGCGCACGCCGCGCACATGCCCGCGTGGTACACGGCCGCGCTGGCGGCAATCCTGGTTGCGCGCTGGTGGCAACGCCGGGGACAACAGCGGCGTGTGGCGGCGGGGTTGCGCATCGTCATGCTGATCGCCGTACCGGCCACGGTGATCGCCGTATACGGCACGCCACTCGGACGCGAACCCGGCGCCGCGATCGTATGCGGGTTGCTGGTGCTGAAGGTGCTCGAGAGCGAATCGATGCGCGATGCGCGCATGGCCGTCGGCTTTGCGTGCTTCATCCTGATGAGCGCGCTGCTGTTCGACCAGTCGCTGGGCTTCACCATCGCCGTGGGCTTGATGCTGCTGCCCGCGCTGGCGACGCTCCGCGCGCTGCAGCCGGGACTGCCCGAATCCGGCTGGTTGTCGGCGTTCAAGACCGGAACGGTATTGCTCGCAACCAGTCTGCCCGCCGCGCTGCTCGGATTCCTGTTGATCCCTCGCCTGGCCACGCCGTTGTGGGGCGCGCCGGATCGTGGTGTGGCGCGCACCGGCATCGCCGACCGCATGGCGCCGGGAGACCTGCATTCACTGTTGACCGACAATGCCGTGGCGATGCGGGTCGGCTTCGATGGTCCGCCGCTGCCGGAAAGCCAGCGCTATTTTCGCGGCATGGTGTTGTGGCAATTCGACGGTCGCGCATGGCAGGCGGGCCCGGCTGCGCGCCGTCCGTGGCGACCGATACCGGTCGGCGTCCGCGGTCCGGTGACGCATTACGAGGTCACGTTGCTGCCCAGCCATCAGCACTGGATGTTCGCGCTGGACGCGCCCATCGACAGTCCGGAAGACGCGATCATGGGGCCCGACCACACGTTGTGGTCAACCAAACCCATCGATCAAACCCTCCGCTACCGCGTCGCGTCTGCCGCCGACTACCGGCTTGCGCCGGAAGGTCTGGACCCCCGCATCCGTGCGGCAGCACTGGAACTTCCGGATGGCTTCGATCCGCGCGCGCGGGCGCGCGCGGAACGCTGGCGCGCCGCAGCCGGCGCGAACGACATGGCGGTCGTTCGCGATGCACTGGATCTGTTCCACGATGGCGGCTTCGTGTACGACCTCGATGCGCCGCCGCTCGGCCGCGACAGCATCGACGATTTCCTGTTCGACACCAAAACCGGTTTCTGCGAACACTACGCCAGCGCATTCACGTTCCTGATGCGTGCCGCGGGCATCCCTGCGCGCGTGGTGATCGGTTATCAGGGCGGCTACTGGAACGACTTCGCGAAATACCTGCTGATCCGCCAATCCGACGCGCACGCATGGTCGGAGGTTTGGCTGGCCGGACGCGGCTGGGTACGTGTCGATCCGACTGCCGCGGTCAGCCGCGTGATCCTTGCCAGCACCGGCGGAGCGGCCGATGACGTGGGCGGTGGCGGAGGCAATTGGTGGATGCCGTGGCGCAACCGCATGGATGTGGTCAATCGCTGGTGGGGACAAACGGTGGTCGGTTTCGATGCACTGTCGCAAAGCCACCTGTTTCGTCCATTCGGCATCGAGCACGCCACCGCCCAGATGCTCGGAGTGGCGCTGGCTGTCACAGTGTTCTTGGCGCTGGGCCTCGGCGCACTGCTGGCAACGTTGCGTCCGCGAACCAAACCACGTGACACGCTCGCCGCCGCGCACACGCGCCTGCAGCGCAAACTCGCGCGAATCGGCATCGTCCGCGGCCACGCGGAAGGCCCACGCGATTTCTACCTGCGCACGACGGAGGCGCTGCCGGATTCAGCGGCGGCTCTGCGGGAACTCGCCACCGAATATCTTTGCCTGCGTTACGCCTTTCCCAAACCGCCGCCTGAACGAACCCGCGAATTCGTGCGCCGCGTGCGTCATTTCCGGCCGGTCCGTGTGGTCAAATAACTGCAGAAGGGTTCCAATTTCTCGGAGGCATATGCCATGTCACGTCGCGTCCTGTTCCTTTCCGTGGTAGGTGCAGTGGCTTTGGGCGGTTGCGCCACCATCCCGCAACCGCTCGCCGGCAACTATGCGCCGGTGACGCTGGACGCCGCGCGCAGCGGCACCGCCGGCGCCAGCCCGGTGCGCTGGGGCGGCGAAATCGTCGAAACCCAGCCGCGCGAACAGCAAACCTGTTTCTTCGTGCTCGCCGAACCCCTGGATTCGCAGGCACGGCCGAAACAGGGCGAGGAGAGCCTTGGCCGGTTCGTTGCCTGCAAACAGGGTTTCTATGATCCGGAAATATTCGCCAAGGGCCGCGAAATCACCGTGACCGGCACGCTCGACGGGACCGCCCAGCACAAGATCGGAGAATTCGATTACACCTACCCCAAGGTCGATGCCAGCAACATATACCTGTGGAAACCGCGTCCCATGTACACGGCGACACCCTACCCCTACGGGCCGTGGGGTCCATGGGGCGGGTTCTGCGATCCGTTCTGGTCACCCTGGGGCTGTGGCTGGGGTGGACCGGCTTTTTTCCCGCCGCGCGTGATCGTGGTGCCGCGCCCCGCGCCACCGCCACCGCCACCGAAGAAAGGCTGACGATGTGTTCACGGACGCCCGCGCAAGCGGGCGTCTTCATGCCGGATCGCCGCCTCAGGACATCCGTTCCGGCATCTGCTTGCCCGCCAGCAAATGCACGTGCAGGTAGAATACGGTCTGCCCGCCGCCGCGGTTGCAGTTGATGACGCAGCGGTAGCCATTTTCGGCAAAGCCTTCGCGCTTGGCATACGCGGACGCCGCCAGCAGCAGCTTGCCGAGCAAAGGCGCGTCGGCTTCGCTGCAGTCGTTCAAGGTCGGCAGTGATTTGTTCTTGGGTATGAACAGCACGTGCACCGGCGTCTGTGGATGGATGTCGCGGAACGCAAGGATGTCGCCATCCTCGTACACGATATCGGCGGGAATCTCGCGGCGAATAATTTTGTCGAAAATGGTATCGCTCACGCGTAATCTCCTTTTTCGATGCGCAGCAGCATGCCCCGCGCGGCGGGCGCCGTCAGCTTGAAGCCGAACTGCTCGTACAGCCGGTTCGCGGTGCCATCGGCGATCAATCCCACCATGGTGCGCGAATGGGCGCGGGCGTGTACCTGTTCCATCAACGCCCGCATGATCCGGCGTCCCAGCCCCTGACGTTGCCAGGCCGGCGTGACCGCGATGTCGACCACGAACAAGAACAGGCCGCCGTCGCCGACCACGCGGCCCATGCCGATCAATTCATCAGCCACACGCACACACACCGAGCACCAGCTTGCACGAAGGCCCTCCCGCGCGCCTTCGGCGCTCATCGCGCTGAGGCCAGCGGCGACGCGCAACGCCAAGTATTCTCCCACTGCGGGAATTTCCAGTCGCAGCACGGGTGTTTGATGTATCGACATGATGCCTCACTCCATCGTCAGGCGACTGCCGAACGCATGCGCCAGTGTGCCGCGGTCCACGTACTCCAGTTCTCCGCCCAGCGGAACGCCATGCGCAAGTCGTGTGGCACGCACGCCGGCGGCGCGTGCGAGTTGGCCCAGCCAGTGTGCGGTGGCCTCGCCCTCCACGGTGGGATTGGTCGCGATCACCAGCTCGCGCACTTCGCCGTCGCCGAGCCTGCGTGTCAGGAGCTCGCCGCCGAGTTCGTGCGGACCCATGCCGTCCAGCGGTGACAAGCGCCCCATCAGCACGAAATAGCGACCCCGATAACCAGTGGCCTGTTCGATCGCAAGCAGATCGGCGGGCGTCTCCACCACGCACAGTAGTGCGGCATCGCGCGAAGGACTCGCGCAAACCGCGCACTCATCCGATTCGCTGAAATTGCGGCAGGACTTGCAGTGGCCGATGCGCTGCATTGCCTGCTGCAACGATTCGGCCAGGCGCATGCCGCCTTCGCGGTCGCGCTCCAGCAGATGGAACGCCATGCGCTGCGCACTCTTGGCCCCGACGCCGGGAAGGCAACGCAACGCTTCGATCAGCTCGGCAAGAAGGGTGGATTCCGAAGGCATGTGCAGCGGCTTTCAATGTGGAAAACAGGAGTCGGGAAACTGGGGGCCAGAGTCACTTTTCCGAAGCGTGGTCCGCGTTTGCGAACGAGCTTGGAAAGTGACCCTGACCCAATTCAGAACGGCAATTTGAAACCCGGTGGCAAATTCACGCCGGAGCTGACACTCCCGAGTTTCTGCTGGCTGGCTTCGGCGACCTTGTTGACGGCATCGTTGATGGCCGCCGCGACCATGTCTTCGGCCATCTCCGGATCATCCGTGATCAGCTTGCGGTCGATGCGCACCCGACGCACTTCATGGCGGCCGGTCATGGTGACCTCCGCCATGCCGCCGCCGGCGCTACCAGTCACCTCCAGTTTCGCGATTTCTTCCTGCGCGCGCTTCAGGTCTTCCTGCATGCGCTGCGCCTGTTGCATCAGTTGTCCCAGTTGTCCTTTCATGCCTGTCTGCCTGTGGGTCGAATGCTCTCGGGGATGATTTGGGCGCCGAGCTGGCGTTGCATGTCCTGAACGATCGGATCATCCGCCAAGGCGCGTTCAGCGGCGGCCTGCTCGTCGGAACGCGCCTTGGCCGCGCGGATGGCCGGCGTCTCGGCGACCGCTTCGTGCACGATCCGCACACGCAGCTTGCGGCCAATTGCGTCGCCAAGCTGGCCCTGCAACTGCTTGCAGAGTGCGTCGCTGCAAAAAATCATGTGTTCGGGTTTCAGGGCCAGCGTCAGCATCTCGCCCTCGAAGGATTTCGGCACCGCGTGCTGCGCGAGCAACCCCACCGGTCCGCCCAAACCCGCCTGCCGAATCCATGCTTCCCAGTCGGCAAGACCGCGGATATTCGGCGTGACTGGCGTTGCGGGTTGAACAGGCGCATCGGCAACGCGATGGTCCTGCCGCATTGCAGGCTGGGGCACAGACGGCTTCGGAGCCGCACCTCCGGGACGCACGGCCGGGATGCGTTCTCGCGTCGAAAATGTCGCCCGCTGCCCTTCGCCAGCAACGGATGCACCGTCCCGAAACGCCAGCATGCGCAGCAGAGTCATTTCAAATCCGGAGCGGACGTCCGGCGCCAGCGGCAGATCGCGCCGGCCCTGCAACGCGAACTGGTACCACACCTGCACGTCTTCAGGATCGACTTCACCCGCGAGCATGTTGAGCACTTCGTGTTCGGCTTCGTCGCCTGCAAAGCTCGGCACCAGTTGTCGCAACTGGATGCGATGCAGCGCGGTCGCGAGTTGTTCCAGCACCACCGCGAAATCGGGCGACAACCCCGCAATGCGATCGGCCTCGTCCATCAGCGTCTTGCCGTCGCCATCCGCCAGCGCGAGCAACAATACGCCCACGTCATTGTCGGCAATCGTGCCCAGCATCGCGCGCACGTCGTCCACACGCAGCGCGCCGCCGCCGTGCGCGATGGCCTGGTCGAGCAGCGACAAACCATCGCGCAGCGAACCATCCGCGCCGCGCGCGAGTGCCTCGATCGCACCGTCATCGAACGCGACGCCTTCGCGACTCAGGATCATCCGCATCTGCCCGGCGATCTGCTCCGGCAGCAGGCGCTTCAAGCCGAACTTCAGGCAGCGCGACAGCACCGTCACCGGCAATTTTTGCGGATCGGTGGTGGCGAGCAGGAACTTCACGTGCTCCGGTGGTTCTTCCAGCGTCTTCAACAAGGCGTTGAAGGCGCTCTTGGAGAGCATGTGCACCTCGTCCACCAGGTACACCTTGTAGCGGCCCTGCGCCGGCGCGTACTGCGCGTTCTCGATCACTTCGCGGACGTCGTCCACACCAGTGTTGCTGGCTGCGTCGATTTCGATCAGGTCCACGAACCGACCGGCATCGACCGCCTTGCAGATCGCGCATTCGCCACACGGGTGCGCGGACATGCCCTTCTCGCAGTTCAGCGACTTGGCGAAGATACGCGCAATGGTGGTCTTGCCCACGCCCCGCGTGCCGGTGAAGAGATATGCGTGATGCACCCGCCCGGAGTCCAGCGCGTGAGCCAGCGCCCTGACGACGTGTTCTTGCCCGACCAGTTCATCGAACTGCTTCGGGCGCCATTTGCGGGCGAGAACCTGATAACTCATGGCGACAATCTGTGGGCGACCACCCATTGTGCCAAGTCAGGGCGGCGAGACCAAGCGCACGCAGTTGCACGCGGACGTAGCCTGGATGAAGCGAAGCGGAATCCGGGAAACCTGCAAGTCTGTTCCCGGATCCCGCCACAAGGCGGCTGCATCGGGGCTACTCCACCACGTTTCGCCTTGTATGCATTCCCCACGCCCGTTATCCTGCGCAGTCCGCCGCGAGCAGCAATGCGGTTCGGAGAGGTGTCCGAGCGGTCGAAGGAGCACGCCTGGAAAGTGTGTAAGCGGCTAAACCCCGCTTCGCGGGTTCGAATCCCGCCCTCTCCGCCAGTTTTCAGAAGTTCATGGTGGCCCCGTTGGCGCCTCCGCGACGATAGATCGAAAACCCCGCCAGATCCGGAAGGAAGCAACGGTATCGGTTGACTCGTGCGCCGGAGTTCCGCTGGCGGGGCCGCCGCCATTTTGTGCGAGCAACCATCCATGGTGCCGGGCGCCGGTGCGGCCATCCATGGCCGCCCGTTCGAAGCAGCACGCGATGCCACTGGCATCGCGTAACCGCCGCTTCTCACCCCCCGACGACGATAGATCGAAAACCCCGCCAGATCCGGAAGGAAGCAACGGTATCGGTTGATTCGTGCGCCGGAGTTCCGCTGACGGGGCCGCCGCCTTTCAGGGGTGCAGCCACTCCGACGTGCCCTCGACGTAGTGCTCGCGCTTCCAGATCGGCACGCGTGCCTTGACTTCGTCGATCATGTAGCGGCAGGCGTCGAACGCGGCCGCGCGATGGCCCGCCGACACGCCAGCCCAGACCGCGACGTCGCCCGGCACGAGGTCGCCCACCCTATGCACGCAAATGACGCGCTCGACCGCGAACTTCACATGCGCTTCCTCGACGATTCGCCGGCCTTCGGCTTCGGCGAGTTCGATGTACGCCTGATACGAAAGTCCGTTTACCGCGCGACCGTCGTTGTCGGTACGCACGCGCCCCTCGAAGCATACGACCGCACCCGCACCGTCCGCTTCCAATCCGCGATGCAGGCGCACGACGTCGATGGGCGCTTCGCTGACCGCGAACATCCTCAGCCTCCGCTCACCGGTGGCAGGAACACCACTTCGTCATTGTCGGCGAGTCGATGGTTCCAGTCGGTGAAGGCGCCATTGACCGCCACGCGCAGGCGATCCGGAGTGAAGGTGAATCCATGCCGCGCCGCCAGTTCGGCATACAGTGCGCGTACGTCGCGCGCGTCGCTCGCAACCTGTTCCTCGGCACGGCCGGCAGCATCGCACAGGGAAGCGAAATAGAGCAGCCGGTAATTCATCGTATCCTCGCCTGCTTGCGTGGCGCGGCTTTCCCGGCCTTCACTTCGCGCTTGCCGCCGGATTTCTCCAGCAGCCGCACACGCTCGATCACGATTTCGTGCGACAGCGCCTTGCACATATCGTAGATCGTGAGCGCCGCAACACTGGCACCGGTAAGTGCTTCCATCTCGACGCCGGTCCTGTGCATGATCGCGACTTCGCAACGTATGGCGAGTTCGGTGTCCGACACGAAATCCGCTCCGACCCGGCAGCGTTCGATCGCGAGGGGATGGCAGAACGGGATCAGTTCGTGGGTGCGCTTGGCAGCCATGGTGCCGGCCACGATCGCGGTGTCGATCACCGGGCCCTTCTTGCTGCGCATCCCGCCATCGCGCAAAGCGTTGGCAACGTCTTTCGGAAAGCGCACCACGGCTTCGGCAATGGCGGTCCGCACCGTCGCCGCCTTGGCGCCGACGTCCACCATGCGCGGCCGATTGGATGAGTCGAGGTGGGTCAATGATGTGTTGCGCGATTTGCGCATATCGATCACCAGAAAGCAAAACGAATTTCGTCATTCCGGGGCCACCGCCGGCTCTATCGGCGATGGAACCCGGAATCCAGCATCATTACTTTTACATTTGCAGTGCAAATGCCGCAAACAAAAGCCTCTGGATTCCGGGTTCTGTCCGCAAACGGCGCGGACAGCCCCGGAATGACGAGAAAAACAAATCCTCGCATCGCATGCGCCCTCACCCTCCGATCGCAAACATTTCGACATGATCCAGCACGCCCGCGGCGCGCAATTCCCCGCGGCGCTCGCTGTAGCGGTCGCCACGATGGCTCCAGATGCCGGCTACGGTCGCGCGCAACGCGGCATCGGATTCACCCGCACGCAGCAGCGCACGAAGGTCGTGGCCGGCGCGGGCAAACAGACACGTATACAGCTTGCCGTCGGCCGACAAGCGGGCACGCGTGCAGCCGCCGCAGAACGGTTCGGTCACCGAGTTGATGAACCCCACCTCGCCCGCGCCGTCGCGAAAACGCCAACGGTGCGAGGTGGAAGCTGCTTCGCGTGGCAATGGTTCCAAGGGCCAGCGCGCATCGATGCGTCGCGCGAGTTCGGCACCGGGCACGACCCGGTCGCCGCGCCAGCCGTTGACGGTGCCCACGTCCATATACTCAATGAAGCGCAGCACGTGACCCGTACCACGGAAGCGCGCGACCAGGTCCAGCAAGCCGTCGTCGTTGACGCCGCGCATCACCACGCAGTTGATCTTCAGCGGCGCGAACCCTGCCGCTTCCGACGCCGCAACTCCCGCTTCGACCTGCGCAAGTTCGCCGCGCCCACCCGACATCCTGCGAAACACGTCCGCGTCCACGCTGTCCATGCTGACGGTGATGCGCCGCAACCCCGCGTCGCGCAAGGGCTGCGCGAATTTTTCCAGCAACACCCCATTGGTGGTGAGCGCCAAGTCCTCGACGCCTTCGATTGCCGCAAGCCGCGCAACGAGCGCCGGCAGATCCCGCCGCAGTAGCGGTTCGCCGCCAGTCAGACGCAGTTTGCGCACGCCCAGCGACACGAACACCCGCGCGACGCGTACGATCTCGTCGAAATCCAACCGCTCGCGGGCGCGCAGGAACGCATGGCTGGCCGGATACGCTTCTTCCGGCATGCAGTACGGGCAGCGGAAGTTGCAGCGGTCGATCACCGAAATGCGCAGGTCGGCCAACGCACGCCCCAGCGCATCCGGGGGCGCGGCAGAAGCCTGCAATGCGCGCGGCGCTTCCGGTTTCATCAGCCGGAATCCGCTCGTACCGGGCGGGGCGCGTGCAAGGGGTAGCGGCCATCCGGCTCTGCGACCTTGAAGCCTCGCTCACGCAGCGCCTGCGCGTCGGCTTCGCTGCCGTAGTGATACAACAGCAATTGCGCGCGCAGACCTTCGGGATATTCGCGTTCGATATCGTCGACGCCGGTGTGCGAGGGATTGCCGACGACCGAACAATCATGCGCGATCAAGGTGTGAACGTCGGTGATTGCCGAAAGCACTTCCGGAATCGGCCGGGTGTCACCGGTCCATGCGAAGCAACTGCCGAGCGCCACGCCGTACGAAGTGCCGGGCACGTGATGTCGCGTCGCGAACACGTCGAACCACCAGCCGTCCAGCCAGAAACCGCGGGAAAAGGGAATCAGGTGGAAGCCTTCCCAGAAGTTCGCGCCGCCTTCGGCGATGGCACTCGGATAGTCGCCAACCCGAGCCTGTAAAATCGGCAACAGGTTCGCATGCAGGAACATCCTGGTTTTGCCACGTCGCGCGAGGTCGAACCATGATTCGTGGAACAGCCGCTCCAGGCCTGCCACGTGATCCATGTGGCCATGGGTGATGAACACCGCGGGCGGCAGCGTTTCGTAGCAGCGCAGAAAATGCTCCAGCGTGCCCGGGCCACAGTCGATCAGCAGCACCGGCTTGCCGTCGCGTTCCAGCACGGCGGCGGACGAACCAAGCTCCGTCGCGTTCGCCGCCCCCACACCCAATACATGCAACGACCACACGCCAGCGTCGTGATCAGGCGCCACCGCATCCGTCGGGATCGTCGTTTTGCTCATCCGGCGTTTCCAAGCACCCGTTCGTAACCCCGCATCAGGGGCACCCAGACTTCGCGGTCCAGCGCCGCTTCATCATGATTGCACGCGCCGACCTTCAGCAACGAACGTTTGAGCCGCGCGAGATTCGCGAGCTTCCATGCCGTGCCGGTTGCGCGGATTTCGCCGCGATCGAAATCAATCAACCAAAGCTGGTCGTCGCAGATCAGGATATTGTGCGCGTTCAAGTCAGCGTGATCCACACCGACCGCATGAAAACGCGCGACCAGCTCTCCGATGCGTCGGGCCAGCGCCGAATCCAGTTGCTTGTCGCGCACCGCTTGCGCCAGCGTGGAAGCGTCCACGATTGCGCGCGTGATCAGGTCCGCGGTGTAGTACGGGCCGCGCCGACGATAACGTGCGGCGACGGGTGCCGGCACCGGCAATCCTTGCAAACCCAATTCGGCCAGCAGGCTGAACTCGGCGAAGCCGCGGCTGCGCGCGCGTCCGTTCCACAAATAGCGGTCGCCCATCAGCGGCGCCATCCAGCCGCCTCGATGGTAGTGGCGCAGCACGCATGCGCCAGCCGGCGTATCCAGAAACGCCACGCCGCCACGTCCGCCCCCGACATTTTGAATGCGCCCCTGCGCCTGCCACCACACGGCATCGAACCATGCCTGCGTCGGTGCTTCCGGAAGATTGGCATCAAACACCATGGCACCCTTGCCGGATGCGACAATGCGCGGGTCGATCACGCGCTGATGCCTGCCCGATTGCGTCGACTTTTTCACATGCCAAGTCTAGCAAGCCCATGTCCGTGCCCTTGCGATCGCTGTGCCTGTTGCGCACTTCCGCCCTCGGCGACGTCACCCACGTGGTGCCGCTGGTGCGCACGCTGCAGGCCGCGTGGCCGGCTACGCGCCTGAGCTGGATCATCGGAAAGCTGGAACGCAAACTGGTCGGCGACATCGCCGGCGTCGAATTCGTGACGTTCGACAAGACCGCCGGCATCGCGGGTTACCGCGCCGTGCGCGACGCCCTTGCGAGATACCGCTTCGATGCGCTGCTGCACATGCAGGTGGCGCTGCGCGCCAATCTTCTGAGTCTCGCCGTGCACGCCGATCGTCGCTTAGGCTACGACCGGGCGCGCAGCAAGGATTTGCACGGACTTTTCGTGCGAGAACACATACCCGCGCGCACCGGCGAACACGTGCTGGACGCGATCGGCAGCTTCGTCGAACCCTTGGGCCTGAAACAGATCCAAGTTCGCTGGGACATTCCGATTCCCGAGGAAGCCCACGTGTGGGCTGCACGACAATGGCCTGCCGATGGACAGCCGACGCTCGTTCTCAGCGCGGCATCCAGCCATGCATTGCGCAATTGGCGCGCGGAACGCTACGCCGCAGTCGCCGATCACGCTGCACAGGCGCTGCAGATGCGCGTGGTGCTGACCGGTGGCCCTTCCACGGCCGAACGTGCATTGGGCGACGCGATCAGCGCCCACATGCAAACCCACCCGCTGAACCTGATCGGCCGTGACACGCTGAAACGTGCATTGGCGCTGTACCAGCGTGCCTCGGTCGTGCTGACGCCCGATGCCGGCCCCATGCACATGGCCAACGCGGTGGGCGCGCGCGTGCTGGGCCTGCACGCCGCCAGCAATCCGGCGCGTTCCGGTCCCTATTCAGACCGTCGCTGGTGCGTGGACCGCTATGACGACGCCGCACGCAAGTTCCTGCACAAACCCGCGGCCGAAATTCCCTGGGGCACCAAGATCGAATATTCCGGCGTGATGGATCTCGTCACCGTGGATGACGTGATCGAAAAACTCGAAGCCGCGGGATCCACAGAATCGGACTCGGTTCCCGCCAACCTGCCTTGAGGCGATTATCGCTTGCGAGCAAACTCGCGCATGACTTGGCCCGATTTCGTACGAAATTCAGTTGGTCGCGGATCGCCTTCGCCCGCCGCAATGAATACAAAGCAATCGCCATTCAGTTTGTAGCTTGCAGGCAACCGCTTTCCGGCGTCCGGACCAATCGAATCCAGCCAGGTGATCGCCTTGGGCCGCAACGACGCGTTGAGCGCAAACGTGCCCTCCAGCAACAACTCGCCACCAAATGCGCGAACGCTGAATCGGCAACCTTCGATCGTTGTGATGGCACCGGAGGCAGCGTGTTCGCTCGAGCCATCCACGCCGTTTTCCTCGAAACCAACCTGCTCCCATCGGCCTTGCAGTGCGGCCAAATCCTGATCCGATTCAGTTGCCACTTCCGTAGTCTTGGTAAGATTTCTCTTCCACCAACCGCGAACCCAGCTTCAGGTTGATCGCGCGCTTCACCGCTGCACGTTTGTCGTTCGTGTGGTACACCGCGCGCGCCAGCTCGATGAAACGCGCATCGAACGTCTGGTCCCGTTCCTTCAGGCGGATTTCGTCCTCGATTTCCCACAACGCCTCGTTGATGCGCTTCAGCTCCGCGCGTTCCGGGGCGATATCGGTGGGGGAGTGTTCGTCCGTGTTCCACAGGCGATCGAGGATCTGCAGTTCATCGCGCACGTTGGCCAGCTTGGCGGCGTCGGTGATGCGTTCGGACTTGATTTCCAGGATCGTCATCTTGTCGATCAGTTCGCCGAAGGAAACGGGTGCGGAGATCAGGCTCATTTCATTGCGGCTCAGAAAAATTACGCCCAGCGTAACAACAACGCTGCCTTCACACATCTTTTCCTTGCAACCCACGCACTCCCCCTCAGAGTACAATGTCGTGCCGGATTGCGGCACACAGTTGTGGAGCATGCGATGAATATCCTGATGGTGCTGACCTCACACGGCCAGCTTGGCCAAACCGGCGAGAAAACCGGCTTATGGCTTGAAGAGTTGGCCACCCCGTACTACTTGTTCAAGAATGCCGGCGCGGTCGTGACGTTTGCCTCGCCCGCCGGTGGGCAGGTGCCAATCGATCCCACTAGTGAACAGCCAGACAAGCAGACCGAAGCGACACGCCGCTTCCGGGCTGATTCCGATGCCATGCAGGCGCTCGCCCGCACCGAAAAGGTGGCCGATCTCGACCCTGAAGCATTCGACGCCGTGTTCTACGCCGGTGGTCACGGGCCGCTGTGGGATTTGGCGGATAACCACGATTCGCGGCGCTTGATCGAAATCCTCTACGCCAGAGGCAAACCGGTCGCCGCCGTCTGCCACGGCACCGCAGCCTTGCGCGGCGCCCGCGGGCCGTTCGGGTTGCCGCTGGTGCGCGGCAAGGACGTCACCGGATTTTCCAATTCCGAGGAACGCGCCGCAGGTCTCGCCGAGAAGGTGCCCTTTCTCGTCGAAGACGCGCTGAAGGAAGCGGGTGGCATCTACTCCAAGGCCGCCGATTGGCAGCCCCACGTGGTCACTTCCGGCAACCTGATCACCGGACAAAATCCGGCATCGTCCGTCGGTGCAGCCAAGGCGGTGTTGCAGCAATTGCAGCAGCAGTCCGCGCGGGCTGCCTGAAGTTCGCGTTGCTCACAAACCCGGCGGCGCAGGTTTCGCGAGCTGTGCCGAAGCTTTGGATTTCTGGGTGTACGGGTCGATTCCAACAGGCGCAGGCAGCGTGCTCAGGAACGCGGGGTCACGGCGCGCGTGCGTGGCCTGTTCGAACGCGTAGGCCATTCCGATCAGTGTCGGCTCGCCCCACTTGCGCCCGAAGAACAACACCCCGACCGGCAGCCCGTGCACGAACCCGGCCGGAACGGTGATGGACGGATACCCGGCCACTGCCGCGGGTCCGTAGGCGCTGGCGGTTCCGCCCGGATCACCTGTGACGAGGTCGATGCGCCACGCCGGGTCTTGCGCGGGCGCCAACAGCGCGTCCAGATGCCTGGCATCCATGGCCGCATCGATGCCTTCCGGCCCCGCCAGCTTCTGCAGCTTCGCCAAGGCATCCCGGTACGCCTTGTCGGTCAGCGGCCCCTTGGCTTGGGCCTGCTCAAACAGTTCCTCGCCAAACCATGGCATTTCCTCCGCGGCGTGTGCCTTGTCAAAGGCAATCAGGTCGGCGAGCGAATGCACTTTCAAGCCGGCGCGCGTGGCGAGATAAGCGTTGACCCCATGCTTGAACTCGTACAACAGCACGGTGGTTTCCGCATGGCCGTAATCGTTGACATGCGGAATTTTCACATGGTCGATCACCGTGGCGCCGTGTGCACGCAACACCTCGATAGTGTGCTCAACCAGCTTGTCGACCCCCGGATCGTTCCCAGCCAGTTCGCGTACCACGCCGATGCGCTTGCCCTTGAGGGCGTTCGGATCGAGGAACTTCGTGTAGTCCGTCGCGTGTCGATCAGCATCGTTCGTCGCCGGGTCGCGCGGGTCGCTGCCCGCGATCGCGGACAGGACGATCGCGGCGTCCCGTACGTCGCGCGCAATCGGGCCGGCGGTGTCCTGGGTTGAACTGATCGGCACGATGCCTGCCCGGCTCACCAACCCCACCGTCGGCTTGATGCCGACCACGCCATTCGCGGCCGAAGGGCAAATAACCGATCCATTGGTTTCGGTGCCGATTGCGACCGTCACGAACCCCGCTGCAACCGCCGCGGCAGAGCCGGAACTCGATCCGCAGGCGGTGCGGTCCAGCACGTAGGGATTGCGGGTCAACCCGCCGCGCCCGCTCCAGCCGCTGGTCGCGCGAGTCGAACGAAAATTCGCCCATTCGCTGAGGTTGGCCTTGCCCAGGATCACCGCGCCCGCCTTGCGGAGCTTCGCGGCCACCGTCGCATCGCGCGGCGCGGGCGCACCAAGCAACGCCAGCGACCCGGCCGTGGTAGGCATTTTGTCGCCGGTGTCGATATTGGCTTTCAGCAAAACCGGGATGCCCCACAACAGCCCGTGGTCGCCTGTCTTGCGCTGTTGGTCGCGCTGGGCAGCGATCTTCATCGCATCCGGATTCAACTGCAGCACCGAATTGACCCGTGGTCCGGATTGATCCAGCGCATCGATACGCCGGTTGAAATCCCCGACCAATTGTTGCGAATCGAGCTGACCCCGCACCATCCGGTCCCGCAAGTTCGTGATGCTGGCGTAACCGATCGCCTGATCAGTGGATGACCCCGGTGACAAAACCGGCGGCACGGCCAGTGCGATCGCCGGCATGGCCAGTAGCACAACCACGCACCCGCCAAGCACTCGGATCCTCATCACCACACCTCCGGCTGAGCATGCCCGCCACGCGGCGGTTCTTCAGCAGCATGTCAGGCCAAGGATCGGGTGAGTGGCCCATGCGAACTCGACACAGCTCGCCACAAGCGGAACTCCAGCCGACGCCCCCGCGAGACCCGACAGTCAATACCCAATTACCTCGCCATCCCTGCGCATTTCGGTTGCGCCCCAATAGACGTGGTGCTCCGCATCGTACTGGATCGCCTCGTAGCCGCCGTACCCGCCCTCGGCATGCGTGGTGACCTTGACCTTGTAACCACGGTCGCGCAAGGCCGCCGCAATGCCGGGGTCGAAGCCCGATTCCAGCAACACCATTCCCGCGCCCTTTGAAGACGACCCCGTCGGTGTCGCATCACCGACGTGTGCCCAACGCGCGGCGTCACCGGCTTCCTGTACGTTCATGCCGAAATCGATCATGTTGACCAAGACCTGGGTCTGCCCCTGCGGCTGGAAGTAACCGCCCATCACACCGAACGCCATCCACGGTGCACCGCCCTTCATTACGAACGCCGGAATGATGGTGTGGAACGGACGCTTGCGCGGCGCATACACGTTGGCACTCTTCGTGGTGAGTGAATACAACGCGCCGCGGTCCTGGAACATGAAGCCAAGCCCCGGCGCCACTTCCCCCGAGCCCATGCCGGCATAGTTCGATTCGATCATCGAAACCATCATGCCATCGGCGTCGGCCGTCTCGAAATCGGTGGTATCCCCGCTTCCCGAAGGATACACGCCGGTCTGGTACGGCAAGGGGTTGCCCGGAGCAATCTCCGGATTGGCATGCTGCAGATCGATCAGCTTGCGGCGCTGGTCCGCGTAGGCTTGCGACAGTAGGCCTTGCACCGGCACGTGATAGAAGCGCGGATCCGCGTACCACTTGGACAGATCCGCCGAGGCCAGCCGAAAGGCGCCGATCTCGGCCATCAAGGTGTCGGGATTGCCGAGCCCTGTCTTCTTGAGATCGAAGCCCTTCAGCACGTTGAGCATTTCCAGCGTGGCGAAACCCTGGCCATTCGGCGGCAACTCATAGACGTCGTAGCCGCGGTAGTCCACCGACTGCGGCGTCACCCATTCGCCGTGGAAATCCGTGAAATCCGAGTACGCCGGGCCGGTGCCGATACGCTTGAAAAAGTCCGCCATGACGTGCGCGGCGTAGCCTTTGTAGAACGCGTCGCGACCGCCTTGGGCAATCAGTGCGAGCGTGTGCGCCATGTCCGGGTTCCGGAAGATTTCTCCCTGGTGCGGCGTATGGCCATTGATCAGGAAAACCTTCTGCGCGTTTTCGAAGTCCTTGATCAAGCCGCGATGTTTTTCGAATGCCTTCCAGTTGCCCTGCCAGTATTCGGCCACGACCTGCGTCACGGGGAATCCATGGGTGGCGTAATAGATTGCCGGGGCAAGATCTTCGCTGATTGGCAATTTGCCGAACTTCTCGTGCAACGCGAACCAGGCATCGACGATGCCCGGCACCGTCACCGGCAAGGGCCCGAGCAACGGGATCTGGTCGGTCGGCTTCATGCCGGCCTTTTCGTAGGCCGCCTTGACCTCGGCTCGCATCTGTTTCAGCGAACGGTCCCGGGGCGACCAGCCCGAACCGTTGTATCCGTAAAGCTTGTGCGTCTTAGGATCCCATACGATCACAAAGGCATCGGCGCCGAGCCCGTTCAACACCGGTTCCGTGAGACACAGCATTGCGCTCGTGGCGATCGCCGCATCAACGGAGCTGCCGCCCTTCTTGAGGATTTCGATGCCGGCCTGCGAAGCCAGGGGCTGTTCGCTCGCGATCATGCCGTGCTGCGCAAGCACCGGAGAGCGCGTCTGCCACGGCGAGCCGGCGTAATGATCGCCGCGGCTGATGCCGGCTTGGGCGGTACCGATCGCCGCCAAGGCGGTGATCAGGCCGATCACACTTGTCAGCACGGCTCTCGGAATCCACGCCACGCGGCATTGCCGCTGCCGCGAAATACTTGGGAACTTCAACATGCCATATCTCCAGCAACGACCCCGCGCCAATAATGCGCCTCCACCTTGCCGCGCACAGCCGCCATTTCCGACGCGCCGGCCGCCATGCGCAGTGGTTGAAGCCTTCAGCAGCAACTTCATCCCCAGGCTTTCGCCTTGTCGCCCAGCCGCTTCGCCAACGAGCGAGCCTGCCGCAGCAACGCTAGAAATTCACCGTCACACGCCCCCAGTAATAGCGGCCCACCACGTCGAAGTCTGCCCCATCTGCCGCGCCATTGCCGAGCCCATAGAAGTTGTAATAGAGGACGGGCGGTTGCTTGTCGAACACGTTGTTGACGCCGAAATTGATCCGAGAGTTGATTTTCGATATGTCATACCCGACCGCGAAGTTGTTGTACACGAACGAGCCGTAACGGAGCACGTACGGAACCGCGAAGCCGCGGGCAGCAGAGTAGTGGCGTGCCACGACATGCGATCCAACGTCGAAGTGATCGATGAACTGCATCTGCCAGAACGCGCTCCATGGCCCAAGTTGCCAATTCAATTGGCCCAGGGCCCGAATACGCGGCATCAATATTCCGATACCACCGCCAAGGTCCGTATTGAGGTTGCCGACCAGGTCATATGCCGAGTTGCCCGGCAGCCCCGGCGCGGTTTGCTCCTTGTACTGGGTCATGTACGTGCTGTGCAAATCAACCGTGAATTGTCCGAATGAAAAAGACGGAAGCCGGTATGACACATTGAGGTCGACACCCTTCACGTCGATTCGGCCAAGGTTGGCGGTTGGCGCCTTGATCTCCCGGATCTGACCAGGATTGGGTGTGTCGGCACCAAAACGGTCGATGAGTGGACAAAATTGGTTGATGCCATTGAAGCAGGCAGTCAGTACCGTGCCTGCGGATACACCGGTGATCTCGTTGTCGAGGAAGATGCGCCAAACATCGACAGTGGCGTCAAAGCCGGGTACGAATTTCGGTGACCACACCATGCCGAAGTCGAACGACTTGCCGTTCTCGGGTCCCAGCGGGAATCCAGCCAGCGCCGAACCGGACCCAAGCGTGTTGGTCTGCGAGTGGGTAGCAACTTGCGCGTCGACAAACGATCCGTCGGTTGGCACGCCGACACAGGCCGGGTTCGCCACGGTAATGTGGTCGCAGGGATCATTGCTCAGCGTCGTGCCGCCGAATGCAATTCCGGCAAAAATGTCACCGATCGTCGGAGCCCTGAAAACCTTCGAAACGTTGCCCCGTATCAGCAGGTCTTCGATCGGCCGGTACTGGATACCGACCTTCCAGTTGGACGTGCTCCCGAAATCGCTGTACTTCGAGTAACGGTCGCCCAAGTCAATGCTCGCGCTGTACACCCCCGGCAAGTCCTTCAGCAACGGCACGAACAATTCACCGTAGGCTTCCTTCACGTCGTACCCGCCATGCACCGGAGAGGTACATTGACTGCTGAGCGGGCACAGACCGTGGTCATCCGCCAGCAAGCCACTGCCGACGATGCTGTTGAGGTATTCGGTTCTGTATGACGCACCGAGGGCCAACTGTACCGTCCCAGCCGGCAAATCAAACACGCCACCGGTGATATCTGCGTACTTGACGCGCTGCTGTGTATACGTGTTGAACATGCCGGTCGCCGTGGTGCCCGGCGCCTGCACCACCGCCAGTGACGCCGGGTTGTTGAGATTGAATGTATCCCACGGGGTACAACCCGGAATGATGGTAGTCAAGTCACCCGGCGTGCCGACGCACACGACCCGACCCGTGGCGGGATCCAGCATCGATGGTCCCAGCCCGGGATTCAGTTTTGCCAAGATGGGGAGTCCGCCAGCCTTCGTGACGTCGCTCTGGTGTCCGTAGTCGTAGCCGATGTCCCATTGCCAATCCTGTCCCAGGATCGTGGCAAACCCGCGCAGCCCGAACATGATGTTGTCGGTCGTGACCGCGCTTGGCGTCACGCGATTGCCGATGGTGGTCAACCGCGACTCCAGCACATTGCCGCTCGTAGGTGAAAACTCGACGCCGTACTTTCCGAACGGATTGTAGTAGCTGTATTGGGACACCACCGTGCCGGTCAGGTCGGACCATACGGGTGGGCCGAGCGTGAAGCTGCTGTTGGTCTTGTTGTGGAGCACCGTCAGGAACGCGTCAACGTTCGAAAACAAATGGTAGGTTCCGTTGAAGAACGCATTCGTGCGCTCAGTTGGCTGGGTCAACGGGCGAGCCACGGAGTAGCTGTAAAAGTCCGCGCGGGTCGTGCAGTGAAAGTCGGCGGGGGTGACAGGCTGGCTCTGTCCTTCCGCGCTCGCGTTCAGCGTGAATGACCGGCACCCGCCGAACTGCGCGCTCAAACTCGGCGGCAGAAACGTGACGCTACCGGGTGTGAAACTCGAGCCGCCCAGAACCGTATGGAGCGGCGTGTCCGAACTCCCCGTGATCGACAAGGTTTGACTTGAAAACTTGCGGCTGATCTGGGCAATAGCATCGGTCTTGTTGTAATCGAGGCCCGCGAGGATGCTTCCCTTGTCCGAACTCTGGCCGAAGGTGAACGAAAAGCCCCTGCGCACCCCGTCCCCATGGTCGGAAATGCCGTAGTCGGTTTGGAATTGGGCGCCCTGATAGTTGGTTTTCAGGATGACGTTGACCACGCCACCGATCGCATCGGAACCATAAACCATCGATGCCCCGGTGGTCATGACCTCGACCCGTTCGACGGCCTCCAGCGGAATGGTGCCGAGGTCATTGGTGGCAACGCGCTGTCCGTTGACCAACACCAAGGTGCGTGCCGGCGTAAGCCCGCGGAGCCCCACCGCCTGCTCGCCGCTGACACCCTGGTTGTCGATGTTGGGAGTCACCACGGCGCCGGTGACTGACGGGAGGTTCAGCAGAGCCTGTCCAATGGTCAACTCACCAGTCTGTTGGAGCTGCTGCGCGGTGATCGCGACTACCGGATTCGCAGTAGCCATTTGCGCCTCACGGATGTGCGAACCGGTTACCTGCACGGTTTGCAGCGTCTGCGGTTTGGGCAGCGGCGGAGGTGGCGCCTGCGGCGGATCAATCTGACCGCTCGGTGGGTCCGCCTGCAAAACGAAGGTCGTTGGATCGATGGAGCGCGATTCCAGGCCGGTCCCGCGTAGCAGGGCACGCAGCGCCACTGCGGGAACATAGCGCCCCGACACACCGCCCGAAGTCTTGCCGGCCACCAGATCGGTTGAATAGTCGACGTGCACGCCGGCCTGCGCGGCGAAGATGTTCAGAGCCGCATCCAGAGGCCCAGCCGGAATCTTGTAATCGCTGGCGTGCGGGGTGTTGTCTGCACTTGATTGCGACGTTTGAGCGGTCGCCGCGCGGATGGGTGCCGCAATCGCGACAGTCGCTGCCGTTATCGCGATGGCGATGGAAATCGCAAGCGTGCGGCGCCGGAGTCGTACACCATCGGCGCACCCGCGTGGAGCGAGGATGTTGTGTTCGCGGCGCGCAGCGGGATGTCGGTTGGCTTTCACGTGCGTTCTCCAGCAGGCGAGATCATGGCGGCGGTGCGGGTCGCGCCGCGCCTCTCTTTCAAGCATTCAACGGCACGAGTCGACGGAAACCCTACCTCGCGATCCAGGAACCGCCATGCCGGGCTGTGCAAAGCGCCGTACCGATCGCCACGCCGAAGAAAGAATCGCTAACGATGATGGCTACCCCCACCGACAGTCGCTCGGGTATGCCTCGAATCCACGCCTACGAAAATCACGGCTAGTCCTGCGCATGCTGATCACGCAGGAGTACGACTCTGGTGGAAGACAACCGGTGCGCGCGAATTGGCCATCCGGACTCCAGAACTTTCAGCAGCGTTACCTGATCTCCCGCACGGAACGTGCCGGTGACGCGGACTTCCCGCAGACTGGTATCACCCAATTCCAATACCGTACTGCTGTAACGATTCATCTCGGCCAGCAGGCGTGGCAGAGCCCAGCCGCGCGCCACGACTTCGCCGGAAGTCCAACCCAGAGCCTCCTGCAAATCGGCCGGGTGAGGGACACCCACCACGCCGGCACGATCGAAGCGCAGCGCTTCACCAGTCGACAGTGTCGAATTCGAACGTGCCGTTGCCACCGAGACCTTCCCTTCCAGCAACACGACACTGACTTCGTGGCGGTTGCCGATGCTCACCTGGAAGGTGGTACCCACGTCGGTCACGGTACCGCCTCCGGCACTCACGATGAACGGCCAGTCGTCATCGTGGCGTACCCGGAATTCTGCCCTGCCATGCAGCAGGACTATTCCGCGTGCCTCGATGCCATAACGCACAATCACGGCGGAATCGGTGTCCAGCAGCAATGCCGAGCCGTCTTGAAGTTGAATCGCCTGTTGCTGGCCCGTGCGCGTCGCATAACGAACACCATACGCAGTAGCCTCGCGGGCCGGCCACCAGAGAGCGACCATGCCTCCCACGAAGAAAACGGCCGCAGCGACAGCCATCGCCGGGGCAAGCCAAATGCGCAATTGCCAGCCCGGGCTCCAGTGCGCATCGCGCATGGCCCGGTTCGCCGCCACATGCAGGTCCGGATGTCGGGCTGCTTCCAAACCCAAGCTCCACAGCTGCTCGGCCTGGTGATAGGCCTCGGCGTGAACGGGATCGGCAGCAATCCACCGGCCGAATTCGGTACGGCGCGGATCGTTCGTGTCCACATCCAGCAATCGAACGAGCCAACGTTCGGCCTCGCTGCGCACGCGGGGGTCGATGCCGCCATTGATCAAAGATGCCGTCATGCTTACCTAAACGGTTCCATGGCCGAATCGCCCACCTTGCGCCGCAGTGCTGCCAGGCCTTTTGTGAGGTGTTTCTCGACCGTTTTGACTGAGACCCCGCAGCGCCTCGCGATTTGCGCGTTGGTCATCCCTTGCGCGAACCTGAGAAGACATACTCGCTGGCGCTTGGGGGGCAATTGCAAAATGGCCTCCCGCAAGCGCGCCAGCCTTTGCTGGTGCGCGGCGAACTCATCGGGCTGGCTCTCCGAGGCAATCGCTCCGCCATCTTCAGCCACCGCTTGTGCTTTCGCCCGTTGGCGGCGGCTGTCACGAAACAGGTCGTGCGCAGAATTGATGGCAATGCGGTAGAGCAATCGCCGCCAATCCGAAACCGGCGCCGACTCCCGATACCGCAACAACTTGAGAAGGCTTTCCTGAGCCACGTCTTGGGCTTCTTGGGAACCACTGGTACGGCGCCGCAAGAACCGCAGCAATTCGTCATACTGCTCATGGATGAAGCCGTCGAAGCGCTCCGGGACGCTCAGCGCCCCCACCCCGAGCGCATTGCCACCCGCATCCTCCAGCGGCTTGTGAGCAGACATAGTCGCCAACCCCAAAGCAGTCTATACGGCCACATTGAATCCTTCCGCCAAAGTCAACGAGGCGCAATAGGCCACAAGTACTGCGCCCCCGTGTCGCCGTAGCCATCTCGCAATCTTTGGACGGCGACACCCCCTCACCGCCGCCGAAGCCGGCAAAAACACTCGTCTTCCGTCGCGCGAGGAACAGCTGAGCGATTCGAAACCCTGGCCCGTGTTGCCTCGCCTGCGCATTCGCAACTATCATGATCAGCCCACCGCCGCTGGATGCGCGCAGCGGTATGCGGAAAGGTCGCCGAACTATCCGGCATTCGGCGGAGCAACCGAGGAGAGGCCGGCCTGCAAACACACTGCGCGGACGGTCCCGGTCGTTGAGGCCAGCAGCGCGCCTGCAACTATCGCCCGCTGTCCCGCGCGCGATTCTTGAAGGGGCGGGCACTACAGGATGCCAACTATGCGCCGGTACAAGTGCCACGAAACCGAGCGCTATATTTTTGGAGAGGTGGCAGAGTGGTCGAATGCGCCGGATTCGAAATCCGGTTTACGGTTATGCCGTAACGTGGGTTCGAATCCCACCCTCTCCGCCAGAAACGCGAACGCCCCTCATGGGGCGTTTTGCGTTTCCGGAGAAGTGGTGGTGTGAACGACCCCGCTCGGGTCGACCAATTCGTCCCGAACGAATTTGGACGCCAAAGGCGGCCCCGAGCGCAGCTAGGGGTGAGGCGTATGGACGCGCCGAACAACCCCACCCTCTGCCAGAAACGACAAGAGGCCGTCGGCCCCTTTGTCGTTTCTGGACTCTGGAAAGATGATCACGCCGTCATCGCCTGCATCCCACCAGCCGCAACCGCTTCCCGACCTGCAGATCGCCGGCCGAATGCAGGCGGTTGTCACGCACCAGTTCACGCACGTCATCGCAATCGAAGCGGCGCGCGATGGCGTACAGGGTGTCGCCTTTGCGCACGGTGTAGTGCCGCGCCTTGTTCGAAGGCGGCGGATCGGAGGCGACCTTCACGGGCACGGGCGGAACCTGGGCGTTCTGCAACTGATCGGCCAGCGCGACCCATTTGCCGCTGGTGCACGAATGCGCGTACGCGTCCTGCAGGAACTTCGGCAGATTGATACGCGTGCCTTGCGGCTGCATTTGCGAGGGATCCATCTGCGGGTTGAGGTTGCGCAGCGTGCGGTACCAGCCGTAGTGCGCATTGTCATCATCGCCAAGGCAGACGGAAAGCTCGTTCAACGATGTCGCGTTGACGAGGTTCACGTAACCAGGGGTGCCGTCGACCTTGGGAAAATGCAGGTTGTAGCGTTGTGGATGCAGGAACAACCATGCGGCGGCCAGCACCATCGGCACGTATTCGCGGGTTTCCGCCGACAGCGAGAAGTAAACGCCGGAATCCCAGAAACTCGCGCTGGGCGTGCTCGCAAGCAGCCGGCCCATCCGGCCTTCGCCCCCGTTGTACGCCGCCAGCACCAGCGCGAGGTTGTCGTTGAGCCGCGCCAACTGCTCGTTGAAATATGCCGCGGTCGCCTGCGCGGCCATGGTCGGATCGAAACGCTGGTCGAAGCCATTGATGGTGTTCAGGCCGAACCGCGAACCGGTGGCAGGCATGAACTGCAACGGACCCGCCGCGCCCGAGCGTGATACCGCATGCACGTTGCCGCCGGATTCCTTGGCGACAAGTCCGAACAGGATTGCCTCGGGCAACCCCGCCTGATGGAACGCAGGTTCCATCTGGTAGCGGAGGTACTGGTAATCGATGTACGCGCGGATCAGGTTGGGCCTCAGCCGCGTCAGCCATACCTGCAGTGCCGCCTGCACGGTGCCATTGGTGGCGACCAGGTCGGAAAGCTTGTGATCGTGCAGCAACTGCACCGTGCGCTGCGCCTCGGGCAATTCCGTCAGCACGCCGGAATCGGCCCCGGGCGTGTTCTGGTCCTCGTTGTCGAGTGCCTGCTGATCGTCTTCGGTACCGAGGAAGCTGCCGTCCTTCAGACGCAGTGCCCGGTCATACGCAGACAGGAATCGCTGGGTATCGCAGCCCGGTGTGTTGACGCATGCGTCCGAGGCCGTACGCATCGCATCCAGCGCCGTTTCCAGCGTCTTCTTCGATTGGGTGTCATCGCCGCGTCGCGCCTGCTGCAGCGCCTGGTCGTAATCGGCGCTGGCGCGATCCAGTTGCGCATACAGGCCATTCAACTTCGCCGGAGAACCGTTCCCTTTCGACGGCGCTTGCGCACAACCCGCCAACAGTCCCCACGCACATGCACACGCGATCCAGCCCGAACGCCGCCACATCATGAAAATACCCGATCACCCGACAACAACCGCACCCTAACGCGTTGCGACGCACGACTCAAGGCAAAATGCCCACATACAATCCCAAATCCGTCACATGCCGGCAAACCGGGAGGCCGCGTGAATGAAATCCTGATTGGAAGGAACGACAGCACCGCGGTCGAACTTGATCCGCGCTTCGGAAACAGGCACGGCATGATTGCGGGCGCCACCGGCACCGGCAAGACCGTTTCGCTGATGGTGCTGGCCGAGGGCTTCTTGCGGCTCGGAACGCCGGTGTTCCTCGCCGACGTGAAGGGCGACATCGCGGGCATGTCGCAGCCAGCCGCATCACCGCCTGGCGACAAGTTGAAAGCGCGGCTCGCAAAACTCGGCATCGAGAAGTCCTGGCAGCCCGCCGCCAACCCGGTGGTGTTCTGGGACTTGTACGGCAAGCTGGGCTCGCCGGTGCGTGCAACAGTTTCCGAAATGGGCCCGACACTGCTCGCGCGCGTGCTGGAATTGAACGACGTCCAGCAAGGCGTCCTGGAAATCGTGTTCAAGCTGGCCGACGACAACGGCTGGCTGCTGCTGGACCTGGACGACCTGCGTGCGCTGCTGAACCACGTCGGCGACAATGCCAAGGACGTTTCGCAGCATTACGGCCTCGTCAGCAAGGCCAGCCTCGGCGCGGTGCAACGCGCGCTGCTGCAACTGGATCAGCAAGGCGCGTCGCAATTCTTCGGCGAACCCGCGTTGGACCTGAAGGACATCATGCGCCAGGACATGTCCGGGCGCGGCATCATCAACATCCTCGCCGCCGACCAGTTGATCCTGAAGCCGAAGCTGTACTCCACCTTCCTGCTGTGGATGCTGTCGGAACTATTCGAGCAGTTGCCCGAAGTCGGTGACCCCGACCAGCCCAAGCTGGTGTTCTTCTTCGACGAAGCGCATTTGCTGTTCGACGACTGCCCGGCCGCGCTGCAACAGAAAGTGGAACAGGTGGTACGGCTGATTCGTTCGAAAGGCGTCGGCGTGTATTTCTGCTCGCAGAACCCCGACGACGTGCCCGACGTGATCCTGGGCCAGATGGGCAACCGCATCCAGCACGCGCTGCGCGCGTTCACACCGCGCGATCAGAAAGCGGTGAAGGCCGCGGCGGAAACCTTCGCACCGAATCCGAAGCTGGATGTCGCGCAGGTGATCGGCAACCTTGGTGTCGGCGAAGCATTGGCGTCGACGCTGCGCGACAAGGGCGCACCCACGCCAGTCGAGCGCGTGTTGATCTCGACGCCGACTTGCCGGCTCGGTCCGATCACGGACGAGGAACGCGCGACCATCCGTTCGCGCTCGCCGGTCGGCCCCAAATACGACACGCCGGTCAACCGCGAATCCGCCGCGGAGATGCTGGCGAAGCGCGCCGACGAAAAGGCCGTGGACCATCCGACCGAAGTGGCGCAGAAGGAAGCCGCGAATGCGCCACAAGGTTCCGCATGGGGCGGCGCGATGCACGACGCGATCTTCGGCACCAGGCGCCGCCAGGGCATGATCGAAACCATGGCCAAGCAAACCGCGCGCACCATGGGAAGCCAGCTCGGCCGGCAAATCCTGCGGGGTGTGCTGGGCGGCATCTTCGGTGGCAGGCGCTGACGCGCGTTCAACGCATGTCACGCTGGCGCGCGCCCCCGCCCCGCTCCACCGCGATCATTACGCGCGCGGGGTTCAATGTACTGAAGGCGGAACTGGATCACCTGTGGCGCGAATTGCGCCCTGAAGTCGTCAAGGCACTGGCCGCCGCGGCGGCCGAAGGCGATCGATCCGAAAACGCCGAATACACCTATCGCAAGAAGCAGCTCGGCGAGATCGACCGGCGCGTGCGCTACCTGTCAAAACGCATCCCGTCACTGAAAGTCGCCGAAGGCGTGCCGACAAATCGCGACGCGGTGTTCTTCGGCGCGAGTTTCGAGGTCGAAAACAGCGACAGCGGTGAAACGCATGTCTATCGCATCGTCGGTCCGGACGAGACCGATGCGAAGAAAGGCTGGATCAGCGTGGATTCGCCACTCGCCCGCGCTGCGTTGAAAAAACGCGTGGACGAAGAATTCGAGGCGGAGTTGCCGGGCGGCAAACAGCGCTTCGTCGTGTTGTCGGTGAACTACGCATAGTCGCGGAATGCACCCGCACCCACATCGTCATTCCGGAGCGGCCGCAGGCCCGAATCCGGAATCGATTTGAGGGTTGGTGCGCTTGCGATACGATTGACTCGCGCCAGACGCCGCCTGCGGCGTTCGCGTTTGCAATCCTGCAAACGCAGTGGGTTCTGCCCGCAAACGGCGCGGGAAGCCCCGTAATGACGACGGGAGAGTTCAACCCACGATCGAAATGGCGGCGTCCAGATCATGGGCGCTGGCACCGGTAACCCGTACGTCCACGAACTGACCGGGCTGCAGCGATTGTCCGTCGCCGATCCGCACCACGCCGTCGATTTCCGGTGCGTCGGCCATCGAGCGCGCGATCGCGCCGCAGGCATGCACTTCGTCCACCAGCACCTTCAACGTGCGGCCAATTTTGTTCTGCAATTTCGCGGCGGAAATCTCCGCCTGCGCTTCCATGAAGCGCTCGAGACGGTCTTCTTTCAGTTCTTCCGAAACCGGGTCGGGCAGTTCGTTGGCCCTGGCGCCGCCCACCGGTGAATAGGCGAACGCGCCCACGCGATCGAGTTGGGCTTCGCGCAGGAAGTCCAGCAATGCCTCGAACTCCGCGTCGGTTTCGCCGGGGAAACCGACGATGAAGGTGCTGCGGATCGTGAGATCCGGGCACGCGCGCCGCCACGCGCGGACGCGCTCCAGCGTCTTGTCGATGTTGCCGGGACGCTTCATCAATTTGAGAATGCGCGGGCTGGCGTGCTGGAACGGAATGTCGAGGTACGGAAGGATCTTTCCATCGGCCATCAGCGGAATCACGTCGTCCACGTGCGGATACGGGTACACGTAGTGCAACCGCACCCACGCGCCGAGTTCGCCCAAACCACGGCACAGATCGGTCATGCGTGTCTGGTACGGATTGCCGCGCCATGTGCGTTCGGCATAACGGACGTCGACACCGTACGCGCTGGTGTCCTGCGAAATCACCAGCAATTCCTTGACGCCGGAACGCACCAACTTTTCGGCTGCGACCAGCACCTCGTCGATCGGGCGCGAAACGAGATTCCCGCGCATCGACGGAATGATGCAAAACGTGCAGTGGTGGTTGCAGCCTTCGGAAATCTTCAGGTACGCGTAGTGCCTGGGCGTCAGCTTGATGCCAGTGTCGGGAACCAGATCGACAAACGGATCGTGCGGCTTCGGCAGCGCCTCGTGCACCGCACCCATTACGCTGGCGTAGTCCTGCGGACCGGTGATCGCCAGGACGTCCGGGTACGCCTCGCGGATCAGTGCGTCGCGCTTACCGAGGCAGCCGGTCACGATCACCCGGCCGTTCTCGTGCAGGGCCTCGCCGATCGCGTCCAGTGACTCCTGTACCGCCGCATCGATGAAGCCGCAGGTATTGACGATCACCGCATTGGCCTTGTCGTAGCGCGGCACGATCTCGTAGCCCTCGGCTTTCAACTGGGTGAGGATGCGTTCGGAATCCACCAGCGCCTTGGGGCAACCCAGGCTGACGAAACCGATTTTGGGATTGGAAGAAGGCATGACATGCGGCGTGGTTCGGGCCGGCCATTTTATCGGGCGCGGCACCTTGCCCGCACCTCTCGCATGCCCGCACGGTAGTACTCTGTGTGAATTGCATTTGAGGAGAGCTGCCATGGGCGAACGCATCAATCTCAATACCGCCGGCACGCATTGCATCGGCGCCTATCTCGCGAAGCCCGCCGGCAAGCCCAAGGGTGGCGTCGTGGTAGTGCAGGAAATTTTCGGCGTCACGCCGCACATCCGCGACGTCGCCGACCGTTTCGCCAAATCGGGCTACACCGCCATCGCGCCGGCATTTTTCGATTACGCCGAGAACGATGTCGAGCTTGGCTACGATAAGGCAGGCATGGAACGCGGCAAAAATCTGGCCATGGAAGTGGGGCTCGACCGCGCGGTCGAAGCCGTCGCCAGTGCGGCCGATTCGATCAAGTCTGCCGGAAAGATCGGCGTGGTCGGCTACTGCTGGGGGGGCACGGTCGCGCTGCTGTCGGCGCAGCGCATCGGCTTGCCGGCGGTGAGCTACTACGGCGGGCGCAATACCGCATATTTCGACCAGCCCTTGAAGGCGCCGGTGATTTTCCATTTCGGCTCGACCGACCGCTCCATCACGACCGAGGCCATCGCCAAGCATCGCAAGGCGTGGCCGGACGCACCGGTGTACGTGTACGACGGGGCCGGACACGCGTTCAACCGCGACGTAGATCCCACCCACTACAACGAACCCGCCGCCAAATCGGCATGGCAACGCACGCTTGCGTTCTTCGATCAACACTTGGCGGGCCATGCATGAGCGGCGATCCCGGCTTCGAACTCGATCCGCGGCTTGCCAAGGACACTGTATTCGTCGCCGACTGGCACCTCTGTCGTGTGTTGTTGATGGACGAGGCGCAATTCCCGTGGCTGGTGCTGGTACCGCGGCGGACAGGCCTGGTGGAAATCGATGATCTGGACGAGGTTGATCGCACGCGGCTGATGCACGAAATCCAGCGCGCGATGAAAACGCTTCGTGGCGTGGTCGAATGCGACAAGATCAACGTCGGCGCGCTCGGCAACATCGTGCGCCAGTTGCACGTACACGTGGTGGCACGACGCAAGGACGATCCCGCATGGCCGGCGCCGGTATGGGGCCACGGCCCCGCCCACCACTACATGCCGGAAGCGCGCGACAAACTGGTAAAGGCGCTGTACAAGGAAGGCTACGACTACGTCGAAGACTTCATCTGCATCATGCGTCGATCGCAAGATGATTGACATTTCCGTCGAACCGTTTGCCGAAGACGCATTGCTGCTGCGTTTCGGCGACGGCATCGACGTCGCTACCAATGCACGGGTGCACGCTGCCGCACGCGCGCTGCGCGCCGGGAATCTTGCGGGCATCATTGACATCGCGCCGGCCTATGCGACGCTGCTGCTTCGATTCGATCCTTTCGCGTGGCTCGACGACACCGGCGGGCGACCGTTTGAACGCATTGCCGATGCGATTGCCAAGCTGAATCTCGGCCCTCGAAGGGATGAAGACCAAAATGCAGCCGGATTGGCCATCGATGCGACGCGCGTCGTGGAAATCCCGGTGTGTTACGGCGACGAATACGGCCCTGACCTCGATGCGGTGGCCAAACACTCGGGCGTGGCACCTGACGAGGTGATCGCGCGGCACACCGCTGCGAATTACTCCGTTGCAATGCTCGGCTTCGCACCGGGCTTTCCGTATCTCCTGGGCCTCGATCCCGTGCTGCACGCGCCGCGGCGAACCAGCCCGCGCACGCGCGTGCCGGGCGGCGCGGTCGCGATCGGTGGGGCGCAGACCGGCATCTACCCACGCGAGCTTCCGGGCGGATGGAATCTTGTCGGACGCACACCGCTTGCATTGTTCGATCCACAGCGGGAACCGCCGTGCCTGCTCGCGCCGGGCGACGGCGTACGGTTTCGCGTCATCGGCGCCGATGAGTTCGCCCGTCTCGCGGAACATGGTGGATGACCATCGAAGTCATCAAGCCGGGGCTGCTGACCACGTTCCAGGACGCCGGTCGGCGCGGCTTCGCGCACCTCGGCATCGGCCGCTCGGGCGCGTTTGACGAATCCGCGTGGCGAATCGCGAATGCGCTGTGCGGCAACGCCGTCGATGTGTGTGCATTGGAGATCACGCTGCTTGGACCGACCTTGCGTTTCCACGCCGGCGCATGGATTGCGGTCACCGGCGCGCCGGTACCATTTCGCGTCGACGGCGTCGAACAGCCCGCGTGGGCGCCTGTGTTCGTGGCCGCCGGCGCGACGCTCGAGTTCGGAGCGATGCGCACCGGCTGCCGCAGTTATCTCGCGGTTCGCGGCGGTTTCGACGTCCTTCCGGTTCTCGGCAGCCGCAGTACGGACGTCAATGCGGCCCTTGGCCCGAACGGCGGACGGCCATTGCGTACGGGTGACGTCCTGACGATCGGCTCGGCATCAACCAACTCACCCGATACCCCACGCGCCGCGCCGAAATGGCGACTCGATCCGCGCCCCTGGTGGTCGGGTGGCCCGCAAGCATCGTTGCGTCTGCTGCCGGCCACTCACCTCGATCAGTTGACAGAAAAATCACGCAAAATATTGTTTTCAGAGCCTTTCAATGTAGAGTTGAACTCCAATCGGGTCGGCGTGAGACTGACCGGCCCCTCGCTGGAATGCAGTCGTCCGATTGAAATGATCAGCGAAGGCTGCGTACCCGGCTTGGTGCAGCTGCCGCCTTCGGGGCAGCCCATTGCGTTCGGCCCAGAGTGCCCGGTCAGCGGCGGCTATCCCCGAATTGGCCAGATCGCGGCAGTGGACATCGCGCGCCTCGCGCAACTCCGGCCGGGCGATGCATTACGCTTCGTGCGGTGTACGCTCGAACAAGCACTGGATGCGCTTCGCAAACGCGAGCGCGCATTCGACGCGCTCGCCGCCAACATCGCTGCACGGCTTGCCCCATGAATTGCATCGATCTCAATGCGGACCTCGGCGAATCCTTCGGCGCCTGGCGCATGGGTGACGACGCGGGCGTGATGCCGTGGATCACGTCGGCCAACATCGCCTGCGGCTTCCATGCTGGTGATCCCGCGACCATGCGCGCGACGGTGACACTGTGCGTCGAGCACGGTGTCGCGATCGGCGCGCACCCTTCCCTTCCCGATCTGCAAGGTTTCGGCCGGCGCGAGATGAAGGTCACGCCGAACGAGGTGTATGCGCAAATGCTGTACCAGGTTGGCGCGCTGCACGCCATTACCCACGCGGCGGGCACGCAGCTGCACCATGTCAAGCCGCACGGCGCCTTGTACAACATGGCCGCGCGCGACCGTGCGCTGGCGGATGCGATCGCCAACGCTGTGCGCGACTTCGACCACCGCCTTGTCCTGGTCGGTCTCGCCGGAAGTACATTGGTGGACGCCGGCCGGGATGCAGGATTGCCGGTGCAACGCGAAGGTTTCTGCGACCGCCGCTACAGCATGGATGGTTCGCTGACATCGCGTTCGGAAGCCGGCGCGGTGATCGAGGACATCGACGAGGCCGTCGCGCAGGCCATGTCCATCGCGCTCCGCAGCGAAGCCGTCGCGAGCAGCGGCGCAAAGGTGCGCGTCGACGCCGACACCTTGTGCGTGCACGGCGACAGACCCACCGCAGCCATGTTCGCCGAGCGTTTGCGATGCGCGCTGGAAAGCGCGGGCGTGCGAATTGCCGCGGCGGAACGTCCGGCATGATGCGCTGTCCGCCGTCACGATGACCGCCCTACTCCACTGGCTGCCATTGCTGGGCGTACTGGTCGTCGTCATCGGCTTCGCGCTGCGTTTCAATCCGGTGCCAGTAGTAGTGGTCGCAGGCATCGCCAGCGGACTCGCGGCAGGCAAATCCATCGGCGAGATCCTGGCGCTGATCGGCAACAGTTTTGTGTCCGAACGTGCCCTGCTGCTGTTCGTGCTGACGCTGCCCGCAATCGGGGTGCTGGAACGCGCGGGGCTGCGCGAGCATGCGCGCAACTGGATTTCCGCGCTGCGCGGACTGACGCTGTCGCGATTGCTGATTGCCTACCTGGGACTTAGGCAGATCCTTTCGATGCTGGGCCTCACCAATGTCGCGGGCCAAGCCCAGACGGTGCGTCCACTGCTGGCGCCCATGGCCGAAGCCGCTGCCGATCGGCGCGGCAAGCCGCTGGATGAAACCGAGCGCGACGCCGTACGCGCGTTCAGCGCCGGCACCGACAATATCGGGCTGTTCTTTGGCGAGGACGTGTTCATTGCACTGGGTGCGGTGCTGCTGATCCAGGGCTTCTATTCACAGCACGGCATCGAACTGGAGCCGCTGCACATCGCCCTGTGGGCACTGCCGACCGCGGTCGCGGCGTTCGTGATCCACGCGATCCGCACGGTGCTGTTTGCGCGGCGCATCAGGGCCAACGCACAAACCGGGGCGATAACGTCATCCCGGCCAGGGAATGGCCGGGACCCAGTCCCAGGGACGGATAAAACAAATGCGCCGGATTCCCGCTTTCACGGGAATGACGAAGCGTGAAGTTCGGCGCATCATGCTGAAGATCGAACAGGCCTATTGGTTGATCGCGCTGTTCCTCGCCGGCTCGGCGTGGCTCAACCTTCGCGAGCGGCGCTGGTGGCATGCCGCGTTCTGGCTGGTGCTGGCGGCATTGATGGCCGGCGGCAGGTACGTGCTCGATGCCACCGCCGCGCACCAGCACCTGCCCGCGCAACTTGCCGGCGTCGGCGTGATCGCCTTGGCAGCGTTGTCGCCACGCATGAAGCGCAGGCACCTCGTCGAACGCGATGCCTCCGCGCGCGAAGCCGATGCCGAGCGGCTCGGCCATCGCTTGTTCGGACCGGCGGTGCTGATTCCGTTGGTAACCCTGCTGGTCGCGGTGTTTGGTGCGCACGTCGCGTTCGGCGGTACCCGCCTTTTCGATCCGGCCCGCATGACCCTGACCGGCCTTGCGCTGGCCTGCGTGATCGCGCTGATCGCAGCTTTGTGGGTGACGCGCGCGAAACCCGCGGCCGGTCTGGCGGAAGGCCGACGTCTGCTGGACACGCTGGGTTGGGCGGCGCTGCTGCCGCTGACGCTCGCGGCGCTGGGCGGAGTATTCGCCGCGACAGGCGTCGGTACGGCGGTTTCGGATTTGGTGCGGATGCTGATCCCGGTCAACAGCGCGTTCGCATGCGTGATCGCATACGGGCTCGGCATGGTGCTGTTCACGGTGATCATGGGCAACGCGTTCGCGGCGTTCCCGGTGCTGACCGCCGGTGTCGGCTTGCCACTGTTGATCCACCTGCACGGCGCGAACCCGGCGATCCTAGGCTCGCTAGGCATGCTCACCGGCTATTGCGGCACCCTTTTCACGCCGATGGCCGCCAACTTCAATATCGTGCCGGTGGCGCTGCTGGAGCTGCCGAACCAGAACGATGTGATCCGCGCGCAATGGAAAACCGGCGCGGCATTGCTCGTCGTAAACTTGGCGTTGATGTACCTGCTGATCTTCCGCTTTTGAATCCCGCCACGCGCCAGCGCGAACGTACCGTCTTGCTGACCGGCTTCGCGCCGTTCGGCGGCGAGACGGTCAACCCGTCCTGGCAGGCGGTCCGGGCCCTCGACGGCCGCATGGTCGAGGGACACCGCATCATCACGGTGGAATTGCCGTGCGAATTCGACGCATCGTTGCCAGTATTGTGGCGCGCCTTGCGCAAGGCCGAGCCAAAGATCGCGATCGCGGTCGGCCTGGCCGGCGGGCGTGACGGCATCTCGCTGGAGCGGGTCGCGATCAATCTGATCGATGCACGCATTCCCGACAACGCAGGCGCACAGCCCGTGGATGTGCCGGTGTTGCGCGGCGGCGCGGCGGCGTTCTTCTCGACGCTGCCGATAAAAGCTTCGCTGCTGGCGCTGCGCAAGGCCGACATCGCCGCGCACATCTCACAGACCGCCGGCACCTATGTCTGCAACCAGGTGTTCTACGCGCTGATGCACGCGCTACGCCGCTCCCGCAATACCCGCGCGGGTTTCGTGCACGTGCCCTGGTTGCCGGAACAAGCTGCGGCGCACGGGCAACCCGGCATGCCGCTCGGCCAGATGACGCGCGCGCTGGACATCATCGTGCATGCGGCGCTGGCGACGCGGCGTGACGTGCGCGTCGCGGGCGGGATGGTGTCCTGAGCGCACGACGCGAGGCGTTATTTCTTCTTCTTGGATTCTTGCGCTTCCACCGCACTCATCAGAGTCAGCTTGCCCTTGTGCATCACGTAGCCGGTGAAATGGAAGTTCAATTGCAAGGTCGCGAATTCTTCCAGCGCCGCGTTGTTCACCTTGGCCGAATCGGTGTCTTCCAGCAACACGGTCTTGGGCAGTTGTTTCTGGTCCTGGAGGTATCGGAAGTGCGCTTCCAGATCCGGGGCGCTCAACACTGCGCCATCCACCTGGTATTGATTGTCCTTGAATGCCCCGATGGTCATGTCGTACTGGTGCGGGACGTTGACCGTGGTTTCGCCGCCGCTGCGCACGACGCCGTTGCAGCCTGCGAGGGCAAACAGGGTCGCCAGCATGGCCGCGCCGCCAAGGCGCACAACAAACGAACGCAGGTTCATGGGATCGGTCTCCGTTGCTGATCTGTGGCCCGCCTGGGCCGTAGCTGGTCAAGTCTGCCATAAGCTGGCTGAATAAGCTGGCCTTTGGTGGAAAGTCAGGCCATGGATGGCCGTTCTGGTGCCGCCGGCCGGACGACAATGCATTTACACCCGATGCGACGTGATGCGGCGATCAAGGGACGATCGCATAACTATGTCTTGGGGAGGGTGACGCCCTTTTGTCCCTGATACTTCCCGCCGCGATCCTTGTAGCTGGTGGAACACACTTCGTCCGATTCCAGGAACAGCATCTGTGCCACGCCCTCGTTGGCGTAGATCTTGGCGGGCAGCGGGGTGGTGTTGGAAAACTCCAGTGTCACGTGCCCTTCCCATTCGGGTTCCAGTGGCGTCACGTTGACGATGATGCCGCAGCGCGCGTAAGTGCTTTTGCCGAGGCAGATGGTGAGTACGTTGCGCGGGATGCGGAAGTATTCGACGGTGCGCGCCAGCGCGAACGAATTGGGCGGGATGATGCAGCACTCGCCCGAGAAATCCACGAAGTTGCGCGAATCGAAATCCTTGGGATCGACGATGGTGGAATTGATGTTGGTGAAGATCTTGAACTCGCTCGCGCAGCGTACGTCGTAGCCGTAGCTGGATGTGCCATACGACACGATGCGTCCGCCACCATTTTGCTTTACCTGGCCGGGTTCGAACGGCTCGATCATGCCGTGTTGCTCGGCCATGCGGCGGATCCAGTTGTCGCTCTTGATGCTCACGGGCGCTCCACTCTTGAAAGGCGCCGGACCGGGTCCGGCCAAAACCACGAAAATACATCGGATGGCCGGCTTTGCGCCAGCGTCACGCGAGTCCGGCGGCCAGCACACCCAGCACGGTTTCGATTTCGTGCCGGCGATCTTCGCTCTCCAATACTGCATCGACATTGCAGCCCGCTCCCGGCAGTCGCACCGGGATCGATTCGCATGACAACAGCCGCGCCGACATGGTGGTCAGCACTTCCCGCAACGCATCCTGCGCATGGTGCGAGCCGCGCGCCGAAGTATTGAGCAGCAGCACCGGCTTGCCGGGGAATTCCAGCGCGCCGACCAACCAGTCCAGCAGGTTCTTGAACGCGCCGGGTATGCCATGTGCGTATTCGGGGCAGGCGATCAATAGCGCGTCGGCGCGGCCGACCGCTCCGCGCAGTTCACGCACGGATCGCGGCAATGGGCCGGTTTCGACATCGGGATCGAACACCGGCAAGCCGCTCACATCGTCATAGAGATCGAGCCGCAGCGATGGCGGTGCCAATTCGCGCGCGGCCTCCAGTGCCGCACGATTGGCCGACACGCGACGCAAGCTGCCGCACAGGCACAGCACGTTTTTTGGTGATGCGCTGACCTCAGTCATCGACAACGCGGATGTTCGGCACGCCGGTCATGTCGCGCTCGGCCTGGAGCGACAATCGCGCCGCGGTGTTGCGGGCGATCTCGCGGTAGCGCATCGCGAGATCGGAATCGGGCATCGCCGCAACCGTGGGATTGCCGCCGTCGGCCTGCTCGCGGATGCGAATGTCCAGCGGCAGCGAACCCAGCAGCGGCACGCCATATTGTTCGGCCATGCGCGCGCCACCGCCCTCGCCGAACACGTGTTCCTCGTGGCCGCAGTTCGAGCACACATGGGTGGCCATGTTTTCGATGATGCCGAGTACCGGCACCTGCACCTTCTCGAATGCCTTCAGTCCCTTTCTGGCATCCAGCAGCGCGATGTCTTGCGGCGTCGTGACGATCACCGCGCCGGCCACGGGCACGCGCTGGGTAAGGGTCAACTGGATGTCGCCGGTGCCGGGCGGCATATCCACGACGAGGTAATCCAGATCGCGCCAGCGGGTCGATTGCAGCAGTTGCGTCAAAGCCTGCGTCACCATGGGGCCGCGCCACACCATCGGCGTGTCTTCGCCTACCAGAAACCCGATCGACATCACTTGCAGGCCATGATTGGTCATCGGAATGATGGTCTTGCCGTCCGGAGATTCCGGACGGCCCGCGATGCCCAACATCAATGGCTGGCTGGGGCCATAGATGTCCGCATCCAGCACACCGACGTTCGCGCCTTCGGCGGCAAGCGCCAGCGCAAGGTTCACCGCGACCGTGGACTTGCCGACGCCACCCTTGCCCGATGCCACCGCGATGATGTTCTTGACGCCCGGCAGCGGCATCAAATTGCCTTGGACCTTGTGGGTCGCTATGCGCGAGGTCACCGACACTGCCGCCTGCCCTATCGCCAGATCATTTTCCAGCGTCGCCTTGATCTGAGCGGCGAAAGCATTGCGCCAATCGCGTGCGGGATAGCCGAGCGAGATTTCGATCGCAACCCTGTCGCCATCGATACCCACCCCGCGGATCGCGCCGCCTTCGGCCAGCGAAACGCCGGAGTGCGGATCGACAATGTCTGCAAGGAGTTCACGGACCCGGGCTTCGCTGATGTCGGCCATGATGCATCACATCGCAAAAAGACAGCCTTTCATTATGCCAGACGACTTTGCATTCCCCTTGATTCGCATCACGGGGCCACCCGGCGCGACGCAGTTGACGCGCATCGCGGTGTCGCGCACGCTAACCCCACCTGCCCGTTCCGGAGTCGCCGTCATGCGCACCATCCTTCGCCCGATCCTGATTGCCTTCGCTCTGTTGCTGGCCACCGCCGCGTACGCCGCCACCGACACGCCGGTCGGCACCTGGACACAGGTTGACGACGCCACGGGCAAGCCGAAATCCATCATCGGCATCACCGAGCAGCCCGACGGCACGCTACAGGGGACTGTCAAGGAAGTGCTGTTCTCCGATCAGGGTACGCACCCGATCTGCAAAAAATGCGAAGGCGAGCGCCACAACCAGCCGGTGGACGGCATGGTAATCATGTGGGGCGTCAAGAAAGACGGCGATGTGTGGGACGGCGGCCAGATCCTCGATCCCAACAACGGCAAAATCTACAAGGTCAAGCTTTCGTTGAAGGAAGACGGACAGAAGCTCGACGTGCGCGGCTATATCGGCATGCCGATGCTGGGTCGCACGCAAACATGGACTCGCAAGGGCGCGACCGATGCGCAACAGGAGCCAACCGGATCGGACGACAACGGCTGAATCCTCGGCTCGCGTGAGCATCACCCTCACCCCGGATCAAGTCCACGGCATCACGTAGGGCGGGAGCAGCGCAGCGCATCCCGCCGTTGTGCAGCATGAGGCGGGTTGCCACCCCGCCCTACGTTTAAGCCATGCGCTCTCCCCGGCTGATCCGAGGCGGCGGAGGGAACGGGGGTGAGAGGGACCGGCGCCACCTCGCCCACGCCGTCATGCAACCGCAATAAGGGAATCGCGCTGCCCGATCGTCCAACCTTTTTGATGCGTCGCGCCTTCATCGCGCGACGCCCGCGTTTTCGCGCTAAGGTTGCGCGATTGCAAGATCACGGAGGGGTAGCCGATGTCGTTGCGTCTCACTCAAGTTCAGCGCGGTTGCGCGGGCGTACTGCTCGCGGGCCTTCTGGCAACGTCCTTAGGCGCGAACGCGCAAGCGCACGCCGACGCGACCACGCCGCCGGCATGGCAGACGTCCGTCGCGAAAACCGGCGCCGAATACGCACGGCTGCAGCGCGAGGCGCAGCAAGTCACGATCACCCGCGACGATTGGGGCATCGCGCACGTGCACGGCAAGACGGACGCCAATGCGGTATTCGGGATGATCTACGCGCAGTGCGAAGACGACTTCAATCGCGTCGAGATGAATTACCTCACCGCGCTCGGCTGGAGCGCGCAGGCCGAGGGCGAATCGGCGATCTGGGACAACCTGCGCTATCAGCTTTTCATCGACCCCGTGGTGTTGAAACAGGATTACACGAAAAGTCCCGCATGGCTGAAGAAGCTGATGAACGCATGGGCGGACGGGATGAACTGGTATCTCGCCACACATCCCGACGTGCACCCGAACGTCATCAGGCACTACGAACCATGGATGGCGCTTTCCTTCACCGAGGGCAGCATCGGCGGCGACATCGAGCGCGTGGATCTGGCCAAGCTCGCGAAATTCTTCGGCGCGGACCATGCAACGACGGTCGCGCTGGCACAAACCGTGCCCCCGACGTGGGTCGAACCGACCGGATCCAATGGCATCGCGATCGCGCCCAAACTCACCGCGGACGGCCATGCGCTGCTGTTGATCAACCCGCACGTCACCTTCAACTTCCGTAGTGAATCGCAGATGTCCAGCGACGAAGGGCTGGACGCCTACGGCGCCTCGACCTGGGGCCAGTTCTTCATATACCAGGGTTTCAATAGGCACATCGGCTGGATGCACACTTCCACCGGTGTGGACGCGGTCGATGAATTTGCCGAAACCATTTCGAAGAAGGATGGCAAGTATTTCTACAAGTTCGGTGACAAGGAACTTCCCGTAACAAGCCGCGACATCACCATCCGTTACCGCGCCGACGACGGTTCGATCAAGGCACGCACGTTCACCGCGTACTTCACCCAGCATGGCCCGATCGTGGCCGAGGAAAACGGCAAATGGATCGCCGAGGCGCTGATGAATCGTCCGATTCCGGCGCTAAAACAAAGCTGGCTGCGCACCAAGGCCAGCGACCTCGCCAGCTACATGAAGGTGGCCGAACTCAAGGCCAACTCGTCCAACAACACCTTGTTCGCCGACGACAAGGGCGAGATCGCATTCCTCGCACCGCAGTTCATCCCGAAGCGCGACAACGCCTTCGACTACCTGAAGCCGGTCGACGGCAGCGATCCCGCCACCACATGGCAGGGCATGACGCCCATCACGGACATGCCGAACGTCATCAACCCGGACACTGGCTGGGTGTTCAACACCAACGACTGGCCCTACTCCGCAGCCGGCAAGGACAGCCCGAAGCGCGCGGATTTCCCGCAGTACATGGATTCGTTCGGCCCCAATGCACGCGGCGAACATGCCACCAAAATGCTGACTGGCGCAAGCGATTTCACCAAGGCCAAACTGATCACCGACGCGTTCGATTCGTACCTGCCCGCGTTTGCACGATTGATTCCGGTCCTGGTGAAGGATTACGACGCGCTGCCCGCCAACGATCCAGCGCGCGCGAAACTCGCGGGCCCGATTGGCGTGCTGCGCACCTGGGACCACCGCTGGGGCACCGCCTCGATCCCGACCACGCTTGCCGTGTGGTGGGGCGACACGCTCTGGAACGAGGTTTCCGCAAAAGCGGAAGCCAGCGGTCTCGATGCGCATGAAACCGACATGCGCGAAATCGACTACATCGCGGAGAAGGCCGGCTCGGCAACTCGCCTCAACGCGCTCGCGGATGTCGTCGATCGTTTGCAAAAGGACTTCGGCTACTGGGGCGTGCCGTGGGGCGAAGTCAATCGCTACCAGCGGCTGGATGATGCCGTGCATCCGCATTTCGACGACAGCAAGCCCAGCATCGCGGTGCCATTCACTTCCTCGCGCTGGGGCTCGCTGGCGGCATCCAACACCCACCAGTGGCCGGGCACCAAAAAATATTACGGCCGCAGCGGCAACAGCTTCGTGGCGGTCGTGGAATTCGGCCCGAAGGTCAGTGCGCGCGCGATCCACGTGGGTGGCCAGAGCGGCGATCCGAAGTCACCGCACTTCACCGACCAGCAACACCGCTGGGCATTGGGCGACCTGCGCACCGTGTACTTCTGGCCGGACGAGCTCAAGGAACACATCGCGCGTGCGTATCACCCGGGCGAATAGCAGCCTTCACCACGCGCGCGCGTATTGCTCCGGCGCGCGCATCGACTCGCCCAGTTCCTGCGCCGCGCGGCGGGGAAAGTAGGGATCGCGCAGGAACTCGCGCGCCATTTCGATCAGGTCGGCATCGCCGCGCTGCAGGATGTCCTCCGCCTGCTGCGCGTCGGTGATCAGGCCCACCGTGGCCGTCGCGATGCCTGCTTCACGACGGATGCGCGCCGCGAACGGTACCTGGTAACCAGGACCGACCGAAACCTTCGGGTGCGGTACCGTGCCGCCGGACGACACATCGATGACATCGATGCCATCGTCACGCAATACGCGCGCAAGCTGCACGCACTCGTCGATGTCCCAGCCGCCTTCGGCCCAATCGGTTCCCGACAAGCGCACCCATAGTGGCATCGGCGCCGGCCAGGCTTCACGCACGGCCGCAATGACTTCGCGCAGCAACCGCGCGCGATTTTCGAGCGAGCCACCATATTCGTCACGGCGCGTGTTCGACAGCGGCGACAGGAATTGATGCAGCAGATAACCGTGCGCCGCGTGGAGTTCGATCAAGTCGAAGCCGGCACCACGCGCGCGTTGCGCGGCCACGCGAAAATCGCCGATCGCCTTGGCGATGCCCGCCGCATCCAATGCGGTCGGTACCGGATAGCCTTCGTCGAATGCGATGGCGCTTGGCGCGACCGGCATCCAGCCGCCGTGCGCGGCGTCCAAGGGGCCGCCTCCACGCCACGGCGCGTCGGTGCTGGCCTTGCGGCCGGCATGCGCAAGCTGGATGCCTGCCGCCGCGCCCTGTCCGCGAATGAACTGCACGATGCGTGACCAGGTTCCGGCTTGCGCGTCGTTCCAGATGCCGGCGTCGTCGGATGAAATGCGCCCCTCGGGCGAAACGGAACTCGCCTCGGTGAACACAAGCGCCGCACCGCCGACCGCACGACTCCCCAGATGCACCAGATGCCAATCAGTCGGCACGCCATCCGGCGAAGAATACTGACACATCGGTGATACCACGACGCGGTTGCGCAATTGCAGCGTGCCCAGCTTGATCGGTTCCAGCAACATGGGTTGTTGATCGGTGGTGGCCATCGAATCTTCATGTGGGCTGCGGGAACGGGTTCAATGGCAGGCGAGGTTTGGCGAACGCTCAAGCGTCGCCTCGCCAGAAATACCGGAGCAAACTTCTGCGTCCCCTTCGCAAAGCTTGCGCGCGACGGCCCAACTCGCGAGTATCACGGATCGGCAACAACGCGATGACGCGAGGAGCACCCCGAAATGTCCGCACCCCGTCTGCATCCCATCCGGCATATGGCCCCGGTCCTGATGATTTGCACGTGCCTCGTGGCATTTCCTTCCGTGGCCCTTGCGCAAGGCACGGACCACTCCTCCGGCAAGACGTATACGTTGCTCGCCACACCGAAGACCGTCGCATGGGGCCATTACGATGCCACCACGCCACCAGTGTTGCGCATCCACCCCGGCGACACGGTAATCGTGCACACCGTGCTCACCAACAGCCCCAAGGGACTGGAAAAAGCTGGCGTCAAGCCGGCCGACGTCGAACAGGATTTGAAGGACATCTTCAACGGCGTGCCAAGGAAGGATCGAGGTCCCGGCGGGCACATCCTCACAGGTCCGATCTACATCGATGGCGCGGAGCCGGGCGACACGCTGGAAGTGCGCGTCAAGAAAATCGATCTCGCCATCCCCTACGCCTACAACGCATTCCGCTACGGCGCCGGATTCGAGACCGACGACTTCCCGTACTCGCGCATCAAGATCATCCCGCTCGACCGCGTCACGCAGACCGCGCATTTCGCGCCAGGCATCGACATTCCGCTGCACCCGTTCTTCGGCAGCATGGGCGTGGCGCCTCCGCCGGCGTTCGGCCGCTACGACAGCGCGCCGCCGACCATCATCGGCGGCAACATGGACAACAAGGAACTGGTCGCCGGTTCGACCATTTACTTTCCGGTATTCGTGTCGGGTGCACTTTTCCAGATAGGCGATGGCCATGCCGGCCAGGGCAACGGCGAGGTGGACATCACCGCGCTGGAAACCTCACTGGTCGGCACCGTGCAGTTCATCCTGCACAAGGGCATGAAGACCGGTCCTTATCCACGTGCCGAAACGCCGACGGATTACATCAGCATGGGCTTCGACGACGACCTGACCGACGCCGCGCACAAGGCGGTCGCCGGCATGATCGATTTCCTGGTCAGCCACAAGCACATGAGCCGCGACGATGCCTACATGCTTATCAGCGTGGCCGGCGACATCGACATCACCGAGCTGGTGGACCACAACAAGGGCGTGCACGTGATGCTGCCGAAGGCGATCTTCACCGGCCCGGCGCGGACCGCGGTGGACACGCATTGATTTCCGATCCGGACGAAACGATGAGCAAAGGTACCCACGATTACACCCCCGATGCGCGCAACGCCGCCATCAGGATCAACCTGAATGGCGAACTGGTCGCGCGCGACGAGGCGAAAGTCTCCGTGTTCGACGCCGGCTACGTGCTCGGCGATGGCGTGTGGGAAGGCCTGCGCGTGCACG
>DATFGT010000067.1:0-4998 GCA_035249175.1 Rhodanobacteraceae bacterium
CAATTCTGATCGTGGCATTCGCGCTGCCGGCATGGGGTGCGCCAAGCGGGCAAGCGGGCGACCTGCCGGTACGGCCTCAACCTGACTCGGCTCTAGGGCACCTTCTGGCACGAGCCGAAGCAACGTTCTCGAGCGGCCAAGCCGTTGTGGTGCAGGCCACAGCCGCGGACAACTCTCATGCTCTTCTTGGGCGCTATGAAAAGACCGGAGACGGATGGCGCAGGATTGGAAATCCCGTACCGGCGGTGCTCGGCGTGAACGGCATCACCCTTGAAAAGCGGGAAGGAGACGGTAAATCTCCTGCAGGCATCTTCTCGTTGGGGAGGGCATTTGGCAGCGAGCAAGCGCCATCGGATTTTCGCATGCCTTATACCCGTACCACCCGCTACGACTACTGGGTGGACGACCCGAAGTCTGCCGATTACAACCGGTGGGTAACAACGTTTCAAGATCCACGCCGGTACTGGCAGTCGTTCGAAAAACTGAACATCCCGGAATATAGATACGCGGCCGTCATTGACTACAACACGCAGCCCATCGAACCGGGACGTGGCAGCGCCATCTTCCTTCACATCTGGCCAGGACCAAATGGCCACACGGTTGGTTGCACGGCGATTGCGAAACGGCACCTGGTCGTTCTGCTACGTTGGCTGAATCCAGCAGAACGCCCGGTAATAATTCAAGGCACCACAACACAACTCAATCAGCTTGCCGCCAATGGCAAGTAACCTGCTGCCTTCGCGATCCAGCACGGGCGAACTTCCGCTGTTGGCCGATCAGCGACCGGCGCTATCGATCCGAAGTTGTCATTGGCTGGTACCGACCGGCACCTTCATCCGGGACGGCAAGTTGGAGCTGGCCTTGAAGCCGGATCGCCCGGCACACTGATCCGCCAAGGAAACAGACTGACCATGAAATGTCTTCGATACTTGATGCTTGCCTTTCTGCTGGTCACTGCGGCGGCCAACGCTGTCGTCGTTCGTAGTCACGTTCCGGACTCCAAATACCGCGTGCCGGCGAACGCATCGCCAGCCCTGGCAGACCTGCCGATGGAAGCCCACGGAACCTTGATCGCGAAGCGTTGGGTGCTCACGGCCGCACACGCCGTACAAATGATGATTGCGATGCCCGAACACCGTTACGTAACAATCGCCGGCAAGCGCAGAGCGGTCGCGCGCATCATCGTCTACCAGGATTTCCCGAAAAGCTGGGCACAGTGGAACCAATTGGTCAAACACATGAAGACGGAGGATCCGTCAGCATGGATGGCAGGTTTCGCGTCCTATCGGGCCGCAATGCACGATATCGCATTGCTGGAGCTTGCCAAGCCGGTCGAAGACATCGAACCAGTGGAGCTTTATTTCCGCCCTGACGAAGTCGGGCGCGTAGTGGAGATCTTCGGAAAAGGCGCAACCGGAAACAGCTTGACTGGAGCCGCCGCGGACGCGCCGCACCGAACCCAGTTGCGGCGGGCGTACAACCGGATCGTGGCCGCCGACAATCAATGGCTGTACTACAAGTTCGATTGCGGCAGAGCCGCCTTGCCGCTGGAGGGCATGACCGCCAGTGGCGACAGCGGCGGCCCCGTTCTGATCAAAGATCACAGCACGTGGAAGCTGGCTGGCGTGGCCCAGGGCCTGGATGGAACGAAGTCGGACCTGCTGGCCATGCGTGCCGGAACCTTCCGCATGGGTGAATGCGGGCAGGAAGCGTCCAGCACGCGCGTTTCCTATTACGCGCGGTGGATCGAAGACACCATCAAGGGTTAGTGATAACTGGTTTCAATTGGACTATCGCCGGTCACTCGCATGTGCAGTTGCGGACATCACTCAATCAAGTAACCGTCACAACGGCCACTTTGGGACGGCTCGAATCGGTCGCGACTGTCTCATCGTGGCCGCTCGGCGACAGTTACAACGCGACCCAAAGCGGTCGTACCCGTGGCACGGCCATTGCTTCCAAAGCTGACAGTCGAAGCACCCGCATAGGGCTGCATCGGTGCCATGTCGGCCGAATGTGAGGCGATAGGCAAGCGATCCGTTTGCTCGCGGCATCTGCTCGCTTGACATTCACAAAAATAGTTCTATATTTTCAAAATTATGAAACAGATAACAGCCGTTGAAGCCCTGAAGGCATTGGCCCACGACACTCGTCTGGCGACGTACCGCCTGCTGGTGCAAGCTGGTCCTGATGGGCTGGCGGTGGGCGAAATCAGCGGCCGGCTCAAGTTGCCGGCACCGACGCTTACCAGTCATCTCAATGTGCTTCGCCAAGCGGGCCTCGTGCGCGATATGCGCGAAGGCCGCTCGATCCGCTGTCGCGCTGACTACGCCCGCATGAACGCGTTGCTCGCCTTCCTGACTGAGAACTGCTGCGGCAGCGATGCCGATTCCTGTACGCCTGTGTGCGCACCCCAACCCAAACGGAGATCATCCCCATGAAGCGTTTTCACGTACACGTCAATGTCAACGATCTGGACGCCAGCATCCGCTTCTATTCGACCCTGTTCGGGAGTGCACCGAGCGTGCACAAACCCGACTACGCCAAATGGATGCTGGAAGACCCGCGCGTCAACTTCGCGATTTCGCAGCGCAATCGTGCGGCCGGCGTGGATCATCTCGGCTTGCAGGCCGAGGACGGTGCGGAACTAGAAGCCATTGGCGAACGGTTGATTACCGCCGATGCCGTTGCACTGGCCGAACAAGGCACCACCTGTTGCTACGCGCATTCAGACAAATATTGGGCGGAAGACCCGCAAGGCGTGCGCTGGGAAGCATTCCACACCCACGGCGAAGCCACGACATATTCAGCGCCCGCGACTCACGCGGAACCTGTCAGGGCCGAGACGTGCTGCGGTCCGCAATCCTCCTGCTGCGGGCCAAAAACGCAAGCTGCCTGATGCGCACATGAGGAACACGGCTCCCTACCGCGTGCTGTTCCTGTGCACCGGCAATTCGGCGCGCAGCATCATGGCCGAGGCGTTGTTGAACGTCCTCGGCCGTGGTCGCTTCGAGGCGTTCAGTGCAGGCAGCCATCCCACGGGCCAGGTGCAACCGTTCGCAGCCGAACTTGCGACCCGTTTCGGCTATCCCGCCGAACGCCTGCGCAGCAAATCCTGGGATGAGTTCGCCAAGGAAGGGGCACCGGTCATGGACATTGTGATCACCGTCTGTGGCAACGCCGCAGGCGAAGCGTGTCCAGTCTGGTTCGGCTCGCCCGTCACGGCGCACTGGGGCCTGCCCGATCCGGCACACGTGGTTGGTGATGAAACGACCCGACGCGCGGCCTATCGCGATGCGTGGGAACTGCTGCGCAAACGCGTCGAAGCGATGTTGAAACTTCCGACCGACCGACTTGCCAGTTCCGGTGCTCGCAGTGCGTTGCAGGAGATCGGCAAAATCGGTGCGGAGCCTCACCCATGAATGCCGTGGAAACCCCTGTCGCCGAAGCCAAACCGCAGGGCGCGCCCATCGGCGTCTTCGAGCGTTATCTGACGCTCTGGGTGCTGTTGTGCATCGCCGCGGGCACGCTGCTCGGTCATCTGTTTCCCGGCATCTTCACGAGATTGGGCGGCATGGAAGTGGCGCAAATCAATCTGCCCGTCGCCGTGCTGATCTGGCTGATGATCGTGCCGATGCTGCTCAAGATCGATTTCCACGCACTGGCAGGCGTGCGTCAACACTGGAAGGGCATCGGCGTCACGCTGTTCGTCAACTGGACGGTGAAGCCGTTTTCGATGGCATTCCTGGGCTGGATCTTCATCCGCCACGTGTTTGCGGCGTATCTACCGGCGGCCCAGCTCGACTCTTATATCGCCGGGCTGATTCTGCTGGCAGCCGCACCCTGCACGGCGATGGTGTTCGTATGGAGCAATCTCTGCAACGGCGAGCCGCACTTCACGTTGAGCCAGGTGGCGCTGAACGACGCCATCATGGTGTTCGCCTTCGCACCGATTGTCGCGCTGCTGCTGGGCATCTCTTCGATCAGCGTGCCCTGGAACACGCTGCTTCTCTCGGTGCTGTTGTACATCGTGGTGCCGGTCATCTTCAGCCTGGGGTTGCGACGCTGGTTGCTGTCGCGGGGTGGCGCTTTGCGGTTGCAGGCCGTGCTGAAGCGTCTGGGGCCGGTATCGCTGGCGGCGTTGCTGGCGACATTGGTGCTCCTGTTCGGCTTCCAGGGCACGCAGATCGTGGCCCAGCCCGCCGTGATCGGCATGCTCGCGGTGCCGATCCTGATCCAGGTCTACTTCAACTCCGGTCTGGCCTATTGGCTCAACCGCAGGCTGGGTGTGCCGTATTGTGTTGCCGGGCCTTCCGCACTGATCGGCGCCAGCAACTTCTTTGAACTGGCAGTGGCAACCGCAGTGGGGCTGTTTGGCGTGCACTCGGGCGCAGCGTTGGCGACCGTGGTGGGTGTTTTGATCGAAGTACCGGTCATGCTGTCGGTGGTGCGGGTCGTCAACCGCTCGCGCAAGTGGTACGAAGCGCGTGCGTAACCGTACGCCGAAAGCGGCAGGACAGAGGCCCACAAACGGACTTCCGACCTCACGGTGACAACCACGCTGGCGGCCCGCATCAAAACGCGAGTTGCGCGCGCAGCGCAAAGATGCGGGGATCGATGTCCAGGTCGCCACAATCGCTGAAGGCGCGGATGTAGTTGGCCTGCAACTTGAAGTGCTTGCCGAGATACCAGTTCAGGCCCAGTGTCCAGTCGTGTTCGCGGCCGCCGGTGACGCTGCCGCTGTCGAGGTCCAGGGTGGAAAAGCGCAGCGCCAGTTCCACCGCGCCCCAGGCATGTGCCGGCACCGGATTGGCGAACCCGCTGCCCTTGTAACCGTGCGCTTCGCCGGTCAACAGCCATGCCGCCGTGACATAACCGCCTTGGCTGGTGAAGTCCGACATCGCCGGGCGATGCGCGCGCAAGCTCAGGTATTCACCCTGCAGCAACAGCGGACCGCGCAGCCAGCCGGCCTCCACGCCCACGCGGTCGATGTGATCG
>DATFGT010000068.1:0-8576 GCA_035249175.1 Rhodanobacteraceae bacterium
CCTTGGTGCTCGCCGATCGCGCGCCGGCGCGAACTTGGCCATCCATGGCCTCGAACATGCGCGCCTTTCCCGCGCGATCGGCTGCGCGCCGCGGCGTCATGCAACGGCGCGGGAAAAGCTTCGCTTCGTTGTCGGCCATCCCGGCCTGTGCTCTGGCACTGGTGTCGTACCCAAGTTCAACCGCTGCTCGACAGTGTGCCGGAGGCATGATCTTCTCTCGCAGCGCTTGGCCGTGCATCTGTTGATGGCGATGAGGTGATGAACAATCCGGGGCCGATGTTCCACTTGGCGCTCTTATTCGGGTAGACGATTGCCAAGGTATTCATGACCGGGCCATTGCGATCGTCGGACAAAGCCACTCCCAAGACGACTAGATGGTGGTCCGAGCCTGCCAACCACAGCCTGGCTTTGATCGGCTTGCCAGCGAGGCTGACGGCAGAATCTTTGTAACCGTATCCGTTCCAATCGAGCGAAACCTTTGGTGTAAACGTAAAGTCAATAACCTTTTTGTCTGCTTCATCGATTCGATGGTCACTCTTGCACATCGGGAATTCGGTGGTAAACACGGCCTTGTGGTCCAGCTGGAATTCAAGCTTGATGGTTGGGCCGCCGCAGGACGTAAACCAATACCAAGATGCGCTGCTCTGGGCAGCAAGAACCGGGCTACTGGATATACCCAGTAACAAAATGGCTATTGGTGCGGCGATCTTCACAGCGAGCGGCCCATCTGCTTGTAGGTTGCGCTGGATACTATCTTGACTCAATAGCGCGTAGGGCGGGAGCAGCGAAGCGAATCCCGCCGAAAAACTGCCGTCGGTGGGTTGGCACCCGCCTTGCGTGATGGTAGGCCATGGATGGCCGGTAACGAAGCGACAAACGCGCCGTTGGCGGTGCCGCAGCCGCGCCGCTGATCGCGCGAGCAAGGCGCGCATGTTCGACTACACGGATGTAGGAGTTCGCGCCGGCGCGCGATCGGCAAGCGGCAAGGGAAGGTGAGGCAACACGATGTTGCCGAGTCCGCCGCCTCCGGCGCAATGGTCTTTGGTGACTTTCTGCCGAAACAGAAAGTCACCCGCGCTGTGGGACGGCGCGGAAGAAGACAGGGATGTCGGAGTCATCCCCCCGATGCTGCCGCATCGACCCCCTTCGCAAGCGAAGGGGGTGTACGGATTCCGGCCTGCGGCCAGCCCCGGAATGACGACGTTTGTTGGGGCGTTGTTTGCGTCGGGGCACCAGTTGGATGCCATCCCCCGATGCTTCGCATCGACCCCCTTCGCGAGCGAAGGGGGTGAACATCAAAGAGCGGTGAGGTTCGCGTACGCCGCGACGAGCCATTTCGGTCCTGCATCCGCGAAATTCACCTGGATGCGGGTGTGTGCGCCGGAGCCTTCGGCGCTGATCACCACGCCTTCGCCGAAGCTGGCGTGGCGCACGCGCTGGCCGAGCTTGATCGGCAGGGTATCGTCGAGGTCGGCGTGTCCGCGTGACACGCGCGTGGTGTACACCGGCCGCGAAATCTTCGCGCGCGGACGCACTTCGGTCAGCAGGTGCGCGGGCAGTTCATCGAGGAAACGCGAGGGACGCGAAAGGGTTTCGCTGCCGTACTGGCGGCGTGATTCGGCGTAGCACAGTACCAGCCGTTCGCGCGCGCGGGTGATGCCGACGTAGGCGAGGCGGCGTTCCTCTTCGAGGCGCGCTGGATCTTCGACCGAGCGTTGCGTGGGAAACAAGCCGTCTTCCAGGCCGACCAGGAACACGACCGGAAACTCCAGACCTTTTGCAGAATGCAGCGTCATCAACTGCACGCAATCGGTGCCGGCTTCGCCCTGTCCTTCGCCGGCTTCCAGCGCGGCGTGCGCGAGGAACGCCGCGAGTTCAGACAGCCCGGCTTCGAGGTCTTCGGGCGTGGGCTCGAAGCGGCTGGCGACGTTCACCAGTTCGTCGAGGTTCTCGACGCGCGCTTCGGCATTGCCGCGGCTGTCACGCTCGTAATAGTCACGCAGGCCCGATTGCGTGAACGCGCGTTCGACTTGCTCGGCAAGGGTGATGGCGTCGGCACCTTTCGACAAACCATTGACCAGTGTCATGAACCCGCGCAGCGCGTTTTTCGCGCGCGTGTTCAACGCATCGCCTGGCAGTTCCGTGAGCGCGGCATCCCACAACGATATGTCGTCGGCGCGTGCACGACGGCGCAGCAATTCCACGCTGCGCTCACCCACGCCGTGCGGTGGCGTCGCCAGCGCACGCTCGAACGATGCATCGTCGCCGCGATTGGCGGCGAGTCGCAGGTAGGCCAGTGCGTCCTTGACCTCGGCGCGCTCGAAATAGCGCTGGCCGCCGTACACGCGATATGGAATGTTGTGCTGGTGCAGTTGTTCCTCGAAGTTGCGCGACTGTGCGTTCGAGCGATACAGCACCGCGATGTCCGACGCGTGGCCCCCACCGTCGAGGTATTCGCGGATGCGCTCGATCACGAAGCGCGCCTCGTCCTGCTCGTTGTAGGCGGCGTACAGCGCGATTGCCTCGCCCTTGTCGCCCGACGTCCACAATTTCTTGCCGAGCCGCGAGGGGTTCTGTGCGATCACCGCGTTGGCGGCTTCCAGGATCGTCGCGGTGGAGCGGTAGTTCTGTTCCAGCCGCAGCGTTTTCGCGTCGGGAAAATCGCGCAGGAACGCGCGCATGTTCTCGACCTTCGCGCCGCGCCACCCGTAGATCGACTGGTCATCGTCGCCGACGGCAAACACTTTTCCCGTACGGCCGGCCAGCAGGCGAATCCACGCATACTGCAGCGCGTTGGTGTCCTGGAATTCGTCGATCAAGAGATGGCGCCAACGCTCCTGGTAATGCACACGCAACGCATCGTTGTCGCGGATCAATTCGTGCGCGCGCAGCAACAGCTCGGCGAAATCCACCAGTCCCGCGCGCCGGCAGGCCCGCTCATACGCCTGATACACATTCAGGTAAGTGCGCGCGACAGGGTGATCGCCTGGCTCGATGCCATCCGGGCGCTTGCCTTCATCCTTCCACGCATTGATCTGCCAGCAGGCCTGGCGCGGAGGATAACGCGCCTCGTCGATGCCGAGTCCCGCGATTACGCGTTTCACCAGCCGCTGCTGGTCGTCGGCATCCAGGATCTGGAAGGTTTCCGGCAATTGCGCTTCCTGCCAGTGCTGGCGCAGCAGGCGATGCGCGATGCCATGGAAGGTACCCACGGTGAGCCCGCGCAAGCCGTGCGGCAGCAGGTTGGCAAGGCGTCCGCGCATCTCGCCGGCGGCCTTGTTGGTGAAGGTGACCGCCAGGATCGACCACGGCGGCACGCCATCGGCTTCGATCAGCCAGCCGATCCGGTGGGTAAGCACGCGGGTCTTGCCCGAGCCCGCGCCGGCCAGCACCAGGTAGTGGCCCGGTGGGGCGGCGACGGCTTCACGTTGCGCGGCGTTGAGCGAGTCCAGCAGGTACGAAACATCCATCCGCGCCATTGTAACCGTCGTCCGCAACGCGGACCGGCGGTTTCGCGAAACCAGCGCCGCGAACAAATGCGTCAGCGGTTCATGCGCGCAGCGTCACTTCTTCTTCAATGCGCCGGCCAGGATCAGCACGCCGCCGATCACGATGCCGGCGTAGCCGATCGGCGCCGGCACGGGTTTCTGCGAAGTGGCTTCGATCTTGACCGGGCCGAACTGGGCCTTGGTGCTGTTGTCGTTGTAGTGCGCGGCGCCCAGCGCGACCCAGACGCCAAGTCCGAGCAGAATGATTCCAATCACGACGATCGCGATTCGCATGCAGGTCTCTCCGTGTCGGGGTACGGAAAGGCTACGCGAATGCGGTGCGCGGCGCCAGTCGCATGGATGGCGACGCCGCGTTTTGTGTCAGTGCGAACTGCCGCCGCTGGCAGGTGCTGGCGCGTCGGCTGACGACGAAGCAGCCACCGAAACGGGCTTGGTGAACGCCTGCTTCGGCAGCACGTCGCGGGCAAGTTGGGGTTTCTGTCCCAGCAGCGCGACCTGGTCGGCCAGGATATGCGCGGTTTCGTCCAGCTCGATGTCCTTGGCTTCCTTGGCGGCCTTCTCGCGCGCCACCGATGCCTTCACGCTGCGCTCGCCGGGGGTCAGGCCGTCGTCGGGTTCCAGCGTGATTGCGGACACGTCGCCCAGCGCCTCGCGGCGCTTCTTGAATGAAGCGTCCTGCGCATCCTGCTGCTTGCGTTCGGTTTCGCGAACCTTGTAGTTGAGCGACACCGTTTTCTGGTCGTGCAGCTTGCGCGCGGCGGCCAGTTCGTCCAGCAGGAGTTTCCACGCGGGATCTGTGGTCGCGCGTGCGTCGTGTTCGGCCATCAGCGGCGCGACCAGCGGCTTCTGGTCAGCCACCGGCGTGTACTCGGCCGGGGTGATGTGGGTCCACTTCAGGGCGTTGTCGTAGCTGGACTCGCCGTAGTCCTTGTAGCCGATCGAATGCGGGAAGGTGATGTCGGGCGTCACGCCGTGCAACTGCGTCGAGTCGCCGTCCACGCGGAAGAATTCCGCGATGGTCATCTTGAGCTCGCCGAAGGTCGGCTTGGTGTTCATCGCCAACTGGTCGAGGCTGGTGAGGTTCTGCACCGTGCCTTTGCCGAAGGTCTGCTCGCCGATGATCAGGCCGCGGCCGTAATCCTGGATCGCGGCGGTGAAGATTTCGCTGGCCGACGCGGAGCCGCGATTCACCAGCACCGCCATCGGGCCGGTCCACAGCATCTTTTCGCCGGAATCCTGTTCCTCGACCTGGCTGCGGTTGTCGCGCACCTGCACCACCGGACCCTTGCCGGTGAACAAGCCGGTGAGATTCACCGCTTCGCTGAGCGATCCGCCGCCGTTGTCGCGCAGGTCCACGACCACCGCCGAGACCTTGGCTTGCTTCAGTTCGTCCAGCAGTTTCGCGACGTCGCGGGACGCACTCTTGTAGTCGGCATCGCCGCGGCGGCGCGCGTCGAAATCTTCGTAGAAACTCGGCAGGTCGATGATGCCGATCTTGACGGTGCGGCCGTTTTCCTTGACGTCGATGATCTTCTTCTTGGCCGCCTGTTCGGCGATGGTGACTTTCTTGCGCACCAGCGTCACGAGCTGGGGCTTCGCATCCGGGCCGCCTTCGGCGGGCAAGAATTCGATGCGTACGGTCGTGCCTTTGTGACCGCGAATCTTGGCAACCACGTCGTCGATGCGCCAACCGACGGTGTCGACGATCGCGCCGCAATCACCCTGGCCCACGCCCACGATCTTGTCTCCGACCTCGAGCTTGCCTGACTTCGCCGCCGGGCCACCCGGCACGATTTCGCGGATCACGGTGTATTCGTCGTGTTCCTGCAGCACCGCGCCGATGCCCTCCAGCGACAGCTTCATCGTGATGTCGAAGTTCTGGCTGGCGCGCGGGCCGAAGTAATTGGTGTGCGGGTCGATGGCCGTCGCGTACGCGTTCATGAAGGTCTGGAACACGTCTTCGCTGTCGAGCTGGTGCACGCGATCAAGGTAATTCTCGTAACGCCGCGACAGCGTCTTCCTGATCTCGGCGTCGTCCTTGCCCGCGAGCTTCAGGCGGATCCAGTCGTTCTCCACGCGCCCTTTCCACAGCGCGTCGAGCGCGGCGGTGTCGGCCGCCCACGGTGCCTTGTCGCGGTCGAAGGTGTAGGTGCCGTTGCCGTCGAGGTGGAACCCCTTCTTCAGCAGCGCCAGCGCGTACGCGGTGCGCTCGCCCGCGCGTTTTTCGTAGAGGTTGAAGATCGCGAACGGCGCCGACATGTCGCCGTTCCAGATCGCGTCGTCGAGCTTGCTGCGGTCGGGCGCAAACTGGTTGACGTCGGCTTGGGTGAAGAACAGCTTGCTGCCGTCCAGTGCCTTGAAATAGGCGTCGAAGATCTTCGCCGACATCGCATCGTCGAGCGGCAGTGCCTCGTACTGGAAGCGCGTCAGCAGGCGCGCCGCGAGGATCGCGGCCTGGCCCTGGGCGGCGGTCGGTTTCAGCTCCGGCGCCAGCGTCGCCTTGTATTTGGCGATCGGCGAGGCCGGCGCGCTGGACGATGACGAAGCCGGGCAGTTCGCGGATGGGGCGGGATTCTGCGCGCGCGCGCCGAGTGACACGGCGAGGGCGATCAGGACTACGAAAACACGCTGCAACATGGACATTCCTTGGACGACCGGGGCGGGCGGCCGCGTGCGCTCATCGCGCGGGCAAAGGGGAAACGGACGCCAGCCGTTCGCTGGCGCGTTCGGGTGCGTAGTGCGGGCGGGCAGGCTCGTCGTGGCGCAGTGCCGACAGGTCCTAAAGTATCGGAAAATACCGGCGCCGGATACGGCTGCAAGTCATGCGGCGGCGCGGGGCAGGGCGGGGTCCGCTTCCTGCGGCGACAGTCCGAATTGTCGGCCCAGCTCAACAATCAGCACATCCTCGACATCGGCAAGCCGCAACGGGCCGCCCAAGTCTAGCAGTTGTGTCACCTGAAGGTTCGCGTAACCACATGGATTGATGCGGTGGAAGGGTTCCAGGTCCATCGCGACGTTGAAAGCGAGGCCGTGGAAGGTGCAGCCGTGGCGCACCCGCAGGCCCAGCGCCGCGATCTTGGCCTCGCCCACGTACACGCCGGGTGCGCCTTCGCGACGCACGGCCACGACGTTCCAGTCGGCCAACGTGTCGATGATCGATTGCTCGATCCGCCGAACCAGCTCACGCACCCCGAGCTTCAACCGGCGCAGGTCCAGCAACGGATAGGCCACGATCTGGCCGGGTCCATGGTAAGTCACCTGGCCGCCGCGATCGACGTTGATCACCGGAATGTCGCCCGGCGCCAGCACGTGCTCGGGTTTGCCGGCTTGGCCGAGCGTGAACACCGGGTCGTGCTGCACCAGCCACAACTCGTCCGGCGTTTCGGTTCCCCGTGCATCGGTGAACGCCTGCATCGCATGCCAGACCGGCTCGTACGGCTGGTGGCCGAGGTGGCGGACGAGCAGCGGTCGCGCGTTCACAGCGTGTAGCGGATATCCGGGTGCGCGCGCAGCGCGGCGTGCGCTTCCTCGTACTTCTCGCGCGAAGGGCAGTTGAACACCACGCTCACCGATACGTAGTTGCCCTGGCTGGACGAGCGCTCGCGCACGCTGGCGTCCAGCACCGACAGCCCGATCTCGCGCAGGATTTCCGACACGCGCTCACGCAAGTTGGCGTTCGCGTTGCCCATCGCGGTGATTTCGAAGCTGCCGGGAAACTGGAAGCCTTGGCCTTCGTTCTTCTCGATGTCGCCGAGTTCGCGCATGGCTTTATTTTGTGCTTGCGGCCGGTGCCGCGACGCTGGACGCCGACGACACGGAAACCGTGGGCGCCGGCGTGGTGGTGGTGCCGTTGCCGTGATGGAACCACAACAATATTGCATCCCACAGCCGCTTGAAGAAGCCACCCTGCGGTGCATCCCTCAACACCACCAGCGGTTCGCTGACCAGCGGCTTGCCGTCGAAGGTCACCTTCAGCGTACCGATCTGCTGGCCTCTCGTGAACGGCGCGATCAGGCGCTGCGGGATTGCCAGCGTGGCCTGCAGCTTGTCGTACTGCCCGCGCGGGATCGTGACCGATGCGTCTTCGGCGATCCCGAGTTCCAGCGTGTTCGCATCACCCTTCCACAGCCGCGGCGTCGCCAGCACCTGGCCGGCCGCGTACAGCTTGTGGGTGCGGTAGAAGTTGAAGCCCCAGTTCAGCAGCGCTTCGTCGCCGGTGGTGGCGGCATTCATGTCCGGGCCGCCCATTGTCACCGCGATCAGGCGCATGCCGTCGCGCAACGCGGATGCGGCGAGGCAGAAGCCGGCCTCCTTGGTCGAACCGGTCTTGATGCCGTCCACCGTCGGGTCGGTCCACAGCAGCGTGTTGCGGTTGTGCTGGGTGATGCCGTTCCACTCGAAGGCCTTGATCGCCGAGATCTTGTATTCCTCGGGGAAGTTCTTGATCAGCGCGCGCGACAGGATCGCGATGTCGTGAGCGGTGCTGTAGTGGTCGGGCGCGGGATAGCCGGAGGCGTTGGCGAAATGCGTGCCGGTCATCCCGAGCCGCTGGGCGTAGGCGTTCATCATCTGCGCGAAGGACTGCTCGGAGCCGGCGACGTGCTCGGCCAGCGCGATCGCGGCGTCGTTGCCGGACTGGATGATCATGCCGTACAGCAGGTCCTTCAGCGGCACGTCGGAGTTGAGCTTCAGGAAACTGGTCGAGCCGTCGGTGCCCGCGCCGCCCGCACGCCAGGCGTGCTCGCTGATGTGCACCTTGTCGTCCATGTGGATCTTGCCGGCCGCAAGCTCGGCGTTGACCACGTACTCGGTCATGATCTTGGTCAGCGAGGCCGGTGCGCGGCGCGCGTCCATGTTGCCGGATGCCAGGATCTGTCCGTTGGCGTAGTCCATCAGCACCCAGGCTTGCGCGTTCGGCTGTGGCGCCGGTGGAATCGGCGTCTGCGGAATCGTAGGCACCGGCTTGGGCGGCGCCTGCGGCTTCGGCGGCAGCGGCGACGTCTGCGCGAACAGCACGCCGGTGAATGCGACGAGGGAAACCAGCATCAGGGAACGCAAGATTTTCAT
>DATFGT010000069.1:0-3038 GCA_035249175.1 Rhodanobacteraceae bacterium
GCCGTTGAATGCAAAATTGTTGTGGGCCGGCACCGACGACGGCCTGATCTGGCGTACCGACGATGCCGGCGCGCACTGGAGCAACGTGACGCCGAAGCAGCTCGGCGCGTGGTCCAAGGTCGGCAGCATCGCGCCCTCGCATTTCGATCAGGACACCGCGTTCGCTTCGGTCGATCGCCACCGGCTGGACGACCGCAAGCCGTACATCTATCGCACCACCGACGGCGGCAAGACCTGGGCTGCGATCGTCGATGGCATTCCCGACGGCGATTTCGTCGACGTGGTGCGCGAGGATCCGGTGAAGCGCGGGCTGCTCTACGCAGGCACTGATTTCGGCATCTTCGTGTCGTTCGACAACGGCGACCATTGGCATTCGCTGCAGCAGAACCTGCCGGCGGTGTCGGTGCGCGACATCGACGTCAAGAACGATGATCTCGTGATTGCCACGCACGGCCGCGGTTTCTACATCATGGACGACGTCTCCGCGCTGCGGCAGTTGGCGGCATATCCGGCGAGCTGGGCCACGCGCCTGTACAAAACCGCGGTCGCCCACCGCGTGCGCACGCCGATGTTCACCGGCACGCCGTTGCCCAAGGACGAGCCCATCGCAGAGAGTCCGCCGTGGGGCGCGTACATCGACTACTCGCTTGCATCGACGCCCGCCAAGCCGATCGAACTTTCGATCTACGACGCGAACGGCAAGCTGGTGCGCAGCTATTCCAGCGCCGACAAGGCGCCCAAGCCGAACCTCGCCCACATCAACATGACGCCCGACTGGTTCCGCGAACCGGTGGTGCTGGAAGCCAGGCCCGGTTTGAATCGCTTCGTGTGGCCGCTGCAATACGCGCCGCCCGCGGCCTTGGCGCACGGCAATGCCTACGCCGAAGGCGTGTGGGCGCCGCCCGGGCAATACACCGTGAAGCTCACCGTCGATGGCAAGACGTATAGCGAGCCGCTGACCGTCGTGCACGATCCGCGCGTCACCATTCCGGAAGCGGCCTACCAGCAGCAGTTCGAGCTGGCGACCAAAGTCGAAGCCGAAGTTGCGAAACTCGCGACCGCGATGGGCGAGGCGAACCGGTTGCACGGCGCCTTGCGGAAGGCAAGCAAGGATGCGAACGGCGATCTCAAGAAGTCCATCGATGCGCTGGATGCGAAAGTGGTTGCCGCGGCCGCCATCGCCGAGGCGCCCAACCCATACAACGCCTGGACCGTCCCGCCCAACAACATCCAGAACTTCAGCTACCTCGAAGGTGCGTTCCGTTCGCTGGCGCAGGCCGTCGATGGCGGCGCCGACGCCGCGCCGTCACCCGATGCGCAAAACGGCTACACCAAGTTGAGCGGCATGCTGGATGCGTCGCTGCAGAAGTGGAGCGCGCTCAAGACGAATGAACTTGCGGCATTGAACGCGAAACTGAAAGCGGCGGGTAAGACGCCGATCAAACTCGAGTCGCGGAACAAGAAATCCTGAAACGGCGTCGGGTCACCACTGCGCGGGCATCGGCCAACGCCGATGCCCGCCAGCCTTTGTTTGCATTCTGGCGTCTAGCTGGGAATTCCGATCGGCCCGAAGGAAGGGCAAGAATCGGCCAAGAGGAGTCAGTCGCAGCCTTCGTCAGGTTGCCGGAAAGCGGTCACCTGTTGAGTTTGGGGAGCCCATTGCCAAGTGGGCCACGCCGCCTTCCTGGCTAACCGCTTGAGCCGCGATGCTCTTGCCTTGGAATCGGGACAACAAGCTACGGCCCACCACGCGCAGATTTTTATGTGGATCAGCGTGTTGAGGATTTCTTCAGCCATGCCTTGGGAAAACAGCGCCTGATCCTTCTTCGCACTGAGGCCGGCAAACGATACCACCGCAATCAAGATGTCGATCGCCGGCACGGTAAGCAATGCCCGGCGTCGTTTGGGTTCGCGTGGCGGCTGAGGTAAGAAGCGCAATCCGTACGTATCTCCACAGCGTCCCGCCAACGATCGCCAGGGCCAATGCGATCAGCAGCAGTTCCGGCTTCGATACTCGTTGCACGCCGCGATCAGGAACCAGCGCGTCGCCCAATCGGGCAATCCGGTCGCCGGGCTGAATTGCGACAGCCCTGCCCGAACGCCCACACCGCGCCCGCGTACAACACGCCCGCACGCAACACGTTGCGACGTTGCAGTTCCGAAAGGAACGGGGGCCCGGCGCTCATGGCGAATTCGACTGCCGCGGCGGGTAAGGCAGCCCGACCTTGTGCATCACCGCCTTGAAGCGCGGATCGTCGTGCACCGGGTCGAATACAGGCTGCCAGACGTTGTCCTGCCCGAAGATCACCTCATGGCCGAGCCGCTGCAAGCCGTCCAGGGCGTCGTCCCGGTCGCCGAGCAACATCAGCCACTTGACACGCGCGGGTGCGGTCAGTCGCTCATGCGTGTCACTGGATGCCGCGAGTACCGCGCGTACGGCGGCGGCGCGCTGCGCCGCATCGGCAATGCCGTCCACCAGCCGCGAATAGACTTCCGGATTCTCTCCCGCCTGCCGCGCGCCCGTGTCCAATTGCGCTTTCGCTTCCGGGTAATCGTGGCGGTAGATCGCCACGTCCGCCGCGATGAAATGACCCAGCGCATAGTCGGGATGGAGGCTGGTCACGCGCCCGATTTGCGTCTGCGCGTCGTCGAAACGGTGCAAGGCGGTGAGCACATTCGTGCGCGTGGCGCCGATGATGCCCGACAGCGGATCGAGCTTCTGCGCGCGGTCGATTTCCGCCAGCGCGTCCTGCAGGCGTCCCACCGCGAGCAGGTACTGGCCATATTGGTCGGCGCTCTCGGCATCCCCGGGCGCGATCTTCAAGGCCTTCCGGAACGCGGCGTCCGCTTCCGTCCATTTCCACAACACGCGATCGTGCATCGCGAGCGCGACGTAAGCGGTGGCTGTGTCCGGGTCTATTTCGAGCGCGCGATGGGCGGCCGCTTCGCCGGCGGGCGCGGCCGTCGCTTGCGGTTCGAGAAAATAGTGCGGCAGCAGCAATTGCGCCTCCGCCAATGCCGCCCAGGCCTGTGCGTAA
>DATFGT010000070.1:0-48465 GCA_035249175.1 Rhodanobacteraceae bacterium
ATGGCTTGCGGGGCGGACCCCCGTCGTGCACAGTGGCGCCGGCCGGCGACCATTGGCGCGGATATTGCAGCCATCGCAGACGGTTTTCGGGTTTCGGGAGGGGGGTTCATGGACATCGCGGAATTGCTGGCCTTTTCAGTCAAGAACAAGGCCTCGGACCTGCACCTGTCGGCCGGCCTGCCGCCGATGATCCGCGTGGACGGCGACATCCGCCGCATCAACCTGCCGGCGCTGGAACACAAGCAGGTGCATGCGCTGGTGTACGACATCATGTCGGACAAGCAGCGTCGCGACTACGAAGAATTCCTGGAAGTCGACTTTTCGTTCGAGATCCCCGGCCTCGCGCGTTTCCGCGTCAACGCCTTCAACCAGAACCGCGGCGCAGGCGCAGTATTCCGCACCATTCCCGCCGAGGTCTGGACGCTGGAGGATCTCGGCACGCCCAAGGTATTCAAGGATCTGATCGACCAGCCGCAAGGGCTGATCCTGGTGACCGGCCCGACCGGCTCGGGCAAATCGACCACACTGGCTGCGATGGTCGATCACGTCAACAAGAACCACTACGGGCACATCCTCTCCATCGAGGATCCCATTGAATTCGTGCACACCGCGCAAAAGTGCGTGATCAACCAGCGCGAAGTGCACCGCGACACCCTCGGCTTCAACGAGGCGCTGCGCTCGGCGTTGCGCGAAGACCCGGATTACATCCTGGTCGGCGAAATGCGCGACATCGAGACCATCCGCCTCGCCTTGACGGCGGCGGAAACCGGACACCTGGTGTTCGCGACCCTGCACACCAACTCAGCCGCCAAGACCATCGACCGCATCATCGATGTGTTTCCCGCAGGCGAAAAGGCGATGGTGCGCTCGATGCTTTCGGAATCGCTGCGCGCCGTGATCACCCAGACGCTTCTGAAGAAGGTGGGCGGTGGACGCACGCCGGCGTGGGAGATCATGGTCGGCATTCCGGCCATCCGAAACCTGATCCGCGAGGACAAGGTGGCGCAGATGTATTCGTCCATCCAGACCGGCCAGCAGTTCGGCATGCAGACCATGGACCAGTGTCTGCAGGACCTGGTGCGGCGCGGCCTGGTGACACGCCAGGATGCGCTCGCGCGTGCCAAGGTGAAAGAAACATTTAAATGAGTGCAGGATGCATCCACCCCGTGCAGGCCCTGGGTGGCGTTGACACGGGGTCCAGTTCAAAGCCGCGAGATCCGTTGATCTCGGGAGAGAATCCATGAGCGCAGTCGATTTCTCATCCTTCCTCAAGCTGATGGTGCACAAGAAGGCGTCGGACCTTTTCATCACGGCCGGTGTCGCGCCGTCGATCAAGGTCAACGGCCGCATCGTGCCGATCACCCAGACGCCGCTGTCCGCGCAGGATGCGCGCGACATGGTGCTGAACGTGATGAACCCGCAGCAGCGCGAGGAATTCGAAAAGACCCACGAATGCCAGTTCGCGATCGGCGTCGCCGGGGTCGGCCGATTCCGCGTCTCGTGTTTCTACCAGCGCAACTGCGTCGGCATGGTGTTGCGGCGGATCGAGGCCAAGATTCCGACCATCGAGGAGCTGAACCTGCTGCCGATCGTCAAGCAACTGGCAATGACCAAGCGCGGCATCGTGATTTTCGTGGGTGCCACCGGCGCGGGCAAATCGACTTCGCTGGCTTCGATCGTTGGCTATCGCAACCAGAACTCGACCGGCCACATCATCACGATCGAGGATCCCATCGAGTACGTGCACAAGCACGAGGGCTGCATCATCACCCAGCGCGAACTCGGGATCGACACCGACAGTTGGGAAAACGCGCTGAAGAACACGTTGCGCCAGGCGCCCGACGTGATCCTGATCGGCGAGGTGCGTACACGCGAGACCATGGAATACGCGATCCACTTTTCCGAAACCGGCCACTTGGTGCTGTGCACCCTGCACGCCAACAACGCCAATCAGGCGCTGGAACGCATCGTTCACTTCTTCCCCGAAGACGTACGCGAACAGCTCTACATGGATCTTTCATTGAATCTGAAGGGCGTCGTCGCACAGCAGTTGATCCCCACCCCCGACGGCAAGGGCCGCCGCGTGGCGATGGAAGTGATGCTGGGTACGCCGTTGGTGCAGGACTACATCCGCAAGGGCGAGATCCACAAGATCAAGGACGTGATGAAGCAGTCCGCGAATCTCGGCATGTGCACGTTCGACCAGAACCTGGTCGAGCTGTACCATGCCGGCCACATCAGCTATGAGGATGCGCTGCGCTACGCCGATTCCGCCAACGAAGTGCGCCTTGCGATCAAGCTGGCGCAGGGCGGCGACGCGCATTCGTTGTCGCAGGGTCTTGGTGATGTGGAACTTGTCGAAACGGCCGAAAAAGGACACCGCTTGTAAATCATGGGCGCAACTGAGCACCAACAAAAACCCGGGCGATTGGCCCGGGTTTTTGTTGGTGGTGAAACCCTGGAATACGTCGGCATCGAGGCTCAGCGATGCTTCACGTCCGTTTCAAAATGCAGGCCCTTGTCGTCCAGCTTCACGTCGAGGTCGCCGGATTCGACCATCTTGCTCATCTGGGTGAACAACGCGACCTGCTGTTGGACCTGTGCCTGGCTTGCCGCGGGCGCCATCGCGGCGAAACGGCCCATCCAACTGCCGAGCAATTGATACATCTTGCCGTCGAAGTGCATCCGCAGCAGCTTGTCGCCGCTGCCCGCGGAAGCGCCCAACGTGCCGCCGAGCTTCGCGTTCTCGCCGTCACCGATACCCACCGCAAGCGCATCCGAATTGGCCGCGATCCAGCCCTGGTTGCTGCCGCCCAGCATCGCCTGCAACCGTGGCGGCAGGTCGAACGCCACCGGTTTGCCGTCGGTAGGGATGGTCTTCAACGCGAACTGCGGCATGGTCTGCTGGATCTTCTGTACCAGTTCGGTCGGATTGGAACTGGCGACCAGCACGCGTCCGGCGATCTGCGGGCCGATGTCCCATTTGTCGAGCACGATGCGAAAGCCCAGCAGTGATGCGGCTTCCGGCGGCATCTGCACGGGCGGGTTCGCGGCGGTTTTGGCGAAATTGTTGAGCGACTGCAGTGCGGGGCACTGGTAGGTCTTGGTGGCCGCCGCTTCCGCGCGCCCCTTGATGAAAGCCTGCCACTTCTGGAGCGGCAGGGCCATCACCATGTCGAACATGGAAGCATCCGACGATTCGTCCATTCCCGACACCGGTTGCTTCAGCGCGGTCAGCGCGCCCAGCAGTGAGGACGACAACTTCACGTCCAGAGTGGCGTGCATTTCCTTGGCCGAGTAGGTCTGGAAACCCGCGCTGGCCAGTGGCACCTGGTTGGCGATGGACGCGAACTCGCTGGCGCAAGCCGGGTTGGCCAGCGTGCCGCCAATGTCTTTGGCGAATGCCTGGGTGACTGCATCCTTGCCGTCATACAGATTGGCGAAAAACCTAGGCAGGTCGACATAACCCGAGCCGTAATCGCTGTAGCCGTGCTGGCTGTCGATGCCGGCCAGACGGTCGGAGGCGTTGCTGGCAGGTTTGGTCAGGCCGAGCAACTGCTTCAGCATCTCGGGCATAGCGTTGAGGGGCGCAACGGCAGCGACAAGCTGATTGCCTTCGATGGCCACGAGGAGGTGCATCTTGGCATCGCTGCCGCCGAGCACCCAGTAGGTTTGCTGGTCCAGCACGGCGGTCGGTGCCGTGATGCCGGCGCGTTTTTCCACGCGCGCCCAGAATGCCTTGAAGGCATCGGGCGAGGCCAGTTCGATCCGTGCCACCGGGACATCGCCGATGCCATAGAGCGCGTACAACGACGATTTCGAGAACCCGATCGTCTGCGCCAGCTCCTTGCTGGAATGCACGTTTGCGAGTTCGGTCTGGACGGCGTCGAGGATTTTCGCGACGTCGGGATTCTTCTGGCCGACCACTTCTGCCATTTTGCCGAGTTGCTGGATGCGCGCCGCCATCACCGCATCATTGGCTTGTCCCCAGGCTTCGGCAACATCCTCCGGGGTGCCCTTGAAATTGGCGAACAGGTACGGTGTGTCGGCGGGCGCAAACGTGATCGGCGCGTTGGAAGCGACGTGCTTGCCGCAGCCCGCCAGCGCGAGAACTGAGACGCAGGCAGCCGCAAGGACTGCGTGACGCAGGACTGGACGCATGGCTTTTCCTTGTTCCCCGAGGTAGCGGCCGATTATGCCGGCGTCGCGAGCAGTTCCGCCAGCACCGCCATGCGCGTCACCACACCGTTCGCAACCTGGTCCAGGATTCGCGATTGCGGGCCATCGGCGACTTCGGGCGCGATCTCGATGCCGCGGTTGATGGGGCCCGGGTGCAGCACCTGGCAATCCGGTCTGGCCAAGGCGAGGCGGCGCATATCCAGCCCGTAATGCGCGTGGTAGTCGGCCGCGTCCGGAAGCTGTGCGTCGGCCATGCGTTCCTTCTGGATGCGCAGCATGATCACCACGTCGGCGCCATCGAGCGCCGCGTCGAAATCTTCCGTTGTCCCGCAGCCGGGGAATTCCCGCAGTGATTCAGGCAACATGGCGCGTGGTGCACACAGCTGGATCGCACCGGCGCCCAGTGCGTGCAGAGCCTGTGCATCGGAACGTGCAACCCGGGAATGTCGGATGTCGCCGCAGATCACGATGCGCAGGTTCTCGAAATCCGTCCGGCGCTGCCGGATGGTCAGCGCATCCAGCAAACCTTGCGTCGGATGCGCGTGGGTACCGTCGCCGGCGTTGATCACCGCGACATCACTGCGGGCGTTCTGCGCGAGATACGCCGGCATGCCGTTCTCGTTGTGGCGCACTACCAGTGCGTCCATGCCCATCGCTTCCAGCGTGTGCAGCGTGTCCAGCAGGCTTTCGCCCTTGCTGGTGGAAGAGCGCGACAGGTCGAAATTGACGTAGTCCGCGCCCAGGCGCTTGGCGGCCAGCACGAACGAAGTGCGCGTGCGGGTGGAGGGTTCGAAGAACAGCGTCAGCACCGTGCGTCCGGCCAGCAGGTCGCGCGGCGCGCCTTTCGCGCGATAACGCTCGGCGCGATCGAGCAGGCGGGTGATCGCCGCGCAATCCATGTCTTGGAGGGTTAGGAGATGGTGCAGATGCATGGCCGCCTTCACGCAGTGTGCGTCAACCAACTCTCAAGGATAACGGTGGCGGCGATCGAATCGAGGTTTTCGGCGTCGCGGCGTCGCGCCGAACCCGCGGCACGTTGCGCGGCGAAGCGGCGTGCGGCTTCCTGCGAGGTGTGGCGTTCGTCGACCAGATGTACCGGCAGTCCGCTGCGCGCGCCCAGCGCGTCGGCAAACGCGCGCGCGCCGCGCGTGATCGCCTGTTCGCCGCCGTCCAGCGTCAACGGCAGGCCCACGACCAAGGCTTCGGGTTTCCATTCGGACAGCAATCCGTCGAGCCGGACCCAATCGGGTTGGCCCTTGTGCGAGAGCAGCGCCGTCAAGGGCCGCGCGGACTGGCTGATCCGATTGCCGCTGGCGACGCCGATCCTGCGTGCCCCGTAGTCGAACCCCAATACGCAGCTCACGCTCTTCCTGAGTAGGACGTGAGATTGGCGGGATTGATCCCCACCAGCGCCACTGCGGCACCCCAGCGGTCATCCAGCGCGGTATCGAACAGGATGCGCTCGTCGGCCTGCACGGTGAGCCATGCGTTTTCACGCAATTCCTGTTCCAGTTGGCCCGCGCCCCAGCCGGCGTAACCCAGTGCCACCAGTACGCGTTCGGGGCCGTCGCCATCCGCCATTGCGGCGAGGATGTCCCGCGAGGTGGTGACGGTGAGGGTATCGTTGACGTGGTAGCTCGAATCCCATTCGCGCTTGCCCGAGGCGTGCAGCACGAACCCGCGCTCGGGCTGCACGGGTCCGCCCACCAGCACCGGCGCGCCGGCGACTTCGGCGCGCTCGCACGGCATGTGCATCTGCTGCAGCACGTCGCCCAATTTGTAATCGGACAATCGATTCACCACCAGGCCCATCGCCCCCTCTTCGCTGTGCTGGCACACGAAGGTGATTCCGCGAGCGAAATTGGGGTCGCCCATGCCGGGCATGGCGATCAGGAAATGGCCGGTCAGCGAGGGCGAGGCTCCGGCGCCGGACGTTTGCGGCTTGCCGGAACGGGCGCCGCGTGATCGGCTGCTGCGTGACGAGGCGGCTGACATGATGCCCATTGTACTGCCGCCCCGCGCAGCGTCCCTGTTAATCGGCGGCGCGCGTTTGAAGGTGGTTGCCAGGCAGGAACTGCCATGTGCGCGTGATCACGAGTTCGGTGACGCGGTGGCCGCTGGCATCCTTCTCGAACGGGATCGGTGGAAATGGCGCGGCCAGATGCACGATGCGGACGGCCGCGTCGTCCAGCACGCGATGTCCGGAGCTGTGGTTGACGGTGACGTCGCGCACGTGGCCGTCGGGCGCCAGCACCACGGTAAGGATCAGATCGCCGTGCAGATGGCGCAGGCGCGCCGCGTCGGGGTAGTTGAGGTTGCCGATCCGCTCGATGCGGTGCACCCAGGCGACTTGATACGCGGCATAGGCGACGCTGCGGGTATTGGCGGAGATGTACTTGCGGCGCGGACGGCGCGCGTAGGCTTCCTGTTCATTGCGCACTTCCTGTGCCAGCCGCGCCATTTCCATCCGTTCGGGAACGGGGATGGAGGACACCTGCTGTTCGGGCTGCGGCTGGTCGCGGGTATTGTGTTCGCTGGTGACGCGGGCGTCCGCGCGTCCGGTGGTGGTGAGGATGTGCGGGCCGCTGGCGCTCTGTTGCGCGGGTGCGGCGGACATCATCGGCACCGGCGCGGCACCGGCCTGAGTGACCGGCAGCGGCCCCGAAACCGGTGCACCCGGTCGATGCGCCTTGTCGCTGTTGCCGCCGCCGGCATTGTTGGCTTGGGCCAGGAAATCCGCCTTGCTCGGCGTTTCGGCATTCGAGATGTTGATCAGGGTCACGTCCAGCGTCGGCAGGCTGGGCGCAGGTTTCGCAAAGTGGAAGCCGACGCCGAGGATCAAAATGGCGTGGACCATCAGCGAAAACAGCAGCGCGACGCCGATGCGGTCCGCGCCGCCGTTGCCGTGCGCCATTTGGACCACTGCTGCATTCAAGCGATCGCACCCCGAATTTCGCCTTGCTGTGTCCCGATGCTTTCAATCGCATCGAACACCTCGCGGGCGATGTTCAACCCGAATTGTGCGTCCAGTTCGCGCGCGCAGGTGGGCGAGGTGACGTTGACTTCGGTGAGGTAATCGCCGATCACGTCCAGCCCGGCGAACAGGATGCCACGCCGTGCCAGTTCCGGGCCCACTTCGGCAGCGATCCAGCGATCGCGCTCGGAAAGCGGTTGGCCCACACCACGGCCGCCCGCCGCAAGGTTGCCTCGGAAATCGGTGCCTTGCGGGATGCGCGCCAGCGCGTAAGGCACGGGCTCGCCGTCCACCATCAGGATGCGCTTGTCGCCCTTGCTGATTTCGGGGATGAACTTCTGCGCCATTACGAAGCGGCGGTCGTCGCTCGCCAAGGTTTCCAGGATCGAGTTGAGGTTGGGATCGTCGCCTCGTGATCTGAAGATGCCGCGGCCTCCCATCCCGTCCAGTGGTTTCAGCACCACCTCGCCGTGCTCTCGCGCGAAACGCCGAAGTTCCCCGCGGTCGCGCGCGACGAGCGCCGGCGCGCAGCATTGCGGAAACCATTGCGCCGCCAGCTTTTCATTGAAGTCACGCAATGCCTGTGGATTGTTGACGACGCGCACGCCTGCGCGCGCGGCGAGATCGAGCACCAGCGTGTCGTACAGGAATTGGGCATCGAACGGCGGATCCTTGCGCGCCAGCACGATGTCGATGCCGTCCGCCAGCGGCTGCCAACGCGCTTCGCCCAACGCAAACCAGTCAGTGGTGGTGTCGCGGACTTCCAGCGGTGCCAGCCGCGCCCAGGCCGTGCCGTCGCGCACGGCCATGTCGCCTTGCAACATGTAGCGCAATGCGTGGCCGCGTCGTTGTGCTTCCAGCAGCAGGGCGAGGGTGGTGTCTTTTTCGGGATGGATCGTGCCGATGGGATCCATCAGCACCGCAACGGTGAGATTCATGGGCTCATATTACCGGCCGGGACTCCATGCCCCGCCAAGGACGGACCGACCGTTGGGAGCAACGGTGGGTCGATTATGGAAGAGCGGGCTTGTGAGGTGGAGCGCAAATCGTCTCCTTCGAACAGGTTCCTCTTGGTGTATCTTGGCACAGCGGCCGGCTTTGCCTCAGGAAGGCATCCGGATTCGTCTGCAGGGGGACGAATCGCAGGGACCACGTGGGCTCGGTGTGACGGCCGTCACAGTGAATTGCGGTGTGGCATCCATGTTGCATGGAGTCTCACCGCCTCCCGAAGAGGTGGAACCCTGACCGTGAACGAAAACGTCAACCATGATGGCCTTGCCGGACTCAAGGTAATGGTCATCGATGACTCGAAGACCATCCGCCGTACCGCCGAAACCCTTCTGAAGAAAGAGGGGGCCGAGGTGCTGACCGCCGTGGACGGCTTTGAGGCGCTGGCCAAGATTTCCGATCTGCGCCCCGACATCATCTTCGTGGACATCATGATGCCGCGCCTGGACGGTTATCAGACCTGCGCGCTGATCAAGAACAATCACGTATTCCGTTCCACGCCCGTGATCATGCTGTCCTCCAAGGATGGCCTGTTCGACAAGGCGCGGGGACGGATCGTGGGCTCCGAACAGTACCTCACCAAACCTTTCACCCGCGACGAATTGCTGGACGCGATCCGGCAGCACGTTTCGGCCGACAAATGACGCATGCACCGCAGTGGTGATGCGCGAAGGGGAATCAAACGCAATGGCACACATCCTCATCATCGACGACTCGCCCACCGACGTGAAGATTTTTTCCGGCGCGCTGGAGCGGGCGGGGCACAAGGTCACTTCGGCGGGCACCGCCGAGGCGGGCATCGCCGCCGCGCAGAAGGACAAGCCTGATCTTGTCTTGATGGACGTGATCTTCCCCGGCATGAACGGCTTCCAGGCCACCCGCAGCCTCACCAGGGATCCGCAGACCAGTTCCATCCCGGTGGTGATCGTCACCACCAAGAACATGGAAACCGACCGCATGTGGGGCCTCCGCCAGGGCGCCAAGGACGTGCTGGTGAAGCCGGTCAGCGAGAAGGATCTGGTCGCCAACGTCAGCAAGCACCTGACCGCGCAGGCTTGAGCGAATGAGCAAGAAGCGTTCCCCCGAGAAACAGGGCCATCGCAATGACGCCGCGCGGCAGACACAAGCCGCGGCGCCGGCCACGGGAGACGCTTTGGAAATGCTGCAGCCGGCGGGCGCGTATGCGCTGCTGGCTGCGTACGAACGCCGCAGCCTTGAGCACGATCCCGGCGTGCCGGAGCAGATCGAGGCGCCGGGCCTGTGGCGCGCGATCGGCTTCCGGGTCGGCGATCATCAGTTCGTCAGCGGCATCGACGAAGTCAGCGAAATCCTGATGTCGCCGCCGCCGGTCACCAGTATCCCGGCGACCCGTCCATGGCTGCTCGGGGTCGCCAACGTGCGCGGCAATCTGATCGCGCTGGTGGATCTCAAGCAATTTCTGTTCGAGCAGCGCACCCATGTCACCGGGCGTGCGCGCGTACTGGTGGTGAAACAGAGCGGCGGCAACGTGGGATTGCTGGTCGACGAACTGCTTGGCCAGCGCAACCTGACCGACGCCGATCGAGTGGATGCGGAGGGCGAGGCCGATGGGCGGCTGGCGCGTTTCGTCACCGAAAACGTGACAATGGGCCCGGTGCGGCTGGGGCGCTTCAGTATGGTGGAGTTGACGCGCACCGCGGAGTTCCAGCACGCGGGGATTTAGGGGTCTTGATTGTGCGATCGTCCCTGATCGCGGTTTCGTCGAGTGCTTTGGGGTATCGGAGAGGTCGCAGACGATGAATACCAGAACGGACATCCCTGGCCTGACTTTCAACAACAGCCGCTCCGAATCCACTCACGACGGGGCAAAAGCAATGCAAGCGACATACATGGCAATGAGGTGGGAATCATGAGCGCGAATTCCGGTGCGGTACGCAAGGGCGCGTCCCTGCAGACCTGGCTGATCCTGTTCCTGCTGGCGGCGATCGTTCTCGCCGGCGCGGATTTCTTCCTGTTGAACCGCCACGACAGTCAGGACCGTGCCGCGGCGCAGCTCACCACGCAAATCCAGGTGAACTCGCAGCAGGTCGCGAACTTCGCCTTGCAGGCCGCCAACGGCAACATCGACGCCTTCAAGGAATTGACTAGCACGCGTGCGGCCATCGCCGCGGCGGTCAATCATTTGAACCAGGGCGATTCCGCGAACGGCTTGCCGGCCTACGTCGATGCGATCGGCGTGCGCGAACCGATGTCGGCGTTGACCAAGTCATGGAACCAGTTGAATGCCGACCTCGGCAAGATCGAAGCGAACAGGGACGCGGTGCTGGATTCGGCCTCGCAGGCCGCGACCTTCAACCAGCAGATGCCGGACCTGAACTCGAAGATCAACCAGGTCATCAACATCCTGCAGTCCAAGGGCTCGGCCTCCAGCATCTACACCGCCTCGCAACTGATGGTGTCGGGCGACCGCCTGATCCGCCGTGTGGGCGACGTGCTGCAGGGCGGCGCCGATTCCGCGTCGGCCGCCAATGGCCTTGCGCTCGACTCCACCAACTACGGCGAAACCCTGAAGCAACTGGCCGACGGATCCTCGGGTGAAGCATCGCGGCTGCTGACCGGTGTGCAGAAATCCTGGACCAGCCTCGAAGCGCCGGTACAGAAGGTGATTGCGGCGGCGCCGACGCTGGTGACGGTGAAGAATGCCGCCACGCAGGCATCGGTGGATTCGCAGGACGTGTTGCTGAAGGCGAACTCGGTTTCCAATGCACTCGGCAAGTTGCCACAGACCCGCCCGTTCCCGAACGTGTGGTGGGGCTTGCTCGGCGCGTTGGCCGCGGCGGTGCTGGCTGTGGTGCTGGCGCTCAACTTCATCCGCACCGAGCGCAAGCGCTCCGCCGAAAGCCGCAGCCTCAACGAACGCAACCAGCAGGCCATCATGCGTCTGCTCGATGAAATGGGCACGCTCGCCGAAGGCGACCTCACGGTGAAGGCCACGGTAACAGAGGACATCACCGGCGCTATCGCGGATTCGGTGAACTTCGCGGTCGAGGCGCTGCGCTCCTTGGTGACGACCATCAACGAGACGGCCGTGCGGGTGTCCTCCGCCGCCCAGGAAACCCAGGCGACCGCCAAGCACCTGGCGGACGCGGCCAACCAGCAGGCCGAACAGATCACCTCGGCCTCGGCCAAGATCAACGAAATGGCGGTATCCATCGACCAGGTGTCGCGCAACTCCGCCGACAGCGCGGAAGTGGCGCAGCGCTCGGTGCAGATCGCGTCCAACGGCGCGCAGATCGTGCGCCAGACGATCAGCGGCATGGATTCGATCCGCGAGCAGATCCAGGAAACGTCCAAGCGCATCAAGCGGCTCGGCGAGTCGTCGCAGGAAATCGGCTCGATCGTCGAACTCATCAACGACATCGCCGAACAAACGAACATTCTGGCCTTGAATGCGGCCATTCAGGCTGCCTCGGCAGGCGAGGCGGGCCGCGGTTTTGCGGTGGTCGCGGACGAAGTGCAGCGTCTGGCCGAGCGCGCGACGGGCGCCACCAAGCGCATCGAGACGCTGGTTCAGACCATTCAGTCCGATACGGTCGAGGCCGTCAGCTCGATGGAACAGACCACCACGCAGGTGGTGAACGGCGCGCGCCTGGCCGAAGACGCCGGCACCGCGCTGGGCGAAATCGAAAAGGTGTCGAACAACCTCGCAGGGTTGATTCAGGGCATCTCCAGCGCGGCCAAGCAGCAGTCGGCGGCGGCCACCAACATCTCGTCGACGATGAACTCGATTCAGCAGATCACCGCCCAGACTTCGGTGGGCGCGAACCAGACCGCGGAATCGATCGGCAACCTCGCGCAACTCGCACAGGAGCTGCGCCGTTCGGTGGCCGACTTCAAGCTTCCGGCCTAAGCGGCACGAGGGAGGGGCCATGACCGCAGGCGACGACATCATGACCACGGCAACCGGTGAAGCCGGCGTGGCCATCGTCGTGCCTGACGGCGTCGTGGAGCGGGAAGCTGGAGGTAGCGTGCGGAAAGCGACGATGCAACTCGAAGAACACATCGATTTCTCGACCTTGGGCTGGGTCAAGCCGCAGATCGACCAACTCCTGTCGGAAGCGCGCCAGGCGCTGGAAGCGTATGCCGAGGATCCCGAAGACGCGCGTCTGATGCAAAGTTGCGTCGGCCTGCTGCACCAGGTGCTCGGTACCTTGCGCATGGTCGAGTTGTATGGTGCCGCCGAACTCGGCCAGGAAATGGAACACCTCGCGCAATCCGTGCTGGATGGCAAGGTGTCCGACCGGGACGAAGCGCTGGGCGCGCTGATGCGCGGCGTCGTGCAGTTGCCCGATTACCTCGACCTGATCGAAAGCGGCCACAAGGACATCCCCATCGTCCTGTTGCCACTGCTCAACGAATTGCGTGAAGCGCGCGGCGCCGAATCCGTCGACCAGCGCGTACTGTTCCATCCCGATATCGATCGCCCGCTGCCGCCGGATGCAGCGGGTGCGCGTGTGGCGTTTCCGTTCGCCGACCTGCGCCAGCGCACCACCCGGATCCGTGCACGCTTCCAGGTGCAGTTGCTGGCCTGGACGCAGGGCAAGCAACCCAACTTCGCGGAAATGCGTGATGGCGTGGACGAGTTGCGCGCGGTCTGCCACGCCGAAGCGGCGCGCCGGTTGTGGTGGGTCGCCGGCGGTGTGCTGGAAGCCCTGCAGCAGGGTCGGCTGGATCATCATCTTGCCAGCCTGCGCCAGCAGTTCGGGCAACTCGATCGCACCATTCGTCACATGCAGGACCAGGGCGAGGAAGTCTGCGGCGACGAGGACGCGCGCGAACTCGTGCGTGGCTTGCTGTTCTCCGTCGCCCACGCGACGCCGGGCCCGGGCCGCACCGAGGCGATCGCGCAGGGGTTCGCGCTCGATCGCATGGTGCCGTCGGCGGATGAACTCGAGCGCGCCCGCGCGGCGATGTCCGGCCGCAACCGCGCGTTGCTGGATACCGTCGCGAAGGCGGTGCGCGAGGATTTGCTGCGGGTCAAGGAAGGGCTGGACATCTTCCTTCGCCGCGAGGATCACAATCCGCAGCAGTTGGCGCCGCAGGTTGATACGTTGCATCGCGTCGGCGACACCCTGGCCGTGCTCGGGCTGGAGACGCCGGCCAGGATGATCGGTGATCAGCGCAAGCTGGTTGCCGAAGTCATCGACGGCAAGCGCGAAGCCAAGCCCGAAACCATCCTGGATGTCGCCAGCGCGTTGCTGTATGTGGACGCCTCGCTGGACGAACACATCGAATGCCTGGGCGCCGCCGACTCGTCGGGCGACGCGCTGCCTTCCAGTGAAGCGCGCAAGATCATGCGCACGCTGATGCGCGAGGCCGGTGCCAACCTTGGCAGGGTCAAGGAACGCATCACCGCATTCATCGAGTCGTCGTGGTCGCATGCGCAACTCGCCGAAGTGCCCAAGCTGCTCGCCGAGGTCTCGGGCGCCCTGCGCATCCTCAACCTGGAGCGCCCGGCGGAACTGATCGACGGCATCGATCGCTACATCGGCAACGAGTTGATCGTCGATGGCAAGGTGCCCACGGTCGATGAAATGGATACGCTGGCCGATGCGATGGCCAGCGTCGAGTACTACCTCGAGATCGGCCGCGATTCGAGCGCCAGCGACAACCGCATCCTCGATGCGGCGCAGCACAGCCTCGAAGCCCTGCGCTACTGGCCCATTCCCGAGCGCCGCGTTGCGGTCGGGCCCGCGTCCGGGGAAGCCGCGCCCGTTGCAACACCGGCGGCTGTGTTCATCGAACCCATGGCCAGAGGTGTACCGACCGCGGTCGACATCCCGGTTGCGGCCCCGGATGGAACGCATGCCCTGCGTGGCGAACAGGTAATCCCCGGCGTCGGTCCCGGCGAGTGGGTCGAAGTCGAGGAAGAAGTGCTGGAGCCGACCGACAGCGGCGCGGCTGCACCGGTGGACACATCGTTCCAGGATGCCGTGGGTATCGACGAGGAAATCCGCGAAGTCTTCGTCGAGGAAGTCGGCGAGGAAATCGCCAACATCAACGTCAACCTGCCGGCGTGGAAGGCCAGTCCGGAAGACCTCGATACGCTCAAGAACGTGCGGCGTTCGTTCCACACCCTGAAAGGTTCCGGCCGGCTGGTCGGTGCCGCGGCGTTGGGCGAATTCAGCTGGAAGATCGAGAACATGCTCAACCGCGTGCTCGATCGCACCATCCAGCCCGATGCGAACGTGCAGGAAGTGGTGGAGGCGGCGGTCGCGACCTTGCCGAAGTTGCACGCCGGGCTGCAAGGCCGGCCGGTCACGCTGGACCCCCCGCTCGACGCGATCATGCGGACCGCCGACAAGCTTGTCGCGGGCGAGCCGGCGCGCATCGCCGACTTGATCCAGGGTTACCGCAAGACCGTGCGCACCGTGCGCCGCTGGGTGCCCGGGGCCGGATCCGAAACGTCTGCGGTGGCGCCCATTGCCACGCAACACGTCATCACGTCGCCGGAAACGGGCTTGCCGGTGGTGGACCCGATTCTGCTGGATGTCCTGCGCACCGAAGTCGGGCAGCATCTGGACAACATGCGCAGGTATCTCGCGCGCGACGTCGACCACAACGTGCCGGTGGACGACGAACTGATGCGCTCGGTGCATACCATGCACGGTGCCGTCGCGATGGTCGGTGTCGAATCGCTCGCAAGCATGCTGGCGCCCATGGAAGTCTGGGTGCGTCGCGTGCGCAGCGCCGACGCGCCGCTCGACCGCGAAGGCTGCGATGCGGTACGCGATGCCGTGGCAATGACCGAGCACGTGATGGCGCAGTTCGACGCGCCGGTGCCGGACGTTCCGGACACCACCGCGTTGACCGAACGACTGGAGGCGCAGCGTGATCGCTGGCCCGAGGCCGCGCCATTCGGTGCGCCGCGCACGACGATGCTCGACGCCGCCGACGAAGCCCTTGCGCCGGAAACACTCGACGAAGTGCCGGAGGAAGGCGTGACGGCCATTGGCCTGGAAGCCGCCTCCCCCTTGCCGACCGAAGATGACGCCGACGTCCTCGCTGCGCGCGAGGAGGCCGAACGCCTTGCGACGGAAAAGGCGGAGCAGGAGCGCATTGCCGCAGAGCAGGCGGAGCGGGGACGCCTCGCGGCGGAGCAAGAACGCCTGGCCGCGGAAGAAGTCGAGCGCGAGCGCATTGCTGCAGAGCAAGCGCAACGGGAACACCTCGCGGCCGAGCAAGAACGCCTGGCCGCGGAAGAAGCCGAGCGCGAACGGCTTGCCGCAGAGCAAGTGGAGCAGGAACGCCTTGCTGCCGAGCAGGCCGAACAAGAGCGCCGGGCCGCGGAAGAAGCCGAGCGCGAACGCATTGCCGCAGAACAAGCGGAGCAGGAACGCCTTGCTGCCGAGCAGGCCGAACAAGAGCGTGTTGCCGCAGAGCAATCCGAACGGGAGCGCGTCGCTGCAGAGCGGGCCGAGCGGGAACGCTTGGCCGCCGAGCAAGCCGAAGCCGAACGTCTGGCCGCGGAGCAATCGGAACAGGAACGTCTGGCTGCCGAACAGGCCGACCGCGAACGCGTCGCGGCCGAGAAAGCGGAGGCCGAGCGCATCGCTGCGGCACGCGTACAAGCGGAGCGGGACATCGCGGCGGCCGCCTTGCCCGTCTTCCCGGATGATCCGCAACCCGAAGGTGCATTGGATATCCCGGGGCTCGATCCGGAACTGGTCAGCCTGTTCACCGAGGAAGGCGGCGAGTTGCTGGACAGCAGCGACAGCTTGATGGCCACCCTGCGCAATGCGCCCGATGACGTCGAATCCGTGCGTGGCCTGCAACGCAACCTGCACACCCTCAAGGGTGGTGCGCGCGTGGTCGGCATCGCCGCGGTCGGCGATCTGGCGCACGCAATGGAGACGCTGCTGGAGAAAATCGGCGACCGCAAGCGCGCGCTCGAACCCATCGAGGTGGATTCGCTGGAGCGCGCCTTCGACCGTCTGCACGACATGGTCGAGCGGGTCGAACAGAATCGTGCGATCGCGACGCCCGACAATGCAATCGAACGCTTCAACGCGCTCGCCGAAGGCCGGCCGGTGGGCACAGGCGCCGAGCTTGCGCCAGCAGCACCGCAGCCTGAAACCGCGGCCGTTCGCAAGCAAGCCGCGCGTGCCGCTGCAGCGGTTCCGCCTCCGCGTCCGGCTCCGCAACTGATCGAAACCGAAATGCACGCGGCGGCCGAAATGATCCGCGTGCGTTCGGACCTGCTCGATTCCCTGGTGAACGCGGCGGGCGAGGCGTCAATCTACCGCGCCCGCCTGGAACAACAGGTCGGCAACTTCCGCTTCAACCTGGTGGAACTCCACCAGACCGTTGCGCGCCTGCGCGAACAATTGCGCAAGCTGGAGATCGAAACCGAAACCCAGATCCTGTCGCGCTACCAGCGCGAGAACGAAGCCGGCGAAGGCGCCGCATTCGACCCGCTGGAACTCGACCGCTTCTCCAACCTGCAGCAGTATTCACGCGCATTGGCCGAGTCGGTGTCCGACTTGGCCTCGATCCAGGATATCCTGGACGATCAGACGCGTCAGTCGGAAACGCTGCTGCTGCAACAGTCGCGGGTCAACTCCGATTTGCAGGACGGCCTGATGCGCACGCGCATGGTGCCGTTCGAATCGATGGTGCCGAACCTGCGCCGCACGTTGCGTGGCGCGGCCGACGAACTCGGCAAGCGCGCGCAATTGCGGGTGGAAGGCGCGCAGGGCGAAATGGACCGCAGCGTGCTGGAACGCATGAAGGCGCCATTCGAGCACATGCTGCGCAACGCGTTGAGCCATGGGATCGAGGATCCGGCCCAGCGCGTCGCAGTCGGCAAGCCGATGGAGGGCACGGTCACGATTCACGTCGGCCGCCAGGGCACCGAAGTGCTGGTGCGGGTATCCGACGATGGCGCAGGTTTCGATCGCGACGCGATCCGCGCCAAGGCGATCGAGCGCGGCTTGCTGCAGCCCGACGTGCCGATCTCGGACAGCGAGTTGTTCAACTTCGTGCTGCAGACAGGGTTTTCCACCGCCAGCGAAGTCAGCCAGTTGTCGGGGCGCGGCGTCGGCATGGACGTGGTCGCCAATGAAATCCGGCAACTGGGCGGTTCGCTCACCATCGAATCCGAGCGCGGCCGCGGCACCGTTTTCAACATCCGTTTGCCGTTCACGCTGGCGGTGACGCAGGCGATCACCGTGCGCGCGGGCGACACCACGTTCGCGGTACCGATGACTTCGGTCCAGGCCGTGTCGCGCATTCCGCGCGAGGAAATGACCGCGCGCATGGCCAGCGGCGATCGCACGATCGAATACGCCGGCGAGCAATACCAGTTGCACCAATTGTCCGAGCTGCTTGGCTTCGGAACCTCGTACGCCACCGAGGACAGCACTGGCCAGTTGCCGCTGTTGATGGTTCGCGCGGGCGACCTGCGCGCGGCCGTCCACATCGATACCGTGATCGGTTCGCGCGAAGTGGTGGTCAAGCCGGTCGGGCCGCAAATCAGCAACGTGCCGGGCATGTTCGGCGCCACCATCATGGGCGATGGTTCGGTGATGCTGATCCTGGACCTCGCGCCACTGGTGCGTCACTTTGTCGCGAAGCAGTCGGCCGCCGCGGCAGGCATCGAGTTGGGCGATCAGCCCGTGGCGGCGGAGCCGACTCGCCCTGTGGCCGCGCCACGTGCCGACGAGGCGGGTCCGCGCCTGGTCATGGTGGTCGACGACTCCATCACCATGCGCAAGGTCACCACCCGCGTGCTGGAGCGCGAACAGCTCGAGGTCGTCACCGCGAAGGACGGCATGGATGCGCTGGAGCAACTCCAGGAACGTTTGCCCGACGTGATGCTGCTCGACATCGAGATGCCGCGGATGGACGGCTACGAGCTGGCCACGCACATGAAGAACGACGTGCGTTTCCGCCACGTGCCGATCATCATGATCACTTCACGCACCGGCGAGAAGCATCGCCAGCGTGCGTTCGAGATTGGCGTGGAGCGTTACCTCGGCAAGCCTTACAGCGAAGCGGACTTGCTGCGCCACGTCAATGAAATGCTGGAGGCGCACCATGCCTGATCGTGCGATGGAAGCACTGCCGCGCATCGCGCTGGTGTTTGGTGACGAGGCAGCAGTCGCGCACGTGCGCGACGCGATGGCTAACCACGCCGACATCGCATATGCGGTTGCGGCGAACGCGTTCGACGCGGCACGCCTGGTCTCCGCGGGTGTGACGTCGGCGCTGATCAATCTGGATGGTGGCGACTGGCTGGACGACGTCGAGACCAAGTTGCACGCCGCTGGCGTCGCAGTGGTTTTCAACGATCCCGAAATTTCGCAGAAACTGGAAGGCTGGGAACGCGCGCGCTGGTTGCGCCATCTTGTGGCCAAGTTGCGCGGCAGCAGCGATGTTGATCCGCCGCGCCCCGAGGCGGCCCCGTCGCCGTCCGTGCCAACGATCAAAGCTGAATTCGTTGTCCCCGTGGATGAAATTCCTGCGCCGCCCGCCGGAAGTTTGGTGGTCGAGCGTCCGCTGTCGCCGGAGGAGATCGAAACCATGACCGTCGATTTTGTCGCCGAGCAGGCGTCCGTTCCGGTGGAGTTGAGCAGTCCCGTTGCGGCCGCAGCTGAAGTTGTTGAGGCGGATGAAAACCTTGTATCGCTGGATGTGCCGCAGCAGGTGGCTGCTGTCGAGTCCTCGATCTCTTTCGAGCCGGCGCTGGAATCCGCTGCAGCGACCGACATGGCCGCGGAGCCGGAACCGGAAGCGACCGATTCGCAAGCGGAGCCGGCCGGGTTCGATTTCGAGGCGGAAGCCGCGCTGGATGTCGATACGGAAGCACTATCCGCGATGATCGACGCGCGTCTGGCGCAACCGGAAGGCTCCGATTCCGCGGACTCGCCGCAGGTCTGGCGGGTCGTTTCGGGGGCTGCAGTTCCGGCGGTGCAGCCCGATGAAGTGGCGGGGGCGGCCGCGACGGCTGCTACGCCGCGGCCCGATGCCGCGCCGGCCGGTGTGTCCGGCGCGGCTTTGGTGGATGATGATGCCGACGTGCTCGCGAGCCTGCCTTCGCTGGACGATTGGGCACTGGTCGATCACGATGCCTCGCCGGTTGCGGCCGACGGCGGTAGCGCTCGCAAGGCATCGGAGCCCGTGCTGTCCGAGGCCTTCGCGGGGCTGGAACTGGTGCCGATGGAAACGGTGGCACCACTCAGGGTCGACGCTGATCCGATCGAACGGTGGTTCGGGGGAAACCTCGGCAAGAAGGTGGTCGCCAACGATGCCGCCGAGGCGAACGTGAAGGAGGTCAGCCATGAGCACGGCTGACGCCTTGCCGCACGAAATACGCGGGGTCGTGTTGCCGGTCACGGGCGGGCGCGTGCTGGTGCCCAATACCACCATGGCCGAGGTCATCACCTTCGCGCAGCCGACACCGGTGGCGGGCGCGCCGTCATGGTTGCTGGGGCGTCTGGCATGGCGCGGCTGGGGTTTGCCGGTGCTAGCGTTCTCCGCGCTGGCCGGCACGGCAGCCGACGAGCCCACCGAAAACGCGCGCGTGGCGATCCTGAAAGCGCTTTCCGGTCACGCACGCTTGCCTTACTTCGGGGTACTGACGCAGGGTTTTCCGCGCCTCACGCTGATTTCGGAAGACCTGCTGGTTCCGGACGAGAACGCCGGCGCGCTGCCGGCGGGCGTGCGCGAACGGGTGCTGGTGCACGACGAGCCTGCATGGATCCCCGACCTCGCCGCGGTCGAAAACCAGATCGTCGAGGCCCTGGGCGTCGCCGCCTGAGCGCATTGCCGTCCGCAACGCCGAAGTTGACGGATGTCGCGCCCTGCCACGCCGCAACCGCAGCATGACCGGAGCGGGTAAAAGCCAGAGACAACTTCGATGGTGAAAGCCGCCGCCGCGCGGTATAGGCGCCGAGATGGCTTGATGCACATCGCCCTCGTCGAGGTCGTGGTGACCGCTACAGGTCGCCGCAAAGGGCTTGCAGCGCAGCCAGTGCGGCGATGCCGGCGGTTTCGGTACGCAGGATGCGCGGGCCCAGCGTGAGTTCGCGAAAGCCATGTGCTCGCAGGGTGGCAAGATCGGTTTCTCCGAAGCCCCCTTCCGGGCCGACCGCAAGTTCCAGCATTGCCGGCGACGGCGCATGCAGGTCACGGACGCGGGTGGCGCCTTCCGGGTGTAGCGTCCAGCGTGTCACGGGTTCCGGCGTGGCACTGCCCGTCTTCACCCATGCCGAAAGCGCGATGGGCGCTTCGATGCCTGGAAGCGTATTGCGCCCGCACTGCTCGCAGGCTGCCGTGGCGATGGCGCGCCAATGCTGGAGGCGCTTCCGGCCGCGCGCGTCATCCAGCTTCACTTCGCTGCGTTCGGTCGACACGGGAACGATCCGGGCCGCACCAAGTTCGACGGCTTTCTGAATGATCCAGTCCATCTTTTCGCCGCGCGCCAGCGCCTGCACCAGCGTGATGCGCAATGACGATTCGCGCGGTGGCGATTCCCTCGACATGATTTCCGCGCGCACTTCGCGGGCGTCGGCTGCAGCCAGTCGTGCGGAATACTCGTGACCGTCGCCGTTGAACAAGGTCACCATGTCGCCGGTCCTCAAGCGGAGTACCCGCATGGCGTGGGCTGCCGCGCTGTCCGGGAGTGCCACGCCACGTCCCGGCTGGAGCGGCATGTCGGCGAACAAGCGTATCGAACGCATTGGCGGGAATCTTCGTGGGCGTCGGGAGTCGAAAGTATGAATGAACCCGGAAGCCATGATGACCACGATTGCCTTCGTACGTCGGCGAGCGCACAATGGGTTCGGGATGCCAGCAGGAGTCCTGATCATGAACAAGCTGATACTCACAACCGCCCTCGCACTGACCGGCGCCGCCGCGTTTGCCGCGCCGGCGTTCGCGCAAAACGCGGACAACAGCCAATCGCCCACCGCGACCACGGCGCAGGCAACGAATGGCCAGCACGCCCAACCAACGCGTTCGGTGCCGCCCCTGGGCTCGCGCAACTGCATCCGTGACACCGGCAGCCACATTCCGCCGCCCAAGGGACAATGCCTGCCGGTGGCAGGCAACAGTTACAGCCAGGAGGACATCCAACGCACCGGTGCGACCAACATTGGCCAGGCACTGCAGAGGCTGGATCCGTCGGTGACCGTGCACGGGCATTGATGGTTCAGGCGGTCGCTACGTTGATGGCTTCAAAGGCGACATCGACCATCAAGTCGATGTCGCCTTCGTCGATGCAATAGGGCGGCAGCAGATACACGGTATCGCCCAGCGGGCGCAGCAGCACGCCGCGCGACAATGCGTGTCGATAGAAGCTCAAGCCGCGGCGTTGTGCGCCCGCATAGGGCGTACCGGAGGCCTTCTCCCTGACCAGATCGAACGCCACGATCCAGCCTGTGTGGCGCAAGTTCGCGACGTGTGGATGATCACGCAGTGCCTCCAGACGGTGCGCAAGATGCGTTGCCAGTTTGTGATTGCGTTCCAGCACCGGCTCGTCACGGAAGATGGCGAGCGACGCCAGCGCCGCGGCGCACGCTATCGGGTTGCCGCTGAAAGTGTGCGAGTGCAGGAATGCGTTGTTGGCGGCATAGTCGCCCAGGAACGCCTCGTACACCCTGCCGGTGGTGAGCACGGCCGAGAGCGGCAAGGTGCCGCCGGTGAGCCCTTTCGACAGGCACAGGAAATCGGGCGTGATCGGGCCTTGCTCGCACGCGAACAGCGTGCCGGTGCGTCCGAAGCCCACTGCGATTTCATCGGCGATCAGATGCACGCCGAATTCGTCGCACAACTCGCGCAGACCAGCGAGATAGGATGGCGCGTGCATGCGCATGCCGCCAGAACACTGCACCAGCGGCTCGATGATCACCGCACAGGTTTCGTGCGCATGGCGTTCAAGAATCGTGCGTGTGTCGGCGAGTCGCCGGCGTGCGACATCGTCGGCGGTCTCACCGGGGGCGGCATCCAGCCAGTCCGGCGATGGAGCCACGATCGGCTCGAACAGCAGTGGCCCATACACTTTGCGATACAGCGGAAGGTCGCTCACCGCCAGCGCGCCCAGGGTTTCGCCGTGGTATGCGTTGGCCAGCGCGATGAAGCGCGTGCGTTGCGGTTGCCCGACGTTGTGCCAATAGTGGAAACTCATCTTCAGCGCGATCTCGACCGCGCTGGCGCCATCGCTTGCGTACGACACGCGCGACAATCCGGGCGGCGCGATGCGTATCAGTTCTTCGGCCAGTTGCAGCGCGGGTTCGTGGGTGAAGCCGGCCAGCATCACATGGTTCAGCCGAGCCGATTGTTCGGCGATCGCGGCGGCGATACGACGATTCGCGTGTCCGAACAGGTTGCTCCACCACGAACTGATGCCATCCAGGTAGCGGTTGCCCTCGGCATCAATCAGCCAGGCACCGTCGCCGCGCACGATCGGGATCAACGGCAGTTGCGACGTGTGTTCGCGCATCTGGGTGCAGGGATGCCATACGTGTGCCAGATCGCGCGCGACGAGGTTGGCATTGCGGGAAGGGGGCGTGGTCATCCCGCCATGATCGTGGTCGGGGCGAATCGGCTCAAGCCCGGTTAAGCTTGGGGATGCATGACCAGCAAGCCCGATACCGCATTTCTCGACCATGCCCTGGAAATCGCGCTTGACGCCGCGCGCACTGCGGGTCGATGCATCATGGATCACTTCAACCGCGGCGTGGCCGTGGAAATCAAGCCTGACGCCACCCCGGTCACGATCGCCGACCGCGAAGCCGAAGACGTCATCCGCTCTGCGTTGAAGCGCGCTTTTCCCGAGCATGCGATCCTGGGCGAGGAACGCGGTCGCGAAGGCGAGGGCGAATTCCTGTGGCTGGTCGATCCGCTGGACGGAACCAAGAGCTTCGTGCGCGGCACGCCGTTCTTTTCCACCCAAATCGCACTGATGCATGCGGGCGAACTGGTACTCGGCGTGTCGCACGCCCCGGCCTACGGGGAAACCATGCGCGCGCGCCGCGGCGGCGGAGCGTTCCTGGGCGCGCAACGCGTGCGGGTCTCGCCGGCGACCGAAGTGCGCGAGGCGGCGTTGTCGCTGGGCAACATCAAATCACTGACACAGGCCGCGGATCGCTGGGTCGCGCTCGGTGAGCTGGTCGGCGAGGTCAACCGCGTGCGCGGTTACGGCGATTTTTGCCACTACCACCTGCTGGCCCGCGGCGCGCTGGATGTCGTGATCGAGTCCGACGTGAACATCCTCGACATCGCGGCCTTGGCCGTCATCGTGCGCGAGGCGGGCGGCGTATTCACCGACCTCGACGGCGCGGGACCGGCGCTCGGCACCCGCAGCGTGCTGGCGGCAACGCCGGCGCTGCACGCGGAAGTGCTCGGTCGACTCCGGGCTCGCCAAGGGGACGGGAGCGTTCCGGCCTTCGCCGACAGGGCTTGACAAAAATGCGAACCATGTCACGGTTGGGTAATATGCCGTTAACCGTGGGATTGTCGGATTTCCACAACGAAAAAGGAGAGCCAGCATGTCCGTGACCAAGATCATCGAGCTGAGTGCCTCGTCGTCGAAGGGGATCGAAGATGCTGTGCGCCACGGCCTGGAAAAGGCAGGCAAGACGGTGAAAAATATCAAGGGTGCGTGGATCAACGACATCAAGGTGGCCACCGACAACAATGGCGCCGTGCAAGAATGGCGCGTCAACATGCGCATCAATTTCGAGGTAGATTGAGGGCGCGTGACCGGGGGCGTGCAAAAAAGGCCGCATGCGAAGCGCAAGTGGCGTGAGGGGGATGTTTCGGTTGACGGGGGGCGAAGAAAACAATGAGCGCTGTGACGTGGACGATCGGCTGCGTTGAGGATGATCCGGAGCAGACGGCGCTTTTGCGCCTGTGGTTGGAACACGCGGGATACGGTTGCGCGATATTCCGTTCCGCCACCGATTTCCGTCGTCGCCTCGGCAACGAGGCGGTCGACTTGGTGTTGCTGGATCGCAGTCTGCCGGATGCCACCGGTCTCGAAGTCCTTTCCTGGATAAGGCAATCGCCCAATGCGAAATTGCCGGTGATCTTCCTGACCGCCAGTGGCGAGGAATCCGCCATCGTCGAGGGCCTTGCGGCGGGAGCGGACGATTACGTGGTCAAGCCGCCCAAGCAGGGCGAGCTGTTGGCGCGTGTGGCGGCCGTGTTGCGTCGGCGCGGCGGCGAAACCGACGCCAATGAAGTGCTGGAATTGCCCCCGTATCGGATCGATCCGCACCGCCGCCACATCAGCATCAACGGCGAGCCGGTGGAACTGACCCAGCGCGAATACGAGCTGGCCTGTTATTTGTTCCGGCGCCAGGGCCGCATCGTCAGCCGGGACGCGCTGCTGGAGAACGTCTGGAACCTTGCCGGCGACGTCAGCACGCGTACCGTCGATACCCATATCAGCCGCTTGCGCAAGAAACTCGGCCTGTCCGGCGAAAACGGCTGGCGACTGACGGCGGTGTATCAGCATGGGTATCGCATCGAGCAGGGCTAGCCGAAGCTACACTGGGTATCGTCCTTTTTGCCGCGTCGAAGTTCGATGTTGAGTCCGACGATTCTTGAAACTTTCCGCCGCCTCCACGCGGCGGCCCGCGCCAGCGACGATCCCGAACCGAACGCGATGACCGTGGCGACCGCCGGCACGGACGGCCATGTGCATGCGCGCATGGTATTGCTGAAGACCGCCGACGAACGCGGCTTCACCTTCTTCACCCGCTATGACAGCGACAAGGGCGCGCAGCTTGAAGCGAATCCGCGCATCGCGCTGTGCTTTTTGTGGAAGCGATTGAAGCCGGCGGCGCAAGTGCGCATCGAAGGGCGTGCGGAAAAATTGCCGGCAGCGGAATCCGACGCTTATTTCGCGACGCGGGAGCGCTTGAGCCAGCTTGGCGCGTGGGCGTCCCTGCAATCGCAAACCTTGCCGGACCGCGGGGTGCTGGAAGGGCGTGTCGCTGAATTCGAACGCAAGTTTGCGGAACGTGGCATACCGCGGCCTGCGGAATGGGGCGGTTACCGGGTGGTGCCGTGCATGGTGGAATTCTGGTACGCCGGCGAGCATCGCTGGAACGAGCGCCACCGCTGGGAGCGGGTCGAGGGCGCGTGGCGCGAGAGGCTGCTGTATCCGTGAACGCGGGGCCGCGCCGAATCGTCTGCCTCACGGAAGAGCCTTGCGAGGTCCTCTATGCGCTCGGCGAGCAAGAGCGCATCGTCGGTATTTCAGGTTTCACCGTACGGCCGTCGCGCGCGCGCAAGGAGAAACCGAAGGTATCCGCGTTCACCAGTGCCAAAATAGATCGCATCCTCGAGCTGAAGCCGGACATGGCAATCGGGTTCTCCGACATCCAGGCCGACATCGCGCGGGAATTGATCAAGGCGGGCGTCGAGGTATGGATCAGCAACCACCGTTCCGTTGCAGGCATTGTTGCCTATGTGCGCAGGCTGGGCGCACTGGTCGGTGCGGCGAACAGAGCCGAAGCGTATGCGCGCGAACTTGAAACGCATGTCGAACGGGTACGCGCGCAGGGTACCTCGTTGCCGAAGCATCCACGCGTGTACTTCGAGGAGTGGGACGAGCCGCCCATCACCGGCATCCGCTGGGTGGCGGAGTTGATTCGCATCGCCGGTGGCGAGGATGTGTTCCCCGAAATGGCGGAACAATCCCTCGCGAAGCACCGCATCATCGCCGACCCGGCTGAAGTGATTCGACGCCAGCCCGACATCGTGCTCGCTTCGTGGTGCGGCAAGAAGTTCCGGCCCGAGAGCTTGGCCGCGCGCCCCGGCTGGGAGGCGATTCCCGCGGTGCGCGACGGCGAGCTGCACGAAATCAAGTCGCCCATCATCCTGCAACCCGGACCCGCGGCGCTCACCGACGGGCTGGACGCGCTGCACGCCATCATTGCCCGTTGGGCGATCGGCGAGCGCTGACAACGGCGGAAACGGCCACCGCATTTGTAGGTCGGCCTGAACGTGGTGAAGCCCAACGAGAGACGCTGGGCTTCCGCGGATAAATCCCGGCTCCAACCTGCGCACGGGCTCCGACATCAAATCGTGTGCCCCACGTTCATCAACCAGGCCACGACCACGGTCTGGATCAGCAGGATCACCAGGATCGCCAGTACCGGTGAAAGATCGAACCCGCCAATCAGCGGCAAGATGCGGCGGAACGGTTTCAGGATCGGCTCGACGATCTTGCCCAGCAGCGGTACCACTGGATTGCGTGCGTCGACCTTGACATACGACAGCAGCGCCCACGCGAAGATCATGATCAGGTACAGGATCAGGAAAAAATCGAGGAGATCGGCCACGGCCAGGACCAGCATGCCCACGTTGCTGGCCCAGAAATCGGGGACGACGAAACCCAGCAGGAAGTTCTTGATGACCTCCAGCACCCACGCGATCAGCAGCGCCGCGATGTTGATGCGTCGCCAGGTCGGGATCACCCGCCGCAGAGGCGTCAGCACCGGATTGGTGGCCCGGTAAAGAAACTGGCAGATCGGATTGTAGAAATCCGCGCGCACGGCCTCGGCCAGCAGACGGAACACGAACAGTGCCACCGCACAGCCGAAGGCAAATCCGATCAGCAGCGACAGCGCATTGGCGAGGTAGATCATGCTTCGCTATCCATTTCGGCCGACATCTGCGCGCCGCGTCGCCGCGCCGCCGCCAAGGCCTGTTCGACGAGTTCACGAAAGCCCCCCTGCTCAAAGACGTCGAGTGCGGCGGCCGTCGTACCATGCGGCGAGGTCACGCGTTGGCGCAGGACCGCCGCGGTTTCGCTGCCGTCGGCCAGCATGTGGCCGGCGCCGAGGCAGGTCTGCCCGGCCAGTGCGCGCGCGGTGTCGCGCGGCAGGCCCAGTTGCACCGCGGCGTCTTCCATGGCCTCGACCAGCAGGAAGAAGTACGCGGGACCGGAGCCGGACAACGCGGTCACCGTGTCCATCTGCGCCTCGTCCTCGACCCAGCGCACGATGCCGGCGGCGCCGAGCAGGCGCTCCGCCAGCGCACGCTGGTCGGCATCCACGTCGTGATTGGCGCACAAGCCGCTGGCGCCCGCGCCCACCAGCGCCGGTGTATTGGGCATGCAGCGCACGATCGCGTGCCTCGATCCGAGCAGCCGCTCGATTTGTGCGATGCGGATGCCGGCCGCGATGGAGATGATCAACGGATGCGATTCGCGCAGCGGTCCCGCGAGCCCCGCGCACACTTCGCGCATCACTTGCGGCTTGACTGCCAGCACCACGCCGTCCACGCCGGTGACGGCTTCGGCGTTGTCCGCGAACACGGGCACGCCGAATTCGAGCGCGAGTGCCTCGCGTGTTTCGGCACGCGGCTCGGCAACGCGGATGGATGCGGGCGGCACGCCGCGCGCGCGTTGTGCGCCGATCAGGCTGCGCGCCATGTTGCCGCCGCCGACGAAGGCGAGGCGCGCATGGCTGGCTGTCGGCGGATCAGGTTGGACGGCCATGAAGTTCCGGATTGTGGCGACAGACTAAGCATAACAAGCCGCGCGATGGTGGCGGCCGTCTCCAGCCCTCAGGCTTGCTGTGCCGCCGCCTTGCGCCTCGATGTCCGCTGAGCCTTGCGTTCGCGGCGACGGCGTGCCCACGAGCCGAACACCAGATAGATCGCGGGTGTCGAGAGCAGCGTCAGCGTCTGCGAGAAGAGCAGGCCGCCCAGCATCGCAACACCGAGCGGACGCCGCAGGTCGGCGCCGGTGCCGATTCCGATCACCAGCGGCACCGAGGCGAGGATCGCGACCATCGTGGTCATCATGATCGGGCGGAAACGCACCAGGCACGCCTCGCGTACCGCGTCGAGCGGCGTGCGGCCTTCGCGTTCGGCCACCACCGCGAAGTCGATCATCATGATCGCGTTCTTCTTGACAAGCCCGATCAAGAGGATCAGCGCCATGATGGCGACCACCGAAATCGGCAGGCCGGTGACCTTGAGCGCGAGCAGGGCGCCCACGCCCGCCGCGGGGAGGGTGGAAAGGATCGTGATGGGGTGCACCAGGTTTTCGTACAGTATCCCGAGCACCAGGTACACCGCGATGATCGCCCCGATCAGCAGCAGTGGCATCATCGCCATCTGTTGTTCGAAGCGCCGGAAGAAATCGCCCAACCCGAGCTTGATGTCGCCCGGCATCCGCATGTCGGCGATGGTCCGATTGATCTGCTGCGTCGCCTCACCCATGCTGGCGCCTGGCGCCAGGTTGAAGGATAGCGACATGCTGGTCATCTGGTTGATATGCTCGATCTCGCTGGGGGCGATGGTCGATTCCTGGTGAGCGATCGCGCTGATCGGAATCATCTGTCCACCCGACGAGCGCACGTGGATCTGGTTCAGGGCGGCGGGTGATGCGGTTTGCGAGGGCAGCGCGGTCAGGACGACCTGGTAGTTGTTGGTGTCCGAATAGATCGTGGAAACCTGGCGTTGTCCGAACGCGTTGTAAAGCGCGTCGTCCACCGCTGCCATGGACACGCCCAGGCGTGCGGCCTTGGCGCGGTCGACCACCATGTTCTGCAGCAGCGACCCTTCGTCGAGGTCGGTGCCGACATCGCGGAAGATCGGATTTTTCTTGAGTTGCGCCTGCAATTTCGGCAGCCATTCCTCGAGCTCGGTGGCGTCGTTCGCCTGGAGGTTCACGCTGTATTGCCCGCCCTGGCTGGTGCCGCCACCGCCACCGCCCAGATCCTGCAGCGCACGGAAACGGACATCGAGGTCGGGGTAGCGGTCCACCTTGGCCGACAAGCGGCTCACCACGTTTTGCGTCGAGACATCGCGGCCGTGTCCGAACGGCTTCAACTGGATGCTGAACCAGCCGCTCGCGCCACGCCGGCTCGTGCCGATGGAGGCACCCACGTATTCGACCGCGGGATCGTCGCGAAGCATCTTCACCAGCGCGCTGGTGCGCGACTCGAGATCGGCGAAGGACATGGTGACGCCGCCGGTGGCGCGTCCCCAGATGAGGCCCGTGTCCTGCGGGGGGAAATCGGTGCCCGGCAGCACGTGGAACAAATAGATCGTGAACGCCAGCAGCACCAGCGGCGACCACGCCATCAGCTTCGGATGGCGGTGCAGGGTCCAGTCGAGCGTGCGCGTGTACACCTTCAGCATGCCGCCATGGAAGCGGTCCAGTGCACGTCCCAGCTCCGACGGCCCCGCCTCGCGTTCCGGGTGGCGGCGCAGGAAACGGCCACACAGGGCGGGCGTCAGGGTCAGCGAGACCAGCATCGAGACGAAGATCGCGGCGATGATGGTGACCGTGAACTCGCGGAACCACATGCCGATGAACGAGGGTGCGAACAGGATCGGCATGAACACGGCGATCAGCGAGGCGGTGATCGCGACGATGGTGAAGCCGATCTCCTTGGCGCCTTCCAGCGCCGCCTGCATGCGGGTCTTGCCCGAGTCGAGGTGGCGCATGATGTTCTCGATCACCACGATCGCGTCGTCCACCACGAAGGTCAACGCGATCAGCAGCGCCAGCAGCGACAGGTTGTCCAGCGTGTAATCGAGCGCATACATCACGATCAGCGCGCCGCACAGCGACAGCGGCACCGCGGCCGTCGCGATCAGCGTGGGCGCGAGGCGGCGCAGGAACAGCGCCATCGTGAGCACCACCATCGCGAGGCTGATCAGCAGCGTGATCTGGACATCATTGATCGAGTCGCGGATGGTGGAAGTTTCGTCGAAGTACGGCGTCAGCTGGGTGCCGGGTGGCAGCAGGTTGCGCAGGCCGGGCAATTCGTCCTTGACGCTGTCCACGGTCTCGATCACGTTGGCCTCGGGACGCTTGTACACCTGCAGCTGGATCGAGCGCTTGCCATTGAAATACGCCGCCTGGAACTGGTCCTGCGCACCCTGGTACACGTTCGCCACGTCGCGCAGATAAACCGGTGCACCGTTGTGGTTGGCGATCACCAGGTCCGCGAAATCCTGTGCGCTGCGCAACTGGTCGTTCGCGGTGATCGCGGTCGAGATTTCGCCATTGGTGAGGAAGCCCTGCGGCGAGGTCACGTTGGCCGCGGTGATCGCGTTGCGGATGTTGTTGCTGGACAGCCCGAGCGCATCCAGCTTGTGCAGGTCCAGGTCGACGCGGACCCCGGGCTGCGCGCTACCCGAAACGTCCACCGACGCAACCCCGTTCAACTGGGAAAGGCGTGGACTCAACAAAGTGTTGGCTGCGTCGTAGAGTTCCGACATCGGCTGGGTGTCGGAGGTGAGCGCCAGCGTGAGCACCGGGTCGTCGTTGGGATTCGCCTTGTGCCACTGCGGCATTTGCAATCCGCTGGGTAGATCCGGCACCGCGTTGTTGATGGCTGCATCCACCTGTTGCGCCGCCGAGTCGATGTCCACGCCCGAATCGAAGAACAACAGGACGAAGGTGCTGCCGTTGGAACTGCGCGACCGCATCATGTCGATGCCGGGAATCTGGCCGAGGTGGCGCTCCAGCGGCGCGGCCACGGTGGCCGCGATGGTGGTGGCGTTGGCCCCTGGCTCGGACGCCGAGACCCAGATCGCGGGGAACGAAACCTGCGGCAGCGCACTGATGCCCAGCAGCGTGTAGCACAGCACCCCGATCGCCAGCACGCCCGCGGCCAGCAGCGAGGTGCCGATGGGGCGTTTGACAAAGGGCGCGGAGATGTTCACGGGGCTTTGCTCCCGTCTCCCTTCGGGAGAGGCGGCCGTAGGCCGAGCGCGTAGCGCCGGGGTGAGGGTACGAGTCTTGCGCGATATTCGCGTGCACGCGAGACCGAACCCTCATCCGGCGCTGCGCGCAACCCTCTCCCGAAGGGAGAGGGGAGAAGCAAGGCAGCGTCGCGCAACAGACGGATCATCGAGAATTACTCACTTCCCGCTCTCGGGAGCCAACTCGGCATGCGGGCGCCCGCTGCGTTCCCGCACCCAGTCGGCGAAACGTTCCATGTACAAATAGATCACCGGCGTGGTGTACAGCGTCACCAGTTGCGACAGCAGCAATCCGCCCACGATCGCGATGCCCAGCGGACGCCGCAGCTCCGCGCCGATACCGTTGCCGAGCGCCAGCGGCAGCGCGCCGAACAGCGCCGCGAAAGTGGTCATCATGATGGGACGAAAACGCAGCAGGCAGGCGCGCCGGATCGCATCGTGCGCGCTCATCCCGCGGCGCTGTGCGGTGATCGCGAAGTCGATCATCATGATCGCATTCTTCTTCACGATGCCGATCAGCAGCACGATGCCGACGATGCCGTCCACCGACAGCGGCATCCCGAACAACATCAACGCCAGCAGTGCGCCCACGCCGGCCGGCGGCAGCGTCGAAAGGATCGTGAACGGGTGGATGTAACTTTCGTACAGCACGCCCAGCACGATGTAGATCACCACGATCGCGGCCAGCAGCAACAGCGCCTCATTGCCCAGCGAGGACGAGAATTCCGCAGCCTTGCCGATGAAGCCGGCGCGCACCTGCGGCGGGAAATCGAGTGAAGCCTCGGCGTTGTTGATCGCATCCACGGCCTGCGACAGCGAATAACCCGGCGCGACGTTGAACGAGATGATCACCGCCGGCAACTGGTTCTGGTGCGCGATCACCAGCGGCGCATCGGTGACGGTGGCGGTGGCAAGTGTCGAAAGCGGCACCGTGCTGCCGCCCCCGAGCAGGATGCCGGTATTGGATTGCCCGATGCCGGTCGCGGTGGAGGAATTGGACGACTTCAACATTCCGAGGGTGGTGGCGTTGCTGCCCGTCAACGCGCCGGTGGCGCCGTTCGAGCGGACCCGCAGCATGTTCATCAGGTCGGAACGATTGCGGAATTGCGGCGCCACTTCCAGCACCACGCGGTACTGATTCTGCTGGGTGAAGATCGTCGAGATCTGGCGCTGGCCGTAGGCGTCGTACAACGTGTCGTCAATGGTCTGCACCGGCACGCCGAGTCGACTGGCGGCGGTGCGGTCGATGTCCAGCTTCAGCGCGCGTCCATTCATCGCGAGGTTGTCGGACACATCGGCGAGTTCCGGCAACTGCTTCACGGCCTGCACCATGCGTTGCGCGTATTTCGCGAGATCGTTGGGATCGATCTCGGAAAGCGCGTACTGGTATTCGGTGGGCGCAACGGTGGTATCGAGCGTGATGTCCTGCACCGGCTTCAGGAACAATGCCACGCCCGGGACGTTCGCGACGTCTTGTTGCAGGCTGGCGACGACGCTATCGAGGTTGTCGCGTTGGCCGCGCGGCTTCAGCACGATGCTTACCTGGCCCTGGTTGAGGGTGGGATTGATCGCGCCGGTGCCGACGAAAGCGGCGACGCCCGCGACCGCGGGATCCTGCCGCAGCGCCGCGCTCACCGCTTCGATGTGTTTTTCCATCGCCGGGAACGCGATGTCGCTGTCGGCCTGCACCACGCCGGTGATCAGGCCGGTGTCCTGTTCCGGCAACAGATCCTTCGGGATCACCGCGTACAGCAGCACCGTCACCGCCACCGACGCCGCCGCGATCAGGATGGTGGTGCGGCGATGCACCAGCACCCAGTCCAGCGTCCATTCGTACCAGCCCAGCATCTTCGCGTAGAACCCGCGCCGGTTTTCCATCGCCTCTTCGTCGCCGGTCGGCAGCGACCCGGGCTTCAGGAGGTAGGCGCACATCATCGGCGTCAGCGTCAGCGACACGCCCATCGAGATCGCGACCGCGATGGTCAATACCCATGCGAATTCGTGGAACAGCCGGCCGGTAACTCCGGGCATCAGGAGCAACGGCAGGAACACCGCAATCAGCGAGACCGTCAACGACAGCACCGTGAAACCGATTTCGCGCGAACCGATTTCGGCAGCTTCGCGGCCGCTCTTGCCCTTTTCGAGGTAGCGCACGATGTTCTCGATCATCACGATCGCGTCGTCCACCACGAAACCGGTGGCGACCGTCAGCGCCATCAGCGACAGGTTGTCCAGCGAAAATCCCGCGAACGCCATGATCGCGAACGTGCCCATCAGCGACAGCGGCACCGCGACCGCGGGAATCACGGTGGCCCACAGCCGGCGCAGGAACACGAAGATCACCGCGACCACCAGCGCCACCGCGATCAGCAGGGTCACCTCGACGTCGCGCACCGAGGCGCGGATGGTGACGGTGCGGTCGGCGAACACCGAGAGATGGATGCCGGCGGGCAGCACCGCGCGCAACGACGGCAGCGTCTGCTCGATCTGGTCGACCGTGTTGATGATGTTGGCGCCGGGCTGGCGGCGGATGTCCAGCAACACCGCCGGCTTGCCGTTGGCCCACGCGGCGAGCTGGTCGTTCTCGACGCCTTCGATCACGCTGGCGACATCCGACAGTTTCACCGGCGCGCCGTTCTTGTACGCGATGATGGTCTTGGCGTAATCGGTCGCGCTCTGCAACTGGTCGTTGGTGCCGATCTCGTAGGTCTGCACCGCGCCGTTCAACGAACCCTTCGCGGCATTGACGTTGGCCTGCGTAAGTGCGCTGCGCACGTCCTCCATCGTGAGTCCGAGATTGGCAAGCTTGCCGGGATCGACCTGCACGCGAACCGCGGGCCGCACATTGCCCGCGATCGAGACCAGGCCGACGCCCGGTACCTGCGCCAGCCTTTGCGCAAGGATCGAATCGGCGTAGTTGTTGACGTCACGCAGCGGCACGCTGTCGGAGGTGAGCGCCAGCGTGAGGATCGGTGCGTCGGCGGGGTTCACCCGCTTGTAGATGGGCGGGTAGGGCAGGCTGCCCGGCAGGCGTGCGGTGCGGAGCGCCGACTGCACGTCCTGCGCCGCGACGTCCAGGTTGCTGTTCATCGCGAACTGCAGGGTGATGGTCGACAGCCCTGCGGCGCTGTTCGAGCTCATCATCGTCAGGCCGGAAATCTGCCCGAGCTGTTGTTCCAGCGGAGTCGTCACCAGGTTCGCGATGGTGGTGGCGCTGGCACCCGGATATTGCGTGGTCACCACCAGGCTGGGCGCCTCGATCTCGGGCAACGCCGAAACCGGCAACGCCTTGTAGCCGATGATGCCGAGCAGCAACACCGCCGCCATCAACAGCGAGGTTGCGATCGGTCTGCGGATGAAGATGCTGGAGAAGCTCATGGGTCCGCCGTTCCGGCGAGCGTCGTCAACGCCGGCGCCCGCGTCCGCCGCTCGACGACATCGCCGCCTTGATCTCCGCGGTGGTGGGTGGCGCCGGCACTTCGCCGGGTTTCATGGGCGTCACCTTGCTGTCCTGTTTCAGACGGAACTGGCCCGCGGTGACCACCAGGTCGCCGGTTTTCAGGCCGTTGGTGACGATCGAGCCGCTGTCGCCGGCTTCGCCGCCGCTAACCACCGGTTGCATCGTGACGTATTTGGACGGCTTGTGCTCGGCCGCGCCTGGTCGGTCGCCGCGCGCGCGATGCGCACCCTTCGCCTCGGCCGGCTGTCCCGCGCTCGCGGTCGGTCCGGGCGGCGGCTTGTCGGTGATCAGCCACACGTAGTCGCCGTTGGGACCGCGCTGCACGGCCGCGGTCGGCACCACCAACGCGCCGGCGTTGACGCTGACTTTCAGCCGCGTGTTGGCGTACTGGCCGGGAAACAGTTGGTTGTTGGGATTGGGAAATTGCGCCTTCAACTGGAACGACCCGGTGTCGGGATCGATCTGATTGCCGATCGCGATCAAGCTGCCGTCGTCTTCGACCACGTTGTTGTCGGCGTCCAGGATCGCCACGGTCAAGGGCGCCTTTGCCTGCGCCGCGCGGACTTCGTCCAGATACTTGCCGGCGAGGGTGAAGATCACATAGATCGGATGCATCTGGGTGACCGTGACGATGCTGGTGGACGTCGTGATCACGTTGCCAGGATCGACCTGGCGGATGCCCGCGATGCCATCGATGGGCGAGATGACCTTGGTGAAGCCGAGCTGCACCCTGGTGTCCTGGATGCTGGCATTGTCCGCCGCCACCGCGGCCTGCCACTGGGCGACCGTGTTCTTCTGGGTGATGCGGTCGATCTCGGCGACGTAAGGCGCGTATTTCGGATTCGACGAACGTTCAAGGTTGGCCTTGGCCGTCGCGAGCTGGGTCTGGTCCTGGGCGCGCTTGGCGGTGGCCTGGTCGAGTTGCGCCTGCAAGGTGCGCGGATCGATCTCGGCCAACACCTGGCCCTTCGTCACCTGGCCGCCCTCGACGAAGTCCAGTTTCAGCAGTTGGCCGCCGACCTGCGCCTGTACGTTGACGGTGTTGAGCGCCTGGACCGTGCCGGCGCCGGTGAGGTAGACCGGCACGTTTTCGGCCGCAGCCGGCACGACGGTGACTGGCACCGGCGCGTCGGCGCCCAAGTCGCCGGGGCCTTTGGACTTGCCCGGATTGGCAAAGATGCGCCACAGGATGAAGGCCACGATCACGACGCCGACGAGCGTCAGAATCCATTTTGTGCGCGACATCGAAAGTCGTCCGGGGTATGAGGGCGTCCGTTGGACCGCCCGCGCGGCGATGGGTTCGCGGCGCGGCGGTCGGACGGGGTTGGTCCTAAATTAGCCGAACGGCTTCGCGCGCGCCCCTGCCGAACGGCATGTCGGGCGGACATGACAACCGTCACGAAGCGGCGTCACCGTTCGGCTGCGATCGTCGGCACCCCGGCGGGATCGACCGCGGCATGCTCGGCATGCGCTTTCGACAACCGCTTCATCGGCCATACGAGTGCGATCGCGATCACGGTACAGACGACCCCGGCCCAGCCGAGCTTGGTGAACAGCGCGGTGTAGATCGGCAGCGTCTGCATCGGGTCGGTCACGTTCTGCGGTACCGCCGCGAAGTTGGCCACGAGGCCACCGAGATATTGCGAGATGCCGACGCCGACGTAATAGGCGCCCATCATGAAGCCACCCATCCGCGCCGGCACGTAGCGCGCGATCATCGCGAGGCCGAGGCCGCTGACCAGCAACTCGCCCAGCGAATACAGGCCATAGCCCCAGATCAAGACCCATGACGAGGCCTTGCCCGGCTCGGTGACGAAGTCGCCGGCCATGCCGTAAACGAAGTAGCCCGCCGCAACCATCCCGAACCCCAGGGCGAACTTGGACGCGATCGACAAGTCCTTGCCGCGTTTGCCGGCGGCGGTGTAGATCCACGCCAGGATCGGCGAGAGGATCATGATCCAGATCGGATTGAGCGCTTGATATTGGCCGGGAAGCCACGTAAAGAGGTGCACTCCGAACACGCTCCAGTTCAAGTCGGTATTGCGAAGCGCAAACAGTGCCAGCGAGGTTGGCATCTGCTGGTAGAAGATGAAAAAGAAGATGGTCTGGATGGTCAGGATCAGTGCCGCCGCCAATCCGGCGCGTTCGCCGCGCCGGGCGTTCACGATGAGGTACACGAAGATCGCCAGCAGCGCGATCGCGGCCAGGATCACGAACCAGCGGGCGATCGCTTCATGCTGCAGGATGAAAGCCGCGATGACCGCCAGCACTGCGCCCACGACCAGGACCTTGAGCAGCCTTGCCCAGTTGAAAGGGTGGGAATCGGGGTCCGAACCGATATGCGCCAGCGACGCGCGCATGAAGAAGAAGTTGACCAGGCCCACCAGCAGGCCGATGCAGCACACGCCGAACGCGGCGTGCCAGCCGAATCCGTTCTGGTAGACGCCGTTGACGTAGTCCTTGATCCATGGCGTCAGCAGCATCGAGATGGTCGAACCGACGTTGACCGCCATGTAGTAAATGGTGAAGGCGCTGTCGATCCTGCTGTCGTCGCCTTCGTAGATCTTGCGCACCAGGTTGCCGGCGTTCGGCTTGAACAGGCCGTTGCCGACCACGATCACGCCCAGCGAGAAATACAGGAAAGTGGGGTCGGCACTCGGCAGGGTAATCAAGCCGTAGCCGATCGCGAGAATCGCCGCGCCGGTCAGCATGGTGCGGCGCGTGCCCAAAATGCCGTCGCCCACCCAGCCGCCGATCGCCGGCGCCACGTAGATCAGCGCGGCGGCGGCACTCCACACCAGGTTGGCGCGCACATCGTCGAAGCCGAGGCGCTGCACCATGTAGTAAACGATCAGCGCCTGCATGCCGTAGAAGCCGAAGCGCTCCCACAACTCAATCAGGAATACGGTGGAGAACGAGCGGGTCTTGGAAACGGCAGGTATTGCTGAATTCATTCGAGAGCTACCACGGCAAAAACGATCGCTCAAGCCTACCCGAACCGAAGCTGAATGTGGCTATGGAGCGGCGACTCGGAAGGCGGGGTTCGGGAACCGGGATTCGGCAGTCGAGGCATCCAGGATTTTGTCGTCATTCCGGGGCTGACTGCGGCTTCATCGCAGGCAGAACCCGACTGCGTTTGCAGGATTGCAAACGCGAACGCCCCCGGATCAAGTGCGGGGCAGGGCTGCGGCGGCCCGACGGGCGAGCGCCAAGGCGCGAGTTATCCAGATTTCCATCGCCACACAACATCGGGTTCTGGATCTCGCCCGATAAAACTGGCAGCGGCCCCGGAATGACGAAATCTTGTTAGGCTTTCGGTTTCCGAGTTCGCGCTATCCCATGCAGATCTACCTCGACCTTCTCCGTGACGTGCTGGAACACGGCGCCCGCAAGGACGACCGCACCGGCACCGGCACGCTGTCGGTGTTTGGGCGCCAGATTCGCATGGACCTCGCGCAAGGTTTCCCGCTGCTCACCACCAAGAAGTTGCACGTCAAATCCATCGTGCACGAGCTGCTGTGGTTCCTGCGCGGCGACACCAACATCGCGTACCTGAAGGAACACGGCGTCAGCATCTGGAACGAGTGGGCCGATGAAAACGGCGACCTCGGTCCCGTCTATGGCAATCAGTGGCGCGCGTGGCCAGCGCCGGATGGCCGCAGCATCGACCAGATCGCGCAAGTGATCGAACAGATCCGGCGCAATCCCGATTCGCGCCGCATGATCGTGTCGGCGTGGAACGTGGGCGAACTCGACAAGATGGCGCTGATGCCTTGCCACGCACTGTTCCAGTTTTACGTCGCGAACGGCAAGCTGTCGTGCCAGCTCTACCAGCGTTCGGCCGACATCTTCCTCGGCGTGCCCTTCAACATCGCGAGCTACGCGCTGCTCACCTGCATGATGGCGCAGGTTTGCGGCCTCGCACCCGGTGACTTCGTGCACACCTTCGGCGACCTGCATCTTTATTCCAATCACATCGAGCAGGCGCGCGAGCAGTTGACCCGCCTGCCGCGATCGCTGCCGAAGCTGGTACTGAATCCGGACGTGCGTTCGTTGTTCGATTTCCGCTACGAAGATGTCCGGATCGCTGACTACGACCCGCATCCAGCGATCAAGGCGCCGGTTGCGGTATGAGGACCAAAGCTGGGGTCAGAGTGGACTTTCCACGTCGCCCCGGTGTGCAGCCTGATAAACCAGCCTGCATGCACGATGCCGCGCACATACCTGTCGAAAGTCCACTCTGACCCCGGTTTTCGTATGTCGGACGATTCCGAAATTGCCCTTGTCGCTGCACTCGATCGCAACCGCGCGATCGGTCTCGGGGGCGCCATGCCGTGGCACTTGCCCGATGACCTGAAGCGCTTCAAGGCGCTCACGCTGGGCAAACCGGTGCTGATGGGGCGCAAGACGGCGATCGCGATCGGACGGCCATTGCCGGGGCGTTCGAATCTGGTGCTGACGCGCGCCGCGACTGCGCCATTCGATGGCCAACTCGTGGTGCATTCGCTGGACGAGGCGATCGCGCGTGCCGGAAATGGCGAACTGGTGGTGATCGGCGGCGGAGAAGTCTATGCGCTGGCGCTTCCGCGTGCCGCGCGCATGCACCTCACCGAAGTCGACACCACGACGCCCAGCGCAGATACGTTTTTTCCCGCTGTGGATTTGCAAGGCTGGCGCGAGGTCGCGCGCGCGCATCACCCGATCGATACCAGGCACGCGTTCGCGTTCGACTTCGTCGATTACGAACGTAGATGATCGAAGTCGCCGCCGGGATTCTCACCAACGAACGCGGCTGCGTGTTGCTGATGCAGCGCTTGCCGGGCAAGCACCTCGCAGGCCTATGGGAATTCCCGGGTGGCAAGGTCGAGCCGGGCGAAACAGTGGAACGGGCTTTGATCCGCGAGCTGAAAGAGGAACTGGACATAGAGGTGAGCGAGTCGGCGCCATTGATCTCGCTGCCGTGGCGGTATCCCGAAAAATCGGTTCGATTGCATGCGTTGCGCGTCACGGCCTGGCGCGGCGAACCGCGCGCGCGTGAAGGCCATCCCTTGAAATGGATTGCGGCGCGCGACATGGATGCTGCCGAAATGCCGGCCGCCGATGCGCCGATCGTGACCGCGCTGCGGCTGCCGCCCTATTACGCCATCTTGGAAAATGCGCAAGCGGGTCGTTTCAATGCGGGCGAAGCACTGCGGCAGTTGCGCATGCCGGGAGCGGACCGGGAACGCGTGAGGCGCGTTGCGCGGCGTGCACTGGCGGACGATTCCGGTTGCCGCGAAGCGCTGCTGATCAATCATGACATCGAGCTGGCACGTGAGCTTCGCGTTGGCGTGCATCTCAAGGCGAGCCAGTTGCGCGAATTGCGCGAGCGTCCGCTGCCTCGCGATTCCTGGGTTGGCGTGTCGTGCCATGATGCGGAAGAACTGGAACGCGCTGCGGAGCTGGGTGCGGACTTCGCCACGCTGTCGCCAGTCTGCGCCACGACATCCCATCCCGATGCGAAGCCGCTGGGCTGGAAGCGTTTTGCAGAATGGGTCGCCGACGCCCGCCTGCCTGTCTATGCACTGGGTGGCCTTGCACCGGAGAACCTCGGCCGCGCGCGCGCAGCCGGAGCCCAAGGCGTCGCAGGCATTCGCGCATTTCTCAAATGAAGGGTGTCTTCCCCGAGCCCGGAAAGCACATGTAGGGCGGGAGAAGCGCAGCGGATCCCGCCATGGCCCACGCCATCCGTGGCGGGATTGTTCGCATCATCCATGATGCTCACCCCTCGCTCGCGCTCGGGGCCGGCCTGCGGCCGTCCAAATTCGTTCCGGACGAATTTGTCGCCGCTCCGCAGCTGCTCCCGCCCTACGCGACTGCGAGGACCGGTGTCGCGCGCGGTCGCGATTCTACGTTGCCGCAGCCAACTCCAGGTACCGCGCGTGCAGCGACGCCACCTGCGCATCCAGGGCGGCCTCCGCGCCGTCATTGACGATGACGTCATCGGCGATCGCGAGCCGCTGAGCGCGCGCCGATTGCGCCTCCAACACGCGTTGGGCGGCTTGACGGGTCACGCCATCGCGCTGCATCAGACGTTCGATCTGCGACGCTTCCGGTGCGTCCACCACCAAAACCCTGTCTACCCAGTTGTAGTCGTCCCGGTTCTCGAACAACAGCGGAATCGCGAGCATGCAATACGCCCCACGATCCATTCCGACGCGCCGTCGCAGCCATGCGCGCACACGAGGATGGATGATGGCTTCGAGCTTGCGGCGCGCGTCGGAATCGGCGAACACCCGTTCGCGCATGGCGCGGCGATCGAGCGAGCCATCCGCATTCAATGCGCCGGCGCCGAACACGAATTCGATTTCCGCAAGCGCCGGCTCGCGTGGCGCCACCACTTCGCGCGCCGCGACGTCGGCGTCGTAGACGTGCACGCCATGCGCCTCGAAGCGTCGCGCCACCGCGCTCTTGCCCGCCGCCACGCCTCCCGTCAACGCGACGACGTAATGCCGGATACCGCTTCGCGCCTTCGCTCGATTCATGCGACCTTCGCGACCGCGCGCGTCATGGTGCATTGCCTTGCGGAGGGCCGGACTGCACCCGCTGGCAAAGTTTTTCGATGTGCGCGGTATCGAAATCAATGTGGCGCGTTTGCGCCACCCAGCGCGTGTGATAGCGCCAGTGCGGACTGAACAGGCTCCAGGTTTCGTCGTGTGAGGGGAAAGTGACGCCCGCCATGTCGATCAATGATTCGAAAGTATCGGCTGAAAGCGTGCGCTTGCCGGCATTCGCGCGCAAGGCTGCCACACGTTTCGGAAAATGTTCCCCGTAAGAATCCGAATACCAGAACAGCGTGGGGATCTCGTACTCGGGCACGGTACCGACCCCATGGCCTTCCTTGTCGCAGGTGGGCGTGGGGATCAATTCGCCGTGGTCCGATTCGAACCAAAGCGCCGCGACGGCATGGCTCGATTTCAAGGCGTTGATCACCTGCGCCAGCACGTGATCGGTGTAAAGGATGCTGTTGTCATAGCTGTTGCGCGCGCGCTCGATGCTGCTGACCTGGCCGGGCGGCGAGACCTGGGTCGGTTTCCAGTGTTCGAATGCAGGCGGGTAGCGGTAGTCGTACTTCACATGGCTGCCCATCATGTGCAACACGATGAAGAGGTCCTTGTCCGACGCGTGCAGCGCATCCTTCAGCGGCTGGATCAGGTCGCCATCGTAGCTTCCGGGCGCGGTCCACGAGGCATGGTTCAACCATTCCACGTGTTCGGCTTCGTAGGCATACATGGATACCGGCGAATCGAATTCTCCGATCGCCTGCTGGTTGGAAATCCACCAGGTCTCGTAACCGGCTTCCTGCATCGCACGCAGGATCGACGCCTCGTGCCATGGCGCATCCCACGCCATGTCTGGTTTGCGGCGCGTCAGGATCATCGGAATTGCCGCAATGGATTCCGGCCACGTGCTGATGAAGCGCGTGATCGGCACGAGGTTCTTCAGCTCCGACAGTTCCGGGTTGGTCGCGCGGTCGTAGCCGAACAGTTGCCAGTTCGCGCGCCGGCTGCTTTCGCCGATCACCAGCACGTACACCTGTCGCTGGTGCAACGGAGCGCCGACGCGGTGCGCGTGGAACTGGAACGCCTTGAACCTCGCCGCTTCCGTGCGCATCTGATCCCATTCACGCCGATAGTCGACGATGCGTGGCACGACGCCGAACGGATAACCGTCTTCGATGGCGTGACCGTAGTCGCGCAGCGGCGCCGAGGCTGACCCGGATTCCGCATGCGCGGCCGTGGATTGGTGGCGGGCCATTGCGAATCCAGCGCCAAGCGGAATCAGTATCGCCAGGATGCCTGCGCAAAGCAGGCCGATTCGCATGCGGCCGCGCCAGCGCAAACGGGCGCGAAAGCTGCTCCACGCGGCCAGCAGCGCCACCGCCGCGCCGCCCAACAGAACCAGCGCGAGCGGAAGCAACGAACGCCCGAAATATTCCTGGGCTTCCAGCGGATTGGTCGCGACGATCGTCGCGATGATCTGTGCCGAGGTCGGGTGGTGGTATTGCGCGACGTAATAGGTTTCCAGAGGTGCCAGCATCGCGAACGGCGCCAGCAGCAGACACGCCAGCCACGGCCAGCGCCCCAGTGCTGCAAACCAGATCGCCAATGCAGCGAGCGGCAGGAGCAGCGCCGCCACCCATACGGCGCCGCTGGGGTCGTGCACCAGCCACACGATATTCGGAAGCAACACCAACGCAACCAGCAGCGCGATGGCGGCAATCGCGAGCTTGTGCGCGTGTGGAGGTGGAGGGGAAACAGGTAGCACTCGGGGCTGGAACAAGGTCGGTTGTCGGAGCAGGGGCGCAGCGTACCGGAATCGTCGGCTCGCTTGAAAGTCGAAATTCTGGTCTCAGGTTTTGCTCGTCATCCAGGCGCAAGCCGGAATCAACGCCCTTGGCTTCAACGAATGGTCACGCTAATGAGGGTTTCTAGCGAAGACCCGAGAAATGCAGATATGCCGCGAAGATTTGATCGCCTGCGATCAACCAGATCCACATCGCGATCGCCAGGAACGGCCCGAACGCGAATGGCACCGAACGGTCCTGCCCGCGCACGCGCAACAGGATGATGCCGATGATGGCGCCCGACAGCGCGGCAATGATGATCACGGGCAACAACGCGGCGTAACCCATCCACGCGCCGGCCGCGGCGAACAGTTTGAAGTCGCCGTAGCCCATGCCTTCCTTGCCGGTCGCGAGCTTGAACAACCAATACACCGACCACAGCGCGAGGTAGCCGGCGGCCGCGCCGATCAGGGCCTCGCGCGTGCCCGCAAACAAAGGCATCAGCGAAAACAGCAATCCCAGCCAAAGCAGTGGCAAGGTCAGTGAATCCGGCAGAAGCTGCGTGCGGAAATCGATTCCGCCAGCCGCGATCAACATCCACGTGAACACCAGTCCGGCCGCCGCCTGCCAGGTAATGCCGAAATGCCACACCACGACGGCGCTGGCGAGGCCGCACAGCAGCTCGACCAACGGATACTGCTTCGAGATGGGTTGCTTGCAGTAACGGCAACGACCGCCGAGCAGCAACCACGACAGCAGCGGGATGTTGTCCCACGCGGCCAGCGGGTGCTTGCAGTGCGGGCAATGCGAGCCCTTGCGGACGATGTCCGGCGGCGCTGCGTCGTCATTCGCGCCGAGCTCCAGCATTTCGCGCGCGTCGCGCTTCCAGAAATATTCCATTCGCGCCGGCAGGCGCAGGATCACGACATTCAAAAAGCTTCCCACGATCAGGCCCAGCACGCCGGCCGCGGCGATCCAGAAGGCGAGGGGGAGGCCTAATGGCTGAACCAGCGAAGTGGGGTTCAAGTTTCCTCGCTACCGCGGGAAGAACCCCGCTGCTCTTCCCCTCTCCCTCCGGGAGAGGGTGCCCCGAAGGGGCGGGTGAGGGTATGGGTTCGCGCAGTGTTGCAGATGGCCTCCGGGACTGAATTCATTTCCTGTAGAACCTGGTTGTCCCAAAAGCGAAGTATCTGGAATCCTTGGCGCTCCAACGCCGTGGTACGCGCAGCATCTCTGCGTTCATTGTCCTGGGAACCGTCGATCTCAACGATCAACTCAGCTCCCTGGCAGTAGAAATCCACGATGTACGGTGGAATCGGATGTTGGCGCCGGAATTTCAAGCCGCTCAATCGCCCACTCCGAAGGCGGTACCACAATGCGCATTCGACGTCGGTGCTGTCGTGCCGAAGGGCTCGCGCCCATTTGCGCGTTCTGGCAGGTGCAGGCGGTTTGATTTGCATTGGCGCTGGCGGACCCTCACCCGGCGCTGCGCGCCACCCTCTCCCGGTGGGAGAGGGATTCCTTTGAACCGACCTCAGAACGTGCCGGCCAACTTGAAGATCGGCAGGTACAGCGCGATCACCATGCCGCCCACCAGCACGCCGATGATCACCATGATCAAGGGCTCCAGCAGGGTGGACAGGGTATCGACCGCATTGCTGACCTCTTCCTCGTAAAACTCGGCGACCTTGAACAGCATCTTGTCCAGTGCACCGGATTCCTCGCCAATCGACACCATCTGGGTGACCATGTTCGGAAACAGGTTGCTCTGCGACATCGCCAGGTGCAACTGATGGCCGACCGCGACGTCATCGCGTATTTTTCGGATGGCCTGCCCGTACACCACGCTGCCGGTGGCGCCGGAAACCGAATCCAGCGCCTCGACCAGCGGCACGCCGGCGTGGAAGGTGACGCCCAGCGTGCGCGCGAAACGCGCGATCGCCGACTGCCGCAGGATGTTGCCGATCACGGGAATCTTCAGCGACATCCGGTCCACCGTGTGCGCCATTTTTTCCGAGCGCTTGTAGGTCACGATGATGGCCACGATCGCGCCAATCAGCACCACCAGGAACGGCAGCCAGTAGTGCTGCATGAATTCCGACATCGATACGACCATCTGCGTGAACGCCGGCAGCGCCACGCCCGCGCTTGCGAACACGTTCTGGAACACCGGCACCACGAAGATCAGCAGAATCAGCATCACCAGGAACGCAACCACCATCACCATCGCGGGGTAGAACAGCGCCTTCTTGATCTTGCCCTTGATGCTTTCGATGCGTTCCTTGTAGGTGGCGACCGTGTCCAGCACGGTGTCCAGCACGCCCGCCGATTCGCCTGCGCGCACCAGGTTGCGGTACAACTCGTCGAACTGCACCGGGTATTTCGCCATCGCCTCGTGCAGCGCCGAACCGCCCTCGATGTTCTGCTTGACGTCGGTCAGCATGTTCTTGAAGCGGACGTTGCGCTGGCCGCCGGCGATGATATCGAATGCCTGCACCATCGGTACGCCGGATGCCATCATCGTCGCGATCTGGCGGCTGAAGATGGCCACGTCGCGCGGTTTCACGCGCGAGCCGGCAGCACCGAACAGAGGCTTCGGCTTCTCCTTGACCGCCTGCGGGTTCATGCCCTGGCGGCGCAGCTCGGCCTTGACCAGGCTCGCGTTGCGGCCCTGCATTTCGCCCTTCATCTTGACGCCGCGTTTATCCAGCGCGGTCCATTCGTACACGGTCAACTGCTTGACCGTGGCGCGAGCCGCGCCGAGGCTCCCGGCAGATTTGGTTGCAACGGTGGCGGTGGGCATGAGCTTGATCCCCAAAATTCAAATGTCTTGCTTTGACCCTTCTCCCTCCGGGAGAAGGTGGCGCGAAGCGCCGGATGAGGGTCCGAATCTTGCGCAATCCCGAACCCTCACCCGCCTCGCCTCCGGCGAGGCACCCTCTCCCGGAGGGAGAGGGATTCAACAGCACTAATCCTTGGTGACGCGATTGATCTCGGCGAGGCTGGTGACGCCTTGCTTCACTTTCATCAGTGCCGATTGCCTGAGGTTGCGCACGCCGGCCCGACGCGCGGCTTCGGCGATCTGCATGGCATTGCCGCCTTCCAGGATGGCCTTGCCGATCTCGTCAGACATCGGCATCACTTCGTAGATACCGACGCGGCCCTTGAAGCCTTCGTTGCACCCCGAGCAACCGACGGCATCGTACAACGTGATGCCGCGATCGACCTCTTCCTCGGTGAACCCTTCCGCCAACAGCGCCGCCTTCGGCAGCTCGATCGGCTTCTTGCAATCGTGCAGGCGGCGCGCGAGGCGCTGCGCGACCACCAGCGACACCGACGAGGTGAGGTTGTAAGGCGCGATGCCCATGTTCATCAGGCGGGTGATGGTTTGCGAGGCGTCGTTGGTGTGCAGGGTGGACAGCACCATGTGGCCGGTCTGCGCCGCCTTCACCGCGATCTCGGCGGTTTCGAGGTCGCGGATTTCGCCCACCATGATCACGTCCGGGTCCTGGCGCAGGAACGAACGCAGTGCGGCCGCGAAGGTCATGCCGCGCTTCTCGCTTTGCTGCACCTGGTTGATGCCTTCGACGCGGATTTCCACCGGGTCTTCCACGGTCGAAATGTTGCGCCCGACCGTATTCAGGATATTGAGCGCGGTGTACAGCGACACGGTCTTGCCCGAGCCGGTAGGCCCGGTCACCAGCACCATGCCGTACGGTTTTTCGATGGCCTCCAGGAACAGTGCCTTCTGGTCTTCCTCGTAGCCGAGTTTTTCCACGCCCAGCTTGGCCGCTGCGGCATCCAGGATGCGCAGCACGATCTTTTCCCCACCCAGCGTCGGCAGCGTGGAGACGCGGAAGTCGAACGACTTGGTCTTGGACAGGTTCAACTTCATGCGCCCGTCCTGCGGCACGCGGCGTTCGGCAATGTCCAGCCGCGCCATCACCTTGAGGCGCGAGGAAATCCGCGGCGCCAGCTTCAGGGGCGGCGAGGACACCGCGCGCAGCACCCCGTCCATGCGCAGGCGCACGCGATACTTGGTTTCGTAGGGTTCGAAATGGATGTCCGAGGCGCCGCGCTTGATCGCGTCCAGCAGGATCTTGTTGACGTACTTGACGACCGGCGTGTCATCGGTGCCATTGGCATCCATCACCGCGCTGTCTGCGCTGCCGCCTTCCTCTTCGCCGATCGTGAGGCCTTCCAGGCCGTCGTCCGCGTCGCCGTCGCCGCCAATGCTGATGCTCTGCGCGTTCTGCGCCTGCTCGATGCCGCGCTTCAACTGCTCGGCTTCGATCAGGATCGGTTCGACCGCGCAGTTGGTATGGAACCGGATTTCCTCCAGCACGCGTGGATTGGCCGGATCCTTCAGGCCCACGAACAGGCGGCTGCCGCGCCTCAGCAGCGGCAGCACCGTATGCTTCTCGATCAACTCTTCGGAAAGCTCGCCGATCGGCAATTGGGTGACGTCGATCGCGGAGGTGTCGAGCATCGGCACGCCGAACTCGGCCGACAATGCCTGCGCCATGCGCAAACCATCGACCATGCCGTTCTCGACCAGATAGCTCGCCACCGGCAGCTTCTGCCTGGCGGCATCTTCCACCGCCTGGCGCGCATCGGCTTCCGTGAGCACGCCTTCCAGCGCCAGTCGACGCGGAATGCCCGTCAGGCCGGGCATGCTGGGTGCCGGGTTCATCTGTGTTGCCATGAAAGGAGTCCAACCCCCCGAATCGCAAGACGAATGTATCGCAAAACCCGCTGCTTGGGCAGGTCGCGGCGAGAACCGCGTCCCAAATCGCAGAAGCCGGATGCTCGATTCATGCCAACACCCCACAGAACGCTATTGCCAGCCCCGGACAACCGGTTCCGGATCGCGCTGTGCGCGTCCGGAATGGCAACCAAAAGCGGAGGGGCGGTCAATCCCGGGTCGAATCCGCAACGCTTGTTCTTCGAGGCGGCTGCGGCCGCAATCGCGGGCCAGCCCACACATCTCGTCATTCCGGGGCGGTCTGCGGTTTCATCGCAGACCGAACCCGACTGCGTTTGCAGGATTGCAAACGCGAACGCCGAAGGCGGCGCGTATCGCGAGCGCCAAGGATGGCGCGAGTCAATCGGTGTCGGCCCATCGAGATGGGTGCCCGGCATGTCCTGCGCTAAGATGCCGCGAACCAGAGGAGTTCCCGAGTTGTTGAGCATCATCCTGCCGGCCAGGAACGAAGCCACTGCGCTTGCTGAACTGCTGCCGGCGTTGCGCGCGGCCCAACCGGGTGCGGAAATCATCGTGTCCGACGATGGTTCCGCCGACCATACCGCCACGCTGTGCGCCGCACATGGCGTTGCGCGGGCGGGCACGCCCTACTCGATGGGCAACGGCGCCGCCATCAAGCGCGGCGCGCGCGCGGCACGCGGCGAGGTGTTGGTGTTCATGGACGCCGATGGCCAGCATGATCCGGCCGACATCCCGCGCCTGCTTGCCAAGCTGGACGAAGGCTACGACATGGTAGTCGGCGCGCGCGGCTGGGGCGACCAGGCCGGCGTCGGGCGTGGCGTCGCCAACACGTTCTACAACTGGCTGGCGTCGAAGATGACGGGTCATCGCGTCGCGGATCTGACCTCCGGTTTTCGCGCCGCGCGTGCCGACAAGTTCCGCGAGTTCATCCACCTGTTGCCGAACGGCTTCAGCTATCCGACGACATCCACCATGGCGTTCTTCCGCAGCGCCTACCCCGTGGCGTATATCCCCATCCGCGCCGCCGAGCGCGTCGGCAAAAGCCACATCAGGCCGCTGCGGGATGGCGT
>DATFGT010000071.1:0-55601 GCA_035249175.1 Rhodanobacteraceae bacterium
GGGTCGACAGCCGAAGGTCGCATGACGCCAAGCCAAGCCTGGCGCGTGATGGCGCAGCGCGATAATTCATCTTTGGTCGAACCGCATCGAAAGGTCGATCGCGCGGACGTGCTTGGTCAGCGCGCCGATCGAGATGCAATCGACACCAGTTTCGGCGATCGCGCGCACGCGTTCGAGATTGACGCTGCCGGAGACTTCCAGCGGCACGCGTCCGGCGGCGAGTGCGACGGCGTCGCGCAGCATTGCGTCGGTGAATTCGTCCAGCAGCACACGGTCGGCGCCGGCTTCGATCGCGTCGCGCAGTTCGTCCAGCGATTCAACTTCGCAATCGAGGAACACGCCGGGGCTCGCCGCGTGCGCGGCACGGATCGCGTTGGCGATGCCGCCGGCCGCGGCGACATGGTTTTCCTTGATCAGGATGGCGTCGTAAAGACCAATGCGGTGGTTATGGCCGCCGCCGCAGCGTACGGCGTATTTCTGCGCGAGGCGCAAACCCGGAATGGTCTTGCGGGTATCGAGGATCTTTGCGCGAGTGCCGGCGACGGCTTCAACATAGGTGCGCGTCACGGTGGCGGTGCCGGAAAGGGTTTGCAGGAAATTGAGGGCGTTGCGTTCACCCGCGACCAACCCGCGCGCGCTGCCTTCCAATTCGCACAAAACCGTATCTGCGCTGACGCGATCACCATCACGGTGACGCCATTGGATGCACACGTCCGAATCGAGTTGCCGAAAACATTCTTCTGCCCACGGCGCACCCGCAAGCACGGCATCCTCGCGACAAACAATGTGAGCGCTGGCGCGCGCATCAGGACTGATCAGCGCGGCCGTGACGTCGCCGGCGCCGATGTCCTCGGCGAGCGCGCGCGCGACATCTTCGCGGATGCTTGCAAGCGGCGGCGGTGCAGGCCGCGCGTCGGCGGCACTCATGTGCCGGCTTGCGGCACAGGCTGCGCGTTGCGCAGGCGATCGACGATGGCGTCGAGTGCGCGATCGAACAGCGGCACTTCTTCCAGGATCATCGCGCCCCCGCTGAGCAGTTCGGTGGCGAGTTGCACGGCGGTGCGGTCGGCGACTTTCAGGCCACGGCGATTGACGAACAGGTACTTGCCGCTGATCGGGCTGATCCACGAAAGCTTGGCGCGTTCGCGCGTGCCGGTGTCGTCGACGAACTCGACCCAGCTCCCCACTTTGAGGTCACGCACGGCCTGCAACGTGTCGGCATCCACGTCCACCGACATTTCGTCGGAATCGAGATCGTCATCGGCGTCGGGTGGCGCGTCGGTGATCGCAGGTTGCACGTCGGCGTTGACGCCCAGCACCGCCGCCGGATCGACGGGAGGTTCCTCGACCGGCGTGACCGGCGCGGGTTCGCCCAGTTGCTGGCGCCAGAATTTCCACAGCTCGACCAGCAGGCGGTCGATGTCCGGCTCCTGGAACGCAACCGTGGTGAGTCCTGCGCGCAAGTGTTTTTCGATGGAAGCCAGTGCGTTTTTGTATTGCGTGCGCTCGGCGTCGCCGTGCGGCGGATCGATGGTGGCGACGAAGTCGTCCACGAAGTGCACGGCGGCGCGAAACTCCGGCGACTCGACGCCTTGGCGCAGCACGATCAACACCAGGTAATTGGCCCAGGGGCGGGTCAGCACGCCGCGCAAAAGTGTCGGGAGGTTGCGGCCGCTGATGCGCGACAGGATTTCCTGTGCGGCGCGGCGGCGCGCATCCTGCAGGCGTTCGCGACCGCGCGCGGCTTCGGTGGCGCGGCTTTCGGCCAGTTCGGCGCGCTTGCGGTTCTGCTCGACGAACTGGGTGAATTCGGCAAGCTGGCGTTCGAACACGCCGATGTCGTCGTCGAAATCCTGAAGTAGGGTTTCGACCACACTCTTGACCTTGCCGAACAGGCGATGATCACGGTCGGATTCTTCCGACCAGCCCTTGGCGGCGTCGGCCAACTGGTCGAGCAACTTGCGTGCCGGATGCGTGGCGTGCGCGAACATCCGGCGGTCGAGAATCGCGACTTTCAGATACGGAATCTGCAGGCGCGCCAGCAGCACCTGCATCGGCGCCGGGATGGTGTGGTCCTGCAGGATGTATTCGAACAGCATGCCGACGAGGTCGATGGTGTCCTCGTCGCTGCCCGACACGTGCGCCTTGGCCTGGCCGGACAGGCGCTGGATTTGCAGCATCAACTCATCCTTGAGGCGCTGCACCATGTCGATGGCAGCGGTGGTGTCGGTGGCCGCCGGCATCGTGGGCAACGGACGGGATTCACCCTGCAGCAGGGTCAGCGCGCCCAGCAGTTCGGCCGGGGTGAGCGAAGCAAGACCGCTGCCGCCCGGCGCGGACAACCCGCCGTCGCCATACACATGCTGACGGCGCGAGGCGAGCAGCGAGGTCAGGCGTTGCATCAATTCGCTGTGCAATTCGTCCGCGGGATCGGCCAGATAGTCAGCCACGCCGCCGATGGCAGCGGCTTCGGCGGCGCCGCCCGCGGCGCGTGGGGCAGGGCCTGCGGAAGCATGCCGCCGCACCACGTTCGGATGCCGCAATTGCGGCAGTACGCCGGCTTGCACCAGCCGGACGTTGACGTCGTGGTACAGCGTGTCGAGCGCCTTCAGCACGTAACGCTCGAACATCTTTAGGATGATCAGGCGTACCCGGATATTGACTTCGGTGAGTTCGCCCAGCGCTTCGCGGAAAGCTTCCGTCAGCGCACCGGGTCCCAACGGGTTGTTGGTGTTGGTGGTGGAACGCCCGCCGCTCAGCACCGACAGGCGCTGGTTCAAAGCCATCAGCGCGGACGACAAGCGCCCATCGGCCTTGGCGACCATGCTGGAAACCGCCAGCGATTCTTCCAGTTCGCGATCATCGACCAGGCTCAATTCGCCGCTGGCGGAAAACGCGCGCTGCGCATCGCTGGCTTTCGGTTGCCGGCCGGCGGCGAAGTCGGCGAAGCCGCGCGTCACGCGCTCGCCGAACAGGCGCTCGATGCGCGGACGCATTTTCCGGGTCTCGCGCATGCCGTCGAAGTATTCGGTCTGGCTGGCGTTGCTCTCGGCTTTTTCGGCGAGGTCGAACAGCGTGTCGTCCACGTTGTCCAGCAATTCGGCCACGAGGTTGGCGGCGGCCTTCAATGTCATTTCCCGCACCGCCACCAACAAGCCGCCCACGTGATCGTGACCGGCGTCGGGCGCGCGCGAGCCGATGTCGACGACCTTCTTGTCGGCGTCGGCCTGCGGGTCGGACTGGATGGGCGTCATGACGAAAAACCTGGATTCCGATGCAGGAACAGGGGCAGGCTAGTATGCCGTTTCAACGATACGGGAACGTGAAGCCGTTCACAGCGTCGTCGCCAGCGTTGGTGGCGGCGATGAGGCGTGAAGCGTTATGTGGGGAAGTCCACCATTTGCAAGGTGCCGATGCCCTCGTCGGCCAGCATCACGGGAATGTCGTCCTCGATCCGATAGACGACTTTCCGGTCGGTAGTGATCAGCCCCGCCGAAAGCGGTGACGCCACTTTCTGGCCCGCCACGGTGTCGAGGTTTCCCGCCGCGATCGCGCGGTTCAATGCATCCAGCTCGTCGCGGCGCAACGGACGTACCGGGGTCTTGGTGACCGGGTCGCACAGGATGTCCAGCAATCGCTTGTCCATGCCCGTACAATACCCGTTTTGCGCCGGTGAGACCATGCGGAAAACGACGGTCGCACCCCGGGTCGGGGTGGTAATGGGCTCGCGTTCGGACTGGGAAACGATGCGGCACGCGGCCGAGATGCTGGCGTCGCTGGGTGTCGAGCACGAAGTCGAAGTGGTTTCCGCGCACCGCACGCCGGACCGGTTGTTTGCCTACGCCGAAGGCGCGGTCGAGCGCGGCATCGAGGTGATCATCGCGGGCGCCGGGGGCGCCGCGCACCTGCCGGGCATGCTGGCCGCGAAGACGCGTTTGCCGGTCCTTGGGGTGCCGGTGCAATCGCGTGCGCTCAAGGGACTGGATTCATTGTTGTCGATCGCGCAGATGCCGGCCGGAGTGCCGGTGGGCACGCTGGCGATCGGGGAAGCCGGCGCCAAGAACGCGGGCCTGCTCGCGGCTGCGATCGTGGCATTGCACGATGACAAGGTCGCGCGTGCGCTGGATCGTTTCCGCGATGCCCAGACCGGGGAAGTGCTGCGCCATTCCGATCCGCGCCTGACACCGCCGCATCCGGCGCCAGTGGGCGCGTCACGCCCTCGCAATCGCAAAGCCCCGGCGTAATGGAAACGCTCGGTATTTTGGGGGGCGGACAGCTTGCACGGATGCTGGTGCTGGCCGGCGCGCCGCTGGGCGTGCGTTTTCGCATCGTCGACAAGGTTGCCGATGCATGCGCCGGACAACTGGCGCCGCTGTCGACGGTCGGTTGGGATGACGTCGAAAAACTGGAAGGATTCGCGCGCGAAATCGATGCCGCCACGTTCGATTTTGAAAACGTGCCGGCCGCGGCCGCGGAATGGCTGACCGCACGCACGCGCGTCGCGCCGAACGCGTTGTCGCTCGCGACGGCACAGGATCGCGTGCTGGAAAAAAACCTGTTCCGGGAATGCGGTTTGCCGACCGCGGAATTCGCCGACGTCACGACGCGCGCCGATCTGGCTGCCGCGCTGGCGCGCATCGGCGCGCCGGCGATCCTGAAAACGCGTCGCGAAGGCTACGACGGCAAGGGGCAATTTCGCATCAAGACGGTGGCCGATGCGGACGCCGCGTGGCAAGCCTTGGGCGCGCAGGCCGACGCGCGCGGGCTGATCCTGGAAGGTTTCGTGGCCTTCGACTTCGAGGCCTCGATCGTTGCGGTGCGCGCGGCCAACGGCGAATTCCGCGCCTGGCCGGTGACGCGCAACTGGCATGTCGAAGGCATCCTTTCGGCCAGCCTTGCACCCGCGCCGCGCGGCGCGACCATCGACAAGGCGGCGTTCGCGCACGCTCGCGCGATCGCCGAGAAACTCGATTACGTGGGCGTGTTCGCGCTGGAGTTGTTCGTGAAGAATGGTGACCTGCTCGGCAACGAAATGGCGCCGCGCGTGCACAACTCAGGCCACTGGACGATCGAAGGCGCGGTTACTTCGCAATTCGAGAATCACGTGCGCGCGGTATTGGGCATGCCGCTGGGCGATACCTCGGCGCGCTTTCCATCGTGCATGCTCAACTGGATCGGTGAATTGCCCGATCGCGACAAGCTGCTTGCCATTCCCGGCGCGCACTGGCACGACTACGGCAAATCGCCGCGTCCGGGCCGCAAGGTTGGCCACGCGACCGTGTGTGCGCCGGGTGCCGTGACGTTGGCGCAGCGGTTGCAGAGACTCGGCGATACGCTCGGGCGTGAGGCGCAAGTGCGACCCGTCATCGACGCATTGAAGGCCGCGCGTTGACAAGCTGGGCAACGGCACGCAAGGTTCATGGCCTGCCACATTTATCTCCGGGAGCAAACATGCGCAAGTTTCTGCTGGCTTCCACCATCACCTTGCTGGTGGCCGGAGGCTGCGCATCCTGCGCGTTCGCCGAGCAGTCTGCGCCCCCGAGTGCGTCAGGCACGCCGACCGCTCAGGATGGTCCGATCCAGCCGAAGCTGCAGGGCAACGTCGAACGCAATTTGCCGGACGAGCCGCTGGTCAGCGCGAAGCACGGCATGGTGGTAAGCGCGCAGCATCTCGCAACCCAGGTCGGCGTCGACATCCTGAAGCAGGGCGGCAATGCGGTCGATGCTGCGGTGGCGGTCGGTTACGCGCTGGCGGTGGTGCATCCGTGCTGCGGCAATATCGGCGGCGGTGGGTTCATGACCCTCCATCTCGCCGACGGCAAGAACCTTTTCCTCGATTTCCGCGAGAAGGCACCGCTGGCCGCCACGCCCGACATGATGCAGAGCGACGCGGGCAAGGTGGTGAAAGGCCGCAGCACGAAAACCTACCTTGGTGTCGGCGTGCCCGGCACGGTGAGGGGCTTCGACGAGGCGCTGAAGCAATACGGCACGATGAAGCTGCAGCAAGTGATCGCGCCCGCGATCAAGCTGGCAAAAGAAGGATTCGTGCTGCGGCCGGGCGATGTGCGCATCCTCGATACCTCCACCGATTTCTTCAAACAACATCCGAACGTCGCCGCGGCGTTCCTCGACCACGGCCAGCCATGGAAAACGGGGCAGGTGCTGAAGCAGCCGCAGCTCGCGGCCACGCTGGAGCTGATTGCGAAGGACGGAACCCGCGCGTTCTACGACGGCCCGATCGCCGCGGCGGTAGTGAAGGCCAGCCAGGCCAATGGCGGGCTGCTGACCCTGAAGGATTTCCAAGATTACACCGTGCAATGGGAAAGGCCCATCGAGTGCGGCTACCACGGCTACACGATTTATTCGGCGCCGCCACCGAGTTCAGGCGGGACCACGATCTGCGAGACGCTGCAGATCATCGCGCCATATCCGTTCGCGGAGTGGGGCTTCCATTCCACCAAGAGCACGCACTATTTCGTCGAAGCCGAGCGCCGCGCTTTCGCCGATCGCAATACCTATCTCGGTGATCCGGCATTCGTCGACAATCCGGTCACGCGGTTGCTGTCGGCCGAACACGCCGCCGAACTGCGCGCCAGCATCAAGCCCGACAGGGCGACGCGGTCCGCGGAAGTGCGGGGCAGCCTCGGGCCGTATCAGGCCACCAACACCACGCATTATTCGGTCGTGGACGACAAAGGCGACGCGGTGGCGGTCACCTATACCGTCAACAGTTACTTCGGCATCAAGCAGATCGCGGGCGACACCGGTTTCTTCCTCAACAACGAAATGGACGACTTCACCTCCAAACCCGGCGTACCCAACCAGTTCGGACTGATGCAGGGTCTGGCCAACCAGATCGAACCCGGCAAGCGTCCGTTAAGTTCGATGAGCCCGACCATCGTGTTGCGCGACGGCAAGTTGTTCATGGTCACCGGCAGCCCCGGTGGTTCCACCATCATTTCCACCACGATGGAAAGCATCCTCAACGTGGTCGAGTACGGGGTGGACGTGAAGCAGGCGATCGACGCGCCGCGCATCCACGTGCAGTGGTGGCCCGACGAGATCTTTGCGGAACCCGGCGCATTCACGCCGACCGTGCAATCCGCGCTCGAAGCGATGGGTTACAAAATCCGTGACGTGCATTCGATGGGCGACATCGCCGCGATCGTGGTGAACCCTGAAACCGGAATGCTGGAAAGCGTCAACGACCCGCGTTACCCGGCCGGTTCGGCGGCGGGATATTGAGATCGAGTTGCGCACGCCGCTGAGATACAGGAATCCGTCATGACGCATCCCACCACGGCATTCCTGTTCGACCTCGATGGCACGCTGGTCGACAGCGTTTATCAGCATGTGCTGGCCTGGAAATCCGCGCTGGACCATGAAGGCATTGAGCTTTCGGTGTGGCGTATCCACCGCAAGATCGGGATGAGCGGCGGGTTGTTCACCAACATCCTGCTGCGCGAAACCGGGCTGGATATCACCGAGGAGCGCGTGCAGCGCCTGCGTCGGCATCACGCCGAAGCTTACGCGCGACTGTCATCCGACATCCGACCGCTGCCAGGCGCGCGCGAACTGCTGCAGCATCTGACCGCCGAGGGCGTGCCGTGGGCGGTGGCCACGAGCGGGCGCATGGAAACTGCATCGCACAACCTCGCGGCGTTGGGCATCGATCCCGCACGGGTGCCGGTAGTGACGCGGGACGAAGTGCGACATGCGAAGCCCGATCCGGACTTGTTCCTGGCCGCCGCCGAACGCCTTGGCGTGGAGATCGGCCACGCGCTGGTAGTCGGGGACAGCATCTGGGACATGCTGGCCGCGCAGCGCGGGCGGACGCTGGGCGTCGGTTTGCTGTCGGGCGGCTACGGCGCCGAAGAGTTGCAGGAAGCCGGTGCGTTTCGTGTCTACGAAGATCCGGCGGACCTGCTGCATCGCATCGACGAAGTGGGCGGGCGGTCGCGTTGAGCCGCGCCTGATGCCGTGCGCGTCAATGCGGCTTGGTCAGCAGGAACCACCCCAGCACCGCGAAGAAATTGTTGGCCGCGTGCAGGGTGATCGACGGCCACAGCGAACGCGTGCGCACCCGCAGCCACGCCAATACCAGACCCAGCAGGATCAGCGCCGGCACCGGGTACCACGCGAACTTGAAATCGGGCAGGTGCACGCAGCCGAACACGATCGCGCTGACCAGCATCGCCCAGCCAATGTGCATGCGGCTGGCCAGGCCCGACAGCAGCACGCCGCGGAACACCAGTTCCTCGACGAACGGTGCCACGCACACCACCAGCAGCGCGAGCAGGGCGCGCATGTCCAGCGACACCTTGCCAGCCATGAGCGCGACGTCCTGATGCACCGGATGGTGGCCTGCCAGCGTGTGCGTGATTGCACCGCCTAGCAGAAGCACCGCAAAACCCAGCAGTACGGCACCGGGATAGGCGAGCCTGTTCGGGGTGGGAGCGAACCCGAAACCAGGAAGCTCCGCGCGAGACCATTGCGCAGGCCAGAATCGGCGAATCAGCAACGCCATGATCACGGCGGCCGACGCGATGGTAATCACCGTGATCACGATTGGCATGTCGGGATTGCTGCGCATCATCTGCGCAATCGCCTTCACGTCCGGCCGCTGATGATGCAATCCGGCGTTGAGTCCAGCCTTTAGCGCAAGCACAGATCCGACGGCGGCGCCGACCAGGATGCTGAGGCCGAACTGCAGCAGGAAATACAGCGCGACCGTGCCCAATCCGCTCCCCACACCGGGATGTTTGGCTTGCGGTGCGGCAACCGTCATGGCGTCGGCGGACGTATCGCCGTGCAGGCCGGGCGCCTTGTCCTCGGTGCGTAGATCCATGCGCGGGTGATCCAGTCAAGCAAACCAGCGCGCACTCTAGCAGCCTGCATGGTGTGGGCCGCGTGCCGGATGGCATCCTGCTTCGATGCCACCCCGATCGCGGCAGGCATGTTATTTCTCGATCTTGTAGTTGAGGCTGGCGCGATTGCCGGTCGTCGCGTTTTCCGCTTCGAACTGCAGGAAGCGATTCAAGGTGTAACGCAGCGTGATCACCTGGCCCGGCGTGAACAGGCCCACGCCGTAGCTGAGGAACAATCGCGGCGAAAGATATTTGCCGGCGGTGAAAGCGGAACCACCCAGCGCTTCACTGCTGGACACGCCGGCTTCGAGGCCGAGTCGCGAGCCGATCGATTTCGCGAGGCGATCGCCGGCCAGGCCGCCGAGCGCTTGCGCCGCAGTGTTGAGCGCATCGCTTTCGCCGCTCTTCAGCGAATTCAATGGCCGGCCGGTGACGAGATACGACAGGGCCTCGGCCTGTTCCACCGCCGGATCGGAGAAGACCGTGAGGATCGGCTGCTGCGCGGTGCCGCGGATGCTCAATCCCACGGTCATGTCCTGGCTGCGGATGTTGCGCACCGCACGAATGTCGAGCCCCGGATTGTCGAGCCGCGTGCCGGCGAACAGCAGACGCCCGCGTTCGATCGACAGATCCTGTCCGTAAGCCTGGTATTTGCCGTCGACGCGGATTTCGCCGCGGCCGGTGGCCGTTTCGCCGGGCCGCACGCGCACCGCGAGTTGCCCGTGCACGCTGCCGTCGAGTCCGTAGCCTTGGATCTTCACGCTGTCGCCGAGTTTCACTTCGATGTCGGCGTCCATCGCCAGCGGTGCGACCTCGGCCGATTCGGGCTGGTCGACGATCACCACGTCCGAAGAGGCTTTCGCGGGGCCGCCGCCCGGCAGTTTCTGGACCGCGATTTTCGCGTTCGGGATCGTGACGCTGCCCGTGAGTGCGAACGCGCCGTTCGCGCGCGCGATGTGCAGGTCCGGCGAGGCCATCACGTGCGCGGCCGGAATGTCCGCCACCAGCACGTTGTCGCCCCTGATGTTCAAACCCAGCGGCGCATTCGCCGCGAGGCCGACGCTGCCGTCGACGTGCAACACGCCGCCGCCGGAAGTGATCTGGCCGGTGATAGCGAGTTCGCCCTGCGCGCTGCCGGTGACGGCGAACGTGCCGTCATGCAGTTTCAAACCGGCGCGCGGCAGTTCCGCGGAAAAGCCCCGTGTCTGGATGCGTCCCTGGAACTGCGGCGCGTTGAGGATGCCGGAAAGCGCGAGACTGCCGCCCAGCGTGCCGTGCACGTTGGCGATTTCCGGGGACAGTGCTTCGAGGAACGCAAGATTGCGGATGTCCGCGTCCAGTGTGCCTTGCAGTGCGCGACTGGCGCCGCTCACCGTGACGTCGCCCCGGATATGGCCGCCGTCGCTCAACGTGCTTTGCAGGCGCGCATGTTGCGTGGTGCCGCTGGCCTCGATATCGATGCCGAGGCTGCTCCATGCCAGCAGCGGACTGCCCGGATTGGAGACATACCCGATGTTGCCGGCGCTTGCACCAAGATTGGCATGGCCGTTGAGCGCGCCCCCGCTGCCGACGGTGAGTTGCCCCGTGCCCGACAGTTCGCCGCTGGCCTGCAGCGCGTTCGCGCCCGGCGCCAGCGTCGCCAGCAACTGCAAGGGCAGGCCTTCAAGGTTGTATTTCGCGGTGATCGCGCCTTTTGCGTTGCGATCCGCCGACGCGCAGAAATGCGGTGCGCCGGCGCTCAGGCACAGTTGCGACAACGTCATCGCGCCGTTCTGCCAGACGATCGCACTCGGCTGTTGCTGATGCCATGCCGGCAGGCCTTGTGGCACGAGCTGGATATCGCTCAGCGTGCCGGCCCAGCGCTTCGCCTTCGCGTCCCATTTTCCGTGCAGCGCGAACGCAACACTGAGCTGCGGTCCGCGCGCGTCGAGGTGCAGGTCGTGCGAAGCAGCGTTCCCACGGCCTCGCACCTGCACCGTTTCGAAACCCAGCGCCGAAGAGTGCACGCCGTGCAACGTGGCATCGAGATTGCCACCCGGCTGTGTGATGTCAGGAATCGAGGCGGTGAGTTGCAGCGTGTCGATGCTCTGGGTCCCGGTGCGCAGCGCAGCGCCGTGCAGTTGGCCCGCCACCGCCAATTTCGGCCACGTGCCCTTGACGGCGAATTGCCCCTGCAACTTGCCCGAGGCATTGGGTACCCAGTCGCCGAGCGAGGCGACATCGAGCGAGATGGTCGCGTTGGTTTGCTTGCCGTGTTCGCCGACGGCGTGAATGCGGCTTTGACCGGCGACCAGCAGCAGTGAGCCCTGCAGCAGGTTATCCGGCGCGATGGTCAGGTCGGCCTTGCTGCCTGTGAGGCTGCGTTGGCGCAGCGTGCCGGCCACCTTGTCCAGTTTCAGCGTGGCTTGCGGACCTCGCGGCGTGATGCGGCCTTCGGTGGCCAGTGTGAAGTCCATCGCGCCATTCCATCCAGCCAGGATCGCGCCGGGATCGAAACGTTTCGCGGCCGCGTCGAGTTTCCATGACACCTGCGGTTGCAGGTCGATGCTGCCGCTGGCGTCGAGGCCGCCGTGCTTTTGCACGAGCTTCAACGCGTGCAGGTCGATGGCCTGCGGCGTGCCGGCCAGATCGATGGTGAGATCGGCAAGCCGATCGGGCGGCCCGATCGCGAGCGTTCCCTTCATCGTGTAATGCTCGGTGCTGCCCTCGAGCTTGACGTCGCCATGCGTTGCGAGTGGTTGCCCTGCGATGTCCGCCGGCACTTGCACGTTGTTCCACTTGGCGTCGAGCGCGAACGACAGCGGCGTGGTGTCGAGATGCACGACACCGGTCCCGATCGCGCTGCCCCCGATCTGCGGCGAACGCAGGCGCAGCGGATCGAGCATCACGGTTTTCCCGTCGTAGCGGAATTGCGCGGGATCGAGCAGCAGCGTGGTGTGGTTGACGACGACGCTGCCTTCCAGCTTGCCGCTGTTGGCGTTGCCCGCGCCGCGCAGGCTCAGCGCGAGCGTCTTCAACGACGATGGCAGCATGGGCAGTGCGCGCGTGTCGAATGTCGGTACGGTGAGCATCAAACTCCACACGTGCGAAGCATCCAGCCGCAGCGAAACGTTCGCCTCGAAGCGTGTCGGTACCGAAAGCGCCGCGTGCAGTTGCGCGATCTTGCCGTCGGATTGCGACGTGACGGTGCCGGTGTAACGCGTGCCGTCCTGCGTCCAGTCGAATTTCGCGGTGCCGTGGCCGGCGTGGCCTTGGGCGACCGCCAGCGTGCCTTCGAGCTCGGCGCTTCCGGATGCGGCACGCAGCGCCAGTTGCCGGATCACCACCTGCTTGCTGGTCCAAAGCCCCGCGATCGCGAGGCTGTCGGCGGCGAAGGCTTGCTTCCCGTTTTGCCGGACGACGATATGGGTCAGCAAGGTGTCGTCGAGGGAAATCGCCAGCGGCGGTTCCAGCGAAAAGGCGGTCGGCTTGCTTTCCGGTTGTTGGGAAGGCGCGACGTCGACGGCGATGCCATCGATGCGGGCCTTGGTGACGTGAAGCTTGTGCCCCAGCAACCCCCAAGGGCGCAGGTCCACGGAAGCATGCTCGATCGCGACGACGGTGCCGGCCTCGTCGCGATAGCGCAAGCCATCGATCGTGGTGGTGCCCACCAACATCCCGCTCGCCCTCGCGTAGGCGAATTGGCCGTGCATCATCACAACGCCGCGGTTCAGCGCGAAACGCAGTCCGGATGGCGTGTACAGCACCCAGAACAGCAGCGCCACCAGCACGACGACCAGCGTTGCGATCGCGGCGCCGACACCGAGCAGCCATTTGCTCCTGCGCGTCACAAGTCCGGCCCTATGACGATGTGCAACTGCGCGCCGTGGTAATACGGGTTGTTGATCGGCACGCCGACGTCGACGCGCACCATTCCGACCGGCGAGCGCCAGCGCAGGCCGACACCGGCGCCGGTGCGCGCATGGAAATCAGTGCCATTGAAGGCATCGCCGGAATCCACGAATGCGGCGATGCCCCAGTCGCGCGTGAAGTAGTGTTCGACGGTGGCGCTGCCGACCAGCAGGCGCTTGCCGCCCACCACAAGACCGTAACTGTTGCGTGGTCCGATCGCCTGATACGCATAGCCACGGATCGAGCGGTCGCCGCCCGCGAAGAAGCGCAGTTGCGGCGGGAGCTTGCTGAAATCCTGCGCGCTGGTGATGCCGGCGTCACCGCGCAGGATCAGCCGGTTGCTGCGACCGAGCGCATGGATCCACACCACGTCGGCGAGCGCCTGCGCAAAGCGCGTGTCGATGCCGGGCCCGGCGCGCCCGATCAGGTTGATCGAATAGCCCTTGCGCACGAACAGTGGGTTGTCCGCGACTTTTTTGGTGAACCCGATCTCCGGATAAATCAACGTGCTGTTGCCGCGTTCGATGCCGGGGATGTTCACGTTGCTGCGCGAATTGCCGACCGTGAACGTGCCGCTCAGGAGATGCACGCCCAGCGTCCGCACGAAACCGTGCCAGTCGCGGGTGGCGTTGGCGGCGATCGAGAACGTGCGCGATTTCGATGTCCGGGTGTTTTCGTCGCGATAACCGATGCCGAGATTGAAGCTGGCGTGATCCTTGCCGGGACGCGGAATGCCGTACACGACCTGCGCGGTCTTCAGCCGCTGCGCGAGCAGCACTTCGTTGTCCAGCGTGTGCCCGAGCCGGTTGATCCAGCGCCGCCGGATGCCGGCGCGCACGCCAGGGCCGGTATCGGTGCCGACGAACAGGCCCGCCGTGTAGACGGTGCGCTTGGCCGGCGCGACCTCGACCTTCACCGGCACCACGTGGTCTTTCTCTTTCGCGACTTCGGGCAGCACGTCCACGATGGAAAAATAATCCGCATCGGTGAGCGCCTGCTGCAGCGCCAGCAGGTTCGATTGCGAATACCAGTCACCCCTTTCCCATGGCACGTAGCGCTGCAGGAATCCCGGTTCGAACTGCGAGCCTTCGAACGTGACCTCGCCGAGCTTGTAGCGCTCGCCGACGTCGTAATGCAGGTGGATGTCCGCGCGATTGTCCCTGCGCGTCACCGCGACCTTGTGTTCGATGGCCTTGGCGTCCAGCCAGCCGGTTTCCAGCAGTGCGCTGGCGATCGCACCCTTGGAGCCTTCGTACGTGCCATCGATCATCTGCTCGCCGGCTTTCGGATGAAAGCCGCTCACGGCGTGGCGCACCGGCGCCAGCTCCAACGCGATGTCGGGTACCTGCAGGTCGAGTTTCGCGACCAGGGTCGGCGAGCCGGGTGTCACCCGCAGGTTCAACGTCCATTGGCTGTCATGGTGCTGCAGATCGCTCGCGACCTCGGCGTTGTAATAGCCGTAGGGTTGCAACGCGGTGGCGGCCTGCCCGGCGGCATCGTCGGCAAAAACGTGCGCCTGGGTCGCGCTGACGTCATTGCGGTTCGCGTACTGGGTCGCGGTCAGGTTTGCGCGCACGGCGGCGGCCATGTCATTGTCGATGCCGGCGATCGTCACCTTCAGGGTGTCGGCGCGCGCGCTTGGTGCATTGGCGAGGGCCAGCAGGGCCAGCGCGATGCAGGCACGCGCGCGCGGGATCATGGCGCGTTCCGACAGGCTGCCGTCTCGACGCGCCTGCAGGCCCTCTTCCCGGCGCATGCCGGAACCCAGCGTCGGTGTTGCTGACTTTTCGACACCCACGGCTTGTTTCCGCCCGCCTCTCCGGCGGGTGTGCCATTTTCTCTTGCGTCACCAAGAGAAAGTGGCCAAAGACAAAGCGACCCCGGTGCTGCGCCTTTCGTGCATCCACGGACGAAAGATTCATTCGGTCGGGAGGGGCTTGCCGACGCACCGTCCCTGGAGGCGCGCGGAATCAAGACGGGGATGTCGTTCCGCCCGTATGGTAATTGATGAGGCGAGCCAAGTCGGCGCGAGCCACGATGCGCGCATCGCGCCAAAGTCCCTGTGCGTATGCGTCGCACGAGCACGTCCATCCTTTTTACGTGGCGGCGGTGCTGGCTTCGACCGCTTCCGGCGTGGTTGTGGTGGCTGCGTGCGACGTCGCCGGTTGCGGCTGCGACGCCTCGATGGGACGCTCGCGCGAGTAACGCGCCACCAGCGCGCCCACCAGCGCGGAAAGATAGGGGATGGCCTGCGCGCCCAGGATCACCATCCACAACTGGCCCTCGACGTAGCGTGAGCCGAAGCTGAGTGCCATGCCGACGATCGCAAGAACCAACGCGATGGACATCAGCAACTCTTCACGCACGGGTCCGAGCGCACCGGCCGCGCCGCCGGACAAGCGCCGGCTCTTCGCGGTGCGCACGAACTCGGTTTTCTTCTTGATCAGGCCCATCCAGATGCCGCGCGCGATCGCATGCGACAGGCCCATGCTGGCGATCGCCGCCATCAGGGTGTCGCGCCACCCGCACGGCACGCGCGCGCGGTACAGCACCACGCCGAACACGGCCTTGGCGAAGAAGAACCCCAGCACCGGGATCAGGAACAGCCGCATCGGCAGGCTGAAGATCGTCGGCGCCAGCAGCATGCCCGCGGTCCAGCCGAGCGCCATCAGCGTGAACACCATGTGCAACGCGTCGGCGAACCACGAGAACCAGCCGGTGAGGAAATGGAAGCGCTGGCCGGCGGTGAGCGGGCCTTTGTGCACCATCCAGTTCCAGCGGCCTTTCAATATCTGCATCGCGCCGAACGCCCAGCGGTAGCGCTGGCTCTTGTAGGCGCGGAAGTCGGCGGGCGTCAGGCCCCTTCCCATCAGTTCATCGACGTACACGGTGTCGTAGCCGGCGTGCATCAGGCGCAGGCCGAGCTCGGCGTCTTCACAGATGGTCCATTCCGACCAGCTTCCGGTGCCCTCCAGGGCGACGCGCCGCACCATGGTCATGGTGCCGTGCTGGATGATGGCGTTGCGCTCGTTGCGATGGTGCATGCCGATCCGGAAGAAGCCATCGAACTCCCAGTTGGTCATGCGCCGGAACGCGTTGGCCATGTAGTCCCGATGCGCCTGCGGACACTGCACCACCGCGACGTTGCGGTCGTGGAAATAGCCGCTCAGCGCGGACAGCCAATCCGTGCGCACCACGTAGTCGGCATCGACCACCGCGATGATGTCGGCTCGCGGGTCGGTTTGTTTCAGGCCGTAGTTCAGCGCACCGGCCTTGAAACCCGGCCACGGATCGAGATGGAAAAAGCGGAAGCGTTCGCCGAGTTCCGCGCAACGCTGCTCGACCGGCTTCCACACTTCCTCGTTCTTGGTGTTGTTGTCGATCACCAGGACTTCGAAGTTGCGGTAGTCGAGTTGCGCCAGCGAATCGAGTGTCGCGATCACCATGTCCGGCGGCTCGTTGTAGCAGGCCAGGTGGATCGAGACGAACGGCTGTTCGTCCGGCGGATCGGGTTTCAGCAAACCGAAATGGCGCAGCCATTTCCTGTGCCACAACACCTCGACGAATTCGAAGCCGTTGATCAGCAGGATCGCAAGGATCGCGAGCTGCGCCGGGAACAGCACGATCAGCATGCCCCAGTCCACCACGTCCAGATAGAACTGGAACGGCACGGTCGCAGACCATACGATCAGGCCGGCGGCAAGCTGGATCAGGCACAGGTACACGAAACGCCCGACCAGTTTGAAGCGTGCGAATCGCCAGGCGAACCAGACCATGGGGATCAACGCCAGTAGCCCCGACGCCAGCGCCTTCCATGGCCAGGTCGAATCCTCCAGCACCGGCCCGGTCAGCGGGAACTTCAATTGCCGGGCCGAGTTGAATACGCCCCAGTACGCGCCGGTGCGGCCCTCGCCCAGGCCTTCCTTCCAGGGCTGGTCGATGGCTTCCATGATGTAGTAATCGAGGTGGCCTGCCCGCGCCACGTTGAACCATTCACGCAGGAAGATCGCCTCGTTGGCGGTCGAAGGCTTGGCGTACCCAAAGCGGTCGCCGTTGGACGGCCAGCCGATCTCGCCGATCACGATGTGCTTGTCGGGGAACAGTTGCTGCAGATGCTGGTAGCGCATCAGCACATCGCCGATCGCGTCCTTGCGCGGCACCTTCTCCCAGTAAGGCAGCAGGTGCACGGTGATGAAGTCGACGTGCTGCGCAAGCTCGGGGTACTTCTCCCAGATGTGCCACGGCTCGGCTGTGGAAACGGGCTGACGGACCGCGGCGCGCACGCGGTCGATGTACGCCATCAGCTTTTCCGGCGTCATGTTGTCGTCCAGCAGCACCTCGTTGCCGACCTCGACCCGCTTGATGTCGGGCCAGCGCCGCGCCTGTGCAATCAGGGCTTCGATTTCCTTCTCGTTGTTGTCGGTGCGGCGGTCCAGCCACGCGCCCGCCATCACCTCGAGGTGGTACTTCATCGCGAGCCGCGGGATCTCCGGGTATTGCAACACCGAATACACGCGAACGCGGCGGGTGTGCTTGGCCATCAGCGCGAGGTCGCCGCTGACATCCGCATCACTCGGGAAATTGCCCGCCAACGGACTTTGATAGCGCTGGAAGGGGCTGTATGCGAAACCGGCGGACTGACCGTCCCACGGCACCACGTTGGTAGGGCGGTCGGCCTCGGCCCATAGCGCAAAGTTCAGCGCCGCCACCAGCAATGCCAGCAGCAACGCCGAAACCATGGCGCCTGCCCGTCGCGGGCGCACGTCGATGGCAATGGGTCGATTCAAGGAATTCCCAGGTTGGATCGTTGCCGCTGAAACGCGTAGATTAAGGGCGAACGCCTGAAGATTTTGCAAATCTTATTTTTGCGATCGTCCGTGATCGCTGCTTCGTTGAAGCGCCGAACGGTCGTGACGGCCTGGGCAGCGGATATCCCAGAACGGCCATCCTTGGCCTGATTTTTCACAACAGCTGCTCTGCTTGGGCGGCCACGAGCGGCGTCCGGGTAAAATCAGGACATGCGGGATTTCGAACTCCAACAGGGCACGGCCCCGCTGCTGGTCAGCCTGCCGCACGACGGCATCGAGCTTCCCGCAGCGATTGCCGCGCGGGCAACGGCCGCCGGGAAGCGGGTGGCCGATACTGACTGGCACGTGGGGAAGCTGTACGCGTTTGCGCGGGAACTTGGCGCGTCAGTGATCACGCCGCGCTGGTCGCGCTACGTGGCTGACCTGAATCGCGATCCGGAAGGGCACGCGCTGTACCCGGGTCGCGCCGAAACCGCGTTGGTGCCCGTCATGACGTTCGCGGGTGAGGCGATCTACGCCGCTGGCGATGAACCCGGTGAAAAGGAAATCGCGCTGCGCAAGGAGATGTACTGGCAGCCCTACCACGATGCCTTGGCGGCCGAGCTCGACCGGATGCGCGAACGACATCCACGGGTGGTGCTGTGGGACGGACATTCCATCAAGAGCCGGGTGCCAATGTTCTTCGACGGGCAGTTGCCCGACTTCAATCTCGGCACCTCCGAGGGCGCCAGTTGTGTACCGGAATTGCAGGCACGCTTGACCGAAGTATTGCGCGAGCGCGCGGTGGGCAGCGACGGCCATTACAGTCACGTCGTCAATGGGCGCTTCAAGGGCGGCTACATCACCCGTCACTATGGCCGTCCCGATGGCGGCGTCGAAGCTGTGCAGCTCGAGTTGGCCCAGTACACCTACATGGACGAGGACAGTTTCGAGTACCTGCCCGAGCGGGCAGTCCCGGTGCAGGAGGTGATTGGCGCGCTGTTGCGTACCTGTGTCGATTACGTCGCGGGTTGATCCCATCGTGGCGCGGCTCGCGGCCCGGCGGAGACGAAGCCGAGCAGCCCCGACAGAACCAGCGCCAGCCCGCCCAGCACCACGAACACGCCCCAGAACGGTTCGCGCATGGTCGCAAGCGAAAGCACGCCGGTCAGCAGGTAGAAGATGCCGACCAGGCCGGACACGAACAACACATCCCGTGCGCCATGCATGGCTTGCCACGCACTCCAGATCACCAGCACGCCAAGAACCAGCATGCACCCGCCGCAGAAATACCACACCAGGTAGATCAGCTTGTCCGTGTGCGCATCGAGCGGCAGCGATGCAAGGCCGGCGTCGAGCGCCTTGCGGCCCATGAAGCTGTGGCCGAACGCGCCGAGGCCGATCAGCAGCCCCGTCAAAGCCAGCAATGCCGAAGCGGATTTGCGAAGCATGGTCGCTCTCCTTCCAGTGTTCTGGTGAAACGATCGTTTGCGGTGCGAAGTGTTCAACCTGCCTTCGCCGTGGCGGCATAAGCGGCCAGCAATTTGGGCCAGCCTTTCTCGACGGCGTCGTGGATGGTCTGGCCCGCTTGGCCATGGCGCTCGAAGTGGCGATGTTCGAACTCTACGCGCGTACGCGCAGGCGCTTCGGCGATGAAGCGCACCTCGTATTCGCTTCCGTAAGCAAGCTCGGGATTGAACTGCCAGTCACCGCCGATCTGCCACGCCACCACCAGTCGCGTGGGCGGTTCCCATACCAGCACGCGGCCCCAATCGCACTCCGCGCCGTGGATGCCGCGCTCGAAAACGCGGCCGCCTTCGCGCGGTTCCATTACCACTTCCTTCAGCGGTTCCGTGCCGATGGAATGATCGCGGAACCACCAGGTGTCGATGCCACGCGTGAAGACTTCGAAGGCGTGTTCGCGGGGTGCTTCCACCAAGATCGAGTGGCGGACGGACGGGATGGTGGCAACGACGGTCATCGGGATTGCTCCTTCAGGGATTTTTCCGCGGCCTGCTTGAAGGCTTGCAGGGACTCCTGCCAGAAACGGTCGAAGTAATCACGCAGGCCAGCCACGCCGTCCACGTCGATCCGGTAGATCTGGCGATTGGCGGCGCGCTGGCTCGCCACCAGTCCGACATCCTTGAGAATCTTGAGATGCTGGGACACGGCCGAGCGGGTGACCGGCAATTCGCGTGCGATCTCCCCGACCGACAGCGGTCCGCGCTCCAGTCGTTCGAAGATCGCCATGCGCGTCGGGTCGCCCAACGCCTGCACCCGGATTTTAAGGTTAGTCTTCACTAACCGTCAGTTTATACTAACGTTCGAAGTTGTCAAACAGCGTGCGCCCGGCGACCCTGGCCGGGCGGACAGCATCGACTCGCCGCAGAGGGAATTGCAGTAGCCTGCTGACGCATCGCGTACAGGCGAGGGCGTGCAGTCATGAGCGAACAAGATTCCGTTGCGGCGTCCCCGCCTTCGTCCGATGGCCTGCCGCCGGAGGTGGTGCCGTGGGGATACCGCCCCGGCATCATCACCGCGATCACCGTGTTCCTGGCGTTTTCGCTCGCATTCCTGCGTTACTGGGGTTTCGAGGCGCCTGGCCACTGGCGCTGGTATTCGGTTTTTCCCATCTGCCTGATGGCAGCTTCGGTCCTGCTGCAGTTGATCGCGCTGTTCCGTGCACTGCGGCTGGAGGACGTGCGGCCCGCTGTATACCGCGTCACCGTGCGCTGGTTCGTCGGGGCCGTTGCGGTGATGGTGGTTGGAGTATTGCTGGCGGCGTTCGAAATGGCTTTTTATTGATTGCTTGATTCAGGCGCGGCCATCCGTGCAATGCACTTCAGTTCGATCGCGATCGGCGTCGGCAGCGCGGTGATGCCAAGCGTGGTGCGGCAGGGCGCGGCGGCTGGATCAGGAAAATATTCCGCCCAGACGGCATTGTAGGTGTCGAAATCCAGCGCCACGTCGGTGAGGAATACCGTGATGTCGATGAGGTCTTCCCAGTGCGCACCCGCGGCCTCGAGCACCGCACGCACGTTCGCGAATACCTGATGGGTTTGCGCCGCGATGTCGTGGGCAACCAACGTGCCGCGCGGATTGAAGACGTTGCCGGGAATCTTGTCGCTGCCGGGCGTGCGCGGACCGATGCCGGACAGAAACAACAGTTCGCCGACGCGCCGCGCATGCGGGTACGCGCCGACCGGGCGAGGCGCGGAATCGGTTGAGGTACTTTCGTTCATCGGTTTTGACACGGTACGGTTGGGGCGGCCGTTTGTCCGGCCATGGCGACATTGCAGGCGCGGGAATCCAGAGGCTCTTGCGGCGCGTTCGTCAGCGATTCGCCAAGGGCCCGGACGGTGATGGTCTGGTTGCCGATCCGGGCCCCGCGCTCATCGCTGATCGTGAGCCGGTAGCGCTGGCCGGGGCGAAGGTAAAGCTGCCCGATGGGAATACTGTAGTCGCCGTTGGTAATCTTGATGTCGTTGATGATCGTCAGCGGCACGGGATCGAGCACCATGCGGTCGGCCGGAATCGCGTCTTCGCCTTCGTCCGCGTAGCGTGCGGCAACCATGCACGGCCAATGCCTCTGGCAGACATTGCCACTGACGGTGAACGGCACGCGCGCCCCCCAAAGTTCCAGCCACGTCGGGCGATCGTATGCAAAATGCTCCTGGGGGAAAATCACGCTGACGTCGTAACCGGGGCGCAGCGACCACGGCTTGGCGGCTTTGTCGATGAACACGATCGGCTGCGTCGGATGCAGGTTCTCCACGATCGGGTCGTAATCGGGATGATTCATCCCGCGATCCTGGTGCGGAATCAGGGTCGTCTGTTCCACCGACAACGGCGTGATCCCGGAGTCCTTCATGAAGTGCTCCGCCATGGATTCTGCGCCGAGAAACTGGCCTATCTTCTGGATATGTGCGTAGCCGGCGTTGACCACGATCTTCGCGTGCGGATCGGCCTTCAGGATTTTCCAGAGGTTTTCCGCCTGCTGCGCTTCGCGCGCATTGCCGGTGCGGTCGGGATCGGCTTCGTAGGCGACGACCTTGTAGCCCAGTTTCAGCGCGGTGCGCACCATTTCCGCGTAAACCGGTTCGCGGGTGTAGAAACCGCTGCCTGCAACCGGATAGCCGCGCTTGTTGAGCGCGTCGACGTCAGAGCGGTACAAGGTTTCCACCGCGAACACGTTGAAGCCTTGTTCCCGCAGCGGCTTCAGCAGCCGCACGGTAAGGGTGCGGGTCAGCGCGATGTTGTGGGCTTCGTTCAACAGCACCACGCGATAGTTCTTCGCCAGTTGCGGGATGTAGTCCAGCGCCGGCACTGCATGCCAGCCGGGTTGAGTCAGCGGCGATGGCAGGTCGTCCGCAAGCGGCTTCTGCTCGATGGAAAAGCCCAGTTCGGCATCCTTGTAGTCGCCGATGAAGCTCTGGTACCAGGACAGGTACTGCCCGAAGATCGCGCGAAACGCGGGCCTGCCGTCCGCCGAGTAGGCGCGCCGCATCACCTGGTATTGCGCCAGCAAGTCCTTGCGGTCGTGCGCGCGTTTCATGATCGCGTCCGACTGGTTCATCGCCTCGATCTGCTGCTCGCGCCACACCGACGGAATCTGCGCGGTCGCCACGGACGCGAATCCAACCAGCGGCAACATGACGAGGCAGATCGTGTGCAGGCTCTTCATGGATTCATGCGACCGTGTGCGTGGGTGTCGGCGAACGCTACGTGGGCGGCAACCTCGATGCTTCGATTCGCATCAAAACGTTCATGCGGGCGCCGAGGTCCGTTGCGCCAGCGCGTTCTCGTATGCCGGTTCGAGCGCCTCGAACCGGCCGACTGCCATTCCGAGTTCATGGATGCGTCCATCGGCCAGCCCGTAACACCAGCCGTGCACGGTCAGTGGCTGGCCGCGATCCCAGGCATCGCGCACGATGGTGGAGCGGCAGGCGTTGGTGACCTGTTCGATCACGTTGAGTTCGCAAAGGCGGTCGTGGCGTCGTGCCGGCGGCTCCGCGTCGATCAGGGCCTGATGGCGTTCCAGCGTGTCGCCGATATAGCGCAGCCAGTTGTCGATCAGGCCCAGCCGATCGCCCTTCAACGCCGCGCCGACGCCACCGCAACCGTAGTGGCCCGTGATCATGATGTGTTCGACCTTCAATACATCGACCGCGAACTGCATCACTGACAGGCAGTTCATGTCCGAGTGCAGCACCAGGTTGGAAATGTTCCGGTGCACGAACACCTCGCCCGGATCGATGCCGAGGATCTGGTTGGCCGGCACCCGCGAATCCGAGCAGCCGATCCACAGGTATTTCGGTGTCTGTTGCCTGGAAAGGCGGGTGAAGAACCCCGGATCCTGGGCGCGAACCGCTTCCGACCAGCGGCGATTGTTTTCGAGCAGTTCCTGCGGTGATGGCATGCTTTGTATCCAAGGAAGTTCTGAACCGTCGCGAGCGAAGGCCGATCGGCCGCGCCGGAGCGCGAGAACCGAAGTGTACATGCCAGTACGTGAGGATTTCCTCTCCTAGCGGGAGATGCAAACGTTCTTGGGTTCAGTGAAAAACCGCAATGCATCGACGCCGCCTTCGCGGCCCATGCCGGAGTGCTTGACGCCGCCGAACGGCGTGCGCAGGTCGCGCAGCATCCAGCAGTTCACCCAGACGATTCCGAAGTCGATGCTTGCGGCCACGCGCTGCGCGCGTGCCAGGTCACGGGTCCACAACGACGCCGCAAGCCCGTAATCGGTACCGTTGGCGATCGCGATGGCTTCATCCTCGCCATCGAAAGGAATCAGCGTCACCACCGGTCCGAAGATTTCCTCACGGTTGGTGGCGCAATCCTGCGGCAGGCCTTCGACCACGCAGGGTGCAATGAACCAGCCGTCGGCGCAGCGACCGGAAAGTTCCACTGCTCCGCCACCTGCAAGTATTTTTCCGCCTTCCTGCTTCGCACGCACGATGCAAGCCATCACTTTCTCGAAATGCGGCTTCGACACCAGCGCGCCGAGGTCGCTGGAGTCGTCGAGCGGGTCGCCCACCTTGAGCGCCTTCACCTTTTCCAGGTAGCGCCGCCTGAACTCATCGTAGATCGAGCGCTCGACCAGCAGGCGTGAACCGCACAGGCAGATCTCGCCCTGGTTGGAAAACCCGGAGCGCACGATGGTGTCGAGATTCGCATCGCTCAAATCCGCATCCGCGAACACAATGGCCGGATTCTTGCCACCCATCTCCAGCGACACTTTCTTGAATTGCTTCGCCGCGGCTTCGGCGATGGATGAGCCGGTACGCGTCGAGCCGGTGAATGATACGGCCTTGATCTTGGGATGCTCGACGATGGCTTGGCCGACCCTGGGTCCAAGCCCGTGCACGATGTTGAGAACGCCGGGCGGCAAGCCGCACCCGATTGCGAGGTCGGACAAACGAAACGCAGTGAGCGGGGTTATTTCAGATGGTTTGGCAACGATCGTGTTGCCGGCCGCGAGCGCGGGCGCGATTTTCCAGGTGAACAGATACAGCGGAAGGTTCCACGGAGAAATGCAGCCGACCACGCCCAGCGGTTGCCGCAAGGTGAGGTTGATTGCGCGTGCGTCGACATGCGATTCGCCGGGCCATTGCGTGATCGCCTCGGCAAAGAAGCGCAGGTTCGCGATTGCGCGCGGAATGTCCACGCGGCGCGCGAGTTTCACCGGTTTGCCACTGTCGCGCGATTCCTCGCGGGCCAGATCATCCAGTCGTGCTTCGACCGCGTCGGCAATTCGATGCAAATGTTTCGCGCGTTCACCCGCCGGCAGTGCTGCCCATGCAGGCGCCGCGCGCTCGGCTGCGCGTGCCGCGGCTTCCACATCGCGCGCATCGGAATCCGGGCAGCGCGCGTAGACCTTGCCGGTTGCCGGCTCGAACACGTCGAGGTACGCGGCGTTTGCGGGCGCGGCGAGCTTGCCGTCGATCAGGTTGGCCAGCGTGACAATTTCCATCCCGCAAGCTTACCGCGGGCACCCGTGCGTCCTCTTGTCTGGACTTGGCCGTCGTGCTTGGTGTTGGTAACGCAACGCGTTAGTATTGCGCCGTGATACGAACATTCGCCAGCAAGGACGCCTGGGCACTGTTCGAAGGCAAGCGCGTCAGGCGCTGGATTCGTATCGAAACTGTCGCCATGCGCAGACTGGCCATGCTCCATCGTGCCGCGAGACTGGACGATCTGCGTATTCCGCCCGCCAACCGGCTGGAAGCCTTGCGTGGCGACAGGGTAGGTCCACACAGCATCCGCGTGAATGACCAATATCGCATCTGCTTCGTCTGGAAAAACGGCGCGGCACGGGATGTGGAAATCGTCGATTACCATTGAGGGACATCATCATGCGCAACATTCCCTACCCCACCCCCGGCGAAATCCTGCTGGAAGAATTCCTGAAGCCGATGGGCATTACCCAGTACCGGCTCGCCAAGGCGATCGGCGTGCCGCAACGGCGCATCGGCGAAATCGTCAGCGGCAAGCGCAGCGTCACCGCGGATACCGGGCTGCGGCTGTCGCGGTTTTTCGGAACCTCGGAAGGATTCTGGACTGGGCTGCAGGACGACCACGATCGCGCCGTGGCGAAAGAAACACTCGCTGGCACGCTGGCGGACATCTCGCCGTGGAAGCAACGACACGCGGCGTGAAGGATCAAGCCCTCCCCCTTGAAGGGGAGAGAGAAAGGCATCATTGCAACGACGCTGACGACGCCGACGCAGGCAATTGCGACGTAGCGGCATACTTTTTGGCCAGCGCCTCGAAACGCGGATTGCCGCGCAGTGGGATGTACGTCGGATTGACGGCGAAATCGCTGCAGGAGAACGGCGCCGGTTCGCAGGACCGGTCCAGCAGATTCAACGCCACGTCTTTCTTGTCCAACACGAGATAGACCGCGAAAAGGTTGTAAAGGGAATCGGGGCCGAGGTCGGATCGTTGGCGTAGCGCATCCGCTGCGGCCAACGCCTGCGGGCGCAGTTTCGGATCCAGCACGGATCGGTAGGCCAGCTTGCCGGCGGCAACGAATTGCCTGCCCAACGCTGTGTCGGGGTGCACGAGGTCGAACGCCTTGACGGCGTCCTGATCACGGTGCAGCAGCGCGTAATTCTGAGCGAGCCCGAAGGCCGTGGTAGGGCTGCGTGGCGCCAATTTGATCAGCGTCAGCAAAGGCGGAAGCGCATTTTTGTACTCGCCGAGATTCATGTAAGTGGTCACAAGATTGTTCTGCGCCGTGGCGTTGTCGGGATCGAGCCGTGCCGCTTCCAGCGTTTCTGCCAATGAAGGTTGGACCGGCAGCAGAATTCCGTAATCCAGATGCGCGGTGGCGTTGCTGGGGTCGAGTTCGATCGCGTGTTGAAAGCCTTTGCGGGCCTCGGCGTTCCTGCCTTCGCCTAAGTCGGCGCTGGCCAGTGCAAGGATCGCATCCACGTTGCCCGGGTCGAGTTGCAGTGCCTTGTTGGCCTCTTCGCGGACCTTGGGCAACGCATCCTTCAAAGTCAGGGTCGAGAATTGGGTCAGGTCGTTCAAATCGCGGGCCAGCAGCGCGTGGGCGTCTGCATAATCGGGCGCGATCGCGATGGCTTGCTCCAGCAGCTTGCGTGCCTGTTCGTAGGGCGCGGCGTAGCGGGCGGTCTGCATCAAGGCGCGCGCCTTCAGCACCAGGTCGTGCGCTTCGGGATTCACCGTTTGCGCTGCGTGTGCGGCAGCAAACTTCACCTTCAACGCATCGGCGATCGCCGCCGAAATCTTGTCCTGCACCTGGAAGATGTTCTTGAGATTGTCGTCGTAGTGGCTGGCCCACACCTGATAGCCGTTCCGGGTGTCGATCAGTTCCACGATGACCCGCACTTCGTTGTCCTGACGCAATATCTTGCCGGTCAGCACGCTGGCGACGTTCAACTGCTTGCCGATCTCGGCGGCGGATTCCTTGCTGTCGCGGAACCTGGATGCGGTGTCCCATGCAATCACGCGCAAACCGGTGTTTTGGCCCAGCGCGTTGGTGAGTTCTTCGGTGATGCCGTCGCTGAAGTATTGCTGTTTCGGCTCGCCGCCCAAGTTGGCGAACGGCAGCACCACCAGCGTGTTGGCGGCTGGATGGAACGCAGTGGATTGCGAGAGTTCGTGTAGCCCGGATGGAACCGCGGGAGTGGTGAAATCCGGGGCCATTGTGCCCGGATTCCGCTTCGCTGCATCCGGGCTACCCGCCTGCGCCGCCGCGATGGTTTTCGGCGCAGATGCGCTTCCGGCACGCCGCAGCACCAGCAGCCGCCAGCCCAACAGCGCCACCGCAAGCACCAGTACCGCGATGATCACCGCGTTGAGCTTGCGGCCGATCTGGCGGCTGGCGTACTCCGGCCGTGCATCGGGCGAATCGGCGGGCTCAGTGCGACGGACGCCTTCCGGCGTCAGTTCGTACACCCACGCCAGTACCACCGCGACCGGAAACCCGATTGCCAACACCACCACGATGAGCCGCACGCTCCAGTTCGGGATATTGAAGAAGGGAAAGACCTGGGTAGCGACCTGGACCAGCAGCCACGCGGCGACGGCATAGCCCGCCGCGATGCGCCACACGTGGCGGCGTTTCAGTTCCTCGAAGAAACTCGCTCTCTCTGGTGCCACGTCGTGGAAGGATTCCCCACCGGCGACAGACCGGCCTCCGATCCTCGAAGTGTAGTCGATTGGCTCGTGGGGTTCAGGTGCAAGGGCAACCCCGCCTTTCACTTTCATCCCGTCATTCCGGGTCCACCGCCAATGAGGGCGGCGATGCCCGGAATGACGAATGCACAGTGACCCATCCTGAGTACCGCTACAGCGAACGTGTCCGGCCCCCATCCACTGGCACGTTGATGCCGCTGATGTAACCCGCGGCGGGCGAAGCAAGGAATGCAACGGCGGCGGCGATTTCCGAAGGATCGGCGAAACGCCGCATCGGGATTTCGGATTCCATCGCCTGCTGCATGGCCTCGATGCTGGCGCCGGATTTTTGCGCGCGCGTCTGGACAAGCTGTTCGATACGCGGCGTTTTCGTCGAGCCTGGCAAGACGTTGTTGACGGTGATGCCGAACGGCGCAAGTTCGGTGGCCAGCGTCTTGGACCAGCTCGCCACTGCCCAACGGGTGGTGTTGGAAACGCCGAGCCCGGCAAGGGGTTCCTTCACCGACGTCGAGATGATGTTGACGATGCGGCCGTAACCCGCCGCCTGCATGCCCGGAATCACGATTTCCGCCAGCACGTGGTTGGCGATGAGATGCTTGCGGTAAGCGTCGAGGAACGCTTCCACCTTTGCGCCGTGCGCGGGACCGGGCGGTGGTCCGCCTGAGTTGTTGACCAGGATGTGCACGGGATTTGCGGCCGCCAGCTTTTCCGCCGCGGCGCGCAAGCCATCGGTGTCGCCGGAATCGGCGACCAGGAAATCGTGTGCTTGTGACGCATGCGTGCGCGGTAGTTCTTCAACGAGTTGCTTCAGCATCTCCGCGCGGCGGGCGAGGGTGGTGACGTTTGCGCCGAGTTTCGCGAGTTCCACCGCACAGGCGCGGCCGATGCCTTGCGATGCGCCGCAGACCAGCGCATGGCGGCCGGTCAGATCAAGGTCCATGTTGTTCTCCTTGAACGATGGTTTCCCACGAGCCGGGTCAGGGCTGCGTGGGTTTATGGAGCTGGATCTTCGGCGCCGGCTGTCGTGAAAAGTCAGTCCATGGAAGGACGTTCTGGTGCTCCGGGGCACCGAGCGGCTCCGGTTGTCATATGGCTTGGCAATGCAGCGACCAGGGACGATCGCATAGATACATTTCTAGCGATTTTGCAGCGCATTACGCAACTCCGGCAACAACCCCGCGCCCACCGTAGGCTTGCCGCACAGGCCATTGTCGACCGCGCTCGCGTAGTCCGGTGTCATCTCGCCGAGCGACAACGTGCCTTCCGGGCCGTGCGGCACGTCGAAGTTGCCGCTGGTGACGGGCGCCGCGGGCTTGATGCTGGCGAATGCCGAGGCCGTCGGTACGTTGACGTTGCTGAAACTGGTCGGCGACTGCGCCCAGTACGTCGTCGACGCGAGCTGTTTCCGCGAAGTGGTAACGACCAGGTACTGCGCGTTGGGATTGTCGACTTTCACCGCGCCGAAGCCGCCCGACATGCTCGGCCGCCAGTTGATGTACACGCACAGCGAAACATCGGTGCTGGAAAGCGGCTGGTAGTTGGAATTCAACAACGTCACCGTCGGCGCCAGCAGGAAACTGTTGCCCAGATGCCGCGCACTGGGCTGCGTCTGGAACACCACGCGATAAGGCTTCTTGTACTTGGGCAGCACGAAGGTGAGGAAATGCGTGCGCTCGCCATCGATGTCCGCGATCGGGCTGAACTTGTCGATGGTGAATTCGCGTGGCGCGTCCGGCAGCGTGTCATGGAAGGGCAGGTCGGCCCACACGTGGCAACACGGCGTCGCGTTCTTCAGATCCTGCATGGCCGTGGCACGCGAGGGCGGCGGCGTGCTGTCGAACGTGCCCAGCAGCGGCAGCTTGACGGCATGGGTGCACGCAGCCAGCAGCAGAGCGGCGCATGGGAAAATGGCGAGGCGTAGGAGATGGGTCACGGCGCGGAATGGAATACGGGTGACGAAAGCGCCGCCAGATGCGTGGCCGGCGGCGGGCGGGACGACATGGTGTTCATGCAGTGTACAAATTGCGGTGCGACGGAAAACGGGTCGAAAGTCTTGGTTTCGGGGATTTGTGGCGTCCGCAGGCTTTGCGGGCGGCGTCCACGAAATTTCGACTCGCGCGCGGCGGCGGAGTTTCCGCCGCGGCTCAGAATTCCGCGTGGCCCGGCGTGCGCGGATATGGAATCGCGTCGCGGATGTTCGAGAGCCCGCACACGTACACCAGCAGACGCTCGAAACCCAGGCCAAAGCCCGCGTGCGGCACGGTGCCATAGCGGCGCAGGTCGCGATACCACTGGTAATGCGCGGGATCGAGGCCGAACTGTTGCATGCGATGGTCCAGGTAATCCAGCCGCTCCTCGCGCTGCGAGCCGCCGATGATCTCGCCGATGCCGGGCGCCAGCACATCCATCGCGGCGACGGTCTTGCCGTCGTCGTTCAGGCGCATGTAGAACGCCTTGATCTTCTCGGGGTAGTTCACCACCACCACCGGCCGCCCGATGTGGGTTTCGGCCAGCCAGCGCTCGTGTTCGGTTTGCAGGTCCACGCCCCATTCGACCGGGAATTCGAATTTCTGTCCGGATTTCTGCAAAGCGGTAATTGCATCGGTGTAATCGATACGTTCGAAGGGCGCGGCAATGAATTTTTCGAGGCGGGAAATGGCATCTTTCTGGACGCGCTCGGCAAAGAACGCCATATCATCGGCGCGCTCCTCCAGCACGGCCCTGAAGATGGCCTTCAGGAATGCCTCCGCGCAATCGGCGTCGGTAGTCAGATCGGCGAACGCGATCTCCGGTTCGCACATCCAGAATTCGGCGAGGTGCCGCGGCGTGTTGGAGTTCTCCGCGCGGAAGGTGGGGCCGAAGGTGTAAACCTTTGACAGTGCAAGGCAGTACGCCTCGACGTTCAACTGGCCCGATACGGTCAGGAAGGCTTCGCGCGCGAAGAAATCCTTGTGGAAATCGATCGCGCCCTTGTCGTCGCGTGGCAGGTTGGCGAGATCCAATGTGGAGACGCGAAACATGTCGCCCGCGCCTTCGGCATCGGAAGTGGTGATGATCGGCGTGTTGACCCAATAAAACCCTTCCGAAGTCAGGTGCCGGTGCAGCGCCGTCATCATGGTGTGGCGGACGCGCGAGATCGCCCCGAACAGGTTGGTGCGCGGGCGCAGGTGCGCGACCTCGCGCAGGAATTCAGGCGAATGCTGCTTGGGCTGGATCGGGTAGGTCTCCGGGTCTTCGACGAAGCCCAGCACTTCGATGGCTTCGGCCTGCAGTTCGAATGCCTGTCCCTTGCCCTGCGAAGCCACGAGCTTGCCACGCGCGAGGATCGCGCAACCTGCCGAGAGCTTCTGCACGTCGCTGGCGTAATTCGGCAGCGTCGCGGGCGCGACCACCTGCAGCGGCGCGAAGCACGAGCCGTCGCTCAGGTTCACGAACGACAAGCCCGCCTTGGAGTCGCGGCGGGTGCGGACCCATCCTTGCACTTCGACGGATGAGCCTTCCGGCGCGCTGCCGGCCAGTGCCTGTTTGACGCTCAAGGTTGCCATGCTTGAAAGGCCGTCCTGCCGATGCCATGTTTGGACCAAGTGAACGCGCGATAATAACGCAGCACGCACCGCAAACCGGCACCCATATGGCCATCGAACTGACACCGACCGCTTCCGCGCGCATGCGCGATTTCCTCGGCAAGCATCCGTCCGCGCCGGGCGTGCGCTTCGGCATCAAGCGCACGGGTTGCTCGGGCTTCGGCTACACGGTCGACCTGGCCAGCGAGGTCACCCGCGACGACAAGGTGTTCAATCTCGACGGCATCAAGGTGGTCGTGGACGCCAAGGCGCTGCCGTTCGTGGACGGCACCCGCATCGACTACGCGCGCGAAGGGATGAATGCGGCGTTCGTGTTCCACAACCCCAACGCCACCGGCGAATGCGGTTGCGGGGAAAGCTTCACCGTCGAGGGTCGGGGCTGAACGTCCGCCCACGCTGCGCTGCTTGCGGCAAAACCCTGATTGCCCTTACAATTCGCAGTCCTGCACGATCAAATCGCTCATGCAGGCCCTCGCCTCACCGCCGGAATACCGGGTTGGGAGGCTGTCCCGCCACGGCGTTGTGCCTTGGCGACACCCATGAGGAAATCACAATGCGTCACTATGAAGTCGTGTTCCTGGTCCATCCGGACCAGAGCGAGCAGGTGCCCGGCATGATCGAGCGCTACAAGGCGCTGATCGAGACCGAAGGCGGCAAGGTGCACCGTCTCGAGGACTGGGGCCGCCGCCCGCTTGCCTATCCGATCCAGCATCTCGCCAAGGCCCACTATGTTCTGATGAACATCGAGTGCGGGCCCAAGGCCGTCGCCGAGCTGAAGTCGGGCTTCCGTTTCAACGATGCAGTGTTGCGCCACATGATCGTGCAGTGGCACCAGGCCGAAACCGAGCCGTCGCTGATCATGAAGGCCGGCAAGGACGAGAAACCGTCACGCCGCCGCGATGACGACCACGACAGTGACGATCGCGAAGATCGCAGCGAAGCCGCCTGATGCGCCGCCCGACCAGCAAGAAGAAGCCCGGAGACTCGAACATGTCCAAGTTTTTCCGCCGCCGCAAGTTCTGCCGTTTCAGCGCCGAGGGCGTCGAGCACATCGACTACAAGGATCTCGCCACCCTGAAGCAGTACGTCACCGAAACCGGAAAGATCGTCCCCAGCCGCATCACCGGCACCAAGGCGCGTTACCAGCGCCAGTTGTCCACGGCGGTGCAGCGCGCGCGTTTCCTGGCGTTGTTGCCGTATTCCGACAATCACTTCGTGTGATCGGAGAATTCCATGGAAGTCATCCTGCTTGAAAAAGTGAAGAACCTCGGCGCGCTCGGCGAGAAGGTCCGTGTGAGGCCGGGTTACGGGCGCAATTATCTGGTGCCGCAGGGCAAGGCCGTGCCGGCTACCAAGGCCAATCTCGAGACCTTCGAGGCGAAACGCACCGAATACCAGGCCAAGGCCGACAAGCTGCTGGCCGACGCCCAGGCGCGTGCCGCCAGGTTCGAGAACGCAGAGGCCACCATCAACGCCAACGCCAGCCCCGAGGGCAAGCTGTTCGGTTCGATCGGCCCGCGCGATATCGCCGAGGCCTTCGCCGGGCAGGGTCTCGCGCTGGAGAAGAGCGAAGTGATCATGCCGGAAGGTGCGATCCACAACATCGGCGATTACGACGTCGAGGTGTCCTTGCATGCCGACGTCAAGGCGCCGGTCAAGGTGCATGTCATCGCGGGAGCCTGATCGCGCTCGCGATTTCCAAAATCGCAACCCGTGAATGGGCGCCCTCGGGCGCCCATTTCGTTTGGGTGAGACAATGTGCGTTTCGCATTCGTCGGACGGTCGATGCGACGCAATCTCGAAGAGTGGCTGGCGTACCAGCAGCAGGTCCACGCGCGCGGCATCGACATGGGCCTCGGTCGCGTGCGCGAGGTCTGGCGGCGCATGGGCGCCTCGCCGCTGGCGCCGACGGTGATCACGGTCGGCGGCACCAACGGCAAGGGTTCGACGGTCGCCTTTCTGGAAGCGATGCTGCGTGCGGGCGGCATGCGCGTCGGGGTCTATACCTCGCCGCACATCCTGCGCTACAACGAACGCGTGCGTATCGATGGCGTCGATGGCGATGACGTGCCATTGATCGATGCGTTCGAACGCATCGAGGCCGCGCGCAAGGACATCACGCTGACCTACTTCGAATTCGGCACACTGGCGGCGTTCGACATCTTCGCGCGTTCCGACCTGGACATTGCGCTGCTGGAAGTTGGCTTGGGCGGGCGGCTGGATGCGGTGAACATCGTCGATGCCGATTGCGCGGTGGTCGTCACCGTCGACCTCGACCACATGGAATATCTGGGGCCGGATCGCGAGGCGATCGGGCGCGAGAAGGCCGGCATTTTTCGCCCCGGCAAACCCGCGATCGTCGGCGAAACCGATCCACCGCAATCGCTGCTGGAGTACGCGCGCGCAATCGGCGCGCGCATCGAAGTATTGGGTCGCGACTTTGGCTGGTCGCCCGAGATCGACATGCTGACGTGGTGGCATCGCGATCCCGCGCAGCCGCGCTACGTCGCGCCGGCGGAAGGTGCGTCCGACATCGTGTTGCGTGGCGAACTGGCGCTGGAGGGCGCATTCCAGTACCGCAACGCGGCGACCGCGATCGCGGCGCTGCACGCGTTGGGCGGTCGCGTGCGCTGGGATGCGCGTGCACTCGAGAAATCGGAAAGTGCAAAAGCGATGCCGCCGCTGCTTGCAGGACGTCTGCAGCATCTTGCCGCACATCCCGACCTGGTGGTCGACGTCGGCCACAATCCGCAGGCCGCGCGCGAACTGGCGCGCTGGCTTGATCGACATCCGGCAGCCGGCGTCACGCGCGCCGTGTTTGGCGCGCTCGCCGACAAGGACATCGAGGGGGTGGTCGCTGCGCTGGGCGCCCGGATCGACCGCTGGTATCTCGCCGGGCTCGACGGCGAATCGCCGCGCGGCGAAACGACTGAGCGGCTTGCAGCGCGCGTGCGTACTGCGTTGCCCGACGCCGTGTGCCAGGCATGTCCGGACATTCCCGCGGCGTTGGCGGCTGCGCGCGCGGAAGCCTCGCCCGAGGATCGCATCATCGCGTTCGGCAGCTTCCATGTGGTCGCCCCGGTGCTGAAGGCGTGCCGCGTATAATTCTTTCCGCCCGCGATTTGGGCGTTCGAGCTGACGCGCCTGCGGCGCGCAGCTCAACGCCAGTGCCTCGCCTTGTGGTGTCGCTGATATGGATTCAGGCTTGAAAAAACGTCTGCTCGGCGCGGTGGTATTGATCGCGCTGGCGGTGATCTTCGTGCCGATGCTGTTGCCCGGCCGTTCCGGTTCCGGGTCGCAATCGGTCAGCATGAAAATCCCGCCGGAACCCAGCGGCGAAATGCAGACCCGCGTGCTGCGGGTGGGACCGGACAGTGCCAGCGCGGGTTCCAGCACGCAGGCAACCATCGTTGATCCCGATCACGTCGCGACGCTCGATCTGAGCGAGCACGCGGCACAAAAGGCGCAGGCCAGCACGACGGCCGTTCCGATTGCCGCGACCAACGCGCCTGTCACATCAGCGCCGCTCGCATCCGCACGGACGTCGCCGCCGGTGGGCGCGCCCACTCAGGCCGTGGCGACGGCCGAATCTGCACCGACCATCGCCGCGACCGCGCCGGCGTCGGCCATGCCCACGCCCACAGTAACCAAGAGCGAGCCGCTTCCGGGCGGCGCCGGTGCCGCGGCAGGCGCGATCTATACGGTGAACCTCGGCGTGTACGCCAACCACGCCAGTGCCAACAAGCTGGTGGCGCAGGCGAAGCAGCACGGCTTCACCGTGCTTGCCACGCCGGAAACCTACCAGGGCAAACCGGTGATGCGGGTGCGCGTGGGGCCGTTCCACAGCCGTGCCGAAGCCGAAGCTGCTCGCTTGAAACTCAAGGACGTCGAGCACGTGACGATGACGATCGAGTCCAGCGCGGCGAACCAGACGGGCGATGCGCCTTCCTCCGCGATCGCCGCCACGCAGCCGGGTGCGTGGGCCGTGCAGCTTGCCGCGTTCGGTGACGAGGCCGCGGCCAACAAGCTGCGCGACAGGCTGCGCGGGCAAGGCTTCGATGGTTATGTCGATAGCGTGAAGACATCCAGGGGCAAGTTGTGGCGCGTGCGTGCCGGCCCGTTCGCCACGCGCAACGTGGCGGAAAGCACGCGCGGACAGATTGCCGACAAGCTGAATATCAGCGGCAATATCGTCACGGAGTAGCCAAGGAATACCCGATCCATCCCGTCATTCGCCATCCAGGCGACGCGGGGAGCGGCCATGGAAGGCAGCGTTTTGAGGAGCGAGGAAAGCCGGAACCCAGCCCCTTTCTTGCAACGCCTGTAAAGAGATGTTGGGTCCGATGTCGCTTCGCGACTGCGTTTGCAGGATTGCAAACGCGAACGCCCCCGGATCAAGTCCGGGGCAGGCTGCGGCGGCGCGTAGCGCGAGCGCCATGGATGGCGCGGGTAATTCCGGGATGACGGCGAAATCAGGGTTCCACTGGGCGGTTTTTTGATAGGCAGGCATCGACAGCTACCATGAACACCGCCGATATCGCCATCCTCGCGGTCCTCGCGCTGTCGACCCTGTTCGGCCTGATGCGTGGTTTCGTCAGGGAAGTGCTGTCGCTGGTGTGCTGGCTCGCGGCGTTCTGGGTGGCGTGGGCCTTCGGCGACCGGGTGGCCCAGTTCTACGGCGACTGGCTGCACGAGCCGACCGCCCGCCTGGTGGCCGGATATGCCACCTGCTTCCTGGGCGTGCTGATCGTGGGTGCGCTGGTTGGCTGGGTGTTGCGCAAGCTGATGAACGTCAGCGGCTTGCGTGGTGGCGATCGTTTTCTCGGCATGCTGTTCGGCCTGGCGCGCGGCCTGTTGCTGGTGACTTTCGTGGTGCTGATGCTGGGCTTTACCACCGCCCCGCGTAAAGCCTCATGGTGGCGCCAGTCCACCCTGCTGCCGGCTTTCGGCAGCGGCGCCGGCTGGTTCGCACGGCAGCTTCCGCCCGGCGTGGGTCATTATCTCGTAATCGGCCGGCAGTCCTTGCCTGCGCTGTCGGATGTCCCCATATCGGCGGTGCAGCGCGCGGCGCGGCAAATGGTCGGTCCCGCCGTGGCCGGATCGGTCGTCACGCCCGCCCCGGCTGCTTCGAGCCGTGCGGTTGAACACGGCTCGAAACACGGTGATGTGGGACAATAGTGTTGTGGCGGTATCAATTTCAGTTTCGAGCGGCATGAACGGCAGGTTTTGCGACGGCTTTGTCAGCTCCCTTTGGTAAATCGAACCCGCACTTCGTAGGGGGTTCGATAAGGGTTGTGGAAGCATCACCCGTTTGGACGAAGCGCAATATTCGGGCTTTTCTCGAGGCACGACTTTCAATGTGCGGGATCATCGGCATTGTCGGCAAGACCGAAGTCGCCACCGCGTTGTATGACGCGTTGACGGTGTTGCAGCACCGCGGTCAGGACGCCGCCGGGATCGCGACCTACGATGGGCGCAAATTGCACATGCGGCGTGGGCCGGGACTGGTGCGCGACGTGTTCGGCACGCGCGACATGCAGGAATTGCGCGGCCATGCGGGCATCGGCCATTGCCGCTATCCCACCGCGGGCGCCGAGGATTCGGAAGAGGCGCAGCCGTTCTACGTGAACTCGCCGTATGGCATCGCCTTCGCGCACAACGGCAATCTGATCAACACCGAGCAGTTGCGGCGCGAGATGTTCGAGAACGATCGCCGTCATATCAACACCGACTCGGATTCCGAGATCCTGTTGAACACCCTGGCGCACGAATTGCAGATCCAGGAACGCCACGCGCTGACGCCGGACGAACTGTTCAAGGCGGTCGCGGCGGTGCACGCGCGCGCCAAGGGCGGCTACGCCTGCGTCGCATTGATTCTTGGATATGGATTGCTGGCGTTCCGCGATCCGCACGGCATCCGTCCGCTGGTGCTGGGTGAGCGCGATACGCCCGAAGGCAAGGAATACGCCTGCGCGTCGGAATCGGTCGCGTTCGACATTCTCGGATTCAAGCGCCTGCGCGACATCGCGCCCGGCGAGGCGGTGTTCATCGGCCTCGACGGCAAGCTCTCCACCCGCCGTTGTGCCGAAGGCGCGGTGCATGCGCCTTGCATCTTCGAGTACGTGTACCTGGCGCGGCCCGATTCGATGATCGAGGACGTGTCCGTGTACAAGGCGCGGCTGCGGATGGGCGAAAAACTCGCGGCGAAAATCCTGCGCGAGCGCCCCGACCATGACATCGACGCGGTGATCCCCATTCCCGACACCTCGCGCACCGCGGGCTCCACGCTGGCTACCGCGCTCGGCGTGCCTTTCCGCGAGGGTTTCGTCAAGAACCGCTACATTGGCCGCACCTTCATCATGCCGGGGCAGGGCCAGCGGGTTCGTTCGGTGCGCCGCAAGCTCAATCCCATCCCCCTCGAGTTCCGCAACAAGAATGTGCTGCTGGTGGATGATTCCATCGTGCGCGGCACCACGTCGCGGCAGATCGTGCAGATGGCGCGCGAAGCCGGCGCCAAGAAAGTGTATTTCGCCTCGGCCGCTCCGCCGGTGCGCTATCCCAACGTGTATGGCATCGACATGCCGGCGCCTGCGGAACTGGTCGCCCACGGTCGCACCATCGAAGAAATCCGCGAAACGATCGGCGCCGATTGGCTGGTCTATCAGGATTTGGACGATCTCATCGACTCGGTCGCCGAGGGCAACGAAAACCTGAAGCACTTCGACGATTCGTGCTTCTCGGGCCGCTATGTCACCGGCGTCGAACCGGAATACCTGCGCCAGTTGGAGTTCATGCGCTCGGATGAGGCGAAGGCGCAGCGTCGCAGCGCGTGAAGTGAAGTAGGGCGGGAGCAGCGAAGCGCATCCCGCCATCACGGTCGCCCAACAATGCAGAAGGATATCGAATCGTTTAGGCATTGATCGGCGGGATGCACTGCGTTGCTCCCGCCCTACGATTGGGGAGTCTGCATGCCACGCCGCTTGATTGCGTTGTTCGACGGCACCTGGAACAAGGTGCAGACCCGCACCAACGTCGAGCGCTTCTGGCGATTGATTGCACCCGCCGACGCCGCGGGCGACGAACAGATCTGCAAATATGTTGCGGGCGTCGGTGTGAAACCCGGCATCGAGCATCTGCTTGGCGGCGCGTTCGGATTGGGACTTTCCGGCAACGTCGAAGAAGGCTTCCAATGGTTGTCGAAGACGTGGCGCGAGGGCGACGAAATCTGGTTGTTCGGCTTCAGCCGCGGCGCCTACACCGCACGCAGCCTAGGCGGCCTGATCCGCAAATGCGGATTGCTGAAACCCGATGACAAGGGCGAGGTGACTTCCGCTGAGGTTGATGCGGCTTACAAGCTTTATCGCAATGACCTGCATCCGGATGATTCCGCGATGCAGGCGTTCCGTGCCGCGCATTCGCGCGAGGTGCTGATCCACTTCGTCGGGGTGTGGGATACCGTCGGTGCGCTCGGCATTCCGGGGGTGGCGTCGTGGTTTCCGTTCTCGCGCAGCCGTTATGCTTTCCACGACACGGACTTGAGCAAGATCGTGCAGTACGCGTACCAGGCGCTGGCGTTGGACGAACACCGTCTCGATTTCAAGCCCACCAAGTGGACGCGGCCGCAGCAAACGCTGGCGCCGGGTGAATCGGCGGTCGCGTGGAAACCGGAACAGATCGAAGTGGAGCAGCGCTGGTTCGTGGGCGCGCATTCCGACATCGGTGGCGGCGAACAAGCCGATGGCGCGGGTCACAGTCCCGATACGCTGCCGGAAATCACGCTGGCTTGGATGCAGGCCAAGGCGAAGGGCGCGGGGCTGGCCTTCAGCGAAGACTACGCGCCGGCGCCCGGCGCCGAACTCGACGTACCGAACGATTCCTACGGTGCGTTCATGGGCGGCATCTACAAGATGTTCAAGCAGCCATTCCAGCGCGTGATCGGGGGCGGCATCAACGAAACCATCGACCCATCGGCATGGCTGAAGTGGTACGCGCAGGAGCAGTACCGCCCGCAGTCCGTCGAAACGGCCATGCTTGCGGATCTGATCGAACTGGGGTCGACACGGGTCGCATGAGCGGATTGTTCGAAGCGGCCAAGCGTTGCATCGATTGCGCGGAACCGGAAGCCAAGCTCGCGTTGACGCGTGAAACCTTCTGTGCGCTGCGCGCAGGCCATTTGTCGCTCCGCGATGACGGCGCGCAGCCTGAAGGGATCGGCGCACCGGGTCGTCCGCCGAGGCCGCGCCTGGTGATGCCACGCGACGTGCCGCGACGCGGACTGGGCAGCGACGAGGGGCGCGCGGCACTGGTGCACGCGGTCGCGCACATCGAATTCAACGCGATCAATCTTGCGTGGGATGCGGTATATCGCTTCCGTGGCATGCCGGACAATTACTACCGTGACTGGGCATCCGTCGCACACGACGAATCGCGCCACTTCACGATGTTGTCCGCGCGGCTTGCGCGGCTCGGCCACGCGTACGGCGACTTCGAGGCCCACAACGGCTTGTGGGAAATGGCATTGAAGACCGCGCATTCGTGCCTCGCGCGGATGGCGCTGGTGCCGCGCGTGCTGGAAGCGCGCGGACTGGACGTGACGCCCGGCATGATCGCGCGCCTGCTCTCCGTAGGCGATGCCACCACTGCCGACATCCTCGAAGTGATCCTGCGCGAAGAAGTACCGCACGTTGCTGCGGGCACCCGCTGGTTCCGCTTTTGCTGCGAGCGCGAAGCGCGCGATCCCGACGTGACTTTCGCCGAACTGCTGCGCGAATACGTCCCGACCGGCTTGCGCGGCCCGTTCAACCTCGACGCGCGCCGCGCGGCGGGATTCGGCGAAGCCGAGCTCGCCGGCCTCGCCGGTGTTTGAACGCGCGATGCCTACAGCGCGTGCGCGATGGTCATGGCGACCAGCGCCGCCACCAGCAGCACCACGGCGAGGCGGCTGAACGTCGCGATCCGGCGTTGCAGCGCCGCCACCGATTGCATGGTCACCTCGCGTTCTTCGCCGTCCGGCAGTTGCGCAACCTGTTGCGACAACTTCCCGGCGCGCTCCGCCGCGCGGCCGATCACCGCGCCACCGATGACGGCCGCAAGGATTCCACAAAGTCCGCCGAGACCAAGTGCGAGGCCGGCCCCGTGGCCCACCACGTCAAAGTCGAAACCGTGGGTGAAGATCCAGTACATCCATAGGCCGGACAGCACCGTCAGCATGGCTGCCGCGGCGGTGAACCCGCCCATCCGCCGTCGCATCAATTCCGCCATCACGGGGGCACCGCGCGGTCCGGTCGCGCGGATCGCCGGCGCCACGTACAAGGTCAGGAATACCGCCGAGCCCACCCACAACGCTGCAAACAGGATGTGCAGCACGCGCACACCCGCATACCATTCACCGATCATGGTTTGCCCCTTCGCGCGAAAGGTTGGAAGTATCGGACGCGTGTGCGGAATGAGACAACCGCGGCGGGTGCGATCGGTGCCGCGTGTGCGGCGCCGATCTGCATCAATGTCCGCTGGCGTTCACGACCGCCGGCGGTGACGGCAGCACCAGTTTCAGGTACGGCGCAGGTGCGTCCTGTCCGGGCGGCACCCAGTCGTGCGCGGGCTTGCCCGCCGGACCCAGCGAATGGATGTACGCATACATGTTGGTGAGGTCCTTGTCGGACAGATAGCGGAACGTCCAGTACGGCATCGCCGGGCGTGCCTTCAGCGAACGCAGCTTCGCGATCCATTCCTTGGCCGTCAGCTTCTGCACGTACAGTCGCAGGTTGGGCGCATACGTCGTGCCCCAAGGCCCCTGGAAATTCATGCCGCCGCCGGTCAGCAGCGTGTCCTTCGGCGCCTGCCCGCCGTGCTCGGCCCAGCCGGGCGTGTGGCAATCCTGGCAACCGCCGTAGTTCACCAGGAATTCGCCGTGCTTGATCGATTTGCCTGAAGCGGAAGGCTTTGCCGCGAACGCCGGTGTAGTCAGAAGAACGCCGACCGCGCAGGCCAGTATCGCCTTGATCATGATTGCCCCTCCCGTGTTGACGGAGGCGGGGAGATGCCCCCGCGCGGCGGAGTATTGGTCGGCCTGCGGGAGCGCGCAAGTGCCGCGCCGGGTGTACGCTCCGCATTTTGTGCGGACCGGAGGGGTGCCATGTCCATGCGGAAATTCCTGGTTGCACTGGCGACGTCGATCGTCGCAGCGCTGGCCTGCGCGGCGGCGCCTGTGCAAACGTTCGGGACCAAGCCGGCGACCGGTGTCTTTCTGCTCACCGCCGATCGCGTGTTCGACGCGCGCAGCGAGGCCACGCACGCGGGCTGGGCGGTGCTGGTCGAAGGCGACAAGATCGCCGCGGTCGGGCCGCGCGGTTCGATCAAGGTTCCCGCGAACGCGCAAACCATCGATTTTCCCGGCACCACGCTGTTGCCCGGCCTGATCGACGCGCACTCGCACATCTTCCTGCATCCGTACAACGAAACGCTGTGGAACGACCAGGTGCTGAAGGAACCGCTGGCCTATCGCACCATCGAGGCGGTCAACCACGTGCGCGACACGCTGATGGCGGGCTTCACCGCGTTGCGCGATCTCGGCACCGAAGGCGCGGGCTATGCCGACGTGCAGGTGCAGAAGGCGATCAACGATGGCTTGATTCCGGGGCCGCATCTGTTCGTCGCGACGCGGGCCACCGTCGCGAAGGACTGCTACGGCCCGGGTCCGATGGGCTTTCGCACCGACATGACGATTCCGCAGGGCGGCATCCCGGTCGCAGGCGTCCCCGAGATGATCGCCGCGGTGCGCGACCAGGCCGGCCATGGTGCGGACTGGATCAAGATCTACGCCGACTACCACTGCGGCAAGTCGCAGGGGTCGGTGCCGACCTTCACCCAGGCGGAGTTGAACGCCGGGGTGGAAGCCGCGCATTCGCTGGGACTGCCGGTGTCGGTGCACTCGACCACGCCGGAAGGCATGCGCCGCTCGATCCTCGCTGGCGTGGATACCATCGAGCACGGATTCTACGGCACGAAGGAAGTGTTCGAGATGATGAAGCAACACAACGTCGCCTACCTGCCGACGCTGGAAGCGGTGGTTGCGTATGCCGAGTATTTCGACCACTGGAAGCCGGGTGATCCGCCGAACGACGAAATGCGGGCCTCGCAGAACGCGTTCAAGCTGGCCATGCAGGCCGGCGTCACCATCGGTGACGGCAGCGACGTCGGCGTATTCAAGCACGGCACCAACTACAAGGAAGTGGAACTGATGGTGAAGGACGGCATGCGGCCCGCGCAGGCACTTCTCGCCGCGACCGCGGTGGACGCGAAGATCTTGCGTCAGCAGGACAAGTTCGGCCAGCTACGCCCCGGACTCGACGCCGACATTATTGCGGTGCAGGGCGACCCGACCAAGGACATCGGCGCGATCGAACACGTGCCGTTCGTGATGAAGGGCGGGGTGATCTACAAGCAACCTTGAATCCGCGCATGTCCACGCGATTCCTGTTCATCGGGGAAATCGGCACGCGGCCATAAACTCGGCCACATGGACGTGAAGGGCGGTTATCCATGGTGGACGGTGCGCAATGGATTGCTGCGCGACTACCCGCCGCTGTCCGGCGACATCGAATGCGAAGTCGTGGTGGTGGGCGCGGGCATTACCGGCGCATTGATTGCACGCGCGCTGGTCGGCGCCGGGCTGGACACCGTCGTGATGGACCGTCGCAATGTCGGTTGGGGCAGCACCGCGGCCAGCACCGCGCTGCTGCAATACGAAATCGATACCGAGCTGTTGCAACTTTCGAAGCTCGTTGACGGGGAAAATGCGGTCGCAACCTACAAGGCTTGCGAGGGCGCCGTTTCGGAGCTGCACGCGATTGCCGATGAAGTCGGCGATGTCGGTTGGCGCGAGGCGCCAAGCCTGTATCTGGCGAGTTCGCGCCGCGACGCGCGGCGGCTGCGGCCCGAATTCGAGGCGCGGTGCGATGCCGGTTTCCGCGTGGAGTGGTTGGAGGAATCCGCACTGCACGAACGATTCGGGCTGGTCGCGCCCGCGGCGATCCTGTCGCGGCCGGCTGCGCAAGTGGATCCCTACCGTTTTGCCCACCGGCTTTTCGAGAAGTCGTGCGCGCAAGGCCTGCGCGTCTTCGACCGCTGCGAAATGACGGAGTGGAAACCGGATGCGGGTGCGCTGCAGATCCGCGTGGCGACCGGCGCCCGCGTGCGCGCGCAATGGCTGGTGGTGGCCGCCGGTTACGAAGGCCAGCCGCTGCTGCCGCGGCGGGTGGCGAAGAACCGCAGCAGCTACGCCTTCGTCAGCGAGCCGCTGCAACTGCCGCGGGAATTCGCGCGCTGCATCGGCTGGGAAACCGCGCGTCCGTACCTGTACTGGCGCGGCACCGATGATGGTCGGCTGATCGTCGGCGGCGAGGACGACAGGATCGACATTCCCACACGCCGCGACTGGCGCATCCCGCGCAAGGTGGAGAAGTTGCTTGGTCGCCTGCAAGAGCTGATGCCGGACGCGAAGCCGGATGTCGGTTTTGCCTGGGCGGGAACCTTCGCCGAAACGGCCGACGGACTGCCGTGGTTCGGCGCACATCCGAAACAGGATCCGCGCGTGCTGTTCGCCATGGCCTACGGCGGCAACGGCATCACCTACAGCGCGATCGGCGCGCACATCCTCACCGATGCCGTGCGCGGGAATCCGCATCCGTTGGCGGCGCTGTTCGGATTCGAACGCAAGGCGGCTTGACCGCTGACGCCAGCGGCGCGAGCGACGCACTTTACGTGCCGATCACGCAGCGCTGTGTAGAACAGTGCAACAAGGAGCACCATGCAAAAGGAGAACAGCGATGAAAGCGACCATACTGCTCGGCACGCTCAAGCGCTCAGGCCTGTCCAACACGCAGACATTGTGCGAATTCCTGGCGCGCCGGATGAAGCGCGAAGACATCCGCTGCGAGATCATCAAGCTGGTCGATCATGATGTTCTGCCCGGAACCTGCAGCGACATGGGCAAGGGCGACGCGTGGCCCGGCATCCTGGAAAAGGTGCTCGGCTCCGACATCGTGATCTTCGCGACGCCGGTCTGGTGGGGCGGTCAGTCCTCGGAAATCCAGGGGGTGATCGAACGGCTGGATGAAATCCACGATGACATCCTCGCGGGCAAGCCATCGCCCTTCGAAGGCAAGGCGGGAGGGGTCGTCATCACCGGCGACTCCGACGGCGCGGAGCACGTCATCGGCAACATCAGCAACTTCTTCAATGCTATTGGGCTGCTGATCCCGCCGTACGCGACGCTCTCCGTGCTGTGGGACAAGCAGGCCAAGGACAAGAAAACGTCGAAGAAAAAGCTGCTGGAAAAGTACGAATCCGATTACGCAGACACGGCGGACAAGATGATCCGGCAGATGGTGAAGTATGCGTACGCATCGGAAAGCGCGCGCGCGGCAACTTGATGGGATTCGCGGCACGCACAACAACGGGTGAAATGGCCGCCAAACAACCGTAGGGCGGGTGACAACCCGCCGTGTGGACCGCAAAGTCGGGATTCGCTACCGCTTCTCCCGACCTACGTGCTGAAGCGTTCACTCCAATCCGTCGGAGCTGAAGAGAAGCAGCACGATTCGAGTCAGTGTCGCGGTTCGGTACGAAGGTCTGCCTTCGGTGCAGGGCCGCGTGTCTCTTTTCGTTCGCCCATCAGGATCACCAACGCGATGCCGCCGAGGATCGCGACCGACGCCAAGAGCAGACGAAACGTCAACGGTTCGCCGAGGAAGAAGACGCCGCCCGCCGCCGCGAGGATCGGGACGCTCAGTTGCACGGTGGCGGCGGTGGTGGATTTCAGGAAAGGCAACGCCGTGTACCAGATGGCGTAGCCCATGCCCGAAGCCAATGCGCCCGACAGGCACGCATAGCCGACGCCTGCCGGGTCCAGCGACGCGTTGCGCGACAACGACAGACTGAGGATCAGCGCCATCGGCGCGGCGCGCAGGAAGTTTCCGGCGGTGACTTTCAGCGGATCGCCTCCGTGTTTGCCGCGCAGCGAGTAAATGCCCCACGCGATACCCGCGCCCAGCATCAACAGCGCGCCCGTCAGTGGCGGTGTGGACAATCCGGGCAACAACAGAACGAGAAGTCCGCCACACGCGAGTACAAGCCCGATGATCTGCAGCCAGCCCATGCGCTCGCCTGACCAGATGCCGTGCCCGATCATGGTGGTTTGCACCGCGCCGAACAGCAGCAGCGCGCCCACGGCCGCGGTCAGGTGCAAGTAGGAGAAGGAAAATCCGGCGGCGTAAGCGAAAAGTGCCAGCGCCGACAGCCAATTGCCGCCGCCCATCCGCGCACCGCCACGCAACCACACCAGGCACCACAGGACGAGCGCGCCCGAAAGGAGCCGCATCGTCGTGAAACTCGCCGCATCGATGCGCGTGTGCGCCAGCGCCGCGCGGCACAACAGCGAATTGCCAGCGAATGCGACCAGCGCCACTGCAGTGAAGATTGTTGTGCGCAGGAACGGCATGGTCGACTCGAGCGCGGATGGGATGGTGATCTACAAGCACCCGCGGGGCGGGCGGCAACCCGCCTCGCGTATTTGCTGACGCCGGGATTCGCTGCGTTACTTCAAGCTTACGAGTGCTTCTCGCCGCCGAGGGCGTTTACGTTCCTGATCACGGTACCGAAATTGCGGATGTCGCGCGGGTCTTCGATGACAGCGATAAGGTTCCCGCACCTGAAAGGTTTGCTTCTGTCGGCGCGCAAACGAGCGGACGATTTGGCTTTTTGATTCTCTTCCACTCTGGTCACCATTAAGCCGGAACGATACCGTCGCGATCCTCGCGCACCCTGCACCCTGCAGCAAGTCAACGCACCGGCTTCTCCGGCACGCAATTCGGTGCTTTGGCGGGATAGCCGCTCGCCGCGAGCAGGTTGTGGAAATCCGTCACTTGTAGAAGCGCGGTGAGCGCTTGGTGCTTGTCGGCGGCGTGGTCGTAGTACGTCTGCGCGATGCGGTAGCCGAGCCAGTAGCCCATGTCCGGCGGCCAGCCGGGGGCGGGATGGTGGTCGAACAGCCAGGGCGAAGTCTCGACGCGATCCTTTTCCTTCGCGAATCGCGCATACAGCGCCTGTTCGCGCGGGCAGCCGTACTTCCAGCGATCGGTCATCTGGCGCACGTCCGGCTGTTGCAACACCAGCGAGGCGATGAAATCCGCCGTGCCTTCGTTGATCGCCTGTTGCAATAGCGTGCTCTTGTCATTCGTTTCGTAAGCCTGGTTGAAATGGATGGTTTCGTGCACCGCGGAGAAGGGCACGTAGGCGGGCGTGACCTTGGTGTAGTCGTAAGGCGTGCCGGGCGGCGTGGCGAACACGTCCGCCGCGAGGATGATGCCGTTGGGCGAATTCATGCCAGCGCCGTGCTGCTGGCCCACCACGAAATACACGTGCATGGGCAGCTTGATGCCGGGATAAAGCGCCGCGAGTTTGTGGAATGCCGACTGGATCACCGGCTTCTGGTCCACCACTTCATTGATGTACGGGCGCAGTTTCGCGTACTCGGACCGGTGCTGCTCCACGTGCGCGGTCAGTGATTCCGGCGTCACGTGCCGCTGCTTGTCGAAGTCCTTCAGTCCCCGGCTCGCGCGATCGAAATATTCCTTGCGATAGATTTCGATGTGCTGAGTCGACGACACCTTCGCCGCATCGTCGAACGCCTCCCAGAAATGCGCGACGTCGGTCGTCACCACTTCCGCCTTGTTCGGGTCGGTGGTGGTCGTGGTGAAGCCGCAGAGAAATAATGCCAGCGGCGACAGCAGCGCGAAAAGCCATGTCTTTCCGGATGGGCGGGTCATTCGTCACCTTGAGATTTGGGCGCCGCGCTGCCGGCAGCTCCGGCGCGGGTCTGGGCTTGTTTCAGCATAGCGGGTGAAACTGGCTTCCCGGCGCGGCGCGTACGCGTTGCAGCGGGGCGGAGAAACATGGTTGTCGCTACGCGCATTGCGGTGCGGCTGAACTTTCAAGCCTATTGTTCGTGGCGGGGCGCGCGACTACGCTCGGCGCGCCGCGAACGGAGAAGTGACCGATGCGTATCGTGAGCGTGGGACAGGTGGTCTTTGCGCTGACCATGGTCGGCGTCGGCATCCTCGGTTGGGTTCAGGGCGACTTCGTCCAGATCTGGCAGCCGGTGCCCAAGACGTTTCCCGCGCACGAAGTGCTGATCTGGCTCTGCGCCGCGATTTCGCTGGTCGGCGGCGCGGGTCTGCTATGGCGTCGCACGGCCGAGTCGGCGGCGCGCATGCTGTTTTTCTACCTGCTGCTCTGGATGCTGGTGTTCAAGCTGCGCTTCATCTTCCTTGCACCGACCACCGAAGGTGCCTACCAGAGCAACGGCGAGAACGCGGTGATCGTGGCGGGCGCGTGGGTGTTGTACGTCTGGCTGGCGGCGCATTGGGACCGGCAGTATCTCGGATTTTTCAGCCGCGAAACGGGGCTGCGCGCTGCACGAGTGCTCTACGCACTGGCGATGATCGCGTTCGGCCTGTCGCATTTCTTCTATGTCAACCTGACTGCGCCGTTGGTGCCGGCATGGTTGCCCTGGCACACAGGTTGGGCGTACTTCACCGGTGGTGCCTACCTCGCGGCAGGCGTGGCCATGATCACGGGAATCCTTGCGAAACCGGCAGCGATACTGTCCGCGTTGCAGATGGGCCTGTTCACGTTCCTGGTGTGGCCACCGCTGATGCTGTCCGGCACCATCACGGCTTCACAGTGGGGCGAGTTCACCGTTTCCTGGGTGCTGACCGCCGCAGCGTGGGTGGTGGCCGAGTCGTATCGTGGCGCGGGTTGGGTTGTTGCCAGTTCGCGAATCCGCGAAGTCGGAAGCCGTTCCGGAATTCTGGCTCGTTCCGCCACGGATCACTAAGTCGCCACCGCGGGGCGAGCCATGAAGACGATGCTGCAGCCGAGTCGTGTGTTGTTTGCCGCTGCGATGATCGCCCTCGGAATTACGGGGCTCGTCAACGGCGATTTCGCATTGGTGTGGCAGCATGTTCCGGCGCATGTGCCGGGCCGAACCATCCTTGCTTACATCTGTGCGGTGATCGAACTGGGGTTCGGCATCGGCCTGCTGTGGCAACGCACGACGGCATGGACCTGCCGCTTGTTGTTCCCCTACATGGTGCTCTGGCTCGTGCTGCTGGAAATCCCGAACGTGATCCACGCGCCGTTGGATGCCGGAGCCTGGGGAAGTGCCGGTGAGACCGCGATCATTACCGCCGGTGCGTGGTATTTGTTCGCGAGGCACGCAGGAAATTCCGGCGTGCGCACCTCGCGCTGGCTGCTGATCGTCGCACTTCCCATGATCGGGGTGGAAGTCATCGTGGACGCGGTGAAAGCCGGCGACAAGGTGATGCAACCGTGGTTGCAGGTGTTGCCCGGTCCAATGGCGTGGGCGTGCTTCACCGGGGTTTGCAGCATCGCGACTGCACTGGCGTTGCTGTCCGGCGTCTGGCCGCGACTTGCGGCGACGCTGGAAGCCGCGATGCTGGCCTTGATCGCGATCGTCTATTGGGGTCCTGACCTTTACACCGGCCGCACCGCCACCACCGCTTTCATCATTTCACTCCTGATCGCGGCCGGCGTATGGGTCGTGGCGGACAGCTATCGCGGCGTGCCGTGGTTCGCCAAGAGGCAACCGGCCTGGAAGAGGTGACGCCAGTGCCGCCGGCCGCACCGGCGACGCTGAACTTGTCCACCGCGGCGCGGGATTCGCACGAAAGCGCCAGCATGGAAATCGATCAGGATTCGTGGCCCGTTTTCTCGTAACCCAGACGAGACGTATAAGCGTTCGATATTGCCGTACCGAGGGTTCGCTGGACTCAGCAACACGTCAGCCGAATTTACAACTGGTCGTTTTCCTCCAAGCTCCAGACGTGGCAAGGGTTGCAGGGCAAAACACGTATTTTCAAAATCATTTCGACGTCGAAGGTATTTACGTTTTTCAGCACCACCAAACAAGGCAAGACTTACAATCAAACCAAAATCATGCGGTTGCAAAATGGCATGTGATATGCACAGGTTCGGCGTCGGCGGCTGTGCGGTCGCAGGGGTGCCTCATGGGTCGTTGACGTCGGATCTCACCACGCCATCGTTATCGAGAGGTAACTGCATGAACAAGTCCTCTGGATTCATCAGCTTGGCGCTTGCCGCGCTTGCCATGGTTGCAGGGCCGCGGCTTGCCCAGGCGAATCCCATCCTGGTTGCAACGATCAGCGGGGCGTATGACGCTTGCGCATACGATACGCCTTGCCTCCAATTTCACAACACCACGGGGTTCGATTTCACCAACGCGCAGATGGTATTGAAGGGCTATGGAACGGGAACGCTGAACAACGGCGTCAGCCAGACCGTCAGCCTCCCTGACATGGCTGCAAACACTGATACCAATGTGGTGTGGAGTACCGGCGGGGGGCCGGGAGATTTGTTTGCTTACGATTATGACGACGAGTGGGGATTCCAGGCGCCGTGCCCATTTCCCGGTGCGATCGATGCGGGCCTGTGTGCCCAGGTCGGCAACTTCAGCGTGACATTCACTGCCATGTGGAACGGGCAGCCGATCTTTTCGGTCTTCTCTCCCACGACCAATGCCTCGGGAGGTTTCGTTGGCTGGGAAGGGATAGACCCCGACGGTTGGTCCGAGAACCCGCTCTATGATGTCCACACGGGCAGCCTGACGGGCGTTCTGGCCAACATCTACGTGGGAACGCCACCCCATGTGCCAGAGCCTGGGGCGCTTGGGATGTTCGGCTTGGGAACACTCATGGTCGGCCTGTTCGCAGGATTGCGGCGGCGTATCGGCTAAGGTCTGTCGCTCACCATCGCACGCAAGCGCCTTCCGTCCAGGAGGGCGCTTCGCGCGTGTTTATCGCGCAGATCCGCGCAGCAGCCACCACGCCGCCCGCCACAGCCACGCAAGCACCAGCGCGACCACGGCCTTTTCGCCCAGGCGCGCGGAATCGGCGACAGCGCATAAATTCAGAAACAGACCACGCACACCGACGCGATCATGGTGGCTTCGATGCACTCCTCGCGCCAGCATGGATCGAAGCGCAGGCGCAGCGATTGGAGCAACGCGGCGGTGGTCACGCACAGGAACGTGCCGAACGCCGCCCATTGGTGGGTGGCGGCCGTGCAACGTCATCGGCCAACGCATCGCGTCGGCGACGAACGATGCGAGGATGCACGGCGCGATCGCGCCGATGATGAACAGGATCAGCGGAAACACGCTGTGCGCGTGGCGATCCAGCACGCGATACCAGCCGATACCGAGAGCGGCGATCCCCGGCGCGGGCGCGTAGAAGCTCGCCCGCACCCACGGGTCGTACGGCCCCGTCACGTAGATGCTCATCGACGTAGTGATCCAGTTGAGATCGGTGCGCAGGAACTGCACCAACAGGCAGGACACCGTGATAAACGCAATGCCGACCAGCGCGATTGCGCCGAGTGCGCGCGTGAGTGGACTGTCGCGGGCAGGCTGCGTGCAGCGATATTTGCTGAACCCAGATGGCGGTGGCGCCATGGGGGCGCGCCCAATGGCTGCTTGTCATGCTTCTATGGTGTCTGCCAATCGTACGAACGTGGCAAGGTCGATATTGGTGCCGCACACGATCAGGCCCACCCGTTTGCCGTCGAGACGTTCGCGCAGTGGGCCGCACAGTGCGGCGGTTGCCGCGGCGCCGGCGGGTTCCACCGCAAGCTTCATGTCGGCGAACAGCAGGCCCATTGCGCGCTGCATGGCCTCGTCGGGAATGGTCACGATTTCGTCCACGAACTGGCGCGCGATGCCGAAACTGCGGGGCAGGGCGTAGGGCGCGGCGAGGCTGTCGGCGATGGTATTGATGCGTTCGAGCTTCTGCGGTGAGCCAGCTGCGAAACTGCGCGACATACTGTCGGCGCCTTCGGGTTCTACGCCGTAGACTTCGCAGTATGGCTGCATCTGCTTCACCGCGCAGGCGATGCCTGCGATCAGGCCGCCGCCGCCGACCGGGACGATCACAGCGTCGAGATCTTCGATCTGGTTGCAAAGTTCATAGCCGACGGTGGCGGTGCCGAGCACGGTCAGTTCGCCCTCGAACGGATGGATGAAGGTGCGGCCCTCCTCGGTTTCGATGCGTTTGACTTCGGTGAAGGCAGTGAACACGTCGTCGGTCAACACGACCTCTGCGCCGTATTCGCGGCACAGCGCGATCCGCGCAGGATTGGCGGTTTTGGGCATGACCACCTTCGCGGTGGTGCCGACCACGCGCGCCGCGAATGCGACCGCGATCGCGTGATTGCCGGCACTGACCGCGGTGACACCGCGCGCGTCCTCCGGCAGCGCCATCGCGTTGAGCAGCGCGCCGCGCGCCTTGAAAGTTCCGGTGTGCTGGAACAATTCCAGTTTCAGGAACGCCTGGGTGCCGGCGCCGGCGGCGCGTTCGATCGCATCGCCGCGCCATTGCCACACCGGCGTTTCGCGCACCCGATCGCCCAGCCGCTCGCGCGCGGCGCGGATGTCGTCCAGCGAGGGAAAGTCTTTCGACGCCGCCATCACGGTACTCCCGGCACGGGGACACGTTTGGTGCCTTCCAGTTCCGCCGCCGTCTGTTCGATGTTGTGGCGTGCGAAATACTTGAACCAATTCCAGCTGCCGTACTTCTGTTCCAGGTTCGGCAACACGTCGTCCACCAATGCATTCCCCGATTTGCCGGCCGTGCGCGCGCCGGCCACCGCCTGCCGCAATGTGGCGAGGTAATCGCGAAACTCGCGCACGTCAGCGGCCCTGCCGAGGTCGCCGTGGCCGGGCACGAAGATCGCATTGGGGTAGTCGTGCAGATACGTATCGTTGCTGGCGATCTGTTCGCGGGTGTTGGCGTCGATCAGGTTGGGCAGCGTGTGGTTCCAGAACAGGTCACCGGTGAAAACGACCCCGGCATCGGGAACGATTACGGTCGAATCGCCGCCGGTGTGGCCTTCGAGCGTTCGCACGAGGATCTTGCGGTTGCCCAGCCAGATCGTGACGCCGTCCTCGTACGTCAGCGGTGGGAGGCCCAGCGCCCCGACCATCCGCTTTTGTTTCGCGGTCGGATGTGCGCCGAAGAATTTGAGGTTCTGACTGCGCTCCCACGTGCGCACGTTCCCTTGCGCCATCACCGTTGCACCCGCCGCAGCGAAGACGTCGTTGCCGGCGGTATGGTCGAGGTGATAGTGGGTATCGATCACGTACCGGATGGGTGCGCGCGTCTTCGTGCGAATTGCCGCGAGCATGGCCTTGGCCGCGGCCGGGTCCTCGAACGTGTCGATTACCAGCACGCCATCCGGGCCGATCACGAACCCGGCGTTCGCGCCCGCCTTGCTCTTCGGTGGCGAAATGGCCGCCCACACGCCGTGGCCCAGGTCGTGCAAGTTGAAATACGCTTGCGTATCCGCGGCGCTTGCGGGCGTGGCGGACAAGCCGAGTGCGAGCAGGGCGAAGGCGATGTATGTCCTCGGCATCTTCACGATTCCTGGCAAACGCGGCGGGCTAGTTTAGACCTTTCCTGCGACGTCATCCCTCCGCTGCGCAATTCCGGTCGGCACGCTGCCGCCAATCACGACCACATCGGAACACTTGGAGCCGATCGGCGCCGCGGCGCATTCATGGCATCGGCGCGGTGGTGAGGCGAGCGGGTCGGATCACTTCGAGCCTTCATGCGCGGACGGCTTGGTCCTTTCGAAATGCAACGACATTCCCGCGAGCGTCAAGCGCACGGGTACACGCAGCGCGTTTACGTCGAAGGTGGCGTAATCACTCCCGTAGAATTTGTAACGCCACGTCACGCGGAACGTGTTGTCGTGCCACGGCGCGAGGTCGCCCGTGAAGTCGGGGTTGCCGAGGCGCAGCACGAGACGGCCGTGTTCCATCGCGACGTGTGCCGTGCCGCCCAGGTTGTCGGCGTAGGTTCCGGCGTAGTCGGCAAGCGACAGCGGTGATTTGCTTCCGGGCACGCGGGTCGCGGCGAGCTTCTTGTCCATCGCCGCGTCTTCGGCTTCGTTCTTGCGCGCGGCGGCGAGCAAAGCGGGTTCGAGATCGTGCTGCGGCAGATCGAGCATCGCCTGCAGCACGCGCGCGACGATTGCGAAACGCGCGTCGGCGTGGTCCATGTTTTCCATCACCGCGATGCCGAGTTGCGCATCGGGCACCAGCACGACGGCCGAGGCCATGCCGTCGATGTCGCCCGCATGCCACACGATCTTGTGACCGCGATCGTCCTGCACGAACAGGCCCATGCCGTAGGTGTAGAACGTGCCATCCGGCATCCACGCACGGATTTCGCCGCCGACGCCGGTGCCCGATCGGATTAGCATGTGCGGCGTCATCATGGCGTCGACGACTTTCGGATCCAGCACCGCCTTGCCATCGTGTTTGCCGTCGGCCAGCAGCATCTGTACCCAGCGACCCATGTCGTTGGCACTGGACCAGATGCCGCCGACCGCCGCGAATACATCCATGTTGTGCGGCCAGTAGTGGTGGATCACTGCGGGCTTGTCGTCGATCAGTCCGTGCGGAGCGGCGACGTTGCTGGCCGATGCCACGCCGGCTTCGGTGCTGACGGTGCGCGCCATGCCGAGCGGTCGAAACAGATGCGCAGCGACGTAGTCGTTCCAGCTCTGGCCGGTGATGGCCGGGATGAAGCGGCTGGCGGCGAGGTACTGGACGTTGTTGTAGCAGAAGGTGGTGCGGAAACCGTATTCGGGTTTCTGGAATCGCATGCGTCGCACAATGTCGGAGGCGTCGCTGGTGTACCACGCGGAGCCCGGATCGCAGTAGCCCGTCCGATGCGCCAGCAGGTCGCGCAGCGTGACGTTCTGCGTGACATACGGACTTTCCAGCTTGAAATCCTTCAGTTCGTCGGTGACGGGTGTGTTCCATTCGAGCTTGCCGGCGGAAACCAGCGTGCCCAGCGCCGCGACCGTGAACGCCTTGGAATTGGACCCGATGTCGAACAGCGTGTCTGCATCGATCTTGCCGGGCTTGCCGAGTTCGCGCACGCCGTAACCGCGTGCCAGCACGACATTGTCGTCCTTCACGACAACAATCGAGAGACCGGGCACATGCCAGTCGTGCATCACTTGCTGGATGTACCCCTCCAAGCCTTGCAGATTTGCCGGCGCGGATGCCGGAGGTGCGGCGAGCGCCAAAGGCGTTGCGGAAATCAACAACAGCGGGAGCAACCAGCGTGCACGCATCTTCGTCCCCTGCACGAGATCAAGGCCGCCGCATTGTGGCACGGCCGGCCTGACGAGCGTCAGCACCGGCCGTGCGAAGTTCATCGCGTCTGCGCAGCGCCGGCGGCAAACGTGTTGTTGGCGCGATCCACGTCGGGCAATACGCCATCGGGATCGATTACGGCGCTCTTGATGCGCCTCTTTCCCACCACCGGCACGTCGAACTGCGTGTGCTGCATCCACGTCGCGACCGGTACGCGCACGTCCGTCGTGCTGCCATCGTCGAACGTTACGCGCAGTGTCGACGGCATCGCGAACCTGTCGAGATTCGCCACCGTCACCCGCGCGCCCTTGGCCGGATCGTGGTCGACGTATTTCACGCCGGTCACGGCAAGGTCGAGCTTCCAGTTGTGCTGGAACCAGCCGCGCCAGAACCACGACAGGTCTTCGCCCGCGGCGCTGTCCATGGTGCGGAAGAAATCGGACGGCGAGGGATGCTTGAATGCCCAGTCGCGGACGTACTGTTTGAACGCGGCGTCGAAGCGTTCGGGGCCCAGGATCTGTTCGCGCAACAATGTCAGCCCGTACGCCGCCTTGAAGTACGTGATCGGGTGACGGAACTTTTCGCGAATCGCATCCGCGCGCGTCAGGATCGGCGGCGCATCCGGCGCATCGAACACCTGCTTGACGATGTCCTTGGCAGGATCGCCGCTCAGCGGCGCGTATTCGCTGTCCTTTTTCGGTGCGAATTCGCCACCGTGCGCCTTGCCCCAGTTGTCGTGTGCGATCACGTCGACGAAGGTGTTCATGCCTTCATCCATCCACGCGTTGCGGCGTTCGTCGCTCCCAACGATCATCGGGAACCATGAATGGCCGACCTCGTGCACGGCCAGCATGAACAAGCCGTAGCCCTTCGCCTTCCACCAGTCGAACACGATGCCCGGATACTCCATGCCGCCCGCCACGCCCGCTTCGGCGATCGCGTTCGGCCACGGGTAGTCGAAGCCGGTGTACTTCGAGAAAAATTCCACGGTGTATTTCACGTGCTGCGTGGAGTTCTGCCAGCCGTCCTTGCCGATGCTTTCAATCGGATAGGCCGATTGCGCCATCGCGTGCTTGCCGCTTGGCAAGTCGATGCGCGCCGCATCCCACACGTACGCGGCCGAAGCGCCGAACGCGACGTCGCGAGTGTTCTGCATCTTGAAGCGCCAGGTCAGGGTGCCGCCTTGTTTCGGACGGCTGGTGGGATCGGTCACCTCGCCGGCGGATCGGATTACCACCGTCTTGTCGGAGTGGCGCGCTTGTTCGTACCGCTGCAATTCGGTCTTGGTGAGGACATCCTCGGGGTTCACCAGTTCCCCGGACCCGACAATCAGCATGTTCGACGGCACGGTGATCGAGTAATCGAAATCGCCGTATTCGAGATAGAACTCGCTGTTGAGATACGGCGCGGTATCCCAGCCGCGCAGGTCGTCGTACACGCACATGCGCGGATACCACTGCGCGATTTCGAAGATGTCGCCGTTCTTCGTGTGGAACCAGTCGGTGCGTCCGCCGAAATCACCCGGAATCGTGTAATGCCAGGC